>NZ_JIBT01000017.1 GCF_001039575.1 Halomonas sp. PR-M31
GAGCGGGTCGCTTATCGTCCGGTACGTGGCTCGAAACGGCTGATCGCGTTGATCTCCGCCATCGGCATGTCGATTTTCCTGCAGAACTACATGCGCTTGGCACAAGGCTCCCGGGACAAGGCGATTCCCAATCTGCTGCCCGGAGGCTGGGAATTTGGTGGCGACGGTTTCGTCGTCAATCTCTCCTACATGCAGGTCATCATCTTCGTTGTCACGCTGCTCAGCATGGGGGCGCTGGCACTTTTCATTTCCCGCTCGCGTCTCGGTCGGGCTTGTCGTGCCTGTTCCCAGGATCGGGGCATGGCCAACCTGCTGGGGATCAATACCGACCTGGTCATCTCCATGACTTTCGTCATCGGCGCGGCCTTGGCCGCGGTAGCAGGGCTGCTGCTAGGAATGTACTACGGCGTGGTCAACCCTTACATCGGTTTTCTGGCGGGGCTCAAGGCATTCACAGCGGCGGTACTTGGCGGTATTGGCAGCATCCCCGGCGCCATGCTGGGCGGTCTGATTCTGGGTATTGCCGAAGCCCTCACCGGAGGATATCTGTCTAGCGAGTACAAGGACGTGGTGGCCTTCGGCCTGCTGATTCTGATCTTGTTATTTCGCCCCTGGGGCATCCTTGGCAAGCCGGAAGTGGAGAAGATCTGATGGCGAGTCAATTGTTGTATGCCGGCTTCTCCGCAGGGCTGACCTTTTTATTGGGCGCCTCGGTGCTGGGTGTCGAACTACGCTCTCAGGGCGTCAATACCATTGTAGCGATAGAAGGACCCATGATCTGGCTGTGGCTAGGTGTAGCGGTTGTCATTGTGTTTTTTCATCAACTCTTTCGCCCAAGGATCGAAGCGCTGAGGCATCGAACCTGGGCCGGATCCCGCTTCTCATTGCCACCGCTACTTAGAAATCATGCTCAGCGGCGCTTGATCATCGCTTTAGTCATCGGTGCGCTGTTGCTGTTTCCTTTCCTGGCAGAACGTAGCGCGATAGATTTGGCCACACTCACGTTGATCTACGTAATGCTGGGTCTGGGACTCAATGTGGTGGTAGGGCTGGCGGGACTTCTCGACCTAGGATACGTCGGCTTTTATGCAGTGGGCGCTTACACCTATGCCTTGCTCAATAATTACTTCGGCTTCTCTTTTTGGGAAGCGTTGCCGCTTGCCGGGGCAGTAACGGCGCTGTTCGGCTATTTGCTAGGGTTTCCCGTGCTCAGGCTGAGAGGCGACTATCTCGCCATCGTGACGCTGGGGTTCGGCGAGATCATTCGTATTCTGCTCAACAACTGGACGGAACTCACCGGCGGGCCTAACGGCATTTCTCGCATTCCCAAGCCGACCTTGTTCAACCTGGAGTTCTCTCGCCGCGCCGATGAAGGCAACATTCCTTTCCACGAATTCTTCGGTATTCCTTACGATCCCAGCTACAAAGTGATGTATCTCTACATTCTGGCCTTGCTGCTTTCCCTGGCGACCGTCTATGTCATCTATCGTCTGATGCGCATGCCCATTGGCCGCGCCTGGGAGGCATTGCGAGAAGACGACATCGCCTGCCGATCCCTGGGGCTCAATCCTACCGGTATCAAGCTTTCGGCCTTTACCATCGGCGCTAGCTTCGCGGGGTTTGCCGGTGCTTTCTTCGCGGCACGGCAAGGGTTCATCAGTCCTGAATCTTTCACCTTCATTGAGTCCGCCATCGTGCTGGCGATCGTCGTGCTGGGTGGCATGGGCTCTCAGCTGGGGGTGATTCTGGCGGCGATCGCCATGACCCTGCTGCCGGAGATCGCTCGGGAGTTCAACGAATATCGCATGCTGTTGTTCGGACTGATCATGGTGATGATGATGGTATGGCGTCCGCAAGGATTGCTACCCCTTAAGCGTCCACAGATGGAGTTGAAACGTGGCTGAATCCGAATTGCTCAGCGTACGCGATCTCTCCATGCGCTTCGGTGGTTTGTTGGCGGTAGATCAGGTCAGCATGGAGGTGCGCCTCGGAGAGGTGGTCTCGCTGATCGGTCCCAACGGTGCCGGCAAGACCACGGTTTTCAACTGTATCAGTGGCTTCTATCGGCCAACGAGTGGCGAGGTGCTTTTCAAGGGGCGCCCCATGCAGCGTCTGCCTGGCTTCAAGATCGCCCGGGCCGGCATGGTACGCACGTTCCAGAATGTGCGGCTGTTCAAGGAAATGACCGTCATCGAAAACCTTCTGGTTGCCCAGCACATGCAGGCGGAGCGCAGCCTACTCAAGGGCTTGCTGCTCACCAAAGGCTATCGTCGTCGTGAGCAGGAGATCATGGAGCGAGCCGCCCATTGGTTGGAGCGAGTAGGACTGATCGATTTTGCTAATCGAGAAGCCGGTAATCTGGCCTATGGGCAGCAGCGACGTCTTGAAATCGCCCGGTGCATGGTGACCCAGCCACGGCTCTTGATGCTAGATGAGCCGGCGGCGGGACTCAATCCGAACGAAACCCGGGATCTGAACCGCACGATTGTCCGGCTCAAGCAGGAAGAGGGCATCACGGTGTTGCTGATCGAGCACGACATGAGCTTGGTCATGGATATTTCCGATCGCATTTACGTCGTCAATCAAGGCAAGCCGTTGGCCGACGGCACGCCGGATGAAATTCGGCGCAATCCCGAGGTGATCAAGGCTTACCTGGGGGAGGAGTGACCATGACGACGCCAATGCTTGAAATCGACAACCTTACGACACATTACGGCCCCATACAGGCGCTGGATGCGATCTCCCTAGAAGTGAACCAGGGTGAAATCGTCACTCTGGTAGGCTCCAATGGGGCAGGCAAGACTACGCTATTGATGTCGATTTGCGGCGATCCGGTGCCTACCTCTGGCAGGATTCGCTTCGAAGGCGAAGAAATCCAGGGTTGGCCTACCTCCCGCATCATGCGCTCGGGGCTGTCCGTCGTGCCGGAAGGGCGGCGTATCTTTACCGGCATGACGGTGGAAGAGAACCTTGCCATGGGCGGTTACTACCGCAACAAGCGTGAAATTGCGGAAAGCATCGAACATGTGCTGACACTCTTCCCGCGCTTGAAGGAGCGTTTCAGTCAGCGGGGCGGCACCATGTCCGGGGGCGAGCAGCAGATGCTGGCCATCGCCCGGGCGCTAATGAGCCGACCGCGCCTGCTATTGCTCGATGAGCCATCGCTTGGCCTGGCGCCGATCATCATTTCGCAGATCTTCGAGATCATTGCCAGATTGCGCGAAGAGGGCACCACTATCTTCCTGGTCGAACAGAATGCCCATAAGGCACTATCGATAGCCGATCGGGGCTATGTGCTGGAACACGGGCGCGTAGTATTGGCGGACAGCGGCCAGGCGCTACTAGCGAATGATGATGTTCGACGTGCCTATCTAGGCGGCTAACATTCCTTTTTATACCGTTATCTTTCTAGCATAGCCTTATAAAATTCCGGAAACTGCGTAAGTCGATTTGAATCGGTTACAATTTCATTCAATAAACCGTGACTTACGCCAGGAGCTCTAAATTCATGACCGTGATTCATCAAGACGACGTGATTCAAAGCGTCGCCGATGCCTTGCAGTATATTTCCTACTATCACCCAAAAGATTTCATTGATGCCATGCATCAGGCGTATCAACGCGAGGAGAATCCAGCAGCCAGAGACGCCATTGCCCAGATCCTGATCAACTCACGCATGTGCGCCACCGGACATCGACCCATTTGCCAGGATACCGGCATCGTCACGGTGTTTGCTCATATCGGCATGAACCTGCGCTGGGAAGGGGATATGAGTCTGGACGACATGATCAATGAAGGGGTACGTCGTGCCTATCGGCATCCGGACAACGTTCTACGCGCTTCAATCCTTGCCGATCCGGATGGCAAGCGTAAGAATACAGGCGACAACACACCGGCCATTATTCACCATAAGTTGGTACCGGGCGACACCCTTGAAATTCATGTGGCGGCCAAGGGCGGCGGAAGTGAAGCCAAATCCAAGTTTGCCATGCTCAATCCCTCGGACAACGTGATTGACTGGGTGCTCGAACAATTGCCCAGGATGGGGGCTGGTTGGTGCCCGCCGGGCATGCTGGGCATCGGTATCGGCGGCACTGCGGAAAAGGCCATGACGCTTGCCAAGGAATCGCTGCTCGATCCCATTGATATTCAGGAATTGCAGGCTCGCGGTGCTTCTAACCGCGCCGAGGAGCTACGTCTGGAGCTCTTTGACAAGGTTAACAAGAGCGGCATCGGGGCCCAGGGGCTGGGTGGACTGACCACCGTGCTGGATATCAAGGTCAAGGATTACCCAACCCATGCCGCCAACAAGCCGGTCGCGATCATTCCCAATTGTGCCGCTACACGCCATGTGCATTTTACTCTCGATGGCAGTGGCGCCGCTGAATTACCGGTACCGAAAATCGAGGACTGGCCGGAAATTGCCTGGGAAGTGAGCGATAACGTACGCCGGGTCAATCTTGATGAGGTAACTGATGAAGACGTGCAAACCTGGCAACCTGGCGATACCGTGCTGCTTTCAGGCAAGTTGTTGACCGGACGCGACGCTGCCCATAAGCGCATGGTGGACATGCTGGCCAAGGGCGAGTCGCTTCCGGTAGATATGCGAGGGCGCTTCATTTATTACGTCGGTCCGGTGGACCCAGTGGGTAATGAGGTGGTTGGCCCGGCTGGTCCCACTACTGCTACCCGAATGGACAAGTTCACCCGCACCATGCTCGAGCAAACTGGGTTGCTGGGTATGGTGGGCAAGGCGGAGCGTGGGCCGATGGCCATCGAAGCGATTCGTGACAACAAGGCGGTCTATCTGATGGCGGTAGGGGGCGCTGCCTATCTGGTTGCTCAAGCGATCAAGAAAGCGCGAGTAGTCGGTTTCGAGGACTTGGGTATGGAAGCGATTTATGAGTTCGAGGTCGAAGATATGCCCGTCACTGTAGCAGTCGATAGTCAAGGCGAGTCCGTACACCAGACCGGACCGGCAAAATGGAAAGAGATCATCGCCACCCACGCCTGATAAGATGACGCTTCTATATCACCAGCCTGGAATTCCCAGGGCCTGGTCTGAGACCGTATCGTGACATCGCAACAGGGAGAGGTAATGACCGCCTGGTTGATCGGCCTGGGTATTTTTTTGATACATCTACTGGGCGTGCTGTCAGCGTTGCTGGCTCTGATGTCAAGCCGTACTTCCCAAGGGGCGGTTGCCTGGATCGTCACGCTAATAACCTTTCCTTATGCGGCCGTTCCTGCCTTTTGGATATTCGGCCGTCCACGTTTTTACGGTTATGTTTCCGCTCGTGGTGAACGGGACAACAATCTACGCCGCATTTTGGCGCGCTACCGTCCGTTGATTGACCCCTATTTGGTTGATGTTCGCAAAGGCAATGTGCGTGCCATAGAACACTTGGCACAAATGCCCCTGACCAGCGGTAATAGGGCAGAGCTTCTTGTCGATGGTAAAGAAACGTTTGAAAGTCTCTTCAAGGGTATCGAGGAGGCTGAAGATTACATCCTCATTCAGTTCTTCATCATTCGTCAGGATCGTCTAGGGTTGGAACTCAAACGTCGGCTCGAGAAACGACTCCAGCACGGTGTGCGAGTTTATTTTCTATATGACGAAGTGGGATCTCGGCGCTTGGGAGAAGGATATTTGAATGATTTGCGCAAGGCAGGAGCCGACGTCAGCGCCTTCAATTCGTCCAGAGGAATACGCCATCGGTTTCAGCTTAATTTTCGCAATCATCGCAAGATAATGGTCGCCGATGGCAAGTTTGGCTGGACCGGTGGGTTCAACGTAGGATTGGAGTATCTCGGTGAGGACCCGCGTCATGGTCCTTGGCGCGATACACATGTCAAGCTCTCGGGACCCAGTGTATTGGGTTTGCAGGAAGCGTTCTGGGAAGACTGGCACTGGGCCACGGGTACTGTCATTGCATTGGATTGGCAGCCTCGTATCGTTTGCGATGAGTGTCATGATGTGGTGATCGTTCCCTCGGGACCAGCGGATAGCCAGGAGACCGCGAGTCTTCTGGTACAAAATGCCATTCACAACGCCCAATATCGCTTTTGGGTGACCAGTCCTTACTTTGTGCCGGATAGGGGGGTGCAGGATGCCCTGCGTCTTGCGGCGCTGCGAGGCGTTGATGTGCGCGTGATGATCCCGGAGCGCCCGGATCATCTTCTGGTATTTTTGTCTGCCTTTTCATTCTTGCCAGACATGCTTCAAATCGGGGTAAAAATATACCGTTATCAACCTGGATTCCTACACCAAAAAGTAATGCTAATAGATGAGCATAGTTCTGCTGTCGGAACAGTAAATTTAGACAATCGTTCTTTTCGTTTGAACTTCGAAATTACGGCTTTCATTCCTGATCGGAATTTTGCCAGTAAAGTGAAAGAAATGCTCGAGCACGATTTTGCCAACTGCCGACAAATAACATTGAACGAAATACAGCAACGGCCTTTATGGCGCAAACTTATGTCACGTGCTGCCTATCTATTGTCGCCTGTTCAGTGAACGAATAGCACTCGTGGTAAGCCAACTAACCTTCAAGTAAACTACTGATTTTGCCGGCGGGATCATTGGCCGGGTGGTATTACCAACGGCAGTTAGGGAGTGGCGGTGAACCTGGAAACCAAGTGGTTGGAAGATTTTGTCGCGTTGGCCAATACGCGCAGCTTTTCTGCTTCCGCGCGCCAACGGCATGTTACTCAGCCAGCTTTCAGCAGACGCATCCGGGCCCTTGAGCAAGCGGTTGGCACTGTTTTGGTGGATCGTTCCACGACACCCATTGGATTAACACCTGAGGGTCAGTTGTTCGTTGTCACCGCCCGCAATCTGGTCGAGCAGCTCAACGAAAGCCTGGGTCATCTACGCGGTCTTTCGATTGCCAATGAAGCCTTGGATGTAGTGGCAGCTCATTCCCTGGCATTGGATTTCTATCCCCGCTGGATTTCTCGATTGCAAAAAGGAGTAGGAGAGCTACCCACACGTCTGGTTGCAATGAACGTTGGCGATGCCATCCATGTGCTTCGAGAAGGCAATTGCGACCTCATGCTGGGCTATCACGATCCTTACGCCACCATGCAGCTCGATGGCGAAATATTTCCTTCTTTTTCCATCGGCAATGCCAAGATGATTCCAGTCTGTTTGCCCGACGCTCAAGGGCAGCCGCTCTTTCCCTTGAACGGTACCGAGTCTATTCCTTATCTTGCCTATACGCAGGGCGCTTTTCTTGGACGCAGCGTTCGCATGCTGCTGAAAAACAACCCGTTGCGCCTACGCCTCAAGACGATTTACGAAACAGCGATGGCGGAAGGACTCAAGGGAATGGCGCTGCAAGGCGTCGGTATGGCCTGGATTCCGGATTTCTGTATTCGCGCAGAGCTCGATTCAGGTCGTTTCGTGCGTGCCGGCGGCGAGGAGTGGGACATTCCTCTGGAAGTGCGTCTTTATCGTTGCTCGCTGGTACATAAACCTGGTGCTGAAAAGTTATGGAAACAGATGATGACGCTGCCCCGGGATTTGCTTCAGGCCTGAACCGAAGACTGAATCAATTACCAAAAACTGATAGAGGGCTGTCGGACTATCACTGTCATGAACCAAGCCCACTGGCAGGTAACCCCAAAAAGTTCTGGATAATGAAAAAATGATCTTCGAACAAGGTATCGGGCTCGAGATCTGCCAGGGCAACCCAGCGCGCGCTGTCGCCGCCTTTGACAGGTTTTAGGCGCGGTAACTGTTGGTCGGGGCGTAGCGCAAAATAGAATGCTTCCGCCAAGGTACGGCCACGCCAGCTGCGATGAGGCTCGTCGAACAACTGCTGGCCGCGCAAGGATCCCTTTAGCACAGGTTCCGGCACCTTTAAACGCACCCGCTCTCGAAGCTCTCGTAGACAGGCATCGAGCAAACGCTCGTGAGGGCTGATGAAACCGCCAGGTAGCGCGAGCAGTCCTTTCCCCGGAGCTGCCGTGCGTTTGACCAACAGAACATGACCTGATTGAACCACCACTGCATTCACGGTGACAAAAATAGGCGGATAGGGGGCCTGAGCCCAGGCGCTTCGATACTGCTCCAGCAGGTGCTGCTCTTCAAGCAGCTGACGATAGAAGGCAGTGTTCTGAAAGGCGTTCAAGGCACGATGTACACCCGGAGGCAAATCGTGGACGCCACCGGTAGAGAGATAGTCTGATGCCGAGCCATGGGAGCGAAACAGCCGCTCGCGGATTCGACTGGCGGAAATGCCTTCCACCAGGGGCACACTAACGGATTCCCATTGGGGAAACAGGCTTAGATAATAGCTTGATTGCCCTCGACTGGCGCCGATCAGGCCGATGCGCGGCAATTTGCCCTGAACGGGCTGGGCGATATCGCGCACTTTGCGCTGAACGTCTCGAACCCAGACATCGTCGTTGTAAAGTGCATCAAGTAAAGGGGCGATCTCGAGGCGCTCATTCTCCTGATCATCGAAGCAGCCGCGAAGCATGTCCCGGCGCTCCTCAAAACGCCAAGGGTTTCGCAAGGAGCGTGCCTGCCAGGCAGAGCCACTCAGCACAATGACCTGGCGTGCGCGTTTCAACGCCTCGTGCATCACGGCCAGATGCCCCAGATGAGGGGGTTGAAAACGGCCTATGAAGACCAGGCAGTCGAAATCGTAATTGAGCATTGGTTGAGTCCGGCGCAAGCGCCATTGCTGTTAATCTAGCGAGTCGTTCATGGCAGTCGATCTGGCGAGTCATTATGGTGGGGTGTGACGCCTGTCACAAGGCAGTGAGCAAGAGGAAATACATGAGTCGCTACACGAGTTTGGCGGTAATTTTGCTAGGTGCCGTTGCGTTGGTTTTACCTTACGGCTATGTCATTGCACCTACGTTGCTCGCGCTGGGCAGTGTCGTATTACTTTTGCGCTGCCCTCGTTTAGAGTTTGGTTATAGAGAATGGACAATTGTTGGCGTATTACTGCTTTATGGTCTGGTTCGTTTATCCGAGATTTGGCGAAGTGGATCGTCGTTAACGGAAATGACCGGAACGATCTACGTGTTTCTCGCCGTTCCTGGCTTGCTGCTGTTGTTGGCTTTCCCACCCAAGGCAGCTTCCATCTGGGTAGGAGCGGCGATAGGAAGCATTCTCACCGCCTCCTGGGCGAGCTGGCAGACGCTCGTTGCCGGTAGATCACGTGCCGATGGATTCGGGACCGTGGATGCCATCCAATTTGGCAATTTAAGTCTGTTGCTGGGCTTTTTTTGTCTGGCGGGCCTGGGATGGGTGCTTGGCAATCATTGGCGCTCTGGCAAAAAGGCAGGGTGTGCTCTATTGCTGCTAGGCGCACTTTGCGGCGTACTGGGCTCTTTTCTTTCCGGCAGTCGAGGAGGGTGGCTGAGCTTTCCTCTCATGCTCGGCGTTTTGTATCTAGGATACGGACGACATCTCTCCAGACGCTGGCTGATAGGTTTTGCAGCCTTTTTCCTGATTGCTCCAATGGTCGTTTATGCCACCCCCCAGCTCGGGGTGCAGGAGCGTGTGCAGCGCATTTTCAGCAGTTACCAGGAGTTCGCGGAAGAGGGCGATCCAACGAATTCGGTAGGCGCGCGTCTGGAAATGTGGCGTGGCGCAAGCATTCTAATCCCTGAGCGACCGCTCGTGGGTTGGGGTAAAACCGGTTATATGCAGGCGCGGGATATCTTGATCGAAGAAGGCACGATTCATCCCTACCTGGAGAACTTCGATCATGTTCACAACGACGTTCTGGATGCCTGGCTCAAACGCGGTCTGCTGGGCCTGATAACGCTATTGGCCCTCTACCTGGTGCCGCTATGCCTGTTTGCAAGACATCTGCGCAGTCAGGATATTCAACTGCGCGCCTTGGCGATTGCTGGAACGGCGCTACCGATCGCCTATATAGGATTTGGACTGACCCAGACCTTTCTCGTTTTCGATAGTGGCGTCATCATGTACATATTCTGGTGGATGGTGATATGGGTGGCTTTGTGCCAACGAAAGCGGCTATCTATATACTAAGTGGCAGAAATAGACGTTCATTCAAGGGAAAGGGCAAAGGAAAGTCACCGTGATAAAAAAAGAGATCGGTAGCTGGTTTCGTATCATTCGTAATGCAGTTCAACTCTGGCTGGACCATAACGCCTTCAGCTATGCAGGTTCCCTGGCTTTCTATACCCTTTTTTCTCTTGCGCCCACCATCATCATCGCCGTCACGGTCATTGGACTTGTACTAGGTGAAAACGCAGCCCAAGGACAGATTGTGGCCGAGCTTTCCGAGGTAATGGGGCCCGGTGCGGCCAAGGCTGTTGAAAACGCCGTGGCCCAATCACGTATCGAAACCTCGGGCATCGTCCCAACCCTGTTAGGATTCGGCGCATTGCTGGTAGGTGCCACAACGGTCTTTGCACAAATGCAGTTTTCGCTCAATACCATCTGGGGCGTGATGCCACGCCCGGATCGCAACGGACTCCTTCTATTTCTAAAGAGTCGTCTTTTGTCCCTTGCCGTGGTATTCGGCATCGGTTTCGTGCTGTTAGTGTCCTTGATTGCCGGGGTAGCGGTTCAAGCGGTATTTCAATTTGCCAGCGGCTGGCTACCCTGGGTCAAAGGGTTATTGGGCAGTGCGGAGCAGCTTCTATCATTGCTGGCGATCATCTTTTTCTTTGCGACCATCTTCAAGGTGTTGCCAGATGTGGTACTAAGCTGGCGTGACGTGTTGCTGGGCGCGGTCATTACGGCGGTATTGTTCTCAATCGGCCGTTTCGGTATTGCCGCTTATCTTGCGTATACCGCCACCGCTTCTACCTATGGGGCCGCAGGTTCGGTGGTACTGATTCTGCTTTGGGTCTACTACTCGTCGCTGATCTTGCTGTTCGGTGCGGCATTGACCCGTGCCCATCTCGAGGAGAAGGGCAAGACCATAAGGCCCCGCAACATGGCGGTGCGAGTCAAACGGGAAGTGTTACCCAGGGAACGCTCCCATAAGAGCGAGCCGCAAATAAAAAGGTAAAAGATAAAAAGTAAAAAGATCAGGCAACCCCAGGAGAAAATCGCTCCTCGGCTAAACGGTCGGCAATTGGCGCGGGACTGCACTGTTCATGGCTCGCGCGATCGAATATCTCGTCGAGCGTGCGCTCGATGTTCGCGATATGGGCCATGACCGAGTCGTGTCGATAATCCTTCCGGCGCTGCCAGGCCACTTCGATGAGTCCACCCGCATTGGCGACGTAATCCGGCGTATAAAGAATACCCCGCTGATGCAGCCGATCCGCCATTTCGGGCATGGCCAGCTGGTTATTCGCGGCACCGACTACAACGCTCGCCTTCAAGCGCTCGCAAACGTGCTTGTCCAGCACGGCGCCCATGGCACAGGGAGCGAAGATATCCACCTGGGCATCAAAAATATCGAGTGGGGACATTACGTCGGCGTGTAGCTCATTGGCTAAGTGCTTCACGGCTTGCGTATCCACATCCGCAAGCACCAGCTTTGCGCCTGCCGCATGCAGATGACGGGCAAGATGAGCCCCTACACTGCCGACCCCCTGGATCGCGACACGCAGGCCGGTCAAAGTATCGCGCTCCAGGCCATGGCGTACTGCACAGCGCAACGCGTTGAAAACTCCCCAGGCAGTGAACGGCGATGGATCACCGGAGTCATCGCGACGCAGTCCCGAGACATGCCTGGTGACAGCGGCGATCGTCTTCATGTCCTGTTCGTTGCTTCCTGAATCTTCCGCAGTGATGTAACGCCCGCCCAGGGTGTCGATCAGTCGGCCCATGGCTTCGAGCAACTGAGGAGATTTTTGCCGTCTGGGATCGGCAATGATGACCGCCTTGCCGCCGCCCAGGGGCAGATCAGCCAGCGCGGATTTGTAGGTCATGCCACGGGCAAGACGTAGCACGTCTGCAAGAGCTCGCTCTTCCGTTGGGTAGGGGTGAATGCGCAGTCCGCCTAACGCCGGGCCGCGATACGTATTATGAAGAGCAATGATCGCCTGCAGACCGCTGGCCCGATCATGGCCATGAATGACCTGCTCATGATGATCGAAATCCGGATGGGCGAAGAGAGTCATTGTTGTTTACTCCGCTTGAAGGGATTGAGAGCTCGAGGCTTCCTGCTACTAGACTAAGACAAACCAGGCCGGATTTCTCGGTTTTGGATATCGATCACAGTGATGCTAAAAATGGTGCTCATATCAGCACAGGGAGGGGGCAGCATGAACCAATATTGCGTCAAGGCCGTTGTCAGCGGTCGGGTTCAAGGTGTGGGCTTTCGTTACGACGTAAAAAAACGCGCCGAAGAGCTGAGTCTTACCGGGCATGCCAGCAACCTGACCAACGGCGATGTCGAGGTAACAGTCTGCGGTGAAAAAGAGAAGGTCGATCAGCTGATCGAGTGGCTATGGCAAGGGCCACCTGCGGCGCAGGTGACCCAGGTTCAAATCGAAAGTAGTGACTGGCATGACTATTCGGGCTTTAAGACTGACTAATACCTTGTGAACAGTCGATCAGCTTAAGGTCTCGACGATCCACTCGACTACCTTGTCGCCTTGAGCAGTAAGACAAACCTCGACCACCGGGGTTTGGGACCAGCGCTCACCCAGGAATGGGCGGCCTTCCGGCGCAAAGATGGTCTGGCCTTCGGCAAAGCCGTCGGTCGCGACGCTAAGATGCCCGCGGGCGGTGGTGAACAGCTCCGGGCGCATTAACCAGGCAAGGGCACAGCTGTCGTGAGGGCAGCAGCCATCGATACCTAAAAACTCGCGATAGAAATCGCTGTAGAAACCGTAGCTGCCTTTAAGCACTTCACCAAGACGCCCCTGACCGGCCGCAATCTTTTCCATGTGCGCCGGGCTGAGTACGCAGCGCTGGGTGGCGTCCAGGCCCACCAGGGTCAGGGGCCAACCCGCCGTCAACACGCGAGACGCAGCGTGCGGGTCGTTGAACATGTTGGCTTCGGCAACCGGCGTGACGTTGCCGCCTTCCTTAATCGATCCGCCCATGACCACGACCTGCTTGACCTTGCCGATGATCGTCGGATCGAGTTGCAGCGCCGCTGCCAGATTGCCCAGCGGGCCGACTGCCACCAAGGTGATTTCGCCGGGACGAGCATTGACCTGCTCGACGATGAACTGCGCGGCACTCGAGGCCATGGCCTTGCCCTGAACCGCAGGAAGCCCGATATCGCCCAGTCCATTGGCACCATGAATATGCGCCGGCGCCGGGTGCTTGGTCTTGACCAATGGCGCGGCGGCGCCCTGGGCGACAGGAATCTGCTGCCCGGCAAGCTCCGACAGCAGCAGGGCATTGCTGGTTGCCGTGTCGATATCCACATTGCCGTAGGTCGTGGTCAACCCCAGTAGCTCAATGTCCGGGTGAGCTAGGGCAATGGCAATCGCTTGGGCATCGTCGACGCCAGGATCGGTGTCGAAAATGATGGGCGTGGTCATGAAATCTTCCTTGTGCTGTTACGTCGTGTGTGAATGTCTAGCGGTGATTCAAAGTGTGCTCAAGCTCGAGCGTCGGCCATTCGCGAATGGCATCCTCGACTTCGGCGACAACCGGAATGCTGGGTGCGGCGCCTTCTCGTTGCACACAAAGTGCGGCAGCGGTGCTTGCCAGACGCAGTGCATCTTCCACATCGACATTGCGCTGGCGTGACGCCATGAAATAACCGATGAAGGTGTCTCCGGCAGCGGTGGTGTCGCGTGTCTCTACCCGATGCGCTCCAAGTTGCAAGCGAGTATCGCCGTATTGATAGCACACTCCCTCGCGGCCCAGTGTCAGGACTATTTCTACGTCAGGCAAGCGTCGTCTGAGGCCATCGAGCAAGCACTCACTCGGTGCCTGAGCCTGCTCGTCGACCAGATCGGCGGCTTCGCCGCGATTGAGAAACAGAAGCTGACAGCGATCAAGGGGTAATTGAAGCACGTTCGCTGCCATGGGCGCGGGATTGAAAGCTACCAGCAAGCCGCGTTCCGCCGCCAGGGTAATGAGTCTATCGAGTGTGTTGCATTCGTTTTGCAGAAGTAACCAATCACCTGCGGTAGGAATCGCCAGCAGCCCGTCCTGTTGCGCATCGGTAAAGGCGTGATTGGCGCCAGGGTGAACAATGATGGCATTTTCGCCTGATCGTCTACTTGAATCAGCGCATGGCCGCTGGCTTCCAAGGTCACTTCGATCCGGCTGATATCGACCCCGGCGCTGGAAAGGGTCTCGAGCACCCAGTGATCGCCCTGGCCAAGCAAACCCCAATGCATCACGTGACCACCGGCCCGGGCGATCGCAAGCGACTGATTAGCCCCTTTGCCGCCAAGTACTTGTCGATAGCTGCGGCTGGACAAGGTCTCGCCGGGGCGCACCAGATGAGACACCCGATAAACATGATCGATGTTGATCGAGCCGTAGTTGTAGAGCATAAGCTTCCCGTCAGGCAATCAGATAAGTAAGAGGTTCGTGAGCTGGCGTCATATCTTGAACGAACGAAGGTTGTCTGCGGTCAGGCGCACGACGTTGGCCCGGGCTTCCGGGGTTATCCAGGCGTTGTGCGGCGTCACGATGAGATTGAGCGGTTCGCTCAAGGCATTCAGCAACGAGTGCCCGTTGCGGGGTGGCTCCTCGGGCAATACATCCACTCCAAGTCCGCCTATTCTATTTTCTCTCAACGCCTGTAGTGCCGCATGCTCATCAATGATGCCACCCCGAGCGCAATTGATAAGCAGGACACCTGACGTCATTCGGGCCAAAAGATCCTCATTGACAAGATGCCGGGTATCCTCGGTCAGCGGGCAATGCAGGCTGAGCACATCGAGGCTGGATGCAATATCGGTGAGTGCGGGCCTTTCTTCCCGGGTTTCGTTGCCGGGGCGAGCGGTGAAAATCACCTCCATGCCGAATGCCGTCGCCAGACGCGCCACTGCCTGACCCAATTCGCCGCTGCCCACGATGGCCAGGCGTTTGCCGGCCAGTTCCAGGGTGCGATGATCGAGCAGGCAGAAAAAGGGGCCCTGGTTCCAGCGACCTTCAAGCACATTACGCTGATACAAGGGCAATCGATTGGCAAGACACAGCATCAGCATCAAGGTATGTTGCGCAACGCTTTCGGTACCGTAGGCCGTGACGTTCTTGACCTCGATGCCTTGGCGCTTTGCAGTTTCCATGTCGATGTTGTTAGTGCCGGTGGCCAACAGGCAGATCAGCTTCAGCCGGGGCAGGGACGAGAGCAGATCGCCCTCCAGTTTGACCTTGTTGACGATGGCGATCTCTGCGTCCTCAAGGCGCTCCAGACACTGCTCAGGGGTCGTGAGATCATGAACCTCAAGCGTGTCCACTTCGTCGCGCAGGGGAGCCAGATCGATGTCGTCACCCAGGGTGGCGGCATCCAGAATGACAGCCTTCATCGTTTTACTCCTTGCATGTGACCGGAGGTCTTGCCCGTCGGGGGCCGCTGCACGCTATAATATGCGGCTTTCGAAGGCGCCTTGGAAAGCATGCTGCCAGACCGCATATTCCCCAGTACCGCCGGTTTTCTTTGCGGTCGTTTTGTTTCTGAGAGTTTAAGAACCATGCCTATTTATGAATATCAGTGCAAAGCCTGTGGCCAGCGCCTGGAAAAATTGCAGAAAATCAATGCCGCGCCGTTGACGCAATGCCCTCACTGCGAACAACAAGCACTGACACGCTTGATCTCTGCTGCCGGTTTTCGTCTTGCCGGCGGCGGTTGGTATGAAACCGATTTCAAATCCGGCGGTAAGAAAAACCTGGCCGGTGATAAGAGCGATACGACGAAATCGCCTGAGTCCAAGAAAACCGATAGCAATACTCAGGATAGCAAGTCTCAAAAAGCCAAGCCCCAGGATAGCAAGAACAACGCCTGACCCAATGGCGACCTAACGTCACCGCCTACGTGTGGTGACGTTTCACCCGTAAAAGCAACAGAACAGGATTTTCCATGCGCAGCCACTATTGCGGCCAGTTGAACGAGTCCCTGATCGATCAGGAGGTCACACTTTGCGGTTGGGTCCATCGCCGCCGTGACCATGGGGGCGTGATCTTTCTCGACCTGCGCGATCGCGATGGCATTGCCCAGGTCGTGGTCGATCCCGACACCCCGGATGCGTTCGCTACTGCCGATCGCGCGCGCAACGAGTTCGTCCTGCGTATCCGTGGGCGTGTTCGCTCGCGTCCAGAAGGAACGCAGAATCCCAACATGCCCACGGGCATGATCGAAGTGCTGGCCAAGCAGGTTGAGGTGCTCAACACTGCGGCCACGCCGCCGTTTCAGCTCGATGAATACAATAAGGTCGGTGAAGAGGTGCGTCTTAAGTACCGCTATATCGATCTGCGTCGTCCGGACATGATCGAAAAGCTGCGTCTGCGCTCGCGTATCTCTCACAGCGTGCGGGCTTATCTTGAAAGCCAAGGCTTTCTGGATATCGAGACGCCGATCCTGACCCGGGCCACACCGGAAGGGGCGCGGGACTATCTCGTGCCTAGTCGTACTCACGAAGGGCACTTTTTCGCGCTGCCCCAGTCGCCTCAGCTGTTCAAGCAGTTGCTGATGGTGTCCGGGTTCGATCGTTACTACCAGATCGCCAAGTGCTTCCGGGACGAGGATCTTCGCGCCGATCGCCAGCCGGAATTCACCCAGATCGACCTCGAGGCGTCTTTCGTCGACGAAAACGACATCATGCTTATCACCGAGCGCATGATTCGTCAGTTGTTCTCCGACGTGCTCAAGGTGGAGCTACCGGATTTCCCGCGCATGCCCTATGCGGAAGCCATGCGTCGTTACGGCTCCGACAAGCCGGATTTGCGTATTCCGCTGGAACTGATCGATGTAGACGACTTGATGAAAGGGGTCGATTTCAAGGTCTTCTCCGGGCCGGCCAACGCCGACGATGGCCGCGTGGCGGCACTCAAGGTCACCGGCGGCGCCACGCTCTCACGCAAGGAGATTGACGAGTACACCAAATTCGTCGGTATCTATGGCGCCAAGGGACTGGCCTGGATCAAGGTCAACGAGCGCGCCAAGGGGCTCGAAGGGTTGCAGTCGCCCATCGTCAAGTTCATGGAGGGTATCGTCGAATCCTTGCTCGATCGTGTCGGCGCCCAGGATGGCGACATCATCTTCTTCGGTGCGGACAAGATCAACGTCGTCAACGAGGCGATCGGCGCGCTGCGGGTCAAGCTGGGAGAGAATCTGAATCTCTATACCCAGGAATGGGCGCCGCTGTGGGTCGTGGATTTCCCCATGTTCGAGGCAGACGACAATGGGCGTCTATCGGCGTTGCACCATCCGTTCACCGCACCGTCCTGTTCCGGTGACGAGCTCAAGGCTAACCCCGCCAAGGCGCTTTCCCGGGCCTATGACATGGTACTCAACGGCACGGAACTCGGTGGCGGTTCGATCCGTATTCACGATCAGGTAATGCAGCGCAAGGTGTTCGAAGTTCTCGGCATCGGTGAAGAGGAAGCCGAGGAAAAATTCGGCTTCTTGCTGGACGCGCTGCAGTATGGCGCGCCGCCACATGGCGGGCTTGCGTTTGGTCTCGATCGTCTGGTCATGCTGATGACCGGTGCGCGCACCATTCGCGAAGTCATCGCCTTCCCGAAAACCCAGAGCGCTGCTTGTCTGATGACGGATGCACCAGGGGAAGTGACCCAAGATCAGCTCAAGGACCTGCATATCCGTCTGCGTCACAAGCAAAAGGCTGCGCCTGATAACGAGTAGCATGACCTACAGGGCGTCAGACTGTTTTAAATAGCCTGCTTGCATCGACGACCGGCGCCCCGTTTCATGGGTGGCGCCGGTTTTTTCGTCTTTGCATTGTGCAATTTTCAAGGAGATCGCAAATGGCGGGTCACAGTAAATGGGCCAACATCAAGCATCGCAAGGCTGCCCAGGATGCCAAGAAAGGCAAGATCTTCACCAAGTTGATTCGCGAGTTGACCGTGGCTGCCCAGCAGGGCGGCGGTGAGCCCGATGACAATCCACTGCTGCGCACGGCCATGGACAAGGCGCTTGCCAGCAACATGACCAAGGACACCATCCAGCGGGCCATTGACCGAGGGGTGGGCAACAACGACGCGGACAACATGGAGGAGCTCAGCTACGAAGGCTACGGTCCGGCAGGCGTCGCCATACTGGTCGAGTGTCTGACGGACAATCGCAACCGAACCGCCTCGGACGTGCGCCACGCCTTCAACAAGCAGGACGGTAATCTGGGCACCTCCGGTTCAGTAGCGTTCCTGTTCAACACCCAAGGGCGCATGAGCTTTCCAGCGGAGTGCGGTGAAGAAGCCATCATGGAAGCCTCGCTCGAAGCCGGGGCCGAGGACGTCGTGACTCATGACGATGGCATCATCGAGGTGGTCTCATCCCCGCAGGATTTCACTGCGGTCAAAGATGCGTTGATCGCAGCCGGTTTTGAACCGGAGAGCGCGGAAGTCGGTAAGTACCCGGAAACCTACTCATCCATTGCCGACGCCGACATCGCGAAAAAAGTCGTCAAGTTGATCGATATGCTCGAAGATCTGGACGATGTGCAAAATGTCTATACCAACGCGGATTTTGATGAGGATATTCTTGAACAACTCGAATGATTATTCCGTATCGAGCGCGTTTTCATGATCGTGCTCGGCATCGATCCTGGCTCACGCATCACAGGCTATGGCGTGCTGGATCTTTCTTCGACCCGCCCGCGCTATATAGCCAGTGGCTGTATCCGTATCAAGGCCGATGATCTGGCTCAAAAACTTGCCCAGGTCTATGCCGGAGTGGCTGAATTGATTGCGATGTATCGTCCGGCGGAGTTTGCCATCGAGCAGGTATTCATGGCACGCAATGCGGATTCGGCGCTAAAGCTGGGCCAGGCCCGGGGCACCGCTATCGTGTGTGCCGCCAATCATGGCATTGCCGTGTTCGAGTACGGCCCGCGCCAGGTCAAACAAGCCGTAACCGGCACCGGCGCCGCGGACAAGACCCAGGTACAGCACATGATCACCGCGATACTGGCATTGAGCGCCACGCCCCAGGCCGACGCAGCGGATGCGTTGGCCATTGCGTTGACTCATGCTCATGCACGCAGCGGTCTGGTGCAGCAGGGTAGTTATGGGGGTCGGCGGGGAAGGGGGCAGCGCTGGCGTGATTATCGCCCGGAATGACGCGCAAATTGGGGTGCTGGTCAGTCGCGGGGCCTATCAGTATAGTGACACCCCAATCGTTTGAAGGATTGTGAAGGCATGATTGGACGCCTGCGTGGAACCCTGTTGGAAAAGCAGCCGCCGTGGCTGGTAATTGATGTCGGTGGCGTCGGTTACGAACTCGAAGCGTCGATGAATACTCTCGTCGCCTTACCCGGTGTTGGCGAGAATGTGCAGCTTTATACCCATCTCACCGTACGCGAGGATGCCCACCTGCTTTACGGTTTTTTTCGTGAACCGGAACGAGCGCTTTTTCGTGCGCTAATAAAGGTCAATGGGGTCGGGCCCAAGCTGGCGTTGGGAATTCTTTCCGGCATGGAACAGGATCAGTTCATACGCTGTGTCATGGATGACGATGTCAAGGCGCTGACACGACTCCCCGGGGTCGGCAAAAAGACTGCGGAGCGTCTGATCGTCGAGATGCGTGATCGCTTCCCCCACTGGGGCAACGAGCAGCTAGTCGGATTGGACGACACACAGCAGATGGCGACATCCATGCGCCCCAGCGATCCGCTTGCGGATGCGGAAGCCGCATTGGTCAGTTTAGGCTACAAGCCAACGGAAGCCGCTCGCATGCTCTCCGGATTGGACGTGAAGCAATCTACCGAGGCGCTGATCAAGGCCGCACTCACCCGTAAACTGGCAGGGTAAACAGCATCATGATCGATAGCGATCGACTCATCGCCGCTCAGCCTCAACAAGGCGAAGTCCGGGTAGACCATGCCATTCGGCCCAAACGCCTGGCGGATTATATCGGCCAGCCTCGGGTGCGCGAACAGCTCGATATCTTTATCACGGCCGCTCGTGGTCGTGGCGACAGTCTCGATCATACCCTCGTGTTCGGCCCCCCCGGGCTAGGCAAGACGACCCTTGCCAATATCATCGCCGAGGAGATGGGAGTCGATATCAAATCGACCTCAGGCCCGGTGCTCGAACGGGCAGGTGATCTTGCGGCGATGCTGACCAATCTGCAGGCCGGCGACGTGCTCTTCATCGACGAGATTCATCGTCTTCCCGCGGCGGTAGAAGAAGTGCTTTATCCCGCCATGGAAGATTTCCAGCTGGATATCGTCATCGGCGAAGGACCAGCGGCCCGCTCGATCAAACTCGATCTCCCGGAGTTCACTTTAGTGGGGGCTACGACTCGGGCCGGGCTTCTCACCTCTCCATTGCGAGATCGTTTTGGTATCGTCCAGCGGCTGGAGTTCTATGATATCGACGAGCTTACCGAGATCGTGGCGCGCTCGGCCCGTTTACTTGGTATCGAAGCCGAACCCGGCGGGGCCGCAGAGATTGCGCGACGCGCCCGGGGCACGCCGCGCATCGCCAATCGATTGCTACGCCGCGTGCGGGACTACGCGCAGGTACGCAGCGATGGGCGTCTGACCGCCCCCATCGCAGATCTAGCGCTCAACATGCTGCATGTGGATAGCCACGGCCTCGATCACATGGACCGCCGCTTGCTGTTGACGATGATCGAAAAATTCGATGGTGGCCCCGTAGGAGTGGATTCTTTGGCGGCGGCCATTAGCGAAGAGCGCGATACCATCGAGGACGTGCTCGAACCCTATCTCATCCAGCAGGGGTTCATGTTGCGTACCGCTCGCGGACGCATGGTGACACGTCAAGCCTTCTTGCACTTCGGCATCCCTGTCACCGAAGCCACGCCCAACGCGATTCCAGATGCTGCCTCGGGCAGGGCGCTCGATGGTGGCCAAGGCTCGAGCAATGAGCCTTTTCAGTTTTCCGGTGCGAGTGTACATCGAGGATACCGATGCAGGCGGTATCGTCTATTACGTGAATTATCTGAAGTACATGGAACGTGCTCGCAGTGAGTGGTTGAGACAACGTAATTTGACCCAGCAAGGCTTGTTCGACATGGGCATTCAACTGGTAGTGCATCGGCTGGAATGCCGTTATATCAGGCCCGCAAGGCTGGACGACGAGCTGGAGATCAGCGTAGAGGTCGTCGAGCATTCCGCTTGTCGTCTCAGCTTTCATCAACGAGTCACCGCTCGGGGGGAACCCTTGTGCGATGCAAACGTCGATATCGCTTGTGTGGAATCGACGCAGCTCAAACCCGTCCGTTGGCCATCGACTCTGGCCGCGATTCTACGTGAATAAATCTATACCCTTAGTCAGTGAGAACAGCCGTGAACGATTCAATGTCCATTATCCATTTGATGATCAATGCGAGTCTGGTTGTCCAGCTTGTCATGCTGCTGCTTCTGGCCGCCTCGATTGCGTCCTGGATCGTCATTTTTCAGCGAGGCATGGTGTTGCATCGCGCCAAACAGGGGCATCGCGCCTTCGAAGATCGTTTCTGGTCCGGAATCGATCTCAATGAACTCTACCGAGAAGCACCCCCGGAGCAGGAATCCTTGGGCGCCGAACACATCTTTCGAGCTGGATTTCGTGAATTCAATCGCCTCTTGCCCAAGACAGGCAGTGCTCAAGCAGTGCTTGATGGTGTTCAGCGGGTCATGCGAGTGGCCTGGTCCCGAGAAGAGGAGCGGCTCAATCTGCATTTGACCTTTCTCGCCACGGTAGCCTCCGCCAGCCCCTACATCGGTCTGTTCGGAACGGTGTGGGGTATCATGGGCTCATTCCAGAGTCTTTCCATGGCCCAGCAGGCCACGCTTTCCACCGTCGCCCCTTGGATTGCAGAGGCGCTGATCGCTACGGCCATGGGCCTCTTCGCGGCCATTCCCGCCGTCATTTTCTATAACCGTCTCTCTGCTCAGTCCAATCGTCTGCTAGGACAGTACGAAGACTTCGCTGAAGAGTTTCATTCCATCCTGCATCGCAACCTGCAGGGACGCGGTGAGCGCGAAGCGGCCTGAGAACGAACTTAGAGATCATTGGGAGAGAACCAGACCATGCATGGTCCATTCAATCGCGGCTCGAACCGCAAGCCCATGGGCGAGATCAATGTGGTGCCGTTCATCGACGTGATGCTGGTACTGCTGGTGATCTTCATGATCACCGCACCCATGCTGACCCAGGGCGTACAGGTCGATCTACCGGAAGTGACATCGGAGCCTATCGAGGCGACAGAAGATCACGAACCCATCATCGTGTCAGTCGACAAGGAAGGGCAGTACTTCATCTCACTGGGGGATGAGGAAACGGCGGTCTCACTGGATGACATCAGTAACAAGGTCATCGCCATTCTTGGTCGCCGTCCGGAAACACCGGTGCTCGTCCGTGGCGATCGTAATGTTGCCTATGGCCAGGTCGTGACATTGATGGGTACCTTGCAGACCGCTGGAGTGCCAAACGTCGGTCTTATTTCCGATCCGCCTCCAGGCGACAGTTGAGGACGCGGAATGGCAAGACATGAAAAACGAGTAGGCTATGGAGTGCCCACACTGCTGGCTATCGGCGTACACGTCACGGTGCTGTTGATTGCTGCCATGCGCTGGCCCGCAGGCGAGCCTGAAGAGAGTAGTACGTCCATCGTTCAAGCGACCTTGGTCAGCACAGAAACCACTACCGATCAGGCACAGCGCGCAGAAGATGCGCGAGTAGCCGCCCAGCAAGCCCAGCAAGCCGAGCAGGCTGAACAGCAGCAGGCGGCTCAGGAACAAGCCGAAGCGGCGCAGCAGCAGGCTGCCGAAGAGCAGGCAGCGCAAGAACAAGCCGAGGCCCAAGCTGCCCGGGAAGCCGAGCAACAAGCAAAGGAAGAGGCACGTCAACAGGCCGAAGCCGAGGCTCAGCGCCGAGCACAGCAAGCCGAGCAAGAAGCTCAACAACGTGAACAGCAGCGCCAGAAGCAGATTCAACTGGAAGCTGAACGCAAGAAAGCGGAAGAAGCCAAGAAACAAGCCGAAGCAGAACGCAAGAAGGCTGAAGAAGCCAGAAAACAAGCCGCTGCGGAGGCCGAGCGCAAGAAGGCCGAAGAAGCCAAGAAGCAAGCTGCTGCCGAAGCCGAGCGCAAGAAGGCCGAAGAAGCCAAGAAGCAAGCTGCTGCCGAAGCCGAACGCAAGAAAGCGGAAGAAGCCAAGAAGCAAGCTGCTGCAGAGGCCGAACGCAAAAAAGCCGAAGAAGCCAGACGCAAAGCAGAGGAAGCCGCCGCTGCCGCAAAACGTGCCGCTCAGTCGTCTCTTGAGAGCATGATTGCTGGAGAAGCAGAATCCATTGCCAACGCCAAACAGGCCGAGCAAGCCGCCAATGGCTTCGAGAGTCTGGTGAGAGCCGCTATCGAGCAAGCTTGGATATTACCCCCGACCAGCGGCGGCGAGTTGCAGGCTACCGTACGCATTCAACTATTGCCTACTGGAGAGCTTGCCAGCGCTACAATCAATAAGAGTAGCGGGAACTCCGCCTTTGACCGTTCGGTTCTACAGGCGGTAGAGCGCGCGGCGCCGTTTCGCGAGATGCGCGATCTACCTGGTGCTGCTCAACGACAATTTCGTCAATTCAATTTGAACTTCAATCCTAAGGATGCCCGTTGATGAAACCCGTGTTTGCCATGCTGACGGTCTTGCTGCTGATGGTCAGCACCCTTGCCAAGGCCGATCTTACGATCGAAATTACTCAGGGCAGCGATCGCGCCGTACCTATTGCAGTCGTCCCCTTTGCCCAGCAGGGGCAGGCTAATCTGCCGGAAAATATTGCTGAAATCGTGCGCAACGATTTAGCCCATAGCGGTCAATTTTCTCCTCTTGCAAACAACGCCTTGATTGCTACACCCAGCAGTAGCGAGCAGGTCAATTATCGTGATTGGCGCGCCGTGGATAGCAACTACCTGGTGGTGGGTCAGGTCACCCCGGAAGGCAACAGCTATCGCATTCAGTTCGAGTTGTTGGATATCTATGGTGAACGCCGCATGCTGGGTGAAGTGGTGACCGTCGGGCAGAACCAACTGCGTTCCGCCGCGCATTACATCAGCGATCAGGTCTTCGAGGCCGTGACCGACATTCGCGGTGCTTTCTCCACTAAAATTGCCTATGTCACCGCTGAAGGCTCAGCCGAAAATCGGCGTTATGGTTTGCACATTGCCGACGCGGATGGGCATAACAGTCAGCAGATTCTGACCTCCGATGAGCCCATCATGTCACCTGCCTGGTCGCCGGATGGCAACAAGCTTGCTTATACCTCCTTCGAAACGGGTCGACCTGCCATATACGTTCAAAACCTGTCCAATAGTCAGCGTGTTCAGGTGACGTCTTTTGAAGGAATCAACGGTGCTGCGACCTGGTCGCCGGATGGACGCAAACTGGCCATGTCGCTTTCAAAGGATG
This sequence comes from Halomonas sp. PR-M31, assembly GCF_001039575.1. GTDB lineage: Bacteria > Pseudomonadota > Gammaproteobacteria > Pseudomonadales > Halomonadaceae > Modicisalibacter. The sequence continues at coordinate 24,451 of NZ_JIBT01000017.1, forward strand.
GTCAGCCCGAAATTTACACCATGGATATTGCCGCAGGTAATTTTCAGCGTTTGACCAACAATTCAGCCATCGATACCGAGCCGGACTGGTCACCGGATGGTGAGAGTCTTCTATTCACTTCCGATCGTAGTGGCGGTCCTCAGCTGTATCGCTATGACCTTTCCAGTGGAGAAGCAAAAAGAGTCACTTTCACCGGTAATTACAACTCAAGAGGGCGCTTCTCTCCCATCGGCGAGAACATCTTCATGATTCACCGTGCAAGCGACGGTTATCATGTTGCAAAGAAAGATATGAAGACTGATCGTCTGACCGTATTGACCGACACTCGTTGGGATGAGTCGCCTAGTGTTGCGCCGAACGGGAGCATGATAATCTTCGCTACCCAGGAAGGTAATCGAGGTGTTCTGGGTGTGGTATCAGCGGATGGTAAAGCGTCTTATCGTTTGCCTTCTGCTCAAGGCGATGTGCGCGAACCTGCCTGGTCGCCATTTCTCAATTAAAAAAATCGCGTCATACTGATTTCGAGCAAGGAGTTAATAATGCAACTCAACAACTACGTAAAAAGCCTGATCGTTGTCGTGGCACTCGCATTCGTGGCGGGCTGTTCCAGCACCGGTGGCACCCAGGATGGCAGCATGGATGGCAGCGCCGGGGGTGCTGGAGGGCAGGGAGCAACCATGGGCCAGACCAATGGCACTGGCATGGGGCAAGGCCAGGGCATGCAGGGACAAGGTATGCAGGGCCAAGGTCAAGGACAGGGGCAGGGACGAGCCCCCCAGCAGCGCACCATCTATTTCGACTATGATAAAGAAACTATCCGTCCCGAGTTCGAGTCTACATTGAATGCAAACGCCCAGTACCTACGCTCAAACCCGAATGCCAGGGTAGTGTTGCAAGGCCATGGTGACGAGCGCGGCACACGGGAATACAACCTGGGATTGGGTGAGCGACGCGCAAAAGCCGTAGAGCGTTATCTTGCGGTGCAAGGCGTTGCCGATTCTCAAATTGAAATCGTCAGCTACGGCGAAGAACGTCCCGCAGTCGATGGTCATTCCGAAGACGCCTACGCGCAAAATCGCCGTGTAGTCTTCGATTACTAAGCTGTTGCTACGGAGTCAATCATGAAACACGGTCTGAAAAGGCTGTGCGGCGCGGGAGCATTATTGCTCCCGCTGTCCGTAGGGGCCGCTCCAACGGTGCAAGATCTGTCATCAGGATCAAGCAATTTCTATCAGAACACCCAAGCTAAAGGGGCTACCGCCGGCGCCAACCTGAGAATACTCAATCAACTTCAGGAGAACGAGCGTCAGATACAAGAGCTGCGTGGCCAGATCGAAGAATTACGCTATCAACTCGAGCAGCAAAAACAGCTTTCTCAAGAGCGTTATCTCGATCTAGAGCAACGTACGGCGCAAGGCAACAGTCAAGCACCTCAAACGCCCGAAGCCGCTCCGCAGTCGTCGACTAACGCGGCAACTGACAATACCTCTGGTAATAATAGCCAGGGCAACGGGCAGCAAGCCTACCAGGCAGCGTTTCAGAAAGTGCAGGCGCGAAATTTCGATGCTGCCGTCGAGGATTTCGAAGCCTTCGTCAATGAGTATCCAGATTCGCCGCTACGCGCCAATGCCTATTATTGGCTGGGCGAACTCTACTCCAGTCGCTCCGAGCTCGAACCCGCCTCTCAGGCGTTCAATCGCGTCGTCGAGGACTATCCTCAGAGCAACAAGATGCCGGATGCTCTGTATAAACTGGGTCTGCTCAAGGCGCGTCAGGGCCAGCCAGATGAAAGCAAGAAGCTGCTTGATCGCGTGCGCCAGGAGTTCCCGCAAAGCAATGCTGCCAGCATGGCCGCGGACTTCATGAATCAATCGGGGCTCTAGGCTAATTAATCGAACATTGCGCGCGGTGGGAACTCAGAAGGTGAACCAAGGAGTCGTGATGATGAACAAGACGGATTATCAGGCGCCTGCCAATCTGCTAAGCGATAAAATCATTCTGGTGACAGGTGCCGGTGACGGCATTGGGCGCGCGGCGGCGCTGACTTATGCACGTCACGGTGCAACGGTAATCCTGCTTGGGCGCACCATTGCCAAACTCGAAAAGGTATATGACGAAATCGAGCAGCAGGGTAGCCCCAACCGGCAATCTTTCCGCTGAATTTTGAAGGGGCGACACTCAAGGATTACCGGGACATGGCCGAAACGCTTGATCAGGAATTCGGTCGGCTCGACGGCATCCTGCACAATGCAGGATTACTTGGGCGTATCACACCCTTTGAGAACTATAATCCCGAGCTGTGGGAACAGGTGATGCAGGTCAATATCAACGGGCCGATCTGGATGACCCAGGCGTTGTTGCCACTGCTCAAGGCATCTAAGGATGCCTCGGTGATCTTTACCTCTTCGAGCGTCGGTCGCAAAGGTCGTGCCTATTGGGGGGCCTATTCCGTTTCTAAATTCGCCACGGAAGGGTTCGTGGAAGTGTTGGCGGATGAGCTCGACAATCTGACTTCCATTCGGGTCAATAGCCTCAATCCCGGCGCCACCCGTACTCAAATGCGCAAAACGGCATTTCCTGCGGAAGACCCTGATGTTTTGCGCACCCCAGAGGACATTATGCCTACCTATTTGTGGCTGATGGGGCCGGATAGCCGCGGGCATAGCGGCGAACGTTTCGATGCCCAACCGTCCAAGAAGTGATCAAGTAATCAAGAAAAAACGCCTCCCACTGGAGGCGTTTTTTTGAAGGATGCAATCTGCTACCGAGTCTCAGCTTCCAATAAAGCAGCTACCAGATCGCTTGGTTTTTCAAACCATTGATCCGCGTTCCAGCTTTGCCGATCTTCGTTCTCGTCGATGTAGCCATAGCCCACGGCGATTGCGCGCATCCCCGCAGCACGCGCTGCCTGCATGTCGCGAATGTGATCGCCAATGTACCAGCACTCTTTTACCGCGACATCTAGGCACCGAGCCGCTTCCCAAAGTGGCTCCGGGTCCGGCTTGCGAACTGGCAGATCGTCCGCACAAAGCAATACGCTGGGATGCAGATCAAGGGCATCAATCAGCGGTGCGGCGTAGGCTCGCGGCTTGTTGGTGACGATACCCCAGCTCCGGGGCGGTTTGGCCCAGCACTCCAGTAAACGCTCCAATCCTTCGAACACCCGGCTCTCTATCGCGACACCTTGACCATAGGCCTCCAGGAGATAAGTGCGTGCGGCAGCATGGTCCGGATGATCCTGTTCCAGTCCTAGCGCGAGGGTAACTAAGGCACTACCGCCGTTCGAGACCTCAGGTCGAATCATTTCGAAAGGCAGTGCCTCAAGCCCATGATGATCGCGCAAGGCGTTGGTTGCCCGGGCCAGGTCCGGCGCGGTATCGATCAAGGTGCCATCGAGATCGAATAGCAACGCCTGAGGACTGGCCAAGAAAAGGGCCGTCACAGCGCCTCCAGAGAGCAGTGCATCATATAATTGACGCTGACGTCGCGAACATTCAGACGATAATGGTGCGTCACAGGGTTATAGGTCAGCCCGGTCTGCTCGCGAACCCGCAAGCCGGTAGCACGACACCAGCTGGAAAGCTCCGAAGGGCGAATGAACTTGCGATATTCGTGGGTGCCCTTGGGCAGCAGTCCCAGAAAGTATTCAGCACCCAAGATCGCAAACGCATAGGCCTTGGGATTGCGATTGATGGTCGAGAAAAAAACATGACCGCCAGGTTTTACCAGAGTGGCGCAGGCGCGCACGACTGCGGCGGGGTCCGGTACATGCTCAAGCATTTCAAGACATGTCACCACGTCGAATTCACCTGCACGCGCATCAGCCATCTCTTCAGCACTTGCCTGACGATACTCCACGTTGGCTCCGGTCTCTTCTTGATGCAATCTAGCTGCGGCAAGAGGCGCCTCACTCATATCGATACCGGTGACCTTGGCTCCTCGGTGCGCCATGGCTTCGCTCAGTATGCCGCCACCGCAGCCCACGTCGATCACCTGTTTGCCTGCCAGACCGGCGCGGCCATCGATGAAATCGAGTCTCAGTGGATTGATGTCGTGCAAGGGCTTGGAATCACCGTCCCGATCCCACCAGCTGCTGCCCAAGGCATCGAACTTGGCAATTTCGGACTGATCCACATTGCCGCGATGGTTTTCGTTTGTATGTTGCGCTGAACTCATGACGCCTCTCCTGGTTGGCTGATACCCGCCATGGCCCGTTGATGTTCGGTGACCATGGAGATGAGTTGATTCAGATCGATATCCATTAGTTCGCCCTCGTTGACCCGGCACTTACCGTCAACCCAGACATGACTCACTTGACGACTGTTCATGGCATACACGATGGCGGAGGCAGGATTATGGACCGGGAGCGTATTGATGGCCTGTAGATTCACGGCGATGAGATCCGCGGCAAAACCTTGGCTGAGTTGGCCGATGCGCTCGCCCAGACCCAGTGCTCGCGCCCCGTTTCGGGTAGCCATGGCCAGGGCCGCCATGGCGGGCAGGGCGGCAGCGTTACCACTTACCCCTTTGGCCAGTAACGCAGCGCTCTTGAGCTCGTCGAACATATCCAGATCGTTGTTGCTGGCAGCGCCATCGGTACCCAGCGCCACATTGACGCCGGCCTCTTGCAATCGTGCCACCGGACAGAACCCGCTGGCCAGCTTCAGATTGGATTGGGGGCAATGAATCACCTGGGTGCCGCTGTCCTGCAGGATGGCCAGATCGTCATCATCGATCTGGGTCATGTGAACCGCCTGAAAATGAGGCCCCAGTAGTCCTGATTCCAACAGTCGTCGCAGCGGGCGTTTGCCATATTGCTCCAGACTCTGTTCGACTTCATCCGCCGTTTCATGCACATGCATCTGTATGGATAGGCCTAGTCGTTTTTGCGCCTCACTCAATCGCGTCAGACTGTCGTCGCTTACGGTGTAGGGTGCATGGGGGCCGAAGGCCAGTGTGATGGTCGGATGATGGCGATAACGCTCGTAGAGTGCTTGGGTAAGCTCGAGGCCATCACTGAAGTTCGCGGCCCAAGGGGTGGGGAAATCGATCAGCGGCGTACAAAGCTGCGCTCGCATGATGCCTTGCTCGAGCACGTCGCCTACCGCCTCCGGCGCCAGATACATGTCTGCAAAGGTAGTGGTGCCAGAGCGCAGCATCTCCGCCATCGCCAGGCGCGTACCATCCGCCACGAATGCCGGGGAGACATGTTTCGCCTCCGCAGGCCATATGTGCTCGTTGAGCCAGATCATCAGGGGCAGGTCGTCCGCATAGCCCCGCATCAGACTCATACCGGCGTGGTTGTGAGCATTTATCAGCCTGGCAACAGGGCATGATGATCAAGGCACAGCCTACGTTTGGCAGTGACATGCTTGCGTGCTTCGTCAATCGGCCAAGGGCCCTTTAGACAGCCATCTTTTATAGCAATGGCGTATCGTTCGAGCACCGGTAGCCCCTCACTCATCGGTAGAATCCAGCGGGCCTCGATCAGTAACTCGACTTCCTGGGTCGCGGTGGATGGCATTACCAACCTCCTTCGGTATCATGCGGGGCATTCTACTATTTCTTGCCGTCCTTTGCGGGGGTTACCACTCGATATCCTTTTATACGTTCGGAGGCGCGAATGACGACAATGACCATCGATTCCAATCCTATCGACCCCATTCGCTGGTGTGACGGCTCGCTGGAGCTGCTCGATCAACGAGTCTTGCCGGAGCGTCATGAGTTGTTGCCTGTCACCAGCGCGAATGACGCCGCAAAGGCCATCGGCGACATGGTCGTTCGCGGCGCTCCAGCGATTGGGATCGCTGCGGCCTATGGCGTCGTGCTGGAGGCGCAGCGAAGCACCGGTGCCGACTGGCATGATCAGTTGAAAGAAGCCATCGAACATCTTGGCGCGTCTCGTCCCACAGCGGTCAATCTATTCTGGGCGTTGTCCCGCATGAGTGCCGTCATTGATGAGCATCGCCATGAGCTTCACCCCCCGGTAACCGCTTTGCTCGAGATGGCAGGCAGCATTCATGCGCGCGATAGAAGCGACAATCTGACCCTGGGGCGATTGGGTAGTGAGCTGATCGCTCGACATGGTCGGTGTAGCGTGATGACACACTGCAACACGGGGGCGCTTGCGACCGGTGGTCACGGCACGGCGCTAGGGGTGATTCGCAGTGCCTGGGCCAAGGGCCTCATCACGCGAGTGCACGTCAATGAAACACGTCCTTGGTTGCAAGGCGCACGCTTGACCGCCTGGGAGCTTCAACAAGAAGAAATTCCGGCGGTATTGTCGGTGGACTCCGCGGCCTCGCTACTGATGGCTCGCGGCGAGATTGGGTGGCTGATAGTGGGTGCCGATCGCATTGCGGCCAACGGTGATGTCGCCAACAAGATCGGCACCTACGCACTAGCAGTACAGGCGCGCCATCACGGCGTCAAGGTCATGGTCGTGGCACCCGTCAGCACCTTCGATCTTTCCTTGGAGAGCGGGGCAGCCATTCCTATCGAAACGCGCGATGCCAGAGAGTTGACTCACCAAGGCGAGCGAGCCGTGGCGCCAGAAGGCATCGAGGTATTCAATCCAGTGTTCGATATCACTCCCGCTGCGCTGATCGATGTCATCGTTTGTGAACATGGCGTGATCGAAACGCCGGAACGTGGCAGCATTGCACGTTTGCTGGCATGACGTCAGAATCCGCGATCGTCATTCACCGTCGATGAGCGGATCACTCACTTCATCAACTCATCATGCAGAAGGGACCCCATGATTCGTAAAGCCGTTCTACCCGTTGCCGGACTCGGTACTCGCTGCTTGCCTGCTTCCAAGGCTATTCCTAAGGAAATGATCACGATCGTCGACAAGCCGGTGATCCAATATGTGGTCGAAGAAGCGGTCAAGGCAGGCATCAAGGAAATCGTGCTGGTGACGCACTCCAGCAAGAGCGCCATTGAGAACCACTTCGACAAGCACTTCGAACTTGAAACGACGTTAGAGGCAAAGGGCAAGAAGGAGCTGCTCGAGGAGCTGCGCGCCATCATCCCTGATGATGTCAGCATCATCAGCGTACGCCAGCCAGAACCGCTGGGCCTCGGCCATGCAATACTTTGTGCCCGCCCAGTGATTGGGGATGACGCCCCCTTCGCCGTGCTGCTACCGGATGTGCTGGTCGATGACGAAGGGCTCGCACACAACGATCTATCCGGCATGATCGACGCCTTCGATGCCAAGGGCGAAGCCCAGATCATGGTGGAGAACGTTCCTCAGGACATGGTGCATAAATACGGCATCGTGGCCCTGGAAGGCGATTCTCCCGAGCCTGGCAAGAGCACCCCCATCACCGGCATGGTAGAGAAACCCGACGTCGAGAAAGCGCCTTCCACTTTGGCAGTAATCGGTCGCTACCTGCTGCCCGGCGCGATCTTCCCGCTGCTGGCCAAAACCACGCCTGGGGCGGGCAATGAAATTCAGCTGACCGATGCCATCGATGCGCTACGCAAGGACAGCAACGTCGCTGCGTATCGCATGCAGGGAGCGACCTACGATTGCGGCCATCAACTTGGCTATCTCGAGGCCACCCTGGTACTAGCCAAGCGCCATCCCAAGTTCGGTAAAGGCTTCAACGAACTGCTCCAGCGCTACGCCAACGAGGGCTGAATCGATGCGTATCATCGTACATGGCAGTGAGCTGGCCGCCGCCGTTGCCGCTACCGCGCTCTCTTCGGTCGGGCATCAGGTGAGTTGGTACCCGCATCCGGACATGCCCTGGTCGCAGCTGCGCGAAGCCCAGTGGTTGAACCGCGAGCCGGTGCTCACCGATCAGCTCGAAGAGAGCTGCTCCTCCGGCGCCCTCAAGCTCGTCGACACGCCGTCTGCACTCACGGAGGCGGACGTAGTCTGGTTGGCCCTGGCACCGGACCAACGTGAAACCGCCGAACATTTCATCGACGCGATTGCCGAATATCAGACGTCGCCGCTGGTGGTAGTGAACAACTCCATGTTCCCGATCGGCCAGACCGAAGCCCTGGAAGGGCTGCTCAGGCATGCCTCTCAGGCAGCCGTCATGCTGCCGGACATGATCGAGGAAGGTCGTGCCTGGCAAGCGTTTACACGGCCGTCGCGTTGGCTACTCGGTTGCGAAGATGACTGGGCGGAGCGCCAGGTACGCGAACTGCTGCGCGCCTTCAATCGTCGTGCCGAGAATATTCATCGCATGCCGCGCCGTGCCGCGGAGCTGACCAAGCTGGCCATCAACGGCATGTTGGCCACCCGCATCAGTTACATGAACGAGGTAGCCGGACTGGCGGACTCACTTGGAGTCGATGTGGAGCATGTGCGCCGAGGCATGGGGGCCGACAGCCGGATCGGCTATGAGTATCTTTATCCGGGCTGTGGTTTTGGCGGTCCCAATTTTTCTCGGGACTTGATGCGTCTGGCAGACGTGCAGATGGCCACCGGTCGGGAATCCCATCTTCTCGAACAGGTCCTCGATATCAACGAGAACAAGAAGGAGACTCTGTTCCGCAAGCTCTGGGGGCATTTTCATGGGCAGCTTGAAGGACGTACCGTGGCTATCTGGGGGGCCGCTTTCAAACCCGGCACTGCGCGCATCGACCACGCCCCGGTATTGACGTTGCTGCGCGCCCTATGGGCTCAGGGGGTACATGTACGCCTTCATGATCCTGCTGCCTTGCCTGCCGTGCGCGCCGAGGTAGGGGACCATCCGCTGCTGACACTTTGCGACAATAATCCCTATGACGCTTGCGAGGGAGCGGATGCATTGATGCTGGTTACCGAATGGAAGCCTTACTGGAATCCGGATTGGCGTCGTCTGAAAGAAATGTTGGGAGCCAAACTGATTCTGGACGGGCGTAACATCTACGACCCCAACTATGTCGCGGCCAGGGGATTGATTTATCGCGGTATCGGTCGCGCGCGGATCCCTGATTCTTGGCATATTTATCGACTGAACCGCCAACGCCACTACGCCCCGCAATGCGGCGTAGTGCGTTACAGCAATCCTGCAACGAGCCGATATGACCTATGAAAGGGTATCAGCTGTAGTTCTGGGCCACGAAATCCCAGTTGATCACGTTCCAGACCGCCTCGAGATACTTAGGACGAGCATTGCGGTAATCGATGTAATAGGCATGCTCCCATACATCGATGGTCAGCAAAGGGGTCTTGCCTTCAGCGATCGGGGTCGAGGCATCATCGGTATTGAGAATATCGACGCCGCTGTCGTCGGTCTTGACCAGCCAGGTCCAGCCGGAACCGAAGTTGCCCGCTGCCTTGGCACTGAACTCCTCCTTGAACTTGTCGAAGGAGCCGAACTTGGCGTTGATGGCTTCAGCAAGGGCACCGGAGGGCTCGCCACCGCCATTGGGAGAGAGGCAGTGCCAGTAGAAGGTGTGGTTCCAGACCTGAGCCGCCTGGTTGAACAAACCACCCGAGGCGGACTTGACGATCTCTTCAAGGGACTTGTTGGCGTCATCGGTGCCGTCGGTCAGATCGTTAAGCTTGGTTACATACGCCTGGTGGTGCTTGCCGTAGTGATATTCCAGGGTTTCCGCCGAGATATGCGGTTCCAGTGCATTTTTCTCATAGGGAAGAGCGGGTAGTTCGAATGCCATTGGTTAACTCCTTTTTTAATTCACCGTGGAATACAGTACTTGATAGAAAACCTTATGATACCAAGCATCTGCAGACATGGTGTCGTATCATCCTAGCAGTCTGCCGCCTGGGAGCCAATCATGCCAACCGCCCAACCAGAGGGTAGCGTTCAGTTCCAGGATCAAAGAATTTTTCGTGTACACCGAATTACGTGAATAACGCAGAACAGATAGTTTAGGAGATGTCATGAATCGCTCGGACGAGCCGCGAATGACGACGCCGATCGTACCGGAGCCCGATAATGAGACGGTACCACGGCATCGTTCATCCTCGCGGCCTGACAACCGTGGCAAGACTCGCGCTCTATGGTTCCTGTGCCTGATCCTGTTGGCGGCGCTAGTGTCGATGGGGGTCTACTACTGGTTCGACCGCCAGGAGTGGCAAACCAAACAGCGTGAACTCGATGGCCAGCTCTCTAACCTGCACGCCCGGTTTGATAGTCTAGACGATCGACAGCAAGGCACTGGGTTCAAGGCACAGCTGAATGAGCTTTCATCGAATCAGCAGTCTTTGAACGATCGTCAGCAAGAACTCGCAACACTGCTGAAGACGCTTCAGGAGCGTGCTGCCAAGATCGATCCAGAGGCGACGGCCAAACGACTTGAAACCGCCCGCAAGGAACGCGATACGCTCTCGGCCACGCTCGATGCCATGGGCCGCTCGCTGACCACGCTGGAACAAAGTGGCGAGAAGGCGCGCGCAGCACTTGATACGCGTTTGAAAGACGCCGGTGCCACGCGAGACGACCTTGAACAGCGGCTACAAGCCATGAATGGAACTATCACCGAACTTGAGGATCAGATTCAGTCGTTTGCCGGTCAAGACCTCGATAAAACACTGGCAACAGTACAGGAACGAATGGATAGTACTGCGTCGCGCATTGAGGCATTGGAAGAAGCCAGCCAACAGCAGCGAGCGCGCTTTGACGAACTCGATGCAGCCATTCAATCCAATCGAGCAAGTCTTACCGAACTGCGTCAAGGACAACTTGTATTGAGTGCCAGTGTGGAAAATCTTAGTGATCGTCTGGAATAATCAACAATAACTCGATAGGGGAAGGGGCAAGGGAAATGCACGAACCTAGAACGCCGCTATTGCTTGAAAGATCCTTTCGCGGCGGCACGTCTGTGTCTGCGACCTCGTTGGTTCGACCGTCGGGAGCAGACTGATCGACCATGGGCACGCTACCTATCAAACAACCGCTGATCCTGTTGTTACTTCTTTCCTGCAGCTTCAAGGCAGTGGCACTCGATACGAAAATCACCGGCGTAGAGGATGACGTCGCCGAGAACGTCGAAAACTACCTGGCTGAACTCGACGCGGACGATTATGGACGCGACCGACTGGAATACGAGATCACCCAGCGCACCGGCGAGGCCCTCAAGGCTTTTGGCTATTACGAACCGCAGTTCGACATCACTCTTCAATATGAAAAGAACGAGGACAAGCAGGACGAAAGAAAGATCAAGCAGGCAAAAATCGCCATCAAGCCCGGCGCCAGAGCCAAGATAACTGTCCTCGATGTCACCTTGCTAAACGATGCCAAAGACGACGAGGCCTTTCAGGAAGCACTTGCCAGCACGCCCCTGAAGGTAGGTCAGCCGCTGCGCCAGGATCGTTACGACAGCTTACGCAGCAAGCTATCCACTTTGTCGCTTGAGCGCGGCTACTTCGACTCTCGCTTTACGGATCATCGTCTGGAGATACGCCCCTGGGAAGAGAGTGCCCGCATTTATCTGACCCTCGACAGCGGTGAGCGTCATGTCTTTGGCGACGTTGACTATCAGGGCAGTCAGATCGAAGTATCGCGACTGCGCAACATGCTCAATTTCGAGCCCGGGGATCCTTACCTCGCTGGTGATCTTGCAGAGTACAATCAGCGCCTGGGTGAGACCGGCTGGTTTCGTAGCATAGCGGTGCGCCCGCGACTGCAGCAGGGCGCGGATACCGTCGCTCAGGCCCAGCGCAACTGGTGGGAAGCCGTCGATCGCCATTCGACCTCGTCGCCCATGCAACCCCAGAAACCTACGTTGCTGGCAAGTGGCGCCATCGAGGCGGCGGTACGTACCGGCAGCGAACGGCCACCGCGAGTGCCTATCGACATTACGTTGATACCGGCGGATCGACACCAGTTCGAAGTAGGTATTGGTTTTGCCACGGACGTAGGGCCACGCACGCAATTTTCCTGGCAGCAGCCTTGGCTCAACGAAAACGGCCATAGCCTCAATCATAATCTGTACCTGTCCGGCCCCGAACAGGAGTTCAGCGGCGAATATCTGATACCGCTGGAAGATCCACTGAGTGATCGTTACGAGGTGCTTTACGGACTCAAGAATCGCGATATCGAGGATACCGAGAGTCTCGAAGCCTCGATAGAGTTCGCTCGCCGCTGGCGTTTTGAAAACGACTGGATACAGCGAATTTATTTTCGCACGACCTACGAGGATTACATCCAGGCGGATCAGGACACCGACATACTGCTCTACTATCCCGGCATCAGCTGGGCTCGTACGCGCACACGTAACCCGCGCTTCCCCACCTGGGGAGATAGTCAGCGTATTACCCTTGAAGTTTCCGATGAAGTCTGGGGTTCCGGGGCGACGTTCGCGCGCGCTATTTTCGACACCCAATGGATTCGTATGTGGGGAAGCAACATGCGCTTCGTGGGACGCGCCGGCATCGGCGCCATGAGTACCGACGATTTCTCGAAGATTCCGCCTTCGCTTCGCTTTTTTACCGGGGGTGATCGAAGCGTGCGGGGCTACAGTTACGAAAGTCTCGCGCCGGAAAACGAAGATGGCGATCTGCTGGGGGGGCAACAGCAGCTCACCGCTAGCATAGAGGCGCAGCGACGTGTCACCGGCGACTGGTGGGGAGCGGCTTTTGTCGATACCGGTAACGCCTTCAACGACTGGTGGCCGGAAGATCTGGCGACCGGGGCGGGCCTTGGCGTGCGCTGGATATCCCCGGTAGGCCCGATTCGTCTGGATGTCGCGCATCCCTTCGATAGCGATGATGCTTTCCGACTGCATTTCGCCATAGGACCCGAGTTTTGATTTTTCTCTTGCTTCGTTTATTGCTGTGGTTACCGTTCTGGTTACTGGGTCTATTGTTGTTTCTTCTTGGGCTGGCCCTATCGCCCTGGGGCACCGGCTGGTTGATATCCCAGGTCGAGAAACGCGATTTCCTGCAGGTGGAAAGCGTCAGCGGAGCACCGCTGGATGAGTTCACGCTGACCGGGCTTGCACTCGATGCCGGCCCAGCCCGTATCAAGGTAGGGCGATTGCATCTGGACTGGGCGGACGACTGCGTGTTTGACGGCAAGCTGTGTCTGGATGCTCTTCAGCTCGAGGAGGTCGATGTTCGTATCGCCCAAAGCGATGCCACCGAACCAGAGCCAACGCAGGAAACGACGGACGAGGGCGGATTGCCTTCGATCACGCTGCCATTCCCCATCGAACTGCGCGCCATCGAGCTGCGCGATGTGGACGTTCGTCTGGCGGATGGCACACGCTTGACCTGGCAGCGCTTTACCACCGGCGCCCGGCTTGCGGGCCATTCCGCGACCCTGCTGCCAACCCGGCTGGTCAACAGTGAACTGCGCCTGCCGGTATCGCCGGGTCAGGCCTTGGCCATTAGCGACACCTCTGGCAACGCATCTTCCAGTGAAAGCGATCAGGCCATGCCACTCTTGTCTCAGCCACGTCTGGCGAGCGAAGCAATCGATGCCGCCAATGACGTTATCACGGATGATTCTCGAGAAACGGTGGCAGAAGAGTCGGCTACCGACCAGCCCGCGGAGACGGACACTCGTCCGCTACAGGAGCGCGAACGCCTGGACCTGCCGGATATCGAACTGCCCATGGACGTCAATGTCCCTAGCCTGGTGGTCGAGGATTTTCGTATCACCGGACCGACCGAGCAGACGGTGGAGCGTCTGGCCATCAGCCTGAAAGGGCACGGCCATGAGGTACGCCTTTCGAGTCTGGCACTGGCGTCGACGGCGGCGGATGCAGAACTTTCCGCAAACGTCACATTGAAGGATGACTACCCGCTTGGGCTCGATCTCGATGCACGTATCAAACAGCAGCCATTGAACGGCGAGCGTCTTCGATTGACTCTTGATGGCAGCCTGTCCGACCTGACTGCCAATCTGACAACCACGGGTCCATTGGCGGCCAAATTGAAGGCTCAGGCTGACGTGCTGGCCCCCACAAAGCCCTTTGACATAGCCCTGAATGCCGAGCGTCTGGAATGGCCCTTGCCTCAGCCAGAACCAGAGTCTTCTCGGGATAAATCCACCCAGGAAGCACCCTCCTCGGAAGACACGGCATCGGCAACCTCTGGGACGAAAGAGTCCTCAACTCAAGCAACGCCAGAGAGTTACGTAGTGCAGGATCTCGTGCTCAAAGCCAATGGTGACTTGAGTGATTATGATGCGGCGTTATCCGGCCTCGTTTCCGGCTCTGCGCTGCCGGAGAAAGTGCAGGTGGCGCTGAAAGGCAATGGCGATCTCGAACGCTTTTCCTGGACACCGCTTGCGCTTTCAACCGGTAGCGGTTCCTTGATCAGCCGCGGTGAAGCACGCTGGGCACCAGACGTGGACGTCGATGCCACGCTGCATCTGGACGACTTTTCACTCGATGCGCTGACGGATGCGGTCAGCGGGCGTCTCGATGGCGATGCCCAGGCACATTTTGCATTGAACGAGGAGGGTGGCTGGCAGCTAGACATTCCCCAACTTGATATCGATGGCACCTTGCAGGATCGCCCTTTATCACTCGATGCAAAGCTCGATGGAAACAGCGACATGCGCTGGAACATCGAGCAGTTGCGTCTGCGCCAGGGCGAGAACCGCTTGACGGCCAAAGGCCATATTGCAGAGCGCATGGATCTTTCCGGTGAAATCGACGCGCCGGCCCTTGAAACCCTGCTGCCGGAGCTGGGCGGGCGCATACAGAGCCGCTTCTCGGTCGCTGGAACCTTCGAAGCGCCCCAGCTCGATCTGAGCATGGATGCCACGGATCTACGCTACGCACAAAACTCGCTTGAGAGCCTACAGCTCGACGCAAATATTGAAGGCCTGGACGATCCGTCTCTTGATGTCGCTCTGGATATCAGCGGTGTCGACGCAGCAGGACAGCGCTTCTCCGATATCGATTTGACCCTCGACGGCCGGCTTTCGGATCATCAGCTCGATTTTTCCACTAACGCAGCGGAGGGAATGCCGCTATCTCGTGCGTCTCTTGCATTACAGGGCGGTCTCAACGCCGCTCGCGATCGCTACAAAGGGCGTCTCACAGCGCTTGAAGTGGATAGCGAACAGGCGGATCTACGCCTTGAAGAGGCCTTGGCTTTCAACGCCAATCTAACTGCCGCCAGCGTCGAGGCGTCGCCATTTTGTCTAGTGCGCCAGCAAGGAGGGCGTCTGTGTGTTACCGAGCCTCTCAAGGCGTCCGCCGAGCGTGGTGCTGCCACGCTAGCATTGAACGACTTCCCCATGGAGATGATCTCTGCCGCGTTACCGGAAAACTGGTCTGCGCAGGGCCAGACCAACGGTCAGTTCGATCTAAGCTGGGCTTCCGGCGGTCGCTGGTCGGCCCAGGCCGAGGTCCAAAGCAATCTTGCCATCGATGGCCGTGATGCGTTTGGCAAGCCTTGGTCGGTGCCTGCGGCCTCCTTGAACGCCTCTCTCGATGCCAGCGACTCGAAGGCTCAGATAGAGGCACGCCTAGGGCTCGAGCAAGCCGGCGCGGTGCAGCTCAATCTTCAGATCGACGATCCGACAGGGCAGGCGTCTCTCGATGGGCGTCTGGGTATCGACGACATTCGGCTGGCCCCTTATCGACGCCTGACCACTGCCCTGGACGAGCTCGAAGGCTCCCTCAACGCCGATATCGGGCTTGGAGGCAATCTGGAAGAACCGCGTCTTACCGGCAATATTCGGTTGGACAAGCTGCGTGCTCAAGGCCAGGACATTCCCGTCAAGGTGCGCGATGGCAATCTCGCCGTTCAGCTTCAGGGTGACAACGCCGATCTCGAGGGTTTCATAGAGGCGCAACAAGGGCGCATCAATCTCGACGGCAAGGCCAGCTGGCCAACCCCGCAGGAGTGGCGGGCGGAAATTGATCTGGACGGCACCGACGACCCCTTGCTGGTGGTGCTGCCGGATTTCGGCCGACTGCGGGTAGCCCCGGATCTCGAGGTTCGTGCGACACCTGAGCTGCTACGTATCGGCGGTGAGGTACGCATTCCCTGGGCACGGCTGAGCGTAGCCGGTACGCCTCCCTCGGCGATCGCGCCGAGTTCCGATGCGGTGGTCATTACTCGGGAAGATGAGGAGGAAGCCAGGCGCAAAGCCGAACAGGCCGCGGAGCAAGCCGGTCAACGGGCCGGGGAAGCCACTTCCGAGGCGCTCAATGAGGCCGGTATGCAACTCGACGTTGAAGTCGATTTGGTTTTGGGGCCGGATGTGCAGCTGGAAGCCTATGGCTTGGAAACGTCGTTGAACGGCACGCTACAGGTACGTCAGGACAGCGGACCGGTACAGCTATTCGGCGACGTCAATCTGGAAGATGGCCGCTATCAGGCCTTTGGTCAGGATTTGATCATTCGTCGTGGTCAGGTACTGTTCAGTGGGCCTGCCTCTCA
Organism: Halomonas sp. PR-M31; assembly: GCF_001039575.1. Lineage (GTDB taxonomy): Bacteria > Pseudomonadota > Gammaproteobacteria > Pseudomonadales > Halomonadaceae > Modicisalibacter. The sequence continues at coordinate 40,766 of NZ_JIBT01000017.1, forward strand.
GCCACGGCTGCAATTCGAGGCCATCCGTAACCCGGACGTCACCGAGGATGGTGTGATCGCGGGGCTGCGTGTGACGGGACCTGCGGAACAGCCGCGTCTGAAAATATTCTCCGAGCCGGCCATGGACGAGAGCCGTGCGCTTTCTTATCTGCTGCGCGGCCGGGCGCCAGACGACGCCGGCGCCGGGGCCGATAGCGCCTTGACCTCGGCCCTGATCGGATTGACCTTGTCTCGCACGGGCAACGCCGTCGGGCAAGTAGGGCAGGCCTTCGGTATCAATGATTTGTCTCTGGATACCGCAGGCAGCGGCGATGACAGTCAGGTAGTGGTCAGCGGCTATCTGTTCGACGACCTCAAGGTGAGCTACGGCGTGGGTATCTTTTCGCCTATTGCGGAGTTGACCCTACGCTATAAATTGCTTCAGAACCTGTATGTCCAAGCGGTGTCCGGCGCCGCTCAGGCAGTGGATCTGATCTATACCTTCAATCTTGGTCGCAGCGATAACAGTATTGGTAGTAATGCCGATAGCTTTGGACGCAATAGCGGCAACATTGGAAGCAGCGAGGATATTGATGCTCGTTGAACATCATTACTCATTATCCGTCTAATCATGTCTATGCAACCAAGCATGCTTGAACGTTTGAAAGGAGTGTTTGCCATGTGGACGCGCAATAAACAACAGCTACCATCTACCGACGAAGCTTTGCCTGGACGCGAAACGCCAATGAATATTTCGGGCAAGCATCTGGTCAATGGTCGCTCATTGTTGCCGCCTTTCCCGAATGGATATGAGGACATTGTATTGGGGCTGGGTTGTTTCTGGGGGGCAGAGCGTTTGTTCTGGAAGCTACCTGGGGTGTATGTCACTGCGGTGGGCTATGCCGGAGGTGTTACATCCAATCCCAGCTATGAAGAAACCTGCAGTGGACGTACTGGTCACGCTGAAGTGGTACGAGTGATTTATGACCCTGAAACGACCAGCCTGTCGACGTTACTGCAGACCTTTTGGGAGGCTCACGATCCCACTCAGGGCATGCGCCAGGGCAATGACGTGGGAAGCCAGTATCGTTCGGCGATCTACACCACCAGCGATGCCCAGCAGCGACAGGCTATCGAAAGCCGCGATCATTATCAGCAGGCGTTACAAGACGCAGGCCGCGGCACTATCACGACAGAGATCAAGCCCTTGGAGAATTTCTATTACGCCGAGGAGTACCACCAGCAATATCTGGCCCGCAACCCCAACGGCTACTGTGGATTGAGAGGAACCGGAGTGAGCTGCGCGATAGGCTGAAACTCATTGCCTGAATGCCGGTGCTAGCTTGCTGTTAATTCAGCGGTTGTCATGAGCGACTGATCAAGGGGCTTAGTGGACAAGGTATCGGTGTCCAGTCCTGCAACTGACGCATCACACGCCGGGTGAGCCAGGAGCTTAGCCGGCCCTTTTGCACATCGGTGAAGCCGACATGCCCTCCCTGAGGCGTGATCTCCACTCGTACGGCGTCGCTGGGCACAGGTAGGCGATCAAATAGATTTGCCGGCAAGAAAGGGTCATCCGCAGCTTGGATGATCAACGTGGGCAACTCGATCTCTCCCAACAAACGCCCGGCAGACGCCCGCCGATAATAATCGCTGGCCGAGGCAAACCCATGAAGCGGCGCCGTCACCTGGTCATCGTAAGCCCAAAAACTATCAAGCCGCCTCAATTGCTGAGGCATTAGATCGATCGGAAATGATTCTTTTGCCATTTTGCGGGCAGTCTTGTCATGCAGGGATTTGAGCAGGTGACGCTGATAGACCCGGGTAAAACCACGGTTGAGGGCATCGGCGCTGGCAGCCAGATCCAATGGCGCACTGATAGCGATGGCGCCTGCAAGATCGAGCCCATCGCCGCCTTGTTCCGCCACCAGCTTGACCAGCATATTGCCGCCCAGGGATACACCGGCGGCAACCTTAATGGCATGGGGATAGCGTTTGGCAAGCTGACCGATGAGCCAATAGGCGTCCGCCGTGTCCCCGGAGTGATATGCACGGGGCAGGCGGTTGAGGGTTTGCCCGCAGCCGCGAAAATGCATCAACAAGGCCCGCCAACCCAGCATCGATGCCGCGGACAGCAGATCCCTGGCATAGGGAGAATCGAAAGAGCCTTCCAGTCCGTGGAAAAGAATGAACAGCGGCGCATCCTGACGTCTGGGCGCCGGGCACACCCAAGCCAGTTCGACGAAATCACCGTCCGGCAGATCAAGAATTTCCGTATCCCGCGCAAGCGGTGTCAAGGCGCGCAGACGAGGCAGCAGCGTCTGCACGTGACAGTTGTGCAGCCCTCGGGGTGCGTGAAAATCAGCAGAGACAATGACACCAGACATGGCAACCTCTTGATATCTTCTCGTTCGCACCCGTTGCGTTGCGCAGCAGCCCATGACGCTTCGGGCAGGCTTTTCAGGCTGAATTCACGTTGAACTAGTCCTGGTCGTTGTCCGATATTGGCTTGCAGCGATCGACCCGATAAAGCTGTGGCACCTGATCGAGGCCGTCGATCCTGCAACCGAGCTCGGTGACCAGGCCATCATCCAAGCTATAGACCCAACCATGCAGCGAGAGTGACTGACCACGTAGCCAGGCTCGCTGGACGATCTTGGTGTGCGCCAGGGTATTTACCTGACTTTCGACATTAAGTTCACACATACGATCGACCTGCTGTTTGAGCGGTAATTCCCCAAGTTCGCTTCGATGGCGACTGTAGAGCTCCCGCACCGAATGTAGCCAGAAGTCGACCATGCCGTTGTCGCCGCCGGTGATAGCGGCCTTGATTCCGCCACAGCCGTAGTGCCCCACGATCATGATGTGTTTGACCCTTAGTACATCGACGGCGAACTGCACCACCGAAAGGGCATTCATGTCGTTGTGATACAGAACATTGGCCACGTTGCGATGCACGAAAACCTCGCCCGGTGGCAAATCGATGATCTGGTTGGCGGGTACGCGGCTGTCGGAACAGCCGATCCATAGATAGTCAGGGTTCTGCTGTTGAGACAAGCGAGAAAAGAACTCGGGATCCTGTTCGCGCATGGTCTTTGACCAGGTACGATTCTGCTCGAGCAGTCGTTCAATATCGCTCACTATTTTCTTCCTCCAGGCTTGTCGACCCCGAACTTTTACTCCTCGTCATAGGCTGGGTCAATCGGCGGTATTACTGCCGAAGGACGCTCTAGGCTGGTATCATCGCCGCAACTCAAGAAAATCGCCGCAACTCAAGAAAGGAGAGCAACCAACGTGGCTGATTACGATTATGACCTGTTCGTCATCGGAGCTGGTTCCGGTGGCGTGCGTGCAGCACGCACTGCAGCCGCCACAGGCGCTCGGGTCGCCATTGCCGAAGATCGTTACCTTGGCGGCACCTGCGTCAACGTCGGCTGTGTCCCCAAGAAGCTTTATTCCTATGCGGCGCATTTCCATGAGGCTTTCACCGATAGTGCCGGCTTTGGTTGGCAATTGCCTCAACCAGCACAGTTCGACTGGGCAACGCTTCGGGATAACAAGATCGAGGAGATCAAGCGTCTCAACGGTATCTATGGCCGTTTGCTGGACGGCGCCGATGTTCGCCTGATTCATGGCCGAGCCCGAATCGTCGATGCACATCGCGTGGAAGTCGCGGGTGAAACCGTTAGCGCGGCCAAGATTCTGGTGGCAGTGGGAGGCTGGCCCTGGATTCCTGATTTCCCGGGTAAAGAGTACGCAATAAGCTCCAACGAGGTGTTCGACCTCGAAACCTTCCCCAAGCGCTTTTTGGTGCTGGGGGGCGGTTATATCGCCGTCGAATTTGCCAGCATCTTCAACGGGCTGGGTAGCGATTCACATCTGATTTACCGCGGCGAACTGTTCCTGCGTGGTTTTGACCATGAGGTGCGGGAGTTCACTCGGGATGAAATGATGAAAAAGGGCGTCAAGCTGCATTTCGAGACCACCATCGAGTCCGTCGAGAAACAAGGCGATGCACTGAAAGTGTCACTGACCAACGGTGAAGTTCTGGAAGTCGATGCGCTCCTGGCTGCAACGGGTCGGCGTCCGCACCTTCAAGGACTCGGTCTGGACAAACTCGATATCGAGCTGAATTCGGATGGCACGCTCAAGGTCAATGATCGTTTCGAGACCTCTATACCTTCCATTCTGGCCTTGGGCGATGTCACCGGAGCCCCGGAGCTTACGCCGGTCGCGTTGGCGGAAGCGATGCACATGACCCGTGTGCATTTCGCCGATGAGCAAGCGACTGCGTTGGATTATGACAACATCGCCACTGCCGTGTTCTGTCATCCCAACATCGGCACCGTGGGCCTGTCCGAAGAAGCAGCTCGAGAAGAGTTTGATGCAATACGCGTCTATACCGCGGATTTTCGTCCCATGAAGCACACCTTGTCGGGAAGCGATGAGCGCTGTCTCATGAAACTTATCGTCGACGATGCCAGCGATCGTGTGGTCGGTGCCCACATGGTGGGGGAGGATGCAGGCGAGTTGATCCAGGGGATCGCCATTGCCGTTCGTGCAAAGCTGACCAAGGCGGATTTTGATGCCACGGTTGGCATTCATCCCACAGGTGCGGAAGAATTCGTCACCATGAGAACACCGACTCGCCGTTGAGTCTCATTATTGCGAGACAATAGATTTTAGGCCGTCCAAAGGACGGCTTTTTTAGTTCTTCATGGCAGGGTTTGATCTAAACTCAAGAAATCGAGTTTAGATGTCGATAGGCGCCTTGTATAACAAAAAATTATAGATAAACCATAAAGCAATAACGCTTTATTTTGATTGATGCGCAGGCGCCTGTTACAATTTCACCCATACTCGCAATGGCGATCCCGGACATGGATGCATCCACACAACCGTTCACTCCGTCAGCGGACCTGGCAAAAAGCAGTATTGCAGATGCAGTCGTTGGACAAGCAGACAATCCTTTGTTCATCCGAAAACCCGCCACGGAAGATGGCTGGGGTATCTACGAGCTGGTGAAATCTTGTCCGCCGCTGGATGTCAATTCAGCCTATGCCTATCTGCTGTTGGCCACTCAGTTTCGTGACAGCTGTGCAGTGGCAACCAATGAAGAAGGCGAAATCGTGGGTTTCGTCTCCGGTTATACCAAGCACAGTGCGCCAGACACCTATTTTCTGTGGCAAGTGGCCGTTGGCGACAAAGCCCGAGGAACCGGACTGGCAAGGCGCCTGGTCGAGGCGATACTGAGCCGTCCGGAACTGGCATCGGTACGGCATCTCGAAACCACGATCACACCGGACAACACTGCCTCCTGGGGCTTGTTCAAGCGCCTTGCGGATCGCTGGCAGGCGCCGTTGAACAGCCGAGAATATTTTTCCACCGACCAGCTGGGTGGAGAACACGATCCCGAAAACCTGGTGCGCATCGGCCCCTTCGATCCCCAGCGCATCTAAGCCACGATTTCTAACATTCATTTATTCAGCAAGAGGTCATTGCATGCAAACCCAGATTCTCGAACGTATGGAATCAGAAGTTCGTACCTATTCTCGTTCGTTTCCCACGGTATTCACGAAAGCCCAGGGGGCGAGGCTGCATACGGAAGATGGTCAGCGCTACATCGACTTCCTGGCAGGCGCGGGTACGCTGAACTATGGCCACAACAATCCCAAGATCAAGCAAGCGCTGATCGATTACATCACCTCCGATGGCATCGTTCATGGGCTGGACATGTGGACCGAGGCCAAGCGCGATTATCTCGAGACGTTGGAAGAGGTCATCTTCAAACCGCGCAACCTGAACTACAAGGTGCATCTGCCCGGACCTACAGGCACCAACGCCGTAGAGGCGGCCATTCGTCTGGCCCGAGTCGCCACCGGTCGTCATCACATCGTATCCTTCACCAATGGTTTTCACGGTGTGACCATGGGCTCGCTTGCCACTACCGGCAATCGCAAGTTCCGTGAGGCTACCGGCGGCATCCCCACGCAAGGGGCCAGCTTCGTGCCCTTCGATGGCTACATGGGTGACCATGTCGATACCCTGGATTACTTTGAGAAGTTGCTGGGTGACAATTCCGGTGGCCTTGATCGTCCTGCAGGCGTCATCATCGAAACCGTGCAAGGCGAGGGCGGTATCAACGTCGCGGGCCTCGACTGGCTCAAGCGTCTTGAACAGATCTGTCGCGATCATGAAATTCTGCTGATCGTAGACGACATTCAGGCGGGCTGCGGACGCACGGGCAAATTCTTCAGCTTCGAGCATGCAGGCATCACGCCGGACATCATTACCAACTCCAAATCGCTATCCGGCTATGGGCTGCCGTTTGCTCACGTGCTGATGCGCCCGGAACTGGATAAGTGGAAGCCGGGTCAGTACAACGGTACGTTCCGCGGGTTTGCACTGGCATTTACCACGGCGGCCGCTGCGATGCGGGAATATTGGTCGAATGACGTGCTCGAGCGCGATGTTCAACGTAAAGGGCGTATCGTCGAGGATCGCTTCCAGAAGATTGCCGCCTGGTTGAACGAAAAAGGGTTGAGCGAAGAAAAAGGGCACGCCGCAAGCGAGCGCGGACGCGGGCTGATGCGAGGCCTGGACGTCGGCTCAGGGGATATCGCCGACAAGATCACGGCTCAGGCATTCAAGAATGGTCTGATCATCGAAACCTGCGGTTCGGATGGACAGGTCATCAAATGCCTCTGCCCGCTGACGATCAGCGATGAAGACCTGCTGGAAGGATTGGATATTCTTGAAGCCAGCGCCAAGGAAGCTCTAAGCTGATTTCGCTGATGCGACAAAACGGGCAGCTTGTCTGACAGCGCTGCCCGACTATTTTAGAAAGCCTCACAAGAAAAGGATATCGCTCATGATCGTTCGCAACCTCGAAGAAGCACGCAAGACCGATCGCATGGTCACCGCCGCCAACGGCAACTGGGACAGCACACGTTTGTCCTTGGCCCAGGACGGCGGCAAGTGCTCGTTTCACATTACCCGGATTTACGAAGGTACTGAAACTCACATTCACTACAAGCACCATTTCGAAGCGGTGTACTGCATGGAAGGCGAAGGCGAGGTTGAAACCCTGGCCGATGGCAAGATATGGCCGATCAAGCCAGGCGATATCTACATTCTCGATCAGCACGATGATCATTTGCTGCGTGCCAGCAAGACCATGCATCTGGCCTGCGTATTCACACCGGGGCTGACGGGTAACGAAAATCATCGGGAAGACGGCTCCTACGCGCCGGCGGATGAGAATGCGTAACGCAAGCAGTAGGGCATCGCTCTAGACAGGGCATTCCCGTTTGCGGAAAATAAGTATCACAATAAAAGCTCCAACGGTCTGTTGGGGCTTTTATTGTTTCCCGTACAGAAAACGGAGTTTTCGTCGATCGTTGATGCACTCAAGGAGGTGTTTGCATGCTAACTGATACTCAACGCGATATCGTTCGCAAGACCGTTCCGATCCTAAAAGATCAAGGTGAAGCCATCGCTTCCCACATGTACCAGCGAATGTTCGAACAGGACCCGGAGGTCAAGCTCTACTTCAACCCGGTACATCAGATCGAGGGCACTCAGCCTCGGGCCCTGGCCCGTGCCATTATCGTTTACGCCCAGCACGTCGACGAGCCGGAGGTGCTGACGGACGCGGTCGAGCTGATTGCACAAAAACACGCCTCCCTGACGATCAAACCCGAACACTATCCCATCGTCGGGCGCAATCTGCTGGCATCGATTCGGGAAGTGCTGGGCGACGGCGCCACGGATGAGGTCATTGATGCCTGGGCGGCCGCCTATGGCATGCTGGCGGATATTTTCATCGAACGGGAACAGCAGATCTATACCGGTCAAGAACAGACTTTTGGCTGGCACGACCACAAGGAGTTCGTCGTTGCGCGCCGAGAGCCGGCCAGCGACAACATCGAATCCGTGTATCTGGAGCCTGCGGACGGTCATTCTCTGGAGACCCAGAAAGCCGGCCAGTATATCGGCATCCAGAAGAGGGTGTCCGAGGATCGCGTGGCCATGCGCAACTACAGCTTGTCTAATGCCCCAGGGGCATCGTATTACCGCATTAGCGTCAAGCGCGAACTGGCACCGAACGATCAAACGCCGGACGGCGTGTTCTCCAACTATCTGCATGATCATCTGGCGGTGGGCGATCGGGTACTGCTGACGCCACCTTGCGGTAATTTTACCCTCGAGTTGCCGACCGACCCGCAAAAGCCTGTCGTCTTCATTGCCGGCGGCGTGGGCGTCACGCCGTTGCTGTCGATGCTGCACGACGCACTGGATCGCTCTACGTCGGAAAGACCGCTCATCTTCATTCAGGCGGTGGAAAACGGCGCCGTGCATCCTTTCAAGGACGAGATCGGCACACTCATCGCCGAGCACGACAATCTGAAAGTACATGTTCGCTACAGCAAGCCAAGCGCCAGCGACCGTGAACATGGCCGCTTCGACAGCGAAGGCTATGTGGATGATGCGCTGCTGGAATCCTTGGTTGGCGATAGAAGCGCCGTTTATTATTTCTGCGGGCCACCGGCGATGATGGGTGCGGTCGATAAGATACTGGAAAAACGCGATGTGTCATCGAGCGACCGACGTTTCGAGTATTTCGGCCCAGCGGGAGACGACGTAGCCTGAGGCTGGCAAAGCGACATGATTCGGGCAGACGTGAACACAATATCGAGAAAAGCGTCTGCCAAAGCGCAGCGAATACTATCTTTGAGCAACCTTTCTTATACTTCGCATAATGTATATTATGTTAAATACAGTATTATTAGATGATTTCCATATCATGTTTAATCGACCTGTCTCAAGCACGTTACAGGAATCAGACTGACAATACCCACAGGATGACAAACGTCCTAGCGCTCTCCTTTCTTTCTACTTATCCCTCTACCTTTCTGCTTGTCTCTCGACAAAGACAGCGATCAGCGCTTCAGCTGTAGCCTATTAAAATGTACTCTTCCAGGCGCGTGCATTCAGATAGCGATCTTCAGAAATCCAACGAAGGAGTGATATGTGAGCGATTCGACACGGCAAAGCGTTACCACCCTTGGTAGAAAACGCCTTGCTTACCCTTACGCTTTGGCCATGACGGCCGGTTTATGGATGACACTCACGGCTCCCACTGCCTTGGCCTTCGATTTTGAAGACGTGGCAAACAAGGCAAAACAGCTCGGCCAGCAAGATTATCAGCCACCGGAAACCAACACGACCCCAAAGCTACGAGACCTGGAATACGAGCAATACGCTCAGATTCAGTATCAAATGGACCGTGCTCTCTGGCGCGATGAGAAACTTCCCTTTAATTTAAGTTTTTTTCATGAAGGGATGCACTATGTCAGCGCTGTAAAAATGAATGTCATTGATGATAACGGCGTTCATGAAATCCCTTTCAAACCTGAAAATTTTCATTACGGTGACGTAGCGCTTTCTGAGGAAGATCTTCAGGATCTAGGCTTTGCGGGACTGAAGATTCACTTTCCAATCAACAATCCCGATACCATCGACGACGAAATCATGGTGTTTCAAGGAGCCAGCTATTTTCGTGTGATCGGTCGCAACCAAATTTACGGACTGTCCGGTCGCGGGCTGGCAATCGATACGGAAACCCCCTCAAAGACGGATGCACCTTCCGGTGAAGAGTTTCCCGATTTTCGCGAATTCTGGATTGAGAAGCCTGGCCCGGACAGTGACTCCTTGACCATATTCGCGCTGCTTGATTCTCCCAGTGCCACGGGTGCTTATCGCTTTGTCTTGCAGCCTGGTGAAGATTCCGAGCTCGACGTGAAATCGCGTATTTTCCTGCGCAAACCCATTCAAAAACTGGGTATTGCGCCACTGACCAGCATGTTCCTCTTCGGCCCCAGTCAGCCCTCGCCCACACTGAACTACCGCCCGGCCATACACGACTCCAATGGCTTGCTGGCCCATGGCGAGAAAGCCGGCTGGATATGGCGCCCGCTGGTCAATCCCACCAATGTGGAAGTGAGCGATCAGCATATCGAGTCGCTGAAAGGCTATGGTTTGCTTCAGCGCAGCCACGATTTTCGTGACTACGAGGATTTGATCGATCGCTACGATCTGCGTCCGAGCGCCTGGATAGAACCACAGAACGATTGGGGGCCAGGTTCCCTAGAGCTAATCGAGATTCCTACGAAAAACGAAACCAATGACAACATGGTAGCACTGTGGATTCCGGATGAAATGCCAGAAGTTGGTGAAGCGGCGGATTTCAACTACCGCATGTACTGGACCAAGAACGAAAGCCAATACCATGACTCGTCCCTGTCTTGGGCCGATAGCACCATGCGTTCTCGCGGCGAGGTACGCCAAAATGATCTGATTCGCAAGCCGGATGGGTCTATTGCGTTCATCGTCGATTTCAAAGGGCCTGCGCTTGATTCGTTGTCACCGGATACACAGCCTACCGCTCAAATCAAGGTGGGTGACAACGGTGAACTGGTCGAAAGCCAAGTTATCCGCAACACAGGTGAAGGCGGCTGGCGTACCATCTTGCGGGTCAAACGCAGCAACGATACCCAGCCGCTGGAGATACGAGCGCACTTGCAAGACGGTGATCGTCCTCTTTCAGAGACCTGGTTCTATCGTATGCCCGTTGCCAATTAAAGAAGATATCAACGAGTAGAAATCAATGCACACCGGCTGTTGCATGGTTCTTGAACAGCCGGTGTGATTTTTCAATTCACTTTATCTGTAACAAGAATCAGCTGGATTGACTCATCTCGAAGGCATGTTTCATTAATGGAAAAACAAACGCTAGCAGGCAAAAAAGAACGGTTTATAGGGCTTGAGTGGCTGCGTTTCTGGCTCGGACTCTACATTGTCATCTTCCACACCCTGCATACCTATAAATCGATCAGCGGATGGTCCGGATACATTACGGACATCGGCTTTTTTTCTACCAGCGCCTTCTTCGTTCTTTCAGGATTTCTTCTGGCCCACGTCTATCTTGATGATCGCCAGCGCATGCGTGAGCCTGCCAGAAGCTTCTGGATCAAACGTTTCTCCAATCTTTATCCGATTCATATCGGTGCGGTTCTCCTGGCCATGGGGGTCTCGACTCTGGTGGGCTATCTGGCCATTACCGAGGCGGATGCGAACGCATCGATACGCTTCGTGCTTTACGACACCAACAACGGTTCAAGCCTGGAAAGCATCACCCACTACATGAGCAATACCGAATTGGCGGTGAGCGGCTTTCTCAATCTGACCTTGCTGCATGCCTGGAATCCGTTCTATCTGACTTTCAATCCGGTGACCTGGTCCATCTCCGCCCTATTCTTTTTCTATCTGACCTTTCCCTGGATGGCACCCCGGCTGTTTCGTATCAAGTCTCCTTTCAAGGCCATGGTGCTCGTCAATGCGATCTATCTGATTCCGCCTATCATCGTGATCGCCTATACGAATTTCGGCATGCCCGAAACCGGCATTCTGCATCGAAATCCTTTGATACGACTGCCGGAGTTCCTCGCCGGCATTCTGCTTTGTTCGTTTTATACGAAACGCAGAGAACTGGGCCTCAGGATGGGACGCGTTGCGCAATCATTGGCGCTCTTGTTCGTAACCATCTGTATCGTCGTCGGCGTATGGCTGCTGCGCCATCATGCTCTGCCTGGTACTATTTACTGCACAATGGACTGTTACTGCCTGCCCAACTCACGCTCATCTTCGTGGTAGCCCACTGGTCACCCTCCTCCAGCCCACGCACGCAACGTCTGGCTCACCGTCTGGGAGGTGCATCGCTACCCATGTTTGCGCTTCATGTCCCTCTTTTTGTCATCTTTACACGGATTGAACGAGTCCTGAGCGGCGAGCCGAGTCTTTGCTTGACCAGCATTCGCCAGTGCATGGATGCAGCGGGTGACACTTCCATATGGCTGTACCCTCTCTTCTTGTTGTTTACCGTACTGTTTTGCATGATGTTTCAGGAAACTTTCGTACTGCGCGTTCGACAATGGGTGCAAGGCAAACTGTTAAGACCAGAACGCAGATCCGTCTAGCATCGGTACTCGTTTGCCCTCTGAGAACTGATTGATGTAACGGCCATGTTGCTTCGTCCAGAACGGATGCATGGACGTTTGCACATGGACTCCTTATCATCAGGCCCATTTGCCAGGCGGGCTTGTCGGCAAGCAAGCGCGTGTAATGATGGTTTTCAAGGATTTCAATGATCATGCCAATACGAAATGCGATGCTGGCATTCACCGCCGGAACACTTCTCTTGAGCGGTTGCACGCTTCAGCCTCAAACGCAAGACGATGGTCGATTCAATGCGTTGGTCACCACGCCTCAGCTCGATTCGCGCTTGAGTGCTTTGGAAAATAGCCTGGCTCAGCGCTGTGAAGGCGACGTTGATCGCTTCTCGGCGCAGACAGCGCGCCTCGACGAGGTCGGAGAAAGCGTCGATTCCATGAAGGGCGCGCTAGGATCGCTGCGAGCGGAAATCAAGAATCTTGGTAACGAAGCGAGCGCCCCGCCCGCGGATTGCCCCACCAGCGATATAGAAGCATTGGAAAACAAGACGCTGCTAGGACGCACCGAATGGGTCGGCTTTCCTACCATCGGCACCTATTTGAAGGCACGAGTCGATTCCGGTGCCAATACCGCCTCCATTTCCGCGAAAGACATCACCGAGTTCGAGCGGGAAGGAGAAAACTGGGTGCGCTTCAAACTGGCGCTCGACGAAGACGATACCGTCATCGAAGACGTTCGTGATAAACCGATCGAGGCAGAGATCACTCGGCGTGTGCGTATCGTTCAAGCCTCAGGAGAAGAGAGCCGACCGGTCATCACCTTGCTGATGCGTCTGGGGCCGATCAAGCAAAATGTCGATTTCACCCTCAATGATCGCACTCATCTGGACTACCCGGTACTGCTTGGACGGCGCTTCATGCTGGATATTGCATTGATCGACGTATCCCAGACCTACCTGCACGAACGTCCTGAATACCCAGGCGGTGAATCTGCCGACAGCGCGGCTCAAGACGAAGCCAGCGATAGTAAAGACGATAAGGAATAACGCTTTTATGTCTCGTGTCCCCTTTTATCTTCTGGTCGGTGTCTTGTTGGTAGCCGGCATCGCGGTAACCATTTATCGCCATGTTGCCTTTGAAGTGCCCTGGGTACCCGGCGAACAGCGCCAGGTCTGGGAAGTCGAAGCCCAGGTCAACTTCATTGCCGAAGGCGAATCCGCCAAGGTAAATCTTGCGCTACCCTCCAACCAGGAAGGCTTTCGCATCCTGACGGAAAACACAGGCTCTTCCGGCTTCGGACTCTCCTTTCTGGATGATGATAAAGGGCGCCGGGCACAATGGGCTACGCGAGAAGCCAAGGGAAGCCAACAGCTCTATTATTCGGTACAGCTTTTAGTCGCGCCCAATGCTGCTCAGCCTCGGGTCGAGCCCCCGCCTCCGGATCAGGACGTGTCTTGGGCGCGCCCCTATGATACGGCAGCAAAAGAGGTCATCGATCAAGCTTATCGACGCTCCTCAGACGCCTTTACCTTTTCTCGGGAGTTAGCCCGCGCTTTCAGCGGCGATCGTCAGGACGAGAATGCCCGCCTGCTGTTGACTCAGTTCGATCGCCCTACTCTGCTGGTGAAACTGCTCAATCAGGCCGGTGTTTCGGCCCGTAAGATTCATGGTCTATTGCTTGAAGACGGGCGTCGGCGGCAAAGTCTGACCACCTGGATACAGGTTTTCGATGCGGACAATGATTGGGTCATTATCAATCCCACCAGCGGCGAGCAGGGCCGCCCTGACAATCTATTGCTCTGGGAGGCTGGCGATCAGGCGGCTCTCGAGGTGCAAGGCGGGCGCGATTCGAAGGTCACTTTCTCCATGCTACAGCACAACGAACCGGCTTCCGTGGCGGTGCGCAATCAGCTGGCCAACGACACTCTGCTCAATTTCTCGATCCACAGTCTGCCCCTGGAAGAACAGTCGCTATTCAAGACCATTCTGCTGATTCCGATCGGCGCCCTCGTCGTCGTATTACTGCGAGTTCTGATCGGCATCAAGACATCCGGCACCTTTATGCCAGTGCTGATTGCCCTTGCCTTCATCCAGACCACGTTGTTCACCGGCCTGGCAGGGTTCTTGCTGGTCGTTGCCGTCGGCTTGGTGATCCGCAACTATCTGTCCTATCTCAATTTGCTATTGGTGGCGCGAGTGTCCGCGGTGATCATTACGGTCATCGCCATCATCTCGATCTTCTCTGTCGTTGCCTATCGCATGGGATTGAACGCTGGCCTGACCATCACCTTCTTCCCGATGATCATTCTGAGCTGGACCATCGAGCGCATGTCGATTCTGTGGGAGGAGGAAGGCCCCAAGGAAGTATTGATTCAGGGGGGCGGCAGCCTGCTCACGGCGGTCCTTGCTTATCTGGCCATGAACAATCCCTGGATACGTCACATCACCTTCAACTTCCTGGGCGTACAGCTGATCTTGATGGCATTCATTCTGCTACTGGGCAACTACACCGGTTATCGGTTGCTGGAACTACGCCGTTTCAAGCCGATTACGGAGGATTGAGGCCATGTGGGCGACGCCATCTCAGCTCAGAATAAAAGGCATTATTGGCATGAACCAGCGCAATATTCGCTATATTTGCCGTTATAACGACCGTCGTCTTTATCCACTCGTAGACGATAAGCTACAGACGAAGCTGCTGGCCAAGCGTTTCGGTGTCACGACGCCGGATCTGATTGGCACCATCAGCAACCAGTTTAGCGTCAAACATGTTGCCAAGATGGTCGAAGGCCACTTGGGCTTTGTCATCAAACCCGCCAAGGGTAGCGGAGGCAAGGGTATTCTGGTGGTGGAACATCAGGATGCAGAAGGTTATGTCAAACCCAGCGGGCATCGCTTGCACCGCGAGGATCTTGAACGCCATGTCTCCAATATTCTGTCAGGGCTCTATTCCCTGGGGGGATCGCCCGACGTGGCCCTGGTGGAATCATTAATTGCTTTCGATGAGTCATTGGCGCAATACACCTATGAAGGCGTGCCGGATATTCGTGTGATCGTATTCAAGGGCTATCCGGTCATGGCTATGATGCGCTTGTCTACTGCCGCCTCGGATGGCAAAGCAAACCTGCATCAGGGCGCGGTCGGTGTCGGGCTGGATATCGCCACTGGTACCGCTCTGCGCGGCGTGCAGTTCGATCGTACGCGACTGGATCATCCGGATACCGGCCAGGAACTGGTCAGCCTGCAGGTTCCCCATTGGGACACGCTGCTCACGCTTGCAGCAAGTTGCTATGAAATGACAGGGCTGGGCTATCTGGGCACCGACATGGTGCTCGACAAAATTCATGGACCCATGCTGCTGGAGCTCAATGCGCGTCCGGGGCTTGCCATTCAGATGGCCAATGGTGAAGGTCTTCGTAAGCGACTTGACCTTGTCGAGCGGCAACCGGAAGGCGTCGATGTAGAGGCACGCGTTGCCTTTTCACAGCAACATTTTGCCCGGCGCGGCGAACTGCAGGCGGCAGCGCTTGCCTCATGAGTCACCACATGCAGACAAACGCGGGGAAAAGATGAGTGATCTATTCAAGCATCTTGAAACGGCTGAGTCGGGCACTCGGCGTTCATTATCGCCGCTTCTTGACGCCGTTCGCTGGAACGCGGACGGATTGATTCCCGCCATCGCGCAGCAGCACGACAGCGGCGAGGTCTTGATGCTGGCCTGGATGAGCCGGCAATCCCTGGAAGAGACGCTGCATAGCGGACGTGTTTGCTACTGGTCTCGCTCCCGATGCAAGCTTTGGCGCAAGGGTGAATCTTCCGGTCAGACGCAGCATCTGAAATCGGCTTATCTCGACTGCGATGGCGATACCCTGCTGCTTAGCGTCGAACAAACCGGTCCTGCCTGTCATACTGGCAGGCGCAGCTGCTTCTACGTTGCGCTTGACGACGAACATGGCCAGGTGGATACCAAGCCTCTCATCGATCCGAGCGCCCTTTATGGCAGCAAGGATTAAACGAACGCTGGGGCGCGGCCTGTCCATTCTCCTGATCGGCGCTATCCGCCTTTATCAGTACGGCATCAGCCCCCTACTCGGCCCGCGCTGCCGTTTCTGGCCTTCTTGCTCCCACTATGCCATCGAGGCGTTGCAGCTTCACGGCCCTTTCAAGGGCGGCTGGTTCGCGCTTAAGCGTATCCTCAAGTGCCACCCCTGGCATGCTGGCGGCGTCGATCCGGTACCGCCCTCTTCACCCCCTTTCTCTTCCACCGACTGCCATCACCATTCTGGTACTGGCGACGAATCGACCAAGTCTTCTGATAAACAATCGCGCTGATGGAATGCTCATTAACCTGGTTTGACTAGCCGGCCAGCCTTTCCTGTTCCGCTACCCCGTAGATGCGTGTGAGCATGGCATGCAGGCCATTGGCTCGTGTCGGCGAAAGATGCTTGTCGAGTCCTAGTTCCTCGAGAAAGTGCGGCGTGGTTTCGGCAATCTCGTCGGGGGAACGATCGTTGTAGATGCGCATCAATACCGCGATCAGCCCAGAGACGATGGCGGCATCCGAGGTCGCATCGAAATGCACTGCCTCGCCCTGACGCTCATGATGAATCCATACGTTGGATTGGCAGCCATCGATTTTCGTTTCCGGCGTCTTCAAATCCTCAGGGAACGTCGGCAACTGCTTGCCCATGTCGATGATGTATTGGTAGCGATCCATCCAGTTGTCGAACAGGCTAAATTCTTCGATCAGATCAGCTTGGGCCTGCTGAATACTCATCGCCTTACCTCCCGGCTATTTCAAAACGGCTTAATAGTATACCGGTCAAGGCCCGCAGCGTCTGTATCTACGTTCATCATACTTGTTTATTTGGTAGTAACTTAGCTCAACCTATTATTTACACAACTTAATTTTAATAGCTCAAGTTAATAACTCGAGTTAAATCAAAAATAATATTTTGCTCTTCATCTACAACTAGACTACTTTCTAACTAGTGACTTTGAGACTGATAGGAAAGTCGGTTCTTTCGTCACAAGCGTGAATCACGTTGAAAACTCGAATGAAAGGATCTTTCATTCAATTGAGATACAAAAAGGATGCTTGCCCATGCAACACCCAGTCGACGGAAACTCCCGCACATTTCGGTCTCGTCTAAGAAAAAAAGGTATGAAAAAAGCTCTACTGGCGAGTCTGTTCTTGATGGGTTTCATCAGCCTGTCAGCCTGTGAATCTGAAGATGAAAGCTTCGATACCGATGCTTCAAGCACTTCTGAGCAGTCTTCATCATCTGAGAATGAAGCCAAAAGTGAAGAACAGTCTTCCTCACAAGATGGTCAGGAAGAGCGTCTTGAACCGGATGAAAAGCCGAATGAAGAACAAAGCGGCGAGTCAGAAATTTCTGCTAGTCAGGAAGACAGCGAACAATCTGAGGCGTCTTCCGATGGCGAGAAAAAACGCGTAACGCCTGAAGAGCTAAATTCAGAAAATTAAGTACTATTTTGAAAGTAAGTGAATTTCAAAATAGTCATGAACCAGTAAACAATCATAATTCAAGGAAGGAACTGATATGAAACTACTAAGCACACTCCCCCACGCTTTTGCCGTCAGCGCTCTGGCACTTGCTATTGCCAGTGGTTCTGCGTTCGCGCAGGACGATGACACAGATGGCGGAATTGACGTCACCGTCGACCAAGCCAAGCCGGAAGTCAGCGTCGATCAGCCACGCCCCACCGTAACAGTCGATCAGCCACAGCCGAAGATCAAGGTATTTCAGCCCGCACCGGAAGTCACTGTCAGGATTCCTGAGCCGCGCATAGAAGTCACTCAGCCGGATGCCAAGGTTACAGTGGATATGCCCGATCCCAACATTGACATTAATCAGCCCAAACCTGACATATCTGTTGATGCCGATCCGGACGTTGATTTCAATAAAGCTGAACCCAAAGTGCAGATGCAGGAAGCAAACAAGGCAAAGGTCAATCTGAACAGAAGCGATGAAAAGCCTGAAGTCTCCTACGAGCAAGAAGAAGCCAAGGTCACCGTCCAGCGCGAGGGTCAACAAGGACAGTCTCAAGGTTCTCAGTCTCAGAAGTCATTAATGGAGATGAAAGGCGAACAGGTCGTCGATCGCACACTGATGACATCGGATGGCAATGAGGCCGGCCAGGTCAAGGAACTTGTCATCGACAAGGACAGCAAGAAGCTGTTTGCCGTCATTGGCGTCAAGGGCACAAACGATGAAGTCGTGATGCCGCTTGATGAGCTGCAGCTCGAACAGGATCAGCTCAAGGTCGACAAGAGCGCTGAAGAGATTGAGAATGAAGAAACTTACGACGATAGCGAATATCAGCCTATCGCTCTAGACGTACCTATTAACCAGTTCGCTCAGTGATAATGACCGTTAGTTCATAAATCGCTGCTAAGCTGGCTATGATGAAACAACAATCAGCGGAATATTCCGCTGATTGTTGTTTATAAAAAGTCGATTTATTTTTCAAGTTGGTGTGCAGCAAGCTGACGCTGCCATTCGTTTGCTTCGGCGTGCAAATAGCGAGCGTAGTATCAAGGCGTGAATGACGCGCTGTCTTGGCTAGATAGCGCAGTTCGATACCTGACTGGGCCTGATGCGTGATCGCGGTATGCCGCAGCCAATGTGGTGTCGCCTTCCGCAGTGTTCGCGCAAAGACAGCCCCGTCCTGATCTACCTCAATCTCTCGTGCAGCTTCTTCAAAACTCGTTTTGATCAACCGATAAAGCTGGTTGTCCCCCAAACCGCGTTGACCGTTCAAGCCTCTTAGCACCGGCCCAGTCTCATACGGCTCTGGCAATGCCTTTAGTCCCAGATGCTTACGCCATTCTTCTAGCAGCACGAGCATATCCGTGGGCACCGGAATGCTTGCTAGCTTGTCGCCCTTGCCGACTACGCGCCACCACCAGTGGCCTTCTCTACACACGAAATCACCCATCCGAGCAGCCGCCATTTCACTGATGCGTGGCGCCAAAAGATAGGCAAAGCCAAAGATCAATCGTCGACGCTGCCAGACAAAGCGCGTTCGCGAACTCGCGCCCTCCTCTAGCGGCCGATTTAGCCACTGCCACAACCAGTCCCATAATGGCCGCTCCAGATAGCGCTCGATATCTTCCTGTCGATTGTCCAGACGTCGGCGCTTGTCCCGCATCAAACGAAACGGATTGTGTGCTACCCAGCCTGCTTCCACTAGCCAGCTGAATAGTCCTTGCAATATGACCAGGCTCTGACGTCGGCTTGCGGCGGTCAAGGGCCGCCGAAAGGGACGCCACTCGGGGTGAGCGCGAGACCGTGGCGGCCCGACCCATTGCTCAGTGGGTCGCGGGTCGGCCAAGAAATGTTCGAACGCGTCGAGCCGCTGGCGATCCAGGTCCGCAAGGCTTAGCTGCTGAGCCTTCAGCCATAGAAGCAAACGTTCCGCCTCCTTGCGATAGGCGCGGAAGGTCTGTGCGCTTGCGGTGTACTCGTTAAGCCACTGACCTACCGCCTGAGCATCGTTATTGGCGGGGATATGCACTGAAGCAGTAGCTGGGATCGCTTGATACAGCAATGCCGTGCTCTTCGGCTCAACCGGTGTGGCCTTTTTATCGCCACTACTTCTGCCTTGCCAATATTCATTCGTCATGCTGCGCGCTTCTACTCATCGATACTTTATGACGGCATTGTTTATCTTATGTAGCAAATATTCAAGATAAGGCGCGTAATCATGAATTTTCAATTGCTATGATAAATAAAATTACGTTTTACATATTACGTAATAATTTAATTTGGATTCAAATAGCGCTAATATGCGCCGTATCACTGCTTATTTAGCAGTCAGTATGAACAGGAGAGCATCATGGCCCGTAGCGGCGTTCGATACGAAGACGTACAAAAAGCCATTCATCAGCTGCTGCAACGGGGCGAAACGCCCGGGGTACAAAAGATTCGCGAAGTGCTGGGCACCGGCAGCTTCACCACCCTTAGCGAGCACCTGCGGCAGTGGAAGATCGAGCGCGAGGAGAATCGCGACGAGCGCCCGCCCAAGACCTACCCGAACCCCTGCAGACACTGACCCAAGAGCTGTGGCGTCAGGCTCAGGAAGCGGCTCGCCAAAGCCTGGTCCAATATCGTGAAGACGCGGATCAGCGCGTCCGCGAGTCACAAAGCAGCGTTCAGGAAGCTCAACGAAAGGCCGAGGACGCCGTCCAGCGCGAATCCGCCATGGCCGAACACTTGGCCACGCTACAGACACGCCTGGATGAAAAGAGCACGGCTTTGGCTCAAGCCCAGGCGCAACTTGATAAACACCATACCGAGCTTGAAAGCGCGACAACCAAGATCGCTCGTCTGGAAGAACAACTTGATCGGTTACGAGAAAAAAGTGACGCCGAAGCAGCGGAATACAAACAGGCCTTGGACGAACAGACCCGGCAATACGACACCCGACTTGCTCAGGAAGAACAGCGCCACGAGACCGCCGAAGCCAGACTCATGACGCTACTTGACGATGCCCGACGCGAACGCCAGGAGCAGGAAAAGCAACATATCAAGCGTCAAGCGCAAACGGACAAACGTGCCGAGGGATTGGAAAAATCACTGCAGGAACAGCGCGCAGCGCTGATTGAAGAGGAAGCGCGACATAGGGAAGTGAAATGGGAGCTGCGTCGTTACCAGGACACCGAGCGAGAAATGGCCTTCAAACAAGAACAGTTGGAGACTCAGATCACCGAGCGGGACCAGAAGCTTGAGCAGTTGCAGGAAACGCTGCGAGAGGCCGAGACACGACTGGCAATGACACCATTACCACCCTTCGTTTACTAAGGCTAAAAACGAAAGCGGAAAACCTAGATAGGTAGCCCGCTTTCAGCAGCATCGTTACCGGATCGATCAATAGTAGGCGTTGGTCGTGTCAGTGTGATCCGTCACATCACGAATGCCGGCAAGTTCTGGAATGCGTTCGAGCAACGTGCGCTCTACCCCATCCTTGAGGGTCAGATCGACTGCGGCGCAGCCTTGGCAGCCGCCGCCGAACTGCAGCACGGCGATATCCTCTTCCGTCAGCTGGATCAAGCGGATTTCACCGCCGTGAGCCGCCAGACCGGGGTTGATCTCGCTGTAAAGAATGTAGTTGACGCGATCTTCCAGCGGGCTGTCCGCATTGACCTTGGGCATCTTGGCGTTGGGCGCCTTGATGGTCAGCTGGCCGCCCATGCGATCCGCATTGAAGTCGACGACTGCTTCTTCGAGAAACGGCAGGCTGTTCTTGTCGAGAAAGACGGTAATCTTGTCGAGGGCCAGCTTTTCATCGCTGGGCTCTTCTTCACCGGGACGGCAATAGGCCAGGCAAGTTTCTGCATAGGGTGTGCCCGGCTGGGTGATGAAGATACGGACGGCAATGCCTTCGACGTTCTGCTTCGACAGCAGCTCGGCAAGATACTCTTCGGCGCTATCGGTGATCTGGATGTTCTCGCTCATGGAAACGACTCATCATGAAAGTTATGTCTCTCATGGTAAGAAAAAACCGCTCGCAACACAATCCCGAGTGAAATACTCGGATTGTATATCTGCTCATTTGAACGTCCAACTTTCGTACATTGGGTGTCATAGCAACTTGCTATACATAGCAAGTTGCTATAGATTCTGTGCAAGAATAACAGGACATCGCTAGATACATATAATTACACAGAAGCGTATATGGGAAGCTAAAAAGACGTATCCGACAGCCTCCACGGCGCTAGAGACGTGGTATCGGCTGATGAAGTCAAATGATCCAAAGGACTTCGACGCCATGAAGTCCTTGTTTCCGGCAACCGACAAGGTGGGCAGCTTTCACATTTTTGACATCGGTAGTAACAAGTTACGACTTATCGCAGTTGTTCAATATCAAGCAAAGAGAGTCTACATCCGCTATATCCTTGATCACAAAGAGTATGACAAGGGAAAGTGGAAAAAGGGGTAACCATGCACGCACTCGTTGAACAAGCCACTGAGCACTGGAGCTATCTTGCGCCTTTGCTGAGTAATCCATCCTCCGAGGCTGAGTATGATGCTCGGGTCGATGCCTTGGATGAAATACTCGGTCTCATCGGCGATGATGAATCCCACCCACTGGCAAGCTTGGCCAGCCGTCTGGGGGATGTAATCGAAGCCTATGACGTGGAGCATCGTCCAATGCCAGAGGTGTCTGGCGTAGAAGTGCTTCGCTACTTAATGCAGGAACATCAAATATCTCAGAGCGACTTACCCGAAGTAGGTGCTCAGTCCGTGGTTTCGGCAATCCTTGCTGGACGGCGTAAGCTGAATTGGCGCCAAGTTTGTGAGCTATCAGAGCGTTTCGGAATCTCTACAGACTCGTTCAAGGAGCCAGAATTGAAGTCTCGCGTCCTCGCCTGAACGAAGCGCGATCGCCTTACTGCCTGCCCCGCATCGCGCGCTTTCTGATAGGATATTTAGACAAATTTAAACGCCTCTCAGACAATGATGCGCCCGGGTCGCCGGTACGCATTTCCCTGACCGTTGGAGATCGACGCTGACTATGGCCGCCGCTACTTCCCATACGCTTCTCGCGCCTTTAAAAAACACTCTTTCGAATCGTATCCTGATTCTGGATGGCGGCATGGGTACCATGTTGCAGAATGCCCGCTTGAGCGAAGAAGAGTTTCGCGGCGAGCGCTTTGCCGACTGGCCGTCCCAACTACAGGGCAACAACGATCTGCTGGCGCTGACCCAGCCCGATCTCGTACGTCGTATCCATCGGGACTATCTCAAAGCCGGCGCGGATATCATCGAGACCAACACCTTCAATAGCACTCGCTTGTCCCAGAGTGACTATGGGATGGAAGAACTGGTGGTGGAACTCAATCGCGAGTCCGCTCGCCTGGCGCGTCAGGTATGCGATGAGGTTGGCGAAGAGACCGGCGTGCCGCGCTATGTGGCCGGCGTGCTGGGGCCAACCAGCCGCACTGCATCGCTTTCGCCGGATGTCAACGACCCGTCCAAGCGCAACGTCACCTTCGATGCTCTACGAGAGAACTACTATGAAGCCGCCACTGCCTTGATCGAGGGTGGCGCCGACTTCATCATGATCGAGACCATCTTCGATACCTTGAATGCCAAGGCAGCAATCTACGCCCTCGAAGAATTGTTCGACGATCGCGGTGAGCGCCTACCGGTGATGATCTCCGGCACCATCACTGATGCTTCGGGCCGCACGCTCTCCGGCCAGACCACTGAGGCGTTCTGGAACTCCGTGCGCCACGCCCAGCCTTTCTCCGTGGGTTTGAACTGCGCCCTTGGCGCTGCGGAACTGCGCCCCTACCTGGAAGAGCTTTCCAGCAAGGCGGACACCCTGGTTTCCGCCCACCCCAATGCGGGGCTGCCCAACGAATTCGGCGAATACGATCAATCGCCGGAAGAGATGGCGGTCATCATCCGCGAATTCGCCGAAAGCGGCCTGTGCAACATCATCGGCGGCTGCTGCGGCACCACCCCGGAGCACATCGGCGCGATTCGAGACGCGGTCGATGGCCTTGCACCACGCGAAATTCCCGAACGCCCCGCTGCCTGCCGGTTGTCGGGCCTTGAACCTTTCAACATCGAGGCGGATTCGCTGTTCGTCAACGTTGGCGAGCGTACCAACGTTACCGGTTCCGCCCGCTTCAAGCGCCTGATCAAGGAAGAGGATTTCAACACCGCCCTGGAAGTGGCCTTGGAGCAGGTGGAGAACGGCGCCCAGGTGATCGACATCAACATGGACGAGGGCATGCTCGATTCCCAGGCGGCAATGGTGCACTTCCTGCACCTGGTTGCCTCAGAGCCGGATATTTCCCGGGTGCAATCATGATCGACTCCTCGAAGTGGTCGATCATCGAGGCAGGACTCAAGTGCGTTCAGGGCAAGGCAGTGGTCAATTCGATCTCCCTCAAGGAAGGCGAAGACG
Organism: Halomonas sp. PR-M31; assembly: GCF_001039575.1. Lineage (GTDB taxonomy): Bacteria > Pseudomonadota > Gammaproteobacteria > Pseudomonadales > Halomonadaceae > Modicisalibacter. The sequence goes on from NZ_JIBT01000017.1 coordinate 64,702, forward strand.
CTTTTCGGGAACAGGCTCGTGCCTGTCGGCGGTTTGGTGCTGCCATCGTGGTCATGGCCTTTGATGAAGACGGCCAGGCAGACACCATGGCGCGTAAGACCGAGATCTGCGAGCGGGCCTATCGTCTACTTGTGGATGACATTGGTTTTCCCGCAGAAGACATCATCTTCGACCCCAATATCTTCGCCATCGGCACCGGTATTGAAGAACATAACAACTATGCGGTGGATTTCATCGAGGCCTGTCATTGGATTCGCCAGAACCTGCCCCACGCCATGCTCTCCGGCGGTGTGTCCAACGTCTCTTTCTCGTTTCGCGGCAACAACACCGTGCGTGAGGCGATTCATTCCGTCTTTCTCTATCATGCCATCAAGGCCGGGCTGACCATGGGCATCGTCAACGCCGGTCAGCTGGGGGTCTACGACGATCTGCCCGTAGAACTGCGTGACGCCGTGGAGGACGTGGTACTCAACCGTCGCGAGGACGGCACCGAACGGCTGCTGGATCTTGCCGAACGCTACAAGAGTGACGCCGGTAGCGGCCCCAAGAAAGAGGATCTCGAGTGGCGCGGCTGGGAGGTCGAAAAGCGCATCGAGCACGCCCTGGTCAAGGGCATCACCGCCTATATAGAAGAAGATACAGAGCTTGCCCGCCAACGTGCGCCGCGCCCCATCGAGGTCATCGAAGGCCCGCTGATGGATGGCATGAACGTGGTCGGCGACCTGTTCGGCGACGGCAAGATGTTCCTGCCTCAAGTGGTCAAGTCCGCTCGGGTCATGAAGCAGGCGGTGGCCTATCTACTGCCCTATATCGAAGCAGAGAAAAGCGAAGACACCCAGACCAAAGGCAAGATCGTCATGGCCACGGTCAAGGGCGACGTTCACGATATCGGCAAGAACATCGTCGGCGTGGTCCTGCAATGCAATAACTATGACGTGGTGGATCTGGGCGTGATGGTGCCGGCGGAGAAGATCCTGCAGACCGCCAAGGACGAGAAAGCCGATATCATCGGGCTTTCAGGGCTTATCACCCCATCCCTGGACGAGATGGTGCATGTGGCCAAGGAGATGCAGCGTCAAGGGTTTGAGCTGCCGCTGCTGATTGGCGGCGCTACTACCTCCAAGGCCCATACCGCGGTCAAGATCGATCAACAGTACGATCATCCGGTGATTTATGTCACCGATGCCTCCCGAGCGGTGGGCGTGGCCAGCCGCCTGCTGTCAAAGGAGGCAAAGCCGGCCTACGTTGCCGATATTCATGCCGAGTATGAAAAGGTACGCGAGCGAAACGCCAAGCGCCGGCCAAAGGCGGCGGATCTCTCCTATGCCGAAGCCCGGGAGCGGCGCTTCCAGCCGGATTGGCAAGGCTATACCCCACCGGCGCCGACCTTTACCGGCCTCAAGGTGTTCGAGCACTACGATCTTGAAGAGCTGGTCGAATTCATCGATTGGACGCCGTTCTTCATGAGCTGGCAGCTGGCAGGCAAGTACCCGAAAATTCTGGATGATGAGGTAGTGGGCGAAGCGGCCCGCAGCCTGTTTGACGATGCTCAGACCATGCTGCGCAAGCTGGTCGAGGGAAAGCACATCAACGCTCGGGGCGTGATCGGCCTGTGGCCGGCTAACAGTGTCGACGACGATGTCATCGAAGTCTACGCGGACGAGTCTCGGGAGACGGTGATCGAGCATCTGCATCATATCCGTCAGCAGATGACCAAGAATCGCGACGGCATCTGCTACAGCCTGGCGGATTTCATCGCCCCAAAAGAGACCGGCAAGCCGGACTGGATCGGCGGCTTCGCGGTCACCACCGGCCATGGCGCCGACGAACTGGCCAAGGAGTATGAAACCGCCGGCGATGACTACAACGCCATCATGGTCAAGGCGTTGGCGGATCGTCTTGCAGAGGCCTTTGCTGAATGCATCCACCAGCGGGTGCGCAAGGAGTACTGGGGCTATGTGCCTGAGGAAACCCTCGACAACAGTGCCATGATCGCCGAGAAATATCAGGGCATCCGCCCTGCTCCCGGCTACCCGGCCTGCCCGGATCACACGGAGAAAGCGACCCTGTTCCGCCTGCTGGACGCGCCGGCCAAGACCGACATGATCCTGACCGATAATTTCGCCATGTGGCCCGCAGCGGCAGTCTCGGGCTGGTACTTCGCCCATCCCGAGTCGAAGTATTTCTCCACAGGCAAGATCACCCGGGATCAGGTCGAGATGCTGGCGCAGCGCAAGCGGATGTCCATGAGCGAGCTTGAGCGCTGGCTGTCGCCGGTGCTTTCCTACGACCCGGAATGAGTCGGGAGCCTGGAGTGCAAGAAAACGCCCGCATCCTTTTTGGATGCGGGCGTTTTCACTGTAGAACACATACCTCGGTCACAATGATCGCGTAGTTTATCCTTCGACGATCATCACCGACTTGACGTTGACGAACTCCTTCATGCCGAAGCCGCCATGTTCACGACCGTAGCCGCTGTCCTTGACGCCGCCGAAGGGCAGCTGCGGCTGGGCCAGACGATAGCCGTTGATATTGACCATGCCGGTATCGAACAGGTTTCGCGCGATATCGATGGCGCGCTTCTCGTCTTTTGAGAAGATGCCGCCGCCGAGGCCGTAGCGGGAGTCGTTGGCGACGCGAATGGCCTCATCCTCGTCCTTCACGCGAATCAAGGACGCCACCGGTCCGAACAGCTCTTCGTCATAGGCGGGCATGCCGGGCTTCAAGTCTTCCAGCACGGTGCTGGGGTAGAAATAGCCCGGACCATCCGGAATCTCGCCCCCGAACACGCAGGTGGCACCGGCATCGATGGAGCGCTTGACCAGGTCGTGCAGGGTGTCGCGCAGATCGTCCCGAGCGATCGGGCCGAGCATGGTGTTCTCGTCGGTCGGATCGCCGTACTCGATCTGGCGCATCTTCTCGACGAACTTGTCGCGGAACTGCTGATAGACCGAGTCCACCACGATGAAGCGCTTGGCGGCCACGCAGGTTTCGCCGTTGTTGTAGATGCGGCCTTGGGCGCAGGTTTCAACCGCCAAATCGATGTCCGCATCATCCAGGACCAGGAAGGCATCGTTGCTGCCCAGCTCCAGCACGGACTTTTTCAGACATTCCCCGGCCTTGGCCGCCACGGCGCTGCCGGCCCGCGGGCTGCCAGTGAGGGTCACGCCGCGCACGTGTTCGTGCTCGATGAGCTGATTGACCTGATCCGCGTCGATGAGCAGATTGCGGAACACGTTCTCCGGCAGACCCGCTTCCCGGAAAACCTTCTCGATCTCCACTGCCGCGCCCCAAACGTTGGGAGCGTGTTTGAGCAGCACGGTGTTGCCCGCCATGATGTTGGCGATGCTGTAGCGAACCACCTGATAGAACGGGAAGTTCCAAGGCTGAATACCCAGAATCACCCCAATCGGCTGATAGCTGACCAGCGCACGGCCACCCTCGAGCTCGCGCTCTTCATCCGCCAGTTCCTTGGGTGCCCTATCGGCGCTGTATTCGCAGATCGCGGCACATAGTTCGATCTCATCGCCACCTTGGGAAATCGGCTTGCCCATCTCCTGGGTCATCAGTGCAGCGTACTCGTCCTTTTTCGCCCGCAGACGCTTGGCGATCTCGCGCATAATGTTACCGCGCTCCTCGAGGCTGGTCTTGCGCCACTTCAGAAAGGCTTCATGCGAGTCACGAACGGCCTGCAGTGCCTGGTCATCGCTGATTACTTCATAGGTGGCAATGGTCTCGCCGGTCGCCGGATTGATGGTTTGGTGTGTCTTTGCCATGTCATTCATCCTTTTGCAACAGTCCATGTAACCCGTGCAGGACGGGTGTGAACGAGAGCACGGTCGCGTTGGACGGCCAGGCTTCTCGTTGGGTGTGTCACAGGCTAGGCCAGATTCTTGATATCACGCAAATGCAATTTGGTTAAAAGTGATATGCATGAAACTGATTCCACCTATGATGCACGCCAAGAAATCAGCGCTCTTTTAATAACCTTAAGATCAAATAGAATGACTATTTATTCTTTCACAGAATATCAAAGGCGTTGTATGGTCGTATCCGTTACCCAGGTTCTTTGTGCCCTGAGCGGCGCTTTTAAAAACGGATATGCCCCGTATGTATCGGTACGACACCTACGATCAGACCCTCGTCGATGAACGCGTCGTTCAATTTCGCGATCAAATGGAACGCTATTTGTCGGGGCGGCTAAGCGAGACCGATTTTCTGCCCCTGCGCCTACAGAATGGCCTGTATATTCAGCGGCATGCGCCGATGCTGCGCATCGCCATTCCCTATGGGATGCTGTCTGGCAGGCAGCTGCGAGTCTTGGCGGACATTGCTCGACGCTACGATCGCGGCTATGGCCATTTCACCACCCGCCAGAATCTACAGCTCAACTGGCCCAAGCTGGAAGACATTCCGGATATTCTGGCGGAACTCGCGCAAGTACAGATGCACGCCATCCAGACCAGCGGTAACTGCATTCGTAATACCACCACAGATCAGTTCGCCGGTATTGCCGGTGACGAAGTGGAAGATCCGCGCCCCTGGTGTGAATTGATCCGCCAATGGTCGACCCTGCACCCGGAATTCGCCTATTTGCCGCGCAAGTTCAAGATCGCCGTAACCGGCGCCGAGCAGGATCGCGCCGCCATTCAGGCCCACGATATTGGTCTGCGCCTATGGCACAACGATGCGGGTGAGCTGAGAATTCGCGTATTGGCGGGCGGCGGTATGGGCCGCACACCCATGCTGGGAGATGTGGTTTGTGAAGATCTGCCTTGGCAGCATCTGCTGACCTATCTCGAGGCCTGCGTTCGCGTATACAACCAGTTTGGTCGCCGGGATAACAAGTTCAAGGCGCGTATCAAGATCCTCGTCAAGGCTCTGGGCATAGATGAATACCGGCGGCGCGTCGAAGAAGAGTGGGTACATCTCAAAGATGGTCCTCAGACCCTCACTCAGGCGGCCATCGATAGTGCCAAAGCTCACTTCCCGGAGCCGGAACGACGCGCTGTCAGCGAAGCCGCTATTGCTACCTACGAGCAGCTTCGCCAGAACGATCGCGCCTTTGCCCGTTTCGTGACCAATAACGTTACCGATCATATCGTGCCGGGCTACAAGGCGGTGACGCTATCCCTCAAGCGCCGCGAGCTTGCCCCTGGCGACGTGACCGCGGATCAGATGGAGGCAGTGGCGGATCTGGCGGATGTCTTTGGCTTTGGTGAACTGCGAGTGACCCACCAGCAGAATCTAGTGTTTACCGACGTGCCGGTGGATGAGATCGAGACGCTGTGGCACAAGCTGCAGGATCTGGGCATGGCCAATCCGACCGTTGGCACGTTGAACGACATTATTTGCTGCCCGGGCGGTGACTACTGCGGTCTTGCCAATGCGGTATCCATTCCTATCGCCCAGGCGATTCAGGAACGCTTCGACGATCTGGACTATCTCTACGACCTGGGCCCTCTGGATCTGAACATCTCTGGCTGCATGAACGCCTGTGGCCATCACCACGTTGGCAACATCGGCATCCTCGGCGTCGATAAAAAAGGTGAGGAATACTATCAGATATCCCTAGGCGGCAACTCTTACAACGATGCCTCCCTGGGCAAGATATTGGGCCCCTCATTCTATCGCGAGGATGTGCCCGAGATCATCGGCAAGGTGTTGAATGTTTACGTTGAGCAGCGCCACGAAGATGAACGCTTTCTAGACACCTATCGCCGTATCGGCATCAAGCCTTTCAAGGAGCAGGTATATGCCTAGCAGTGCAATCAAGATTGACCCCGAGATCTATCAGGACGATCTCACCGACACTCTGTTGATCAAGCAAGGTCAGCCCATATCAGATGCCTGGAACCTATCTCGAGATGAAGCGGACTTGCCGGCTTTTCGCCCTGCCATCGTGCCTTTGTCACTATGGCGGCAACATCGCGAGCAGGACGATCTCGCCCCCTGGCTTGCCAGCGATACCGAGCTTAGCCCTGAGCTGGTGGTTGAACTGCATGATGCCCCACTGATCGCCATCGACTTTCCGGCGTTTACCGATGGCCGTGGCTATACCCTGGCCAGACTTCTGCGTGAGCGTCACGGCATTGAAGGTGAGATTCGCGCCATCGGCGATGTACTGATCGATCAGCTTTATTATATGACCCGCTGCGGCTTCGATGCCTTGGCGCTGCGAGAAGATCAATCCCTGGAACATGCGCTGCGCTGGCTGAAACCCTTCAGCGTCAGCTATCAGACGGGAATCGATGTTGGTGAAGCCCTGTTCGAGCGGCGCCTGCGGGAAGCTAGTTAAGCCTAAGGTTTGTGTAAATATGGCTACGCCGCCCTTTTTTTGGGCGGCGTAATTGTTTCAAGATCGCAATGCGAAATGGAAAACCTAGCCTCTGCGCTTTTGCTGCCGTTCTCGATTGCGTGCTCTAGCGCGCTCGGACTTGCGCAGCATGACATAGGTGGCGCCAATACCGCCATGTGAAGACGTGGCAGACGAATAAGCCTGTACCTGCTCGAACTGCACCAGCCATTTCGCTACATAGGAACGCACTACATTGGCATGACTATCGAGCGCCTTGCCTCGGCCATGTACGATCAACAAGGAGCGAAGGTCGTGTTCGATGGCATCACTCAGAAAGGTAAACAGCTCGCGTCGGCAATTGCGCACCGGTTGCTTGATCAGGTTCAAACGCGCTTCCGGGGCATAGCCCCCATGACGCAAGCGCTCGAGCACGCCAATTTGGATACCATCACGACGATATTCGATGGGGTCATGATGCGGCAACAGATCGACGAATTCGTCCGTCAGGAAGTTGTTACCCTCGCCCTCTTCCACGGCACTTGCTCGACGGGCCAGCTGAGCCTCGCTGGGAGTGCGCGGCGAGCTATTTACATCCGCCTTGTCACGACCCTTGGATAGCGGTCGAACGTTGTCTGCTTCGCCTCCTAGTAAGTGACTGAAATCGGTGTCGCGGTTCAGACAGCGGTTCATGGCGATGCCCTCGACGTATGATTTATTTAATTATCATATCAGATGCTCTTCCCTTTTCTTCAAGCCGTGAACTGGCTGGTTTTTACTCAATCATGTCATCATGGCCTGACTTTTTATCTTCGACTATTGTCATCAGGACACTTCGTGGTTCTTCTACGCCGGTTTCTTCTCGTTTCACTGGTTGCACTTGGCATGGTGCTGTTTTATCTATGGTTCGTGTTATTGAGTCCGTTTGGTTACGAAGCGCCTAAGAATTTGCCGCCCATAGCCAGAGGTGAGCATCAGGTGTTCGTGTACGGCACCTTGCGCTACGGTCTTGTTCGGTGGCTGGTTTACGATCGCTGGGGTAGCCCTCAAAAAGTAACGCTGTCAGGGTTTCGTCGTGAAAAACTTGATTTACACAAGGCACCTCAGGCTCAGGTGGAAGGTTATCTTTTGAATGTCGACGCAACAGAACTCAAACAGCTTGATCGCTACGAGCGTCTGGGAATTCGTTATACTCGCGATCGAGTAACGTTAAGTAACGGAAATTCTGTTTGGGTTTATCGACGCCTGTGACATCATTTTTTGTGTATTTTTTAAATTAAAGATAACGGTATAAATGTTAAGTCGTTTGTCGTCTTTCGCCAGCCCGCTTACACTAGGCTTCGTCCTTGAAAGCAGGCCGTCATCGACCACAGCCTCACATTCTTCTCGCCCCCTCGGAGTCGTCATGAGCGTTACCCAACCTTATATCCTGGTTCTCTACTACTCTCGATCCGGCGC
>NZ_JIBT01000018.1 GCF_001039575.1 Halomonas sp. PR-M31
CTGATAAATCGGGCTCCCACCGCACCAGCGCCACCGCTTCTTGTAGGAGCTCACTTCAGTGAGCGATGGGGTTTGCAGCCATCGCCCGGTAAACCGGGCTCCCACCGCACCAATGCCACCGCTTCTTGTAGGAGCTCACTTCAGTGAGCGATGAAGGTTTCTCGTAAAAAGAGCGTTTAACAACAATGTAATCAAATAAAACAAACGCTTATCGGTATTCCCTAAATTCCGCTAAACCAGGAATTGATCCGGGTCAATTTGCATCAAAAAAACCTTATACAAAGGTATTAGAAAAATAATCATCCGTGATATAAATTGTGGCGATGCAGCATCCGTCGGGGCTGCGCTGCAGCCGTTCCAGGGCGGGGCGGGGTAGAGGCAGAAATAGGGCTGCCAGAATGCGTTTTTTGAACGATCGCGTTGCCTTTTGGTACGCTACACTTCTCGTTTTTCCATTATTTTCAGTAATTTAAAAAAACCAAAAAAATTAAAAAAAGTGAGTATTCACTCTCGCCATCGCGCCCGATATGGGCTAACCTAAGTCCTGTTGGTACCAGATTTTTGGTCAATACAACCAGAAAACAATTTTCAAATTAATAAAATAAAGTGGTTTTAGTAACGTAATCGACGCCAAGACGGATTGACTATGTAAGCGGTAAATACTTACATTATCCATCAGTCGCAGCCGAGGCAAAAATGGAAAGAGGATGGCAAGCAAGGTGCGATCGAACGGGAACATTCACAGCAACCGCCATTGCCACAACATGAAATCACTGTATCTCGAGTGCGACATTCCTGAAGGGCTCGAGCAAAAAAGAAATTGAACCGGTTGGCGTAACTAGACCGTCAGCCTTTTGTACCGCAAGGAGACTATAGTCCCATGGCAACACAAGCTAACCTGAATCTTACCCAGCAGCTTTACGTCGCATATTATGGCCGTCCGGCTGACAGCGAAGGCCTCAACTACTGGGCCGACCGCATCGAAAACGAAGGCCTGGACAGCGCTATCAACGCTTTCGGTAACTCTGATGAATTCCAGGAAGAATTTGGCTCACTGAGCAACGCCCAGCTGGTTAACAACCTGTACCAGCAGTTGTTCGGTCGTGCTGCCGAGCCCGATGGCTTGGCCTACTGGTCCGGCGTTCTCAACAATGAAGAGAAGAGCTTGGCCGAGATCGCTGTCACCATCAAGAACGCTGCAGGCGGTATCGATAAGCAGACCTTTAACGCTCGTGTCGAAGCCGCGAAAAACTATACCGAAGATTTTGGTAGTGCCGAATTCTACGACGTGGTTGCTGCCAAGGTGCCGTAGAAAACGCAAAGCCCGGATTATTTGTGCCTGAACTGGTTCCTGCTATCGAAAACCTGGAAACTGCAAATCAGGCCAAGTCTGACTACCTACAGAATGAAGTCCTAGCCAATGAGCTGGTCAAAGACGAATTGACCGATGGCGACTTGACTGCCGATGCCACCGATGTAAACGATATTCAAGATGGCGAAATCGAAACTGCGCTCGCTGCAGTAGTAAGTGCTGCAGAAACTAGTGTAGAGAACGATGGTGGTGTGACTGGCTTTGCAGCTGCGTCTGAAAGCGTTAAAACAGCACTTTTGTCTGATCGGGAAAAAACGCTTGATGAAGCAGTGACCACCGCTCAGATAGCTGTAACCGAGGTTAAGGGCCTGCAGGCAGCTATCAGCTCCATGCTGAATAACAAGGCGCGTTATGAAAACGCCCTGGAAGCCGAAGCAAAGACGGATACGGCTCTTAAAGGTCAAGTAGCAAATGTTGATGCCATTAACTCTGGCACTTATGCATTAGTTACCGGCCTGGAGGAAGGTGCTGGCAACGAAGCAGCTTGGGCAGCTTTGTCTACAGGCGATACTGTTGTGGCTGATGTTGCTGCGGGTACCAACCCCCAAATCGTAGTGGGTGCCAACGGTCAGCTAAAAGCTGCTGAAGGTGTTGTTCCTTCTAATATCCAAGGATTTGATGCCCTGCTGAGCAGTGCACAAGCCCAATACAATGCGGCTAATGCAGCAGAAAAGTCAGAAGGTGTTCTTGCTTCCTCTGTTGATAAAGTCCTGAAGCTTGAGGGTGATACTACTACTGATGCTTCTGCTCTTATCTCTTCCACTGTCACAGATGGTGAAGCTGACGTAACTGTTGATCTAGCTACAGCTACTGCGCCTAAGGCTGAAGCCCTGGCCGACGCTAAGGCCGCTGTCGAAGCATTTGACGAAGCTGTAGCAAACTACACTGCTGTAAATGGTCTGTCCGAACAGCTCACAGCGCTAGAGGAGAATATCACTGAGGCACAAGAAGCGTTCACGGATCTGGAAGTCAACCTGAACGATACAGGTGCTGGCACTGCTGAAAACGATCTCTTCATCTTCAACGTCGAAGATGGTGACACATCTATCACTGATTTTGGCGCATCCGGCGAAGACCAGCTCTATGTTGGCAACGCCTTCACCAAAGTCGATCTCGACCTGGCTGCAGGCACAACCTTGCAGAATAGTGCTCAGGGCAACACCAATGCTCTAGAAGTCTTCTTCCAGCAGGATGGTACTGACGCAAAACTCTTCTTTGAGAGCGAAGCATTTGCTGGTAGCTCCAAGGCTGGCTTCGATGGCACTACCATCACCTTGACCGGCGTCAACGTCGATCAGCTGAGCTACGAAGATGGCTTTATTTCCATCGCCTAAGCCCTTGGCTTGACGCTGGACGAGAATAGCCTTCTCGCGTAACTACCGAACCCCCGGCCATCAGGTCGGGGGTTTTTATTTATCCTCTTTTAAATGGCCAAGTGAACCCATGAGCCAATGGATCGCACTGTCGCGCACCAAGCATCTCGATCATTCATTCATGCCCCGCCAGGCTACGGCTTTGCCGCCACCCAACAGCTTGTGCCTATCCTGATCGCGGAGCTGGGCCAGCTGCTGCCCCACTATGTGCTGGCCTTTGTGCAACAGAATGGGCGCTTTACGCCGGTGGCGGTGACCGGCCTCGGCGGCGAGCGCAATCTGTATCTCGATGCAGATGGCAAATGGCTGGCAGGCTACGTGCCCGCCATTCTGCGCGGGTATCCGTTTAGCCTGGCCAACAACGAGACAGATCAGCAGGTGCTGTGCATCCATCGGGAGCATCTGCTGGAAGGGCAGGGAAGTGAATCCAGCACTGACACCAATAGTAAGCAACCTCTGCCGCTGTTCGATGGGCAGGGCGCGCTGAGCCCGCCGGTGCAACAGACGCTTGATTTCCTCAAGAAATGCGATGCCAACCGCCGCATCACTCAGACTGCCAGCCACCTTCTGCAAGGGAACGGGCTGATCGAACCCTGGCCCCTTGAGATCGAACGGGCCAACGACCAGGAACCGCTGACGGTGAAGGCGCTTTATCGCGTGAGCGAAAGGGCGCTGAACGCACTCAAAGCGGATGCCTTCGCCGGCCTGCGCCGTCATGGCGCCTTGCCCTTGGCCTATGCTCAGTTGTTTTCGATGAATCAGCTTTCCCTGCTGAGCGACCGGGCGGCCTTTCATGCCCGTAAGCCTGCTCGAGCGCAGGAGGTGGACCTGGAGGCGCTGTTCGACGGCGACAACGAGACGTTCAGTTTCTAGGCATCTGCCGCCTTGGAAATCCCGGCATCGAGACTCTCGAAGGATCGGCTTTGACCCAGGCAAGAGCGATCGACACAAGCGCAAACGCGGCTTGCCTTTCTTGTATGTTGAGCGCTTCGATCGGGAAGGCGCGGTTTACGCTGAGGACAACCGTTTTGACTACCCTATTTTGCGTAAGGCGAATTCGCGGGAGGTAAAGCGCTATGAAAACCCGTTTGACGACTAAAGAGGGCGAGGTTGAAGAGCTGACGGAAGAAGATGTCAGAGGCATGCAACCGATGGACCAGGCATTGCCCGAGCATTTGCAGCGCGCAATCCGTCAGCGGGGCAGCGTGGTCAGCAAAAATCCCCAACGAAAGTAAAAACGACCATGCGCTTGTCACCCGAGGTGATTGAACACTTCAGGGCGCAAGGGCCGGGGTGGCAAGGACGTATCGATCAGGCGTTGAAAGAGTATATCAGCGAGCATTGATGGCCGGAGAGATGCTCGGCACTGATACGGCTGCTGTATGAGCGGGGTTACAGCCGCGAACAGATCGTGAGACTGTTCAATATCATTGACTGGATGCTTCAACTGCCGAGAGCCCTGGAACCCGCGTTTGCAGCGGCTCGGCGCGGGGATCAACCTGACCGAACTCAATAGTTTGATGGAGGACAGAGACATGCTGGCAGAGAATCTTGAAAACTGGGCGAAGAAAGAGCGGCAGGAAGGACGGCAGGAGGGGCGACAGGAAGGACGACAGGAAGGCGAGCAGCTTGGTACCGAGAAGACGCAGCGAGCGACGGCGCGTAACTTGATCAAGCTGGGCGTGCTGAGTGACGAGCAGATCGCCGGGGTCACCGGCCTGACAGTCGATGAGGTTCGTGCGCTACATGGCGAGGACCCGCACTGATCCAGACTGCCCTCGTTATCCTCCTCAGACGCGCAAAAAAAGGGCAGCCCCGTTCGGTGGCTGCCCTTGTTGTATTTGGGTGATTATCAATTGACGTAGCAGATAGATAGCGTGCGGAGGAGGGAAGGGCGAAAGCGCTTGGCAAGTGGTGTCGTGGTAGAGTCGAGACATTGCGACAGGAGTGCCCATGGCGAACACCACTCACAACCACCACGATACGGGCTACAAGGAGCTGTTCAGCCACCCCGAGTTTGTCGAGCAGCTGATCGATGGGTTTGCCCCGGCCAGGATTGCGGCGCTGATGGACTTCTCGACGCTCAAGCAGCACAGCGGCAACTACGTGACGCCGCTGTTCGAGGAACGGTTCGAGGACGTGGTGTGGTCGGTAGAGGCGACCTGGCAGGGCGTCACCCAGCGGATCTATCTGTATATCCTGCTGGAGTTCCAGTCCAGGGTGGATCAGCGCATGCCGCTGCGGATGATGCACTATGTCGCCTGTTTCCATGATCATCTGCTGAGAGGGTGCTTACAAAATGCCTGCACTCGGCAATACGGCGTTGAAATTGACCTCAAAATGCTCATTTACTCCGTGTAAACTGCGCTTTTTCGTTCAATTTCGCCTTGTCTTGCCTTCGTTCGCCTGTTTTGTAAACACCCTCTCAAGACGCGCGTCATCACGGCGCAGCAGGGCTTGCCGCCGGTCTTTCCCGTGGTGCTGTACAACGGCGCCAGGCGCTGGTCCGCGGAGCAAGACATTTACGATATGGTGAAGCCCCCTCCGCCGGAGTTTTTGCGGCCTTACCGGCCACATCTACGCTACTACTTGATCGACGAGGGGCGCTACACTGACGAGGAACTGGGGCTGCGCCAGACACCGTTGAGCGGCGTGTTCAGTATCGAGCGGGCGTCGAAGGATCGCCGAAGCCTGTAGCAGGCGGTGGATCGAATCGTGGCGATCATCCAGGCCGATCCCGATAAAGATCGGATTGATAAGATCATCACCCGCTGGCTGAAGCGCCATTTGCAGCGGCTCGGCGCCGGGATCGACCTGACCGAACTCAATAGTTTGATGGAGGACAGAGACATGCTGGCAGAGAATCTTGAAAACTGGGCGAAGAAAGAGCGGCAGGAAGGCGAGCAGCTTGGTACCGAAAAGACGAAGCGAGCGACTGCGCGTAACTTGATCAAGCTGGGCGTGCTGAGTGACGAGCAGATCGCCGAGGCCACCGGCCTGACAGTCGCTGAAGTTCGTGCGCTACATGCCGAGGACCCGCACTGATCCAGACTTCTTCCGCTATCCTCCTCAGACGCGAAAAAAAGGGCAGCCTCGTTCGGTGGCTGCCCTTTATATATCTGGCTGATTTTTTCCTTTCCTATTGGTTCCAGCCCGTGTGGCCCGCAGCGGTGGCGTCTGCCTGGGGTGGGGCTTGTCACGTGGCGTTCTTCTTTTTTTACGCTGCGAATAGATAAGATGAGAGAGGGTGCGGTTGAGCGTTTGCCAACGCGGCTGTAGTAAAATGCAGCCATTGAAATAGGAGTACGCATGAGCGATCAGGTCGATAGCCGCCGCGCCGATCACGACAGTCCTTGGAAAATGGCGTTGGAATCGTATTTTGAAGAGTTTTTGGGGTTACTCTTCCCGGCCATCAACGAACAGGTAAACTGGTCGAAGGGGCACAGTTTTCTGGACAAGGAACTACAGCAAATCACCGCCGATGCTAAAAGTGGTAGGCGCTACGCTGACAAGCTCATCAAAGTCTACGCCAGAGACGGCAGCGAAACCTGGGTGCTGATCCATGTGGAAGTGCAGGGCGAGCCAGAAGACACTTTTTCCGAGCGCATGTACGCTTATCAATACCGGCTACGGGATCGCTATGGGGTCGATGTGGTCAGCTTGGCAGTGTTGACCGATACCCACGACGGCTTCCGGCCCAGGACGTTTCATTATCAGCGTTGGGGTTGCGAGCTGACCTTCACCTTCCCCACGGCTAAACTGATTGACTGGGAAGCGCGTTGGGCAGAGCTAAAAGCCAGCGACAACGCCTTTGCCCTGGTGGTGATGGCCCAGATCCACGCTAAGCGAGTGAAGGACGGTGCCACGCGCAAGGACGTCAAGATTGCCCTGATTCGGCTGCTGTATGAGCGGGGCTACAGCCGCGAGCAGATCGTGAGACTGTTCAATATCATCGACTGGATGCTCCAACTACCGAGAGCCCTGGAACCCGAATTTGCACAGGCGGTCTACGCCATACAGGAGGAAAAACAAATGCCTTATGTGAATACGATTGAACGCCTGGGTATCGAGAAGGGGCGTCAGGAAGAACGTCAAGAAGCCGAGCGGCGTGCGCTGGCGGAAAAGCGCGAAACTGTCCGCCATCTGCTGTCGTTCGGCGTCCTCAGTGACGAGCAGATCGCGGAGGCGACCGGGTTGGCGGTAGACGAGATTGCCAAGCTGCGCATCGAAGACAAGCACTGATTTTCTTACCGCGCACAAAAAGGGCAGCCCCGATGGCTGCCCTTTATGTATCTGGCAGATTATTTTATGCCTGGGTAACCTTCTTCAAGCACTGGCAGGAGGAACTGACCATGGCGAATATTGAACACGAACCTGTTAAAGGCGCCATGAGCCGCATTAAAGAGCTCAGCGCCGACGAGGAAGCGCGTCGTCTCGCGTTCGTGCGTGAACGGGCACTGCGAGACGAGATCTCGTTCATAAACGAAGCAAAGCGAGAAGGGCGAGAGGAAGGCTTACAAGAAGGCCGTGAAGAAGGACGAGAGGAAGTTGCTCTCAACTTGATCCAGATGAACCTGCTTAGCGATGCACAGATCGCTCGAGTAGCGAAACTATCAGAAGTAGAGGTAAGGGCGTTGCGTGATGAGGCGCAAGACGCTCAAAGCTGTGTTCGAGCTTGAAGAGGTTTTTGCGGCTGCTCTAGTCATTTATTTACGCCCCATTCGGTCATTGGCTGATGAGGCGTTCTGATGGCGGTAAAAGTTAATAGAAATGAATGTTATGCGATTATCTGAATGCCTTCTTTTTCTATCACGGCGAGAAGACGTAGAGCAGGTCCGCCGGGGCGCTTTACTCCTCTTTCCCAGTCAGAGACCAGATTCTTGCTGACGTTGAGATAGCGTGCGAATACGGACTGAGAAAGATGCTCACGCTCGCGAAGTGCCCGGATAGCTTCAGGTGGGATCGGCTCCGCGATGCTCAGGCAGGTGTCGTCGAAGTCACGCATCGTCTTCTTGTCGATGGCTCCTGCCTCGTGCAGTGCTTCCATGGTTTCATGAATTGCAGCCATCGCATCGCTACGGTATTTCTTAGTCATCGTCCTTTACCTCTGAAAACTGGCCCTTTTGAATCATCTCGGCCAGATGTTCTTCTGATAGCTCGAGGATGTGTTGGGCGGCATCTTTAAGCTTTTGTTTCTTGGCAAAGCGGTCAAACCAAGCATTCTTGAATATTCTCACTAATTTGTTTTCCTACCGCGAAATCATAATACATAGTGTTATATTTTGCCATCCATTCAACAAATCTGCACACGATTTGCCTTACGCTGGTGGAATGGCTAAAAGGGCCTGAACAGACGGCACTGAGACGCGCTTTTATAGTATGGGTTCGACGAGTGTTGTTGCCCAATCGAGCACTCGGCATGAAATTTCCTGAATTCAATGATTTGCAGGAATTACACGAGGTACACGACATGCTTGCTGAACGGATAAAGAAATGGCCGGAACGCTGGGAGCAGAAAGGGCGCGAGGAAGTCGCTCTCAATCTGATCAAAATGAACCTGCTTAGCGATGCACAGATCGCTGAAGCGGCGAAACTATCAGAAGCAGAGGTAAAGGCGTTACGTGACGAGGCGCAAGACGCTCAAGGCTAAGTTTCCAATGTATTCAAAAATTGCGTAAGTGCTATGTGGGGAAAGAGAAAGTCGGTAAAACGCGAAAAAATCGTGCGTTGAATGGCTCCGCGTCATCAATTCATCTCAATGAAAGCGTCATCGTTTACTATGGCTATTTATACAGTCCATAGAGAAATGCGATGACGCAGCTACTCGATCCCACCAATGACTATGTCTTCAAGCGTCTGTTTGCCGAAGCACCAACGCTGCTGGTGGCGCTTTGAAATGCGCGACGAGATCCAGCCGGCGGTGTCGCTGGGGAATATTCTGCAGATGAATCTAGTAGAATTGAACAAGGCGGATCGCCTGGGCCTGGC
Source organism: Halomonas sp. PR-M31 (assembly GCF_001039575.1). Taxonomy (GTDB): domain Bacteria; phylum Pseudomonadota; class Gammaproteobacteria; order Pseudomonadales; family Halomonadaceae; genus Modicisalibacter. Next base: position 8,734 of record NZ_JIBT01000018.1, read on the forward strand.
TCCCAGCCCTTTATCGGCCTGGGTAACCTTCTTCAAGCACTGGCAGGAGGAACTGACCATGGCGAATATTGAACACGAACCCGTCAAGGACGCCATGAGCCGCATCAAGGAGCTCAGCGCCGACGAGGAAGCGCGTCGTCTCGCGTTCGTGCGTGAACGGGCACTGCGAGACGAGGTCTCGTTCATAAACGAAGCAAAGCGAGAAGGGCGCGAGGAAGGGCGCGAGGAGGGGCGCGAGGAAGTCGCTCTCAACTTGATCCAGATGAACCTGCTTAGCGATGCACAGATCGCTCGAGTAGCGAAACTATCAGAAGCAGAGGTAAGGGCGCTGCGCGGCGAGGTTTCAGGCGACCAGCGCTGAGGTCGAGTTCAAGCGGTCTCTGCGGCTGCTCTAGCTATCTGTTTTTACGCCTCATCAGGCTATTACCTGATGGGGCGTTTTGCTGTTTAGCGTAGCTGTCTGCAATGTTTGTAGTGTCATGAAATAGCGGTTCTCGGGCCATGGCTTTTGATTAAGCAGCGAATATCGAGAGGCAATTTCCCTTAAAAAAAGTTAATAGTCGCCGATATAGAGATAAGCAACGCCCTATGCAAGGCAAGGAGACAAGGTGACGACGATCAATACCAATCTGATGGCACAGCAATCCCTGATACATCGGGATTCTGCGCAATCGTCTCTTGCCACGACCCTGGAGCGGCTTTCAACGGGGCTGCGTATCAACAGTGCGAAGGACGACGCTGCGGGTCTGGCCATTGCCAATCGGATGGAGGCGGATCAACGGGCGGGCAGCCAGGTCTCGCGGGGTATCAATGATGCCATCAGCCTGACCCAGACCGCCGAGGGCGGGTTGAACGGGATCAACGATCTTCTCCAGCGCTCTCGGGAGTTGGCGGTGCAGGCGGCCAATGGCACGCTTTCTGATGCGGACCGGGCCACCATCAATGGAGAATATCTGCAGCTGCGTGATGAGATCGATCGCATTGCAATGACCACGGAAGCCTTTGATAAGTATCTGCTGGCGCCCTCCACGCCGCCGTCTTATGACACTCAGCTGGGTGATATCAAGAGCATTCGCAGTATCGATTATCCGGATGACACCTATTTCGACTCCGGGGTGGTGCCCCTGCCTCATTCCGGCAGGGTCCACGAATGTCACGTTGACCACGGATTCGCTGGGCCGGGACGACGACATTCAGCTCTTCAGTCGTGATGGCAAGCATCTGGTGGGTACGCCGGTAAGGGCGTCGGATACAGATTATGTGTGGGTCGAGAACGGCATTACCGATGGCACCAGTCTGGCCAGCGAGATTTTTACGGAGGCGAACGGTTTTCCAGCGGGGGTGAGCTACGATGATAGCCCCTTGCTCGAGAATAATACGAACTACGATCCGGCGGGCGGGGCAACCGGCACCTATAACGGCATGACGTTTACCTATAGCGGCGATGGTGATCGCTTTGGTAGTACGCCCAACAACGGTCACAATGCCTCGAACAGGATGGTGGAGCGGGTATTCATCGACAAGGTCACCGAGCCGATATTCGTGGTGGTGGCGGGCAGAGGCCAATTTACCCTGGATGTCGATTGGCAATACATGCCTGGCGGAGACACCGGGCCGCGCCCGACTAGCGAAGGGGTTGAGGTGGTCATGAGCGCGGGTTTCGGAGAGAAGCCCCAGACCCTTACCATAGAGCCGACCCCTGCGGACAGCATGTCGCTTGGCCTGGAGAGGGTCGAGCTCGATCCCCGTGAAAAAGCGCTTAAGGCCTTGGCTGCCTTCGATGAAGCCATTGCCCAGGTAGATGGCTATCGAGGACGGTACGGCGCGCTCAACAATCGCTTCGAGGGCGCCATTGAAAATCTGGCTCAACAGCAGGTCAATACCGCCGCGGCCAAGTCGCGGATCGAAGATGCGGACTATGCCCAGGAAACCGCTCAGCTGGCCAAGGCACAGATTTTGCAGCAGGTCAGCACCTCCTTGCTTGCTCAGGCCAATCAGCTTCCCCAGAACGTGCTATCGCTATTGGCGTAGTCAAGCAGCTACATCTCTTCTGAATATCAATTTCACAAAAAAGCCTCTAATCAAGCCATGGCTTGAGTACACTTGTCTTGCCACCAGTATTTTTGCGCCCGCATTTTAAGCGCAGCGCTGATGGTGGTTTTCTGTTTCGGCAAGGAAAGGGGGAGTCATGGCTTCAAACGATACCAGCAGTTTCGTGCAGCAGCTTTATATCGCCTACTACGGGCGCCGGCGGATAGCGCCGGATTGACTTATTGGGCGATGCGTACCGAGGCGCAAGGACGAGAGGCCATCGTCGATGCCTTCGGCAGCTCCGAGGAGTTTCAGAACGACTATGGCGAATTGGGTGACGAGATGCTCGTCACCACGCTGTTTCAACAGGCGTTCGGCCGCGAGCCGGATGCAGAGGGGCTCGCCTATTACGTTGATCTACTGGCCTCCGAGAAGAAAAGCCTGGCCCAGATTGCCTACACCATTACCACGGCAGCAACGGGTGACGACGAAGATGTGCTCGACGCCAGGATAGCGGCGGCAGCGGATTACACCGAGAGTCTGCCGGGGTTCGACTATGTGGTGCCCCACGCGGCGCGTTTGGTGGCTTCCATCGATGCAAAGGATACCCAGGCGAATCTCGAACAGGTAGGCGAGGCCATTGATCAACGTGTCGTTGCGCTGGCCCACCAGGACGTGCTCGATCGGCGCGACCAGCTGGAACGCGCTAGGGACGAATATGAGGGTAGCCGGTTCGATCTGGAGGAAAAAGCCATCGAATATGGCGTATACGATCGTGCCGATATAGAAGATACCCTCGTCAAAAACGCTCAGGAGAAGCTCGACGACGCCAGGGCGGCTCTAGCGGATGCCCAGGCGGAAACCCCGGATGCTGCCGTCGATGACTCCTTGAACGAGGCGCTGAAGTTGGCGGTAAGCGACGCCGAAGATACCGTGGAGGCCATCATCGGCTTCGAGAATGGCCGCGACGAGGCGCTGGCCCGGCTCAACGCGATTGAGGCGAGCTTTGATTATCAGGTCCAGCCCATCGACTCGCCAGAGGGCAATGACGGCGTCGATGGGGACACTCCGGTACTGTTCGAATACAACGTGCGCATCGACGAGGGCTCGGATGGGGCGGTCACCGATGCCGAGATCGTCAACTTCGGCAAGGACGATCTGCTGAGTCTTGATAGGGTATTCTTCAACTACCGCCAGGGAGAGGTGATCGACGCCGACGGCCAGGCTCCGACAATTAAGGGCAACGACAAAGCCTATGAAGTATTTTTTCGCCAGAGCGACGACGGCGAAGATGCCGAAGTATTGGTGGAGAACGCTCGCTATCCCAACGGCAGCGAAATCGACGCTATCTATACCGTCACACTGGTAGGAGTAAATGCCGAGGAGCTGGTTTTCGGCGGTGATGCAATCTCCCGAGGCGAGATTGCCTGAGCCACGGTCGGTTTCTTGTCTCTCTTGACCCCTGGCGGTCCTGGTCGGGGGTCATTCACGTTTTTGGTCTAAAGCTTTCCGTCATCTTGCCGATAAATGGTTATCGTGCGCTCAATTAAATTAGCTTTTTTTAATTAAATGGTAATTGAATTTACCTGTTGGGCCTCCGATCGGTAAAAGTCGAGTACTTCTTGTGCCGCCTGTTCAACTACCAGGAAGCGATGGATCATGGCAAAAATCGATAACATGAGTTTCGTGCAGCAGCTTTACGTGGCTTATTACGGGCGCCCCGGCGACCGGGACGGCCTTTCGTACTGGGCCGATAGAGTCGAGAAAGAGGGCGAGGGCAATATCATCGATGCCTTCGGTGAATCTCAGGAGTTCGGTCAGCGCTTTGGAAGCTTTGATGAGACGACGCTCGTCAATAATCTCTACCAGCAGATATTCGGGCGCGATGCGGATGAAGGCGGGCTGGCCTACTACGTCAAGGCGCTGACCGACGGTGTGAAGAGTCTGTCTGAAATCGCCCTGACGATCAGCAATGCGGCCCAGGGCAAGGATGTCGAGGTAATGGAAAGTCGCCTCGAGATCGCCGATGCCTACACTACCAAGAAGGCCGCTGGTGGTTTTGATGCCGCCACCGCGGAAGCGTTGCTCAAGCGGGTCAAGAGCGATGACGACGATCTTTTGGGAAGCACGAAGAAGGCGTTGGAAGAAATCGAGGATATGCTTGAAGACGCCTTCGATGATATCGAAGATGCCATCGAAGACATGCTCGACGAGCTGGAAGAGATGCAGGAAGCGAAGGAAGATGCTCTGGAAGATGCCCGGGAAGACGAGGACGAAGATGAAGACGATGACAACGATCTGGATGATCAGGATGACGTGCTGGAGCTTGATGATGAAGTTCTTACGGCGCTGCTGAACTCCAGCGAGGTCTCCTTCGATAACCTGACGCTCACCGGCACCGGCGACGATCAAGAGCTGACCGCCGACCTGCATTACGGCGAGTACAGTTTCCGGGTCGAGATCGATGACGATACCGCTGCTTTTGCCAAGCTGGTTGGATTGGCTCAGTCAGGCGAGGCCGACGCTGCCGTCATTGCCTGAGTCGGGAGTTGTCGAGTCCCGGTTCAATCAAGAACCCATTGCCCAGCTTCGGCTGGGCTTTTTTCGTACTGAGGTTCCAGTGGTAGATAAATCATTCTTTTTTATCTGCAAACGCTGTGCTTAAACTAAACGGCCAGTCGTGGGCTCGGATGCTCAATGCTTTGCGTATGCCGAGCTTAACTCGAAACATGGAACTAGTTGAGGAAGGTTGATGGCTACCAAGACGTCGCTCGATTTCGTACAACGTTCGTATGTCTCTTATTATGGCCGCCCGGCGGAAGCCGAAGGGCTGGAATACTGGGCCCAGCGCGCCGATGAAGAAGGCCGGGGAGCGATCGTCAACGCGTTCGGCACCTCCAGGGAATTCACCGATCAATACGGCGATCTGGACAATCCCGCCTTGGTCAATTCGCTGTATCAGCAGTTGTTCAGCCGCGATGCGGAGCCGGAAGGGCAGGCATTCTATGTCGATCAGCTGGCTCGCGGTGAGAAGACCCTGGCTGAGATTGCCGTGACCATTGCCAATGCCGCTCAGGGTAACGACAAGACGGTCATCGACAACAAGGTCGCAGTGGCCCAGGCCTACACCGCCAATCGTACAGGCGACGATTACAATCGCCAGGAAGCAGAATCCCTGGTGGATGGCATCAATGCCGGCACGCCGCCGGAGCAGGTCAACGACCTGAAAGGCCAGTACGGCAGCGGCCCAACGTTCACCGTGGAAGGCACCCCGGGCGAGAGCAGTTATTCCGTGGCGGATAACAAAGGTGTTCGCTTCGAAAACGTCAACTCCGACCAGACCATCAATCTCAACGGCCTCGATTCGAGCAAGCGTGTCGATGTTGTCAACAGCAGCGTTCAGCTCAATTTTGATCAAATGGCGCTGGACAAGCTGAACCTTGATAACGCTAGCACGACGCTGTTCAGCAACGACCAGAATACCGCGACGGTGCTCAAGGCCACGGCGAACGGCGACTCGACGCTGGACCTTGGCTCTTCTGCAGCCAACGGTCTGCAGACGTTGATTCTCGATGGATCGGGCAACCTGAATCTGAAAGGCGCGACCCAAGGGCTCAACGTCAATGGCCCTGTCAATGTGGATGCTTCGCAAATGAGCGGCAGCATCGATATCGCCGAGCGATATCTCAATCGCGCCACGGACATCAAGACCGGTACTGCGGACGATCGCATCAACATCAACGCGGTGGATGGTAGCTACACTCTCGACGGCGGGGGCGGTCTCGATACGCTGGTCGTGACCGGCAGCAGCAGTGATACCTCTCTTGCCGCTTTCGGCGAGAAGATTGGCGGTATCGAAGTGGTGGAGTTTGATAACTTCGTCAAGATCAACGCGGCTGAACTACCCGGCGTGGGTACCATCACTCTGGATGGCTTGGGTAACGTCAACAACCTGAAAGCGGAACAACAGATCGTTGCCAACGCCCAGGTCGACGGCCCCAACGACTCCAGTCTGCTGCTCGACAATGCCGGCGAGACGGTCAACGTTTCTTCGCGCTTCACGCCGGATCAGCCAACGGAGAACCAGGAACTCGAGCTCAAGGTGAATACCTCGGCGCCGGAGGCGGTACAGGGCGGCACCCTGAATTTGTCTGGCGATGCGCCCATCGAGTACGAGGATAGCGGGCGCGGCTTCGATACCATCGATGCCTCGGCGACGAGCGGCGGTCTTGAACTCGAAGGTGCCAGCTATCGTGCCGAGACCATCAAGCTGGGAAGTGGAGCGGATCGTTTGGAAATTCGCGATGCCTCGACCTACCGCGACATGGATCGTCTGGAGAACTTCGACGTCAACGCCGACGAACTGGTCAATGTCAATGCGATCCAGGCCAACGTGGACGGTGCTCAGAATCTTGATGAAGCGTTCCAGGCGGCAGCGGGTGGCGCCGGCGGCAACACCGTCTACTTCGGCTTTGAAGGCAGCACCTATCTGTATGCTGAAAACGACGATCAGCCAGGACTCAGCGGTACCGACTTTGCCGTTGAGCTGGTGGGCACGCCTTCTGATTCCGTTGACGGCACCATGCTGACCGGCTGAGATCGTTCGGCAAATAATCGCAAACACTACCGACGCCCCTTGAATGGGGCGTTTTTGTTGCTGCGTGTCGACTGTAAGTTGTTTGAAAGACCGAGCGCCCGATACATGCAGAGTATTAAGTGCCTGCAGCTGGAAAGCGTCAATGTCTGTAGGGATATAGTGATTTCTCGCCGGCCAGGCCATGCTTTTTTATGGATCGAGCGGCGTTTCTTGTAGGAAAAAGCATCCTTGCCCATGCTCATTCAGGCAGTCCAATAACAAATCAGGTAAGCCACCTGGATACTCATGGGGAGAAGCAACCATGGATAACAATTCACAAAAAACGATATCGAATGAACAGTTGGGTTCGCTGAGTGGTGTCTACAATGCGCTGGCCGAGTCGGATGCGTTCTTCAAGGTTGACTATACGGCGTTAAACAGTAGCGGTGTAGCAGGCGGTGCCTTTTTAGCGCTGAATTCCGAAACTAACGTACTGACGGTAATTACGACAGGAAAAGGGGTCGAGTCCGGCGTGCCTCACCCGCAGCATATCCACGGGTTCGCGACGGAAAAAGACGGTAGCGTGCAGAACTCCGAGGCGCCGACCCTGGCTCAGGACACTGACGGCGATGGCCTCGTCGAGCTCGCCGAGGGGGGCGTGGTGTACGGCCCCATTCAGCTTGCGCTAACCGATCCGGTTGGGGGAGCAATTCCCGATTTTCCCAATACTTCCGGTAATAGTTTCGTGCAAACGGCATCCTATGATCTGGATGAACTCGATGCCGGCGCCATGAATAAAGACGGTAAGGGTGCATCGCTGGCGGATGAGTTGACGGGACATAACCTGAACGAGCGAGAAATCGTATTGCATGGGCTGTCTCTGAAAGAGGGTCAGGGTGAGGGCACCAAAGGGGAAGCCGATGGCTCCGCCGGTTATAAGGCGGTATTGCCCATCGCGGCGGGAGAAATCGAGCGAATCGATACGGAGCAGGCACTGGCGGATCTAGCAGATGGGCGCATTGGTGTATCCAACGACGTTGTTGCTTTCGACGTTCAAGGCAAGACCGGCGAGGCCTACCGCATATTCGATTCAGTGCTGAACAGAACCCCGGATCAGGATGGTCTGAGTTACTACACCAGCGAACTGGACAAGGGCGCAAGCCATGGCGAGGTTGCCAATGCTCTTCTAAATTCCAACGAGTTCACGGCCAATTTTGGCGATATCGATGATCTCGATAACGAGGAATACGTTGAGTTGCTTTACCGGAATGTACTAGATCGAGAGGCCGATGACGCTGGCCAGATGTTTTACGTCGATCAGTTGGAGCAGGGCGCAAGCCGCGCCGAGGTCGTGGGTATTTTCTCTGAGAGCGAGGAGCATCAGGCTCTTTTGATAGGACAATACGGGGGAGGCTTTCTGCTCAACGAAGGGGTCATCGCCTGAAAAATCGTGCTACTTGCCTGCCCGAATCTCGGGTGGGCAGTAGTTCGTACTAAGTTGTTCCTCAACTATTCCCGATTTGCAGTAGGATGGGCACCTTGATTTTGCTCTTGTGACAAGCGACGCAAGGACGCGACGAATATGCCTGCTGCTTCTTTGTTTTCTTCTTCTTCCCGCACCGCATCTATAGCGGTCGTTTTCCTTGCTGCGCTATTCGGCGCAAGTTTGGCGTTCTATCTCTATGGCTGGGGGATCATCGATCCCACTAATGTGCATTGGCTGTTGACCGAAGGTGATCCGTTTCAGCATTTCATCGGCTGGGATGCCTTTCGCCGGGATGAATGGCGCTGGCCCTTGGGGGCCATTCCTCAGCTGGGTACGCTGATCGATTCCAGCATCGTGTTCACCGATTCGATACCGCTTCTAGCGCTGCCGCTGAAGCTGTTTCACGCCTGGTTGCCGGACCCGTTTCAGTATCAGGGGTTGGTCATGCTTATCAATCTGACCCTGAATGCGGCGCTGGCCTGCGTGCTGGCCCAGCGTCTTGGGGCGCGCCCATTGAATGCGGTGCTGTTCGCGGTTCTTGTGGCGCTGTTGCCCATGGTGACCCTGCGCGGGCTAGGCGCTCATGGACATGAAGCGCTGACCGCCCACTGGCTGATTCTATTGGCGGTGCTCTACTCGCTGTCGGCGCGGCCGGTAGGGGGGTGGGTGCTGCTGCGCTGGCTGATATTGATGCTGACCGCGGTACTGGTGCATTTTTATCTTTTTTTCATGGTGGGCACTTTATGGTTTGCCTGGTGGGCGTGTCAGCTATGGCGCACGGGACGAACGAAACAGTGGCCCGGGCTGTTTTACCTTCTGGCGGCGGGCTGGCTCAGTGCCGTATTGGTGCTTGCGACCATGTGGGCGGTGGGCTACCTGCAATATGGCCTGGAGGTGGGTCGTGATACCGGCTTTGGCTATTATTCCGCGGAGTTTCTGACTTATCTAAATCCGCTGTCCGCGGCCTGGTTCTTCGATGGCGATCTAGACGGGGCCTCCCGACTCATCCCCGGCTGGATAACCCGTATTCCGGGTCAGTACGAGGGGCAGGCCTATGCCGGCGTCGGGGCTCTGGTATTGCTGACGGCGGGGCTGCTGGTGGCGGTGCGCCGGGGGCAGTGGAGCGAGTTTGCAGAGCTACGCCTTGAAACCCGCGTCCTGGCGTTGGCGCTGGTGGGGTTGTTCCTGTTCGCCTTGGGGGATCGCTGGATCATTGGCAAAGTGGTAACGAATATTCCTTATCCCGACTGGACCGAGGTACTGACCCAGTATCTGCGCTCCAGCGGCCGGCTGGTATGGCCGCTTCTGTATGGCTTGCTGCTGCTGGCGTTGGTGATTCTCATGTACAAGGCGCGCCGGCGCACACTGTCGGTAGTGCTGGGGGTTGCCGTGGTGTTGCAGTGGCTGGATCTTGCGGATATGCACGGCTTCATTCGGGACAATCTGAATCAACGGGTCGCCGCTGCCGCTTCGGGTCCGCCGTTTGCCGCGATTACGGACCCAAGATTGAATGCGCTGCTCGAGACCCGTGAACGTATCGACTATTTGCCCGGCGACGACCTTGAAAAGCTAAAACCCTATGTGTGGCTGGCGGTGCGCCACGATATGCCGTTGAACGTGGCCTATTTTGCCCGGGTCAATGCCGAAGCATTGTTGAAGGCGACGGCGCCTCAGGTTGATGCCATCCAGTCAGGAGCGCTTGAAGAGGACACTCTTTACGTCATTACCAATGATGAACTGTCTCAGCGCGCCTGTGAGATCGATCAGGCGACGTGTTTTGATATGGACGGTGTGATGATTGTCACCCGTGCTAGATAAAGCGGTCTGTGGGACACTACGCGCCGTTCTTTACTCTGAATCTACAATGACTCCGACTGTGAAAGATCCGCATGAATCGATCTGATAACCGGGCGCCGGGCATGACGGCAACGAATACCTCTTCATTCAAGCTGGCGACCTGGCAGGGTATGACGCTGGCGCTACTGCTGGGGATGGGCTGCTTCCTGCTGACCATGGGCAATCCGATGAATGTCATAGCGGGCGGCCTGATGATCGATACGGATTACCCGAATGCCGCCGCGGCCTTCGAGATTTTCGTGCGGGATGCCTGGCGCTGGCCCATTGGCGCCAGCCCACATTTCGGCGGGGTCAATATCTTCTTCAGCGATGGCGCGCCCTGGTTTGCCTTTCTCTCGAAGGCCGTGCTGTCACTCACCGGGGTCTTTCTCGCTTTTCATTGGCTGATCGTCATCGATGTGCTCCTGTTTGCCTTGATGGCCCGACGCCTGGCGACGAAGGTATCGGAAGACGAAGCGGTTCGCTGGCTTATCACGGTGCTGCTGCTCTTCACCCTGATCATGCTGGTACGCATGATCGGCGCCCAACATATCGCGCTGGGTTCCTATTGGGTGGTGCTGTGGGCCATGTGTTGCGTGCCGGTGCTGAACGAGGCGCCCCGGGGCTTACGCCGCTGGGAGTTTCTGCCTGCCGCCGGCATCGCTATCTTGAGCCATGCCTATCTCGGGGCTATGGCCATTACCATCGTCTGCGTGGCGCTGCTGTTTGAGCGGCGCTGGTGGGCAACCCTGGCGGCACTGCTGTTTCCGGCCCTGTTGCTTTATTGCGTCGGTGTGTTCGATGGCAACCACTCCACCACGGAAGGCGCAAAGGACTACTCGCTGGATCTGGGCGCCTACGCGGAGACCTTGGGCTGGGGACTTTTGCCCAATCTCTATCAGATTCCGGAACCTACCCAGGGCGATGCCATCCTTTATCTGGGTACCGGCACCTGGGCGCTTGCTCTGATGGGGTTGGTCAGCGTCATCGTCTTGAAATTCAAGGGCGCCGATCTTGGCTGGTCAACCTGGAACACGCCTGCCAATTTCAGACAGGATGCGCACCAGCGGCGGCTGCAGATACTGGTGATGGCGGCGCTGGTACTGGCCTTTTACGCACTCACGTTCAAGATTCGTCTTGTCGGCTTTACCCTGCTGAAGACGGATATCCCGTCGATATTCATGCCCTTTTACGAGCGCTTTCGGGTGACCGGCCGGTTTGGCGCGCCCTTGGCATTCATGCTGATCATCGGGTTCGTGCTGCTGTGGGGCCGATTGAAGCCGTGGATGCCCAAGGTCCTGTGGTTTGGTGTGGCGGCCCTGGCAATCCTGTTGCAGGTGCTGGATGTGAGAGTTGCCGGCCTCAAGAGCCCGCCTCAGGATTGGTTGGCGGAGGCGGCGGACCAGCGTTCCGCGGTGGCCTCGGTGCTCGAGGATCGCGAGTGGTCGGGCCGGGTGTTCAAGACCGTGGGCTATTTCGATCTGGAACAGCAGCGCCTGATCGACCGGCTGCTGGTGGATTACGGCGCTCGGCATTTCGAAGTGGTGCATGGCGCCCGGCTGGACCCGGACGAGGTCATTCGGCGCTCTGGCTTCGATCAGGCCGAACCTGGTGATGCAGTGGTGCTGGATCAGGACGATGCCAGCCCAGCGTGTCAGGCCCAGGCCGCCGTCAAGAATTTTAAGCTGTGTCTGGTCGAGTAGTGTGTCTCGTGGAGTAGATAGCTTGCCAGCTGACCCAAGAAGCGGATGATTGAGCAATGAATAAACTCCTTACCCTGGTCGTGCCGGTGATGAACGAGGAAGACGCCATCTTTCCCTTTCTACAGGCGATCGATCAGGCGATCCGTGTGCCGGATATCACGCTGGAGATCCTGTTCATCGATGACGGTTCCACGGACGGCACGCTGCAGTCGCTGCAGGCGGCATCGGCAACGGATTCCCGAGTGCGCTGGTTGAAGCTGTCGCGCAATTTCGGCAAGGAAGCCGCGATGACGGCCGGACTAGATGCGGCGACCGGGGACGCGGTAGTGCCCATGGATGTGGATCTGCAGGACCCGCCGGAGTTGATAAATGAGTTCGTCCGGCGCTGGCGTGATGACGGCTATCATGTGGTGTATGGCGTGCGCTCGTCCCGGGATGAGGACACCCGGCACAAGCGAACCTCCGCCAATCTGTTCTATCGGTTCTTCAATCGTATCTCGCAGACGCCCATTCCGGATAATGCCGGCGATTATCGCTTGCTGGATCGGGAAGTGGTGGAGGCCATGAAACGCTTGCCGGAGCGCAACCGCTTCATGAAAGGCTTGTTTGCCTGGATGGGTTATCGCAGCGTGGGGGTGCCCTATGCCCGGCCTTCCCGCCAGATAGGCACGAGTAAGTTCAACTTCTGGAAGCTGTGGAATTTTGCCTTGGACGGGGTGGTGGGTTTCTCGACGCTGCCGCTGCGAGTGTGGAGCTACATCGGTGGTGGTATCGCGTTCCTGTCCTTTGTCTACATCATCGTGATCGTGGCCAAGGCGCTGATTTTTGGGCGTGACACGCCGGGTTATGCCTCGGTGATGTCCGCGGTGCTGTTCTTCGGCGGCATGCAGCTTTTGTCCATTGGCATTCTGGGGGAGTACGTGGCGCGTTTGTTCGTGGAGGTCAAGCAGCGGCCTCTGTATCTCATCGAGAGCAGCAATTCCACGAGCCGGACATCGCCGCTTCAGCAAACGGGATCGCAAACGCAAAGCCAGCGTGATGGCGAGGCTGATGAATGAGAGGAGTTGATCGATGAGGCCTTGGCTCGGCGAAGTCGCTACCCTTGCCCGTTTTGGCAGCGTGGGTGGAGCGGCGACGTTGGTGCATATCGCGGTGGCCGGTCTGGTGTTATGGATATGGCCGACTCTTTCGCCGTTCATCGCCAATCTGGTGGCGTTTCTGGCGGCTTTTCAGGTATCCCTTTGGGGGCATCGGCGTTTTACTTTTCGCAAGGCGGGGCGTGGAGATCGCTTCTTCGTGCTCGCCCTGGCGGGCTTTGCCTTGAACAACGGGGTGCTGGGGACGTTGATAGCCGCCACGCCCATTGATGGTTTTCTGGCTATCGTGATCGCGACCTTCACAGTGCCGTTGCTGATGTATGTGGCGGCGCGTTTCTGGGCCTTCGCTTGAAGCCTACCTCCATTCGTAACCGTTGAACATGGATTTTTGTTGACGCTGGGTGCATGTGATTTGTCGAGCATCTGGCCATGGGAGCCTGTATGCTGCGTTATGCATAAAAGGGTGGCCTGTTGTCTTCAGGCTCTCTTAAATGATGAAATAGTGTCGAGAACGACAGAAAAAAAGGTGTAAAGAATTAACTGATGCGCGGGTTACTGCTGTTTCTATTATTGTTGTTTCATGTCCCCGGATTATACGCTGGCACCGACGATCAAGCCGTCTGGCTGCTGGTGGACGATCAAACATCGACTTTGCACGTTTACCGAGGCGATCAGGAAATCGAGCAGTTTTCACCGGTTTCTCTTGGGCGCGGTGGTGCCAGACGGTTGCGTTTCAGTGGCGATAGAGCCACTCCAACGGGTGAGTTTCACGTCAATTGGATCAATCTCGATAGTCGCTTCAACATTTTCCTGGGTCTCGATTACCCGACGCTTGCCCATGCTCGAGAGGCACGAGAAGTCGGTATATTGAGCGATGATGAATTCTATGATTACCTGTCGTACTATCGGCGTCACGGGGCACCGCCTCAAGATACGGTGCTCGGTGGCAACATTGGAATTCACGGTTTAGGGGAGAGTGATCCGGTCCTTCATCAGCGTTTCAACTGGACGGATGGCTGCGTTGCAGTGACCAATCAGCAAATAGAACGCCTGACGGACTTGGTGAAGCTTGGCACGAAAGTTATCATCCGCTAGGTTGTGAAAGAGAAGTTGCAAGAAAGCCTGCCTACGCAGGAAAAGTAAGTAACCCAAGGAAGAACCAAGGAGAACAGTATGAAAAATACTCGCACTACGCTTAAAATCGCTGCCGCTGGTCTGGCACTGGCCGTCATGGCAGGTTGCTCGTCCAATGCTAGCGAAGAGAAAAGCGGTCAGATGAGCCAGTCTGAAATGCAGAGCCAGGAAACTCGCACTATTGCTCAAGAAGCAATGAGCACCGCTCAGCAGGCTCAGCGTACTGCTCAGCAGGCTCTGCAGCAGAGCCAGCAAAACAAGCAGGAAATGGATCGGATGTTCGAGCGTTCCATGCGTAAGTGATCTTTTGATCATGACATCTCATCGAGATGCCATGACGTGGATTACAACCATT
>NZ_JIBT01000019.1 GCF_001039575.1 Halomonas sp. PR-M31
GCTGCCGCGATCAGGAACAGAGTGTTATCGATACCCATCATCGCCAGTCCCGTGATGACGATAAAGGCGATATAGGTGCCGATCATATAGATTTCGCCGTGAGCGAAATTGATCATGCCAATGATGCCGTAGACCATGGTGTAGCCGATGGCGATCAATGCATAGGTACTGCCGATCGTCAGGCCATTGATGGTCTGCTGCAGGAAATAGAGGAGTTCATCCATTGAGGTTACCTGCGAAACATCGCCCGGTCAGTTTGTGACCGGCCGGGCGAGTGATATTGTCATTGTCGTTATTTAATGCGCTGAACCAATCAAACGCTATCGCGCATCAGTTGGCTTCTGTCTTGGTGCCATCGGCGTGCCAGTTGTAGACGACGAAGTTGAACTCTTCGAGATCCCCTTTCTCGTCATATTTCACCTCACCAATCGGCGTATCGAAGGTATTTTCGTGCAGATAGTCGGCGACTTCGTAAGGATCCGTCGATTCGGTTTCTTTCATTCCCTCGGCCATCAGATAAACGGCGCTGTAGGCCGGCATGACGAAGGGGCCTGAAGGGTCCTGATTCTTGGCTTCGAAAGCCTTGACCAGGTCGGCATTAGCCGGATCGGTTTCAAAAGCCTGGGGTAGCGTAACCAGCAGCCCTTCCGAAGCCTCGCCGGCAATCTTGGAAATATCCGGGTTACCGACACCTTCTGGCCCCATGAACTGAGCGTCAAAGCCTAGCTCCCGGGATTGACGCAGCAAGAGTCCCAGCTCCGGGTGATAGCCCCCGTAATAGACAAAATCGACGTTTTCACGCTTGAGCTTGGAAATAAGCGACGAGAAATCCTTGTCACCGGCGGTGATACCCTCGAACAGAACGACATTGACACCGGCCTCCTCGACGGTATCGCGCACGCCGGAAGCGATACCCTCGCCGTACTGCTGCTTGTCGTGGATGATCGCCATGTTCTCGGGCTTGGCCTGCTCGGCGACGTATTGGCCGGCAACCGGACCTTGCATGCTGTCAAGGCCGATGGTGCGAAAGACCGTTTCATAACCGGCTTCGGTAATTGCCGGACTGGTTGAGGCGGCGGTGATCATCAGGATTCCCTCTTCGGCATAGATATCCGAAGCAGGCTGAGTCGCGCTGGAACAAAGATGACCTACCACGAACTGCACACCGTCATTGACGATCTGGTTGGCCACTGCGACCGCCTGTTTGGGATCGCAGGCATCATCGTACTTCACGCCCTTGAGCTGCTCGCCGTTGACGCCACCTTGCTCGTTTATGCGTTCGATGGCCATTTCGGCGCCGGTGAACTGCATGTCTCCATACTGTGCCAGGGGTCCTGTCACCGGACCGGCCAGACCGATGGTAATGTCTGCCTGGGCCGCCAGACTGGACATCCCCGCACCTACGGCCACTGCCAACAGCGACTTGCGTATCGTGTTTTTCATATTTTTCCCATCTCGTTGTTATCTTTAGGAAAAACCGCCGCATTCAAGCGACTGTTCGAGGATATTATTGACAGCTTCATTGCAGAGTGTAAAGCGTCTTTAGTTCAATATGAGTGCGTTTGATCCGACGTCTTGTGATTACGTCAGACGAGCACGATGAGCAGGACCATCTGATGAAGATAATCGACGATAAATATTACTGCCAGGAAAATAGATAACGGTATAAATACCTGATATCAATTGCCTTGACATACAGGGCAGAAATAGAGTCGGCGGGAAGCTACCATGGTGCGCTCGACCAGCCTGCCACAGCCATGACACGGTAAACCGTCACGTTGAAATACGGCAAAACGCCACTGCTGACGTTTTTCTCCCTGCCGACGCGCTGCCTTGGCCCAGTCATCGCGATTGGTGACCCCTTTCTGGCGATAGGCACGCTCGACCACTTCCAGCATCATTCGCGCCAGCTGCTCTCGTTGAGCTGTCGTCAGATCCATGGGTCGCTGCCGATAAGAGAGCCGGGCAAAAAACAGGATTTCGGAGCGGAGATAGTTGCCGATGCCGGCAAACAATGACTGATCCAGTAGCAAGTTGCCAAGTGCCCGTCGTTTGAATCGTGTCGCCTCCAGACGCTCGACGATCGATCCGACGCTCACGGCATGAGTCAACAAATCCGGCCCTAGCCGAGCCAGAAAAGGATGTTCTTTCAGTCGATCGGCCTGCCACAAGGAGATATCCGAGGCACTGTACAAACTTGCCGAGCGCCCTTGCGCCGTGAGACGCGCTCGCAATGAGCGCTTGGTATCCGGCTCGCGTTCCTCGTCGTGATATTTCCATACGCCGTAGAGCTGATTGTGCGAATAAAGTACGCGCTCATCGTCGAAGCGAATCAGCAACGCCTTGCCCCAGCTGTCTACCGCCGCCACCTCACGACCTTTCAAGGAAGCGGCTTGACTGGCAAGTTCTGGAAAGGCGAACCACACCTCATCAAGGCGTCTACCGCCGATCTGCTCTTGAAGAGCATCCGCAGTACGGCGGATTTCGGGGCCTTCCGGCATCGCTCAGACCGTTCCTAGAAGCAATTGCTGCTCTTTGAGTTTGTGCAACTGATCCCGTAGCTGAGCCGCCGTCTCGAATTCGAGATTCTGCGCCGCCTCGTGCATTCCGTCTTCGACTCGAGATATTTCCTTGATGAGCTCATGGGGCGCCAAGGTGCTTGGATCGTAAATGGCGTCTTTTTCTGCCACCTGGCGTTCGCTCTTGCGACGGTTGCCCTTCTTGCCCGGGGTCTGGGCGCCTTCCATGATATCCGCCACGGACTTGGTCACGGTTCGTGGTGTGATGCCATGCTCTTCATTATGGGTGATCTGCTTGGCCCGACGCCGTTCGGTCTCATCGATGGCGCGGCGCATGGAATCCGTAACCCGATCACCATAGAGAATCGCCTTGCCCTTGGCATTACGAGCAGCGCGACCGATGGTCTGAATCAACGAACGGTCAGAGCGAAGGAAACCCTCCTTGTCCGCATCGAGGATCGCCACCAGGGACACTTCCGGGATGTCCAGCCCCTCACGCAACAGGTTGATGCCCACCAGCACGTCGAACTTGCCCAGGCGCAGATCCCGAATGATCTCGACCCGCTCCACGGTATCGATATCCGAGTGCAGATAGCGTACCCGGATATCATGCTCGTCCAGATATTCGGTCAAATCTTCCGCCATGCGCTTGGTCAGGGTGGTGACCAGCACCCTTTCGCCTACGTCGGTACGCAGTCGAATCTCAGAGAGCAGATCATCCACCTGGGTCGAAGCCGGACGCACCTCGACTTCCGGATCGAGTAGTCCGGTAGGACGCACCACCTGCTCTACCACCTGACCCTGATGTTCGGCTTCGTACTTACCCGGTGTCGCGGAGACGAACACCGTCTGCGGACAGACGCTTTCCCACTCCTCGAAGGTCATGGGACGATTGTCCAGGGCCGAGGGCAGCCGGAAGCCGTATTCGACCAGAGTCTCCTTGCGTGACCGATCACCTTTGTACATGCCGCCTACCTGGGGCACGCTGACGTGAGACTCATCGATGAACAGCAGCGCGTCCGCGGGCAGATAGTCGAAGAACGTAGGCGGCGGTTCGCCGGGTTTGCGACCCGAGAGATAGCGGGAGTAGTTCTCGATGCCGTTGCAATAGCCGAGTTCCAGCATCATCTCGATGTCATAGAGGGTACGCTGTTCCAGGCGCTGCGCTTCAACCAGCTTGTCGTGCTTGCGCATCCAATCCAGCCGGCCCGCAAGCTCTTCCTTGATCGAATCGATGGCACCCAGAATGGTTTCCCGAGGCGTCACGTAGTGACTCTTGGGATAGATGGTCATGCGCGGCACCTTGCCACGCGCCTCCCCGGTCAACGGATCGAACAGACTGATCGTATCAATCTCGTCACCGAACAGCTCGACCCGTACCGCCTCCTCCTCGGAGTCCGCCGGGAAGATGTCGATGACGTCGCCCCGCACTCGATAGGTACCGCGACGAAAATCCATGTCATTGCGGGTGTACTGAAGCTCTGCCAGACGCCGCAGAAAAGAGCGCTGATCGATGAGTTCGCCACGATTGAAGTGCAGTCGCATCTTCAGGTATTGGTCCGGGTCGCCAAGACCATAGATGGCCGACACCGATGCCACGATCAATGCGTCCTTGCGCTCCAGCAGCGCCTTGGTGGCAGACAGGCGCATCTGCTCGATATGGTCGTTGATCGAGGCATCCTTCTCGATGAAGGTGTCCGAAGACGGCACGTAGGCTTCGGGCTGGTAGTAGTCATAGTAGGAGACGAAGTATTCCACTGCGTTGTCCGGCAGGAACGACTTGAACTCGCCGTACAGCTGCGCCGCCAGTGTCTTGTTGGGGGCCATCACGATGGTCGGACGCTGCAACTTTTCGACCACGTTGGCCATGGTGAAGGTTTTACCGGAGCCGGTCACGCCCAGCAGAGTTTGATGGGCCAGGCCCGCTTCAAGACCCTTGACTAGCCCAGCAATGGCAGCCGGCTGATCACCAGCCGGCTGATAGTTTGATTGAATACGAAAGGATTTGCTCATGCACTTGAGATGGTTCCCCAGAGGATAAAGTTCAAGCGTAAACGTACTATAAAAATAGATCCGGGAAGCTAGGTGTCCATCTTAGTGGTTATCTGCACATCCGAAGTCGTCAACAGCCGATGGATCGGGCAGCGATCGGCAATCTCCAGCAGCCGGGCACGCTGTTTCTCATCCTCGATGCCTTCAAAGGCCATTTCGATATCGACGCGATAAACGCCGTGACGCTCCTGGCTGTCGTCCCGAGTGACGGTCACCCCTACCTTTTCCAACGGCCACTCCTTGCGCCGGGCGTACATCCGCGCAGTAATTGCCTTGCAGGCACCCAGGGCCAGATCGAGATAGTCGTGAGGGTCCGGCGCACTTTCCTCGCCTCCCACGATCTTGGGCGCATCGACGATGATATCCTCGAAGGATTCAATCTCGGCGCGCTGGCGCAACCCGTGACGATCCATACTGGTGATGACGATAGTCAAGACATTCTCCTTGATGGCTTGGTACTCAGTTTGCCTTGATGCCGAGCTTTTCCACGGCGGCGATCAAGGTCTCACGGCGCACGTTGCCTTCCACCTCGGCGCCGTGACGCCCAACCTCTGCACTCTCGACACCGTCCAGGGTCATTAGTGCAGTGGTAACGCGGTTGACCTGCTCAACACTTTCGAGTTCTTCGAAACTCAGCGATATGTGATCCACGAAAGTTTTCCTGTCGAATGGTGACACCGCTAGTTTGCAGTATAGAGTCCCAGTCGTCGAAGAGTAGCACTAGCCGCGGGTAAAAAACCCTCGGTCAATGCGCATTTCAGCCATATCCAATATAAAGATTCGCGAAAGGTTTTCTTTTTATTTCAATGATTTGATACCTCTTCCTTACTGTTATTAATAGCGCCTACGCTAACGAAAGATGTCTAGGCACTCCTCGTAAAGCGTAAATCTTCATCAGAGAGGACAACCCTTTCGGTGATAAATCTGTGCGGTATCGATAATTAAAGGGAGCAACGACATCATGAGAAATACGATCAAACTTCATAGCGCTGCCATCGCAGTTGCTTTTACGCTTGCCGGAGTGCTTGGAGTGAGCGCGATGGCAAGTGCCGACGTTGATAAAGACAATCTGAATCCGTGGCAACATTGCGGTATCGGCGCTGCTATTTTCGACAAAAATGAAACCGCTGCAGCGATCTCCAATGTCATCTGGGATTCCGGCACCACGGCCGTAACCTCAGCCACTCTTTCTCCTGACACTTGCGAAAGCGAACAAGTCCAGGTCGCTCAGTTCATCGATGAAACCTACGATGTACTCGCGATGGAAACTGCTGTGGGTGAAGGCGAGCATCTGCAAACAGCCTTGACCCTTGCGGGTTGTGCAGCAAGTACTCAGGAAGATGTCATCGGCACCTTGCGTACCGACCTTGGCAAGATCAGCGTCGATGCACGCTATGGCGATATGTCCCACAGCGATAAGGCCTACGAGTTTTACCGCAGTCTGACCACTGCTTCCGGTTGTTCCGTGGGTTAAACCCAACCGACCCGAATGACGGAAAAGATCGGAGCACTTTGCTCCGATCTGCCGTTCCCTCTACAACATATCCAACAATTCCGATGAGGCTTCTCCATGCGGCGAATTCGATTGCTCGTGGCTTTCTGTCTTGGCGCTTTGAGCGTTGACAGCATGGCGAATGAGATATCGCTTGCCGACGATGAGCAGTGGCGCTCGCTCTTGCATTTCGATCGAGGCGGCTTCTTCGAAGCGCCACGCAGTGCGGTCATCGACTCTAATTTTTTCCTTGCTCCTAATGGTGCTACCGATCCGACAGCAGAACTCGAAGCGACTCTGAACGCTTTTCGAGAAGATCCGAAGAGCATGGAAGCTGGGGCTCATGCGCTGTGCCGCTTTCCTGCACGAGCCTTGTGGATCAGTCGAATGACTGGAGAACAGTGGCCCCAAGGTGCAGTCTGCCCGGATTTAGATGTATGGAAAGAACGTTATCAGGATGCCTCGGTGGGACTGGTATTCGCCTCAGGGTATCTGGGAAACCCAGCCTCGTTTTTCGGACACCTGATGATTCAATTGACGCCTTCTGCGGCAGAGTCGAAGGAGTGGGTCGACGCGACTCAACTGCTCGATACCAGCCTCAATTTCGGTGCGGACGTGCCCGCAACGGACGGTCTTGCCAAGTACATGGCCAAGGGCTTGCTGGGGGGCTATGAGGCAAAATTTTCCAACGCGCCCTTCTATCGCAATACGACGATCTATTCCGAGAGGGAAATGCGCGATCTCTGGCACTACGAGCTAGCGTTACCGGATTGGGATCGTCAGCTTCTGATCCTCCATCTGTATGAAATCCTTGGTCAGGATTACGACTATCTTTTCTTGACCCAGAACTGCGCGTCACGAATCGCCCGAACCCTGGAAGTTGTCGTTGATACCGACCTGACCGCTGGTAGCGTCGCCTGGGTTACGCCAGAAAGCGTGATTCGCAATATCGGCACTATTAACAGTAGTTCAGGTAATAGTAATAGCTCAGACCAGCCATTGCTCAAGTCGGTCACTCACGTACCCTCGCGTCGCCTGATCACCGAGCAGCGCTATCGCGCACTAAGCAGTGCAGAGAAAACCGCGGCCCGCAGAATAGTGCCAAGAACGGATCACCTCGACCTGACCAGACCAGAGTACCTTGCGTTGTCACCCAAGCGCCGCGCAGCGGTGATCGAAACTTTGCAGAGTCATGTAGCTCTCTTGCGCGACACCCAGCCGCAAGCGACCTACCCGGATATCACGCGCCGGCTTCAATTGGAGCGCCTTGGGCTTCCTCCCGGCCAGCAGTCCGAGAATACGCAGACGAGCACGCCGATTCATGAAGCAACCCCTTCCAGTGCCATAAGAGCACAGGGTATCTACAATAACGTTCTAGGCAGCGGTTTGCGCTTGACGATACGGCCACTGCACTATGATTTGATGGATAGCGAAGCGACACGCATGCCCAACGCCGCTTTGGAAATCGGCACGACCAAAATCGATCTTGGATATGGAAATCCCAAGCTACGAGAATTCACACTATTCTCGATCACTAATCTTTATACGCAGCATGTTCCTCTACCGGCATCACCTACCCTGGCCTGGCATGCATCTGCGGGTATAGCTCGCTCAGCACTCGACTGTAACAATTGCCTCGATGGCAACGCCAAACTGCTTGCCGGCAAGTCCTCGCAGTTCGGCAGTCATATCCCTTTTGCCTTGATAGGCGGTCAACTCAGGACGCAGCGTCACAATGACGGCGCCCTGGCGCCAATGGCCCAAGCAGGTTTGCTGTCGCATTGGGCCAGTCGTCAGCGCACGCTCCTGACCCTCGAACACGCCGATGCTCTCCAGGGGAGATCTTCTCGATCGACGCACTGGAATATTCAATATCGCCTGGCCTTGAACAATAACCTGGATATCCGGGTCGAGGCACAGGGCGATGACGATGCCAGAGAACTCGCAGCCGGTATGTCGTTCTATTTTTGATTAGAGTATTCATAATGCTGCCGGAAGACGTTCGAGCTCCATCACCTTGCAATCCCTTGCGCTAAACCCAATAGTCATGAACAAACTCGGCGCTCAACGGAGCCCTCATGACCAATTGGACTGCTCATCTTCAAGCGGCCGGCGCACGCTGTCATGGCGAGCGCCAGATCGATTTCGGCGACCCACGACAGGCCCATCAGCCCAATGATGCCACCCTGCTCTCCCCCTTGATCCATCTCGGCATTCTGGAAATCGAAGGAACGGATACAAAACGCTTTCTTCAGGGCCAGACCAGCGCCCAGGTGGAATTGGCGAATGGCGATTTCGCACCTTTGACTGCGTTCTGCTCGGTCAAGGGTCGTATGTTGCTAACGCCCAACTGCTGCGCGTTGCCGAAGACCGCTATTGGCTGTTGCTCGATCGCGACTTGATCGAGCCGCTCACCAAGCACCTAAGCAAGTTCGCGGTTTTCTACAAGGCAGATATTCGTCCGCGAGACGACCTGGCCCTGATCGGCCTTCTGGGTCGCGATGCCCCGGCATTGCTGGAAGCACGCCTGGACATGCTACCGCCTGCCATCTGGCATCAGACGATGCAGGATGAATGCACACTGCTGCAGCATCCTGGCCCACGCTCTCGCTTCGTTGCGTGTGTGCCTTCAGCAGAGGCCAATACGGTCTGGGATGCCCTGGCTCGCTCGGCAACGCCGGTGGGCAATGCGGTCTGGCAATTGCACGACATCAAAGCGGGCCTTGCCTGGCTGACTGCGGCGCAGCAGGACACCTATCTCCCCCAGATGATCAATTGGGAAGCGCTTGGCGGTATCAGCTTCAAGAAGGGCTGCTATACAGGGCAAGAAGTCGTGGCTCGCGCGCATTTTCGCGGACAGGTCAAGAAGCGTCTGATACGGGCACAGCTCGATGGAAACCTAGTTCCCGAGCCCGGCACGCCGGTATGCAATGCCGAGGGCAAGCGTCATGGTGAGGTTTTCATCGCCGCTCTGGATGCCTACGACCAGGCGGAGATACTCGCGGTAGTCAATACGCGTGATGAGGAGACACCGCTCGAGGTTCTTGGGCAGCGTTTAAAGCGTCTCAAACTGCCCTATGCTATTGAGCGTCTCGACCCGGAGGAACTCGCCGCACAGGGCTAAATCACCCCGGGTTCCTGCGTTAGCCAACGTCGAGGCCGAACAATCGCAGCGCATTGCTCGTGCTGTTCAGGGCGACCTGCTCGAAGGGTTCGCCTCGTAAACCGGCGATATGCTCGCACACCCGAGCCACTCTTGCAGGTTCGTTACGCTGCCCTTGAAATCCCGCCAAGGGCATGTCCGGGCTGTCGGTTTCCAGCACGTAGCCATCATTCGGTAAAGAGACGACCGCGCGCTGCAGCCGCTTGGCCCGCTCATAGGTCGTCGCCCCACCTAGACCGAGCACAAACCCCAGATCGAGAAACTTACCAGCCTGTTCCGGGCTGCCGGCGAAAGCATGAATCATCCCACCCCGGGACAAATTCAGCTGACGCAAGCGCTTGGCAACCTTGTCGTTGGCCCGCACGCAATGAACCACGACCGGAAGATCGCGCTGCTTTGCGATTCGCAGCTGTGCATCGAAGAGCTGCCACTGTGCATCGAGGGTTTCTTCAAAGCGTGCATCGATGCCGCACTCCCCCAGCGCCACGGTGTCAGGATGCTCATCGAGCATCGCCTCCAGCGCCTCGATATCCTCATCTTCATGCTCTTCCATGAAGTAAGGATGAAGGCCCAGGTTCAGACTGACGTCCTCCCGCCGAGCAAGCTCGATCACCGCCGGCCAACGCGCTCGCGTCGTGCCAGGCACGATGAAATGTCTGACGCCGATCCCACGAGCCCGAGTGAATACGGCTTCGCGATCATCATTGAAGTCGTCGAGATCAAGATGGCAGTGAGCGTCGATCAGCATCCCTTTCCATGGACTCCATTCGGCTAGCGGGTTTGCATTTCGTCATCGAGCCTGGAGGTACAGGCAGGACAGCGGGTTGCATCGACGGGAATCTTGCTGATGCAGTAAGGACAGCTCTTGACCGTCGGTGCGGAGGTTTCCGGCGGATAGGCCAGGTTCTTCAGACGATTGATATTACGCACCAGGATAAACACCGCCAGGGCGACGATCAGAAAAGACAGCAAAGCATTGAAGAAAAGACCGTAATTGAGGGTCGCCGCGCCAGCGGCCTGAGCCTGTTCCAGGGTGTAGTAAGGCCCTTCTCCACTGCCTTGACGCAGCACGATAAACTGGTTGCTGAAATTGATGTCGCCGGTGATCAATCCAATCACCGGCGTGAAGATATCCTTGACCAGGCTATTGACGATGGAGGTGAAGGCAGCACCAATGATGATACCCACCGCCATATCGACGACATTACCCTTGACTGCGAATTCGCGAAATTCCTTGAGAAACTTCGATGCCATGATCACTGGATCCTCTTTTTGGAAGTTCAGGATTTGTTTTCAGTGTTCCCGGGTCGCGTTGAAGCGCACCTCCGGCCAGCGTTCCTGGGTCATCTGTAAATTGACGCGAGTCGGTGCAATATAGGTTAGATAGCCCCCACCATCCAAGGCGAGATTGGTGCTGGCCTTGCGCTTGAACTCATCAAGTTTTTTGGCATCGTCGCAGTACACCCAGCGCGCCGTCTGAACGTTGACTGCCTCATAGATGCAGTCGACCTTGTACTCTTCCTTGAGCCGGTGGGCGACCACGTCGAACTGCAAGGTGCCCACGGCGCCGACGATCAGATCGTTATTGTCCAAGGGCATGAACACCTGGGTCGCGCCCTCCTCGGAAAGCTGCTGCAGGCCTTTTTGTAGCGCCTTCATCTTCAGCGGATCGCGCAGGCGTACGCGCTTGAACAACTCCGGTGCGAAGTGCGGAATGCCGGTGAAACGCATCTCCTCGCCCATGGTGAAGGTATCGCCGATCTGGATGGTGCCGTGGTTGTGCAACCCGATGATGTCCCCGGGCCAGGCCTCCTCGACCTGAGCCCGGTCCGAGGCCATGAAGGTCAGGGCATCGGCAATCTTGACGTCCTTGCCGATACGCACATGACGCATCTTCATGTTTTTTTCGTACTTGCCGGAACAGACCCGCAGAAAGGCCACCCTATCCCGATGCTTGGGGTCCATGTTGGCCTGAATCTTGAATACGAAGCCGGAAAACTGTGTGTCGTCGGCACTAACGGTTCGCGTATCCGTATCTCGTGCCTGAGGCGCCGGCGCATGTTCGACGAAACCATCGAGCATTTCGCGCACGCCAAAGTTGCCCATGGCGGTACCGAAATACACCGGCGTAAGTTCGCCGCGACGATAGGCCTCTAGATCGAACTCATGAGAGGCGCCGCGTACCAGCTCCACCTCCATGCGCAGCTCCTCGGCTTGCTCGGTACCTAAGGTTTCATCGACCTGAGGGTTGTCGAGGCCTTCGATGCGCACATCTTCGGGAATACGGCTGCCCTGGCCCTGCTTGTAGAGATGAATCACATCGGTATAAAGATGATAGACCCCACGGAAATGGCGCCCCATGCCGATGGGCCAGGTCATGGGGGCGCATTGGATGTTGAGTACCGTCTCGACTTCATCCATGACCTCGACCGGATCGCGGATATCGCGATCCATCTTGTTGATGAAGGTCAGAATCGGCGTAGTGCGAAGCCGACATACCTCCATCAGCTTGATAGTGCGCTCCTCGACACCTTTGGCGCCGTCGATCACCATCAGCGCCGAGTCCACGGCGGTCAAGGTGCGGTAGGTGTCCTCGGAGAAATCCTCGTGTCCTGGCGTATCGAGCAGATTGACGATTCGCCCGCCGTAGGGGAACTGCATGACTGAGGTGGTCACGGAGATTCCCCGCTCCTGCTCCATTTTCATCCAGTCCGAGGTGGCATGGCGCTCGTTGCGCTTGCCTTTGACGGAACCAGCAAGCTGAATGGCATTACCGAACAGCAAGAGTTTTTCGGTAATGGTGGTCTTACCGGCATCCGGGTGGGAAATGATGGCAAAGGTGCGGCGAATATCCGCTTGTTGGGCTATCTGGCTATCGGGCATTGAGCGGTATCGCTAAGTTGTACTCAGTTTCGAACGCGTCGAAAGACGTTCAAAACCAAAGGAAGTGTGTTCTGGTGAGAGATTGTAATCATTGCGACCATGTGAGTGTAGCGTCTGAGCTTCATTAACAGTCTCTATCGTGACGATTAACACGAACGCTTCTCGTCGTTATCATGATCTGAATACCGAGACCTCTGCTATAAAACATGCCAAGCTGTTTCTCGTGAGTCCCGTTATTGGCCAGGAGATATCCATGAGCGATCGTTACGCGGTGGTAAAAGAATTCGATAATGACGACGAGGTGGTTGGCTGGAAGGTGATCGATACCGAACAGGATAATCACGTCATGGCGACCCACTCATCGGAGGGTGAGGCTCAGCGTGAAGCCAGCGAACTGGAAAGCAAACACACCTCTTCCTGAATCCATTATCGATCTATCCCATTATGCTGACACCCTATGATTTTGGCGCCGTAGGCGACGGGCGCGCCGATGATACCCAAGCCGTCAATGAGTTTCTCGCCTACGCCGCTGACCACATCGTGCTGGAAGCCAAGTTCGTGGGCACATTCCGTGTGACCGATACGATCAAGTTTCGCCCCAGCGATCCCAAGCAGAAGTCATTTGCCACCAGCGACATGCGCATGAGAGCCACGTTGATCGTGGATCGTTCCCTGCGCAACCCTGGCCCCGGCGTCGAGATTGCAGGAGTGCGAGGCTGCGTGTTCGGTGGCAAGCTGACGATAAAGGGTGTCACCGGACGGCGCTGGCCAGAAGATCGCAACATGACCCATGGCGTCGTCTATGGGGACAACGTGCGCCACACTCTGTTCGATTCGCTGTACGTTTCCGGCGCCCTGCTGTGGGGCGTGCAGAAAGTCGGCAAGGGCGAGGATGCGGTGGAGGACATCGGTTCCAATAGCCGCGTTCATCATCGCATGCTGTATTGCCACGACTGCGGCTTGTCAGACCGCAACAAGGCGTCCGCCGCCTGGGCCGGT
The DNA here is from genome assembly GCF_001039575.1 of Halomonas sp. PR-M31. GTDB lineage: Bacteria > Pseudomonadota > Gammaproteobacteria > Pseudomonadales > Halomonadaceae > Modicisalibacter. Next base: position 13,109 of record NZ_JIBT01000019.1, read on the forward strand.
CGCTATGTCGGGCATACCGACAACGACGATAGCCATGGCCGCGAGCGCTCCATCATCACCCTGGCCGATCCTGCGCCACCCCACTTGGAGGATGCAGGCCGCAGCGTCGTTCTCATTCGAGACAATCTCTACGGCGTTGCCCGGGTAGTGGATAGAACGCATCTCGAAGTGTTTCCCCGTATCGCCCAGGACGTGGCTAGCGGTGACGAGGTGACCTTTGCCATTGGCGGCGGCGTGTATCAGGACAGCGTCGATTTCAGCCTCTGGGCCTACGACATCGTCGATGTCGCTTGGTGCGGCATCGGTTGGTACGACGCCAACTCCTATGGCAACGCGGTTCAGCTGATGCATGTCAAGGAAGCCACGGTAGCCGGTCTCATTGGTCGCTTTCCAGACGGCTGGACCCACGGCGGTTTCATCGGTCAGCTCTACATCGAAAAAGGCAGCGTCATTCGCGGCCTGCCAACTTGGGGCGCGTCATCCTTTACCTTCGGCAATCGCGAAGTCGCCCATGAGAAGGATTTCTATCGTATTCGCGCCAATAAAGGTGAAGAGTACCGCCGCGCGCCTTTCCCGAATACGCCGTCTGACGCCGAATAGAAGCTGTCACCGAGTGCCGCTAGGAAGCAAGGGAGGTGAATCGGTTATCATGGCGCCACCTACTCTCGTGGAATCGCCATGCAGCCCCCTCTTCCCTTGCCGCTCTCGACGCCCAATCGTAATCTGGTACGCCTGACGCTGATCCGCGGCATCAGCTGGACCGGCTTTCTCGGCGCGATCGTTTTCGGTATCGAAGTGCTTGGTTTCGAACTGCGCACCGTGCCGGTCATCAGCGTCATCATTGCCATGGGCCTGATCAATATCATCACCTGGTGGCGTCTGAGCCGCCCCCGGGCCGTCACCAACACCGAATATCTCCTGCAGCTGCTCGTCGAGGTCGCTGGGCTCGCCATGCTGTTCTACTTTACTGGCGGGGCCACCAATCCGGTCATCAGCTACTATCTGGTTCCGGTGACCATAGCCGCCGCCACGCTACCCTGGCTGTATGCCTGGATCGTCGCCAGCGCTGCCATGGCCTGCTATACCTTTCTGATGCTCTTCTACGATCGTGTGCCGGAAATGAGTCACGGCCTGATGAGTCCGGATATCAGCCTGCATGTATTGGGCATGTGGCTGAATTTCGGTTTATCCGCCGGTCTCGTGACATTTTTCATCTACAAGATGGCGCTGGCGCTGCGGCGGCGAGACATGGCATTGTCTCGCACCCGGGAAACCGTGCTGCGTAACGAGCAGGTGCTTGCCGTGGCAACTCAGGCGGCGGGCACCGCTCATGAGCTTGGCACCCCCCTCTCCACCATGGCGGTGCTGCTAAGCGAAATGCGCCATGATGCCAAGGGCGATCCCGCTCTGGAAGAGGATATCGACCTGCTTCGCCAGCAGGTGGACACCTGTAAATCCCGCCTGCAGCATCTGGTGGAGAACGCGGATCGCCGCCGCCTGGCAGAACCGGAGGTTCGCCCTGCCGAAGAGTGGTTGCGCTATCTGATTCAGCGCTGGCTGGTACTGCGCCCGGACGTCACCCATCGCATCGAGTCACTCGGCAAGCGAGGCTCACCGGAGCTGGCGGTAGACACCACGCTGGATCAGGCGCTGATGAATCTGCTCAACAATGCCGCGGACGCCAATCCCAACGACATTTTGATCAGTCTCGACTGGAATCATGAAGAAGTGATTATCGACATTCGCGATCACGGCCCTGGTGTCACCATGGCGATCGCCGATCAGCTCGGCGACACTTTCGTCTCGACCAAGAGCAAGGGCATGGGTATTGGACTGTTCCTCACCCATGCCACCATCAATCGCTTCGGCGGCGGCGTGAGCCTGTACAATCATGAAGAAGGTGGCACCCTGACCGAAGTCAAGCTGCCTCGCGCCCTGGCGGGTCAGACTGTTTAGAAGAAAATCACGAGAGGTTCATCAAACAATGACCAACGACACTCCGGAACGCCTGCTGATCATCGATGACGATGAGATGTTCTGTTACGTCATGCAGCGCGCACTCAGTCGGCGTGGTTTTGATGTGACCGTTGCCAGCGATGCCGACCAGGCGCTGGCAGCAGCGCGCCGCTCCCCACCACAGCTGGCAACCCTGGATCTCAAGCTCGAACACACATCAGGCCTCAAGCTGTTGCCTGAGCTTCTGGCCATCGTACCCGAGTGTCGCGTCGTGGTACTTACGGGCTATTCGAGTATTGCGACCGCGGTCGAGGCCATCAAACTTGGTGCGATGAATTATCTCTGCAAGCCTGCGGACGCAGACGAAATTCTTGTTGCATTTGGTCGCGACGAAGGCGATCCGGATATTCATATTGCGGACAACCCTCCTTCGATCAATCGCGTCACCTGGGAACACATTCAAAAGGTGTTGCAGGAATATGACGGCAACATATCCGCCACCGCTCGAGCCTTGGGCATGCATCGCCGAACCCTGCAACGCAAGCTGCAAAAGCGCCCGGTGCGACGCTGACGCGCCAGCCATCATCGGGACCCGGGATGCCATGGATGCTAAACTGGCACAGCATTTTCGTGCTCTATCGTCGCATTCTATCTTTACACCCCAGGCAGGAGGCCTTATGCAACTCAGCGAGCGACTTGCCATCACCGTAGGTATTGCCGAGCAAGCAGGACGCATGATTCGCAAGGCGCGCCAGGAACAGAATTTCGAGCAGCGTTACAAACAAGATGAAGAGCTGGTCACCGACGCAGACGTGGCCGTCGATCGTTTCATCGCCGAGCAGTTGGAAACGCACTTCCCAGGGGAGGCCAGACTGACCGAAGAGCTTTCGCCGGAACGGGATGTTCTTGAACAAGGTGTCGATCTCTGGGTAATCGATCCTATCGATGGCACGGTCAATTTTGCTCGAGGATTGCCTCATGTAGCGGTATCCATTGCCTGGTCTCACAAGGACAAGGTACAGCTTGGCGTCGTTCACGCCCCGTTTCTCGATGAAACCTTTACCGCCCTGCGGGGCAAGGGCGCTTATCTCAATGACAAGGAGATCAAAGCCAGCGCCGCCAAACGCCTGGAGCACAGCCTGATCGCGACCGGGTTTCCTTATCGAAGAGAAGGACGTGCGCCTTTGCTGAGGCGCTTTGGAGCGGTCATGGATGCCTGCAAGGATCTGCGACGCTGTGGCTCCGCTGCACTGGATTTATGCAATGTGGCCTGTGGCCGTCTGGACGGTTATTACGAAAGCGTATCGCCCTGGGATTTTGCGGCGGGGTTTTTGATTGCACAGGAAGCCGGCGCGCGTACCGGGCATCTCTATCCTTGCCCGGACAACATTCCCAAAGAGCTTTATGGTGAACATATACTGGCAACAGCACCGGATATCTACAAAGCGCTCAATAAACTACTTATTCAGGCCGACGAGAACCGCGTACCCGTTTCTTGAATGTTCGCCTGCCCATGCTTGAACGGATTCGGACCGATAGCAGCGTGCAATAATGCAGGTAGTGACACTCTATTGGCATTATATTCTGCAATGGGAAACAATGGCGCACATTCTTTACTAGCTACTTTCAATTTTCCAACAGGAGTCTCTATGCTTACTGTCATTTTCGGTCGTCCCGGCTGCCCATTCTGTGTACGTGCAAAAGAATTGGCGGACAATCTTGCCAATCAACGGAATGATTTCAGCTATCGTTATATCGATATCCACGAAGAAGGCATTACCAAGGCGGATATGGAAAAGACGATTGGCAAGCCAGTAGATACGGTACCGCAAATCTTTGTCGATCAAACACATATCGGCGGCTACACCGAGTTCGATCAATACGTTCGCGATAATGAATTGCTGTCAAGTGCCGCTACAAACTAGATTACGATGTACCTCATGATGACGCCGATCCTTTGATCGGCGTCATCGTTTACGCTTGCATAACAAAACCATTCATATTTTTTCTTTCGTGTATCCCTGTCGTTGAATCGATGTCGCGCTAAACGCCTATACTCTTTGACAAGGTCAAGTTAAAGACTCATCAAAGGGTCGCGCACAGGGAAGACGCCGGACATGCAACGCGAAGAATTCTTACAGCAGTTATGGCTGGATTACGTTCATATGCATCCGGAATTGGGTGGGAAGTACGCCTGGGCCCAGAGCAAGGATGCGGAGTATTTTGCCATACTGACGCTTAACATTGGCCCTTTTGGCGCCGATACGTTGCAACGATCGCTGACGCGTTTTGGCTATCGTTCCACGGGTCGCTTTGCGATCGTCGATCGCGGCTTGCTCGTCACCCTTCTTGCTCCGCCTGACGATGGCGCCTGGCTGCTACTGGGAGAGTTCCAGACCGGCTCTTTGATGCAGCAGCCTCGACGCCAACTACAGACCCTGGTCGATCAAACCCAGCCTAGGGATTTTCGTGGTCAGAATCTTCTTTGTCGCGGACGCCCTTGGCCAATGCCGGATTGGACGACCTATGAAAATCTTAGGGCAGAGCATCCATTGGCCGCCTGGCTCGCGATAATGGGCCCCCGGATGCATCACGTGGGATTTGACTGCGAGCGCCTTGGCAGCGATCTAACCTCCTTGGACCATAGTATGCAGCAGGCGGGATTGCTTGGAAGTATCGATCCGCTACAGGACATTTTTCCCGTATCCCCCTTACTACAATACCGATTCTACCCTGCCTGCGCCCAGCGGTTACCGTTTGCTCAAGGTGACGAACATCGTGTCATTACTGGCGGCATTGCCTTGGTTCAGAAAAGCCTCGCGGGTACTCAGGAACGCGCTGCGGAGCTTCTGCTGCCTCATCACACGCGCTGCGAAATCGCCTAAGCCGACGTTTGGCCTCGGGCCAATCGTAACGGTCGTTGCTCTTGGGCAACGCCAACCGGGTTATACACAAAAGCTGTGGGCAAGACTGTGTAAGAGCGCTGCATAGTGGATCGCAATGACGATTATTGCCTGCCTGGACGCCGCCGATCATTTTTTCGCCACTCTACTCAACCTAATAAAACTCTATCGAACGTTTAAACAACGACTTACAGTTGTCGTGATAGGCTATCGCTAGATCATATTGAAAGGACTCTCTGCGCGCAGAATACTGACTTCAATAAGCCAGTCTCGCGTGCAGCTACGACAACGACCAGGACAAGAAAAGGAGGGAGCAATATGTCGCAACCACTCTGGCAGCCTTCTCGATCACAAATCGAAGCGACTCAAATGTATGCCTTGATGCAGCGCATCAACAAGGAATACGGCACTTCTCTCGAAGACTACACCGATTTACATGCCTGGAGCATCGACAACCTGGAAGCCTTCTGGGCACTGGTTTGGGAAGATAGCGGCGTCGTGGCCCAACGCCGTGGTGAAAGCGTGCTGGCGCGACCAGATGCCATGCCGGGCGCCCGCTGGTTTCCCGAAGCACAACTGAACTATGCGGCCAACCTGCTACAGCGCCGGGATGATCATCCGGCACTGGTTGTGTGTGACGAACGCGGGCGTCGACGGACATTGAGCTACGCAGAGCTCTACGTGCAGGTCGCCAAACTGGCCCACGCCTTGAAAGCCAGCGGTGTCACCGAAGGGGACCGGGTTGCCGGGTTCGTGCCCAATAGCGAACATGCCATCATTGGCATGCTGGCGGCAGCCAGTATCGGAGCGGTCTGGTCCTCCTGCTCACCGGATTTCGGTTTCAGCGGCGTGCTCGATCGTTTTGGCCAGATCCAACCCAAGGTATTGATCGCCACGGACGGCTATACCTGGAACGGCAAGTCCATCGACACCCGGGAACGCATCGCCCAGATCAGCGACGCCATCGAGTCCTTGGTCCAGGTCGTGGTTTTCCCCTTCCTCGAGGACGATCCGGACATCAGCGTCATTGGCAAGGCGGTTACCTGGAAAGCGTATCTCGACAACGACGCCCAGGAGATCGAATTCGCTCAGGAAACTTTCGATCATCCGCTCTACATCGTCTACTCCTCGGGCACCACCGGTGCCCCCAAGTGCATCATACACTCCGCTGGCGGCACCTTGTTGCAACATCTCAAGGAGCATCGGCTGCATACGGATTTGCGTCAGGACGACGTGCTGTTCTACTACACCACCTGCGGCTGGATGATGTGGAACTGGCTGGTTTCGGGCCTTGCCTGCGGTGCGACTCTGGTATTGTTCGATGGCTCACCATTTTCTCCGGAGCCGGACGTGCTGTGGAAACTCACCGAACAGGAAGGCATCACGGTGTTCGGTACCAGTGCCAAGTACATTGCGGCCTGTGAAAAGGAAGGACTCACTCCGGGCAAGCAGCACAATCTAGATGCGCTGCGCGCAATTCTCTCTACCGGGTCGGCCCTTGCTCATGAATCCTTCGACTATGTCTATCGGGACATCAAGCAGGATTTGCTGCTGGCCTCGATCTCCGGGGGCACCGACATCGTCTCCTGCTTCGCCCTGGGTTGTCCGATTCGCCCCGTCTATCGCGGTCAACTGCAATGCCGGGGCCTAGGCATGGCGGTTGATGTCTTCGATGACGATGGCACGCCGCTGCGTGAAGAAAAGGGTGAGCTTGTCTGTACACGCCCCTTCCCTTCCATGCCCATCGGGTTCTGGAACGATCCTGAAGGCGAACGCTACATGGAAGCCTATTTCGACGATTTTCCCGGTATCTGGGCCCACGGTGACTATGCGGAAATCACTGCAGAAGACGGCCTGATCATCCATGGCCGCTCCGATGCGGTACTCAATCCTGGCGGCATTCGTATCGGTACCGCGGAAATCTATCGCCAGGTGGAGAAAGTCGAAGGCGTGCTGGAATCTTTATGTATCGGTCAGGAGTGGAATGACGACGTGCGGGTGGTGCTGTTCATAAGGCTACGTGAAGGCATGACCTTGGACGATGAGCTGCGCGATGAGATCAAGCGCACGGTTCGCGCCAATACAAGCCCCAGACATGTGCCGGCAAAGATCATTCAGGTCGCGGATATCCCACGCACCCTGTCCGGCAAGATCGTCGAACTGGCGGTGCGCAACGTGGTACATGGCCAACCGGTAAAGAACAAGGACGCCCTGGCCAACCCGGAAGCATTAAAGTTTTATCAGGATCTGCCCGATCTACAGAAATAGAGGCCTGTCCAGGATGGTCGACAGGCCATCCTGGACTGGGCAGCGCCGGCCCCATCCAGTAGCATACCCCCAAGTCATTGAAGGAGAATGGCATGTCGACCCTGAAAGGGATCGTCAGCATGCTGCTGCTGGTACTTAGCACTCTGTTCTGGGCAGTTCCGTTGTACGCCTTGGCACTACTCAAACTGATAGCCCCCACCCGGCGGCTGCGTGAGCGGCTGCTAGCCGGGCTCAATCATATTGCCCTGGCCTGGATCGGTACCAACCTGTGGTGGATGAGGCACTGGCTCAACCCCCGCCTGGAGATTCATTTACCCGAGGGGCTGTCGCCTCGACAGTGGTGGCTAGTCATCGTCAATCATCGTAGCTGGACCGACATTTTCATGCTGCAGCTGGCCCTGCATCGGCGTATTCCCATGCCCCGCTTCTTCATGAAACGCGAACTTATCTGGGTGCCGGTGATTGGACTTGCCTGGTGGGCACTGGAGTTTCCGTTCATGCGGCGCTACAAGCGCGATCGCCTGGAGCGCAATCCTCGTCTGGCCAAGCGCGATCAAGAGGCTACCCGATTGCTGTGCGCTCGCGCGCAAAATATGCCCATGGCGATCTACAACTTCGTCGAGGGAACCCGTTTTACCGCGGCAAAGCACAAAGCCCAGGCAAGTCCTTATGACAACCTGCTTAAACCCCGGGCAGGGGGCACTGCCCAGGTAGTGAGCCTGCTGGGAAAACGCCTGAGTGGCGTTCTCGATGTAACGCTGGTCTATACCCGGGAACGCCCCAATTTCTGGGACTTCCTATGTGGTCGCGAAACCCCGGTCGTGCTTCATGCGCGTCGAATTGAATTGCCGAACTGGATGCACGATGGGGATTACCATCGGAATCCGCAGTATAAGGAACGCTTCCAGACATGGCTCAACGCCTTGTGGCAGGAAAAAGACCGCACCCTCGCTTCATTGCGCTGATACTACTGGCGCTTTTCATGCTGAGCGGGTGCGCTTCATCATCCTCTTCTACCTGGCGTGGCGCTTCGCTGGCAGGGAACTGGGTCACCATTCAACGTGGCGACACGCTGGGCGCCATTGCTCGTCGCGCCGACATTCCTTTGGTACGGCTGCAGCGCTTCAATCCCGGCGTCAGTGCTCGCCAGCTTGCCATCGGTCAACGCATCCTGGTTCCCAGCAAGAATGAACGCGCTCCCTCCGGGGGGCCCTACCGTTATCAGGTAAGACCCGGCGATACCTATTCGAACATCGCTCGCTATTTTGGCACCACTGCCGGACGCATTCAGGCAGCCAACCGCTCCGCAAATCCTTCCCAATTGCGAATCGGTCAGATGGTGCAGGTACCCTTGAAGGGCGATAATCGCATCAGAAGCACCGCTGGCGTTTCAAGACCAGCCTCTTCTCGTCCCGCAGCCAAACCGGCACGGCCCGGGGTGGCCAAGCCGGTATCGCGTCCGGCCTTGAAGCCATTGCCAAGTCGTTCCAGGGGGTGGCCCTGGCCTCTCAACGATTACCGTATCGTGCGCTATTTTGGTGCCGACAAGCACGGTACCCTGCAACCCATGCTACTCAGCAGCCGTGCCGGCAGTCAGGCTCGATCGGTCGCGGACGGTCAAGTTCGTTTTGCCAGCAGCATGCGCCAACTGGGCAGGGTCGTGATCGTTCACCATGCGGATAACCTGCAAACGGTGTACGCCCTTTGCGATGCTCTCAAGGTCAACGATGGGGATCAGATAAAGGCTGGGACGCCGGTATGCACTGTTGGTTATAGCGGGGCAACACAGCGCTACGATCTATTGTTCGATGTACGTCATGGTGGCAAACCCATCGATCCGCGCAAGGTGCTGCGCTGATGCTGATGTCGAGCGGTCTTCTTTTGCTTAGCCCATTAAAAAACCGCTTCGGGTAGAAGCGGTTTTGATTAAACAAGATAACGGTATACTTATGCATCAACCACGATGATAGCCTGGTTTGATAAATGGCGGTTTGCTGATTGTCATAGGCAAGCGCTTGCCACGTACCTCAGCGTAAATCACGTTGTCGATGTCCGCGTCATCGACATTCACATAGGCCAGTGCCACGGGTTTGCCAACGCTCGGACCGAAACCTCCCGAGGTGACCACACCGATATGACGATCGTCACCGCTGTAGAGTTCGGCTCCTTCACGCACCGGTGCGCGCCCTTCACCTAGAAGTCCAACCCGTTTACGCCGATGATCACGCGCTTCGATCTGATGCAGGATGATATCCGCGCCGAGGAAACCCGCTTCGCGCTCACCGCCACGACGCCGCGGTTTGCCGATGGCCCAGATCAGTCCTGCCTCGACCGGTGTCGTGGACTGATCGACATCATGTCCGTATAGGCACAGTCCGGCTTCAAGACGCAGGGAATCACGAGCGCCAAGACCGATAGGTTCGACCTCGGACTCTTGCAAGAGTCGACGTGCAATGGCTTCGGTCCGATCAGCTGGAATCGATATCTCGAACCCGTCTTCCCCGGTATAGCCACTGCGACTGATCCAGACTTCGGCCCCCTCCATTGTGAATACGCCCTGCTGCATGAACGTCAGCTCGCAAGCGTCCGGACACAACCGCGCCATGACCTCTGCCGCCTTGGGGCCCTGTAGCGCCAGCAAACCACGATCGAGTTCTTCGACGTCATAATCGGTGCCAAGCCCCATGCGAAGATGAGGAATGTCTCGCGCCTTGCAAGCGGCGTTGACCACTAGGAAGAGATGATCGCCGGTATTGGCCACCATCAGATCGTCGATGATGCCGCCCTCGTCGTTGGTGAACAACGCATAGCGCTGCATGCCTACCGGCAAACCGACGATATCGGCACACACCAGGGTTTCGAGCGCCTCGGCGGGGTTAGGCCCGCTGATCATGACCTGCCCCATATGGGAGACATCGAACAGGCCACAGGCAGCACGGGTATGCTCATGCTCCTTCTTGATCCCCATGGGGTACTGCACCGGCATGCTGTAACCGGCGAATTCGACCATCTTGCCGCCTAACTCGACGTGCAGGTCGTGTAACGGGGTCTTGCTGAGCTCGTCCATTGAATCCCTCCATCAGTACGAATTATCGAATACGCCCGTTAGCGTTTCAGATCCTCACCCGGCAATATCGACTCACCGGCGAAATGGCGTCTGGTCAAATCGAAGACCACCGGCGATAGCAAGGCCAACGCAATTAGGTTGGGAATTGCCATCAAGGCATTGAATACACTGGCCATCAGCCAGACGAAGTTCAGTGGCGCGATCGCCCCCAGCATGATCGCCAGAATATAGACCACCCGATAGATCTTGATCGACCCTACACCGAACAGGAACTCGAAGCATTTTTCACCGTAGAATGCCCAGCCCAGGATGGTGGTGAACGCGAACACCGCCAAGGCAAAAGAGACAATATACTGCCCCACTCCGGGCAAGGACTCATTGAACGCCATGGTAGTCAGCGCCGCCCCGGTTTCCCCTCCGGTCCAATGGGTTGAGGTCAGGATGGCAAGGGCGGTAATCGAACACACGACGATCGTATCGATGAAAGTGCCCAGCATGGCGACCAAGCCCTGGCGCACGGGATTCTTGGTTTGGGCTGCAGCGTGGGCAATAGGTGCGCTACCCAGCCCCGCCTCGTTAGAGAACACCCCTCGCGCGACGCCGAACTGAATGGCCTTGGCCACCGCCGCGCCGGCAAAACCGCCTGCCGCAGATATGGGAGTGAATGCATGGGTGAAGATCATGCTAAAGGCAGCACCGATCTGCTCAGCGTTGATGATGAGCACGACAATACCCGCGCAAATGTAAGCAACCGCCATGATGGGCACCAGTTTGCCCGCCACCTTGGCGATACGGCGGATACCCCCGAGAATTACCGCTCCGGCCAGCACCATGATCACAAGCCCGGTGACCCAGTAGGGCAACCCGAGAGACTGATTAAGACCGTCGGCCACGGAGTTGGACTGTACGGTATTGCCAATGCCGAAAGAGGCAATGGCACCGAAAAAGGCAAAGGCAGCACCCATCCAGGCCCACTTCTTGCCCAGGCCATTGCGGATGTAATACATCGGACCGCCAACGTGATCGCCGTCCTTGTTGACCTCACGATAACGTACCGCCAGCACCGCCTCGGAGAACTTGGTGGCCATCCCGACCAGGGCGGTAATCCACATCCAGAACACTGCGCCGGGCCCCCCTAGGAAGATGGCGGTAGCCACCCCAGCGATATTGCCCGTTCCGATGGTCGCCGACAGGGATGTCATCAAGGCGTTGAAGGGCGATACCTCCCCCTCGTCCTCATCACCTTTTTGCGTGACCCGCCCTTTCCACAGCAGGCCAAATCCCGTGCCCAGCTTGCGAATCGGTATCAGTTTCAAACCAAGCTGCAGGTACAGCCCAACCCCCAACAGCAGGACCAGCATCAATGGTCCCCACACCACGTTTTCGATCGCCGTAAAAATTCCTGTCAAGGTTTCCATATGAGTTTTCTCCAGGCGTTTTCTTGTTATGCACCGTTGTTACCGAAGCGCTAGCGGCTAGACAGCGACGACAGTGCTCGAACCCGCATACCTTAGCGGATACCCTGGGCACTCCACCAGCACCGACATCTTGGATCGTGTTTCTTATTGGAAACATGGGCCCGTGATAGCATTGCCCACCGCGAAATCAACCGGACAAATCCCGGTGACAATGCGTCAACTGGACGTTGAGTAAGAACTTGACCACTCTATAGGCGACGGTCATTGCCGGTAGCGTAGAAAGACACCAGAAAACCTCTGTTGAAACGCCCAGGGGCTCGTCAATACGCTGTAATAGCGTTACGATTCCCTGAAATAGAAAACCTTTTCTTATAGGAAAAAATCATGAGCTCCATTCCCGGGAACCTGCACTACACGGAAAGCCACGAATGGGTCCAGGACAATGGTGACGGCACCGTTACCATTGGTATTACCGACCACGCGCAACAAGCTCTGGGCGATGTGGTATTCGTCGAACTGCCAGAGGTCGGCCGCTCACTTGATAACGGTGACGAGTTCGGCGTCATCGAATCAGTAAAGGCCGCGTCAGATTTGTATGCACCTTTGGCCGGTGAGGTGGTCGAAATCAATGAAAGCCTCGAAGAGGCGCCGGAAACCATCAATGAAGCGCCTTACGAAGGCGGCTGGATCATCAAGCTCAAGCTTGCGGACGGCAGTGCGCTGGACGACTTGCTCGATACCGATGCCTACACCCGCCACGTCGAGGCAGAAGAAGACTGATCGAATAGTGAACGGGGCAGCTTCTGCCCCGTCATACCTCTAGCGCAACGACTCTTTTCAATGTCTGAATACCGGACCTGACCGTCCTGACAACCTATAGGTGTCCCATGGCTAAAGATCAACGCCGGCTGGCGGAACTTGCCAGTCACGATGCTTTCGTTCATCGCCACAACGGACCGGATAGCGATGATGTCGCTCACATGGTCGAAACACTCGATACCGATACCATTGAGGCTTTGATCGACAAGACCGTGCCGGCGGGCATTCGTCTGGACCGTGAACTCAATCTGGATACGCCCAAAGGCGAAGCCGAATCCTTGGATTATCTCAAGCGTCTGGCGCGCCAGAACAAGGTATTCAAGACCTATATCGGACAAGGCTATTACAGCACCTATACCCCAGCGGTGATCGCGCGCAACGTGCTCGAGAACCCGGGCTGGTACACCGCTTACACGCCCTATCAGCCGGAAATCTCCCAGGGCCGCCTCGAAGGGCTGCTCAACTTCCAGCAGATGGTCATGGACCTGACCGGCATGGATCTGGCCAATGCGTCGCTTCTTGATGAGGCGACTGCCGCTGCCGAAGCCATGGCGCTGTGTCGGCGCGCCAACAAGAAGGCCAAGACAAACAGCTTCTTCGTGGCGGACGATGTGCTGCCGCAAACCGTGGACGTTCTACGCACTCGGGCGGAATACTTCGGCTTCGAGCTCATCGTTGATAGCGCCGAGAAAGTGGCGGAACACGAAACCTTCGGCGCTCTGTTCCAATACCCCGGTCAAACCGGCCGAGTACATGATCTTGCAACCTTGATCGAGGCGGCGCACGGACAAGGCGCAATGGCCTGCGTGGCAACGGATTTGATGAGTCTGGCGCTGCTCAAGGAGCCTGGCGCATTGGGCGCGGATATCGTGCTGGGCAACTCCCAGCGCTTTGGTGTGCCGATGGGCTACGGCGGCCCTCACGCTGCGTTTTTTGCCACCTCGGACAAGCACAAGCGCTCCATTCCCGGCCGCATCATCGGTGTCTCGAAAGACAGTCGGGGCCAAATTGCCCTACGCATGGCCATGCAGACCCGAGAGCAGCATATCCGCCGGGAAAAGGCGACCTCCAACATCTGCACTGCCCAGGCCTTGCTTGCCAACATGGCCGGCTTCTATGCGGTCTATCATGGCGCCGAAGGCATTCGCACCATCGCCACTCGTATTCACCGCCTGACGACCATCCTCGCGGAAGGTCTCAAGCGCAAGGGTTTGGAGCTGGCCAATGACAGCTGGTTCGACACTTTGACCCTGGTTGGGGCGGACGCAGGCAAGATCTATGGGCGTGCGCTCTCTCACGAGATCAATCTGCGCATGTACAAGGACGGGCGCATTGGCATCAGCCTGGACGAAACCACCACGGCGGCAGATGTTGCCAAGCTCTTCGACGTACTGCTGGATGATGAGCATGACCTGTCGATCAGCACCTTGGATGACGAGATCGTTGCAGCAGGCACCACGGGCATTCCAACCAACTATGCTCGAGAAAGCGATTTTCTGACTCACCCGACCTTCAAGCGCTATCGCAGCGAAACCGAAATGATGCGCTATCTTAAGCGCCTGGAGAATCGTGATCTGTCCTTGGCTCACGCCATGATCCCGCTGGGCTCCTGCACCATGAAGCTCAATGCCACCAGCGAGATGATTCCGATCACCTGGCCCGAGTTTGCCAACATCCATCCCTTTGTGCCCGCGGAGCAGGCGGTAGGCTACAAGCAGATGATCGATGAGCTGTCGGCGTTTTTAGAAGAAATCACTGGCTACGATCATATCTCCATGCAACCCAATTCCGGAGCCCAAGGCGAATACGCCGGCATGCTGGCCATTCGCCGCTATCAGGCGGCCCAGGGCGAGGCGCATCGCAACATCTGCCTGATCCCAAGCTCTGCTCACGGCACCAACCCCGCCTCCGCCGCCATGGCCCAAATGAAGGTAGTGGTGGTGGAGTGTGACAAGGATGGCAACATCGATCTGGAAGACCTTCGCAGCAAGGCCGAGAAATATAGCGATACGCTTTCCGCCACCATGATCACCTATCCCTCGACTCACGGCGTGTTCGAGGAAGACGTGCAGGAAGTGTGCGACATCGTGCACAAGCACGGTGGCCAGGTCTATATCGACGGCGCCAACATGAACGCCCAGGTAGGCCTGTGCCGACCCGGGGATTTCGGCGGCGACGTATCGCACCTGAATCTGCACAAGACCTTCTGCATCCCTCATGGCGGCGGCGGACCGGGCATGGGACCGATCGGCGTGAAGGCGCATCTGGCCCCCTTCGTGTCCAACCATGTGGTGACACCGATTGCGGGGGTTCGCGAAGAATGTGGCGCCGTTGCATCCGCAGCCTACGGCAGCGCCTCGATCCTGCCCATCTCCTGGGCCTACATCAAGATGATGGGCGCACGAGGCCTGAGGGAGGCCACGGAGCTTGCCATCATCAATGCCAACTACATTGCCCGACGCCTGGAAGAGCATTTCCCGGTGCTGTATCAGGGTGTGAACGGCACCGTGGCCCACGAGTGCATCATCGATATTCGCCCGCTCAAGCAGGCATCAGGGATCAGCGAAGAAGATATCGCCAAGCGTCTGATGGACTATGGTTTCCATGCCCCGACCATGTCTTTCCCGGTACCCGGCACCCTGATGATCGAGCCAACGGAATCCGAATCTCGCTATGAGATCGACCGCTTCTGCGATGCCATGATTGCCATTCGAAAGGAGATCAAGCGGGTGGAGAAAGGCGATTGGCCAGGGGATGACAATCCGTTGGTAAACGCACCGCACACCATGGCGGATCTGATGGACGACGAGTGGGAACGCCCCTACTCACGCAAGATCGGCGCCTTTCCCTCCGAGCATGTTCAGGCGGCCAAATACTGGCCCGCGGTCAACCGGGTCGACAACGTGTATGGCGACCGGCAATTGATCTGCTCTTGTCCGAGCATCGACAACTATCGTGATTGATCTGCAGCTCGCTTGTACCAACCCCCGGGCCTTAAACCCGGGGGTTTTTCTTTCGTCGTTCTTGTCGTCTTCAAGCATCAGCTATCAAAACTGGGTTCTTCGGAAATCGCGTAGAGGGTATTACGACGCTGTTGGCGAAAATCATCGAGTAGCTGGGTATAGCGTTTGGGAAGTTCAGTATCCGTCGGCGCGACTACCTGCAAGGTTTCATACACCGGATTGGTCAATATCAGCTCTTTGACCTGACGCTGCCAGGGAGAGGTTTCAAGCACCAGCCGAGACACCACGGTAAAGCCCAATCCCCGGGCAACCGCATCCAGCACCATGCTGACTTCATTGGTAAAGCCCTGCCTTGGAAACCGACTCATGGACCGAAATTCGCCAGCGAAATTGGCCTGCAGTAGCTGAGTCGCATAGTTGCCGGCGCCGGAATAATCGATGAAACCAAGCGCCGTCAATTCACTCAAGGTCGATCCGGTAAAATCCGCTGGCGCAAGCAAACATAAAGGCTCCTGATACCAAGATGTATAGGTCAACCCGGGATGCTTGATCACCTCGGTCATGATGCCTAAATCGTAACGCCCTTCTACCACGCCCTGCAGGATATCGCGATTGAAGGCAAAGTCGTAACTGATCGTCAAACCGGTGTAGGCCTGCTGATAACCCAACAAGAAAGGATAAAACATCAACCCTACGCTGCCCGGCGAGGCAATCCGACAATCGCCGGAATTCAGGGATTCGTCGTCCAGTGAATGGCGAAAATACTTGTGCTCGGCGAACAGCTTCAGCGCGTAATCATAGGCACGCCGGCCCGATTCGGTAAGCGTAAAGCGACGCCCATGGCGATTGAGCAATGGTTTGTCGAGATACTCTTCCAGTTTACGAACGTGCTGGCTAACGCCGGGCTGCGTCATTTCCAGACGTTGAGCAGTGAGGGTAAAACTACCGGTTTCCACCAGGGTAATGAAGGTACGAAAGTATTGAGTATTGAACATGGAAATCAGTCAATTCCTTGTGGCGCAGCGCTGCGGGGCCCGTCGGAGCATGATAGCATTCCTGCAAGACAACCTTCATTCAACAGACATTCAAGAGCCAGGAGTATCATGTCAGACCCATTCGTCGGCCGGGCACAGAAACTTCAGCGTACGCTGCTTGCCATGGAAGATAACGCCGCAGAAGACGATCTTTTCGCCCTTGGCTACATGATTCCACAGATAGGACTTGTGCTAGAGATGGCGGACTATGATGCAAGTACCGTCGAGGCGGAAGACTTCGATGCCACCTACTGGCAATGGCTGGAATCGACATTCAGGGAAGACAGCATGAGCGAAGACGATCGTCTTCGCATCGCACAATTATGGGAGCACGCTCGCGCCGAAAGCGACGCTTCCTGACCCACCTTCTGGACAACAAGATGACCGAGAAGCTTTCCGCCACGACGACCCCTGAGGGCAGTCTAGAGGTTCTTTCCCAGCATGAAGTGAATCGACTTCGCGATACCTCTGCCAATGGACTTCACGACATACTGCGCCGGTGTGCGCTGGCCGTGCTCAACTGCGGTAACCCCACGGATGACGGTCTTGCCGTGATGCAGACCTACCATGACTTCGATATCGAAGTACTGCAGCAAGACCGTGGCATTCGTCTCAAATTGACCAATGCGCCCGCGGAGGCCTTCGTGGATGGGCGCATGATTCGCGGCATCCGCGAACATCTGTCTTCCGTGCTGCGAGATATCGTCTACGTTCATAACGAGATACAGCAGCATCCGCGCTTCGATCTGGCCTCTAGCGAAAGCATCACCAATGCGGTATTTCACATCCTGCGCAACGCCGGCACGCTGGACCCTTCCCGGGAGCCGAGCCTGGTGGTGTGCTGGGGCGGGCATTCGATCTCTCGGGAAGAGTACGACTATTCCAAGGGGGTCGGCTACCAGCTTGGGCTGCGGGATCTCGATATCTGTACCGGCTGCGGGCCCGGGGCGATGAAGGGACCCATGAAAGGCGCAAATGTGGCCCACGCCAAACAGCGCCGCAAGCGGGGTCGCTATCTGGGAATTTCCGAACCCGGCATCATTGCCGCGGAGTCGCCCAATCCAATCGTCAACGAACTGGTGGTGATGCCGGATATCGAAAAGCGTCTGGAGGCATTCATTCGCGTCGGTCACGGGATCATCGTTTTCCCCGGCGGCGTCGGTACCGCTGAGGAGATACTCTATCTACTGGGCATTCTGCTGCACCCAAGCAATGCCAACATTCCGTTTCCGATCATCTTTACTGGGCCACGAAGCGCTGCGGAATACTTCCAACGTATCGATGAGTTTCTGGCTTATACCCTGGGTGACGAAGCGCGCAATCGCTATCGCATCATCATCGACGACCCGACTGCCGTGGCACGCGCCATGCGTGAAAGCATCGAAGAAGTCACCGCTTTTCGACGCACTCACGACGATGCGTTCTACTACAACTGGCGACTCAACATCGCGCCGGACTTTCAGCATCCCTTCGACGCTACTCACGAAGCCATGGCGGGATTGGCGCTGCATCGCGAGCAACCCGTGCATGAACTGGCCGCAAATCTGCGTCGTGCGTTTTCCGGCATCGTCTGCGGCAACGTCAAAGAGCCGGGTATTCGCTCCATTGAAGCGCACGGCCCCTTCAAACTGCACGCGGAGCCTGAACTCATGGCGCGTCTGGACGATCTGCTGACCTCTTTCGTTGCTCAAGCCCGGATGAAGCTCCCCGGCAGTCATTACGTGCCCTGCTATACGCTGGAATGAACTGCCAGCGCCAGTCCTTCGAACTGGCGCTAGCCTGCCGCTGCATCAATGCCAGGCATTGCGTTGTTGCATACCCATGCCAAGCGCATGAATCAATAGCCCCAAGGTGGCGCCGTGGGACAACAGCAAGAGTTCATTCAGGCCGCTGGTGAACACTTGCCATAGCGCCACAAGCAGTATGCCCAGTAATACCATCACCGCCAGACGTCCCAACAGCCTGGGTACGCGACGTCGTGATTCCACCGTCAGCATGCGCCAGGCGAAGACAGCCACGACCGCGATGGCGGCAAACGCGATCAGGATCAAGGTCAATCGACCCTGATTGCCGTTGACCAGATAGCGCGGCAGTGTTGCCAGGATGGCCAGCAGTACACCCACCATCACGCTGAGTCGCTCGGGGGTCATTGCGGTCGTCATATCGAGACTACTCCTGCGATAACACGTGAAAGATTCAGCGATTCAATCCCTGCTCCTCGATCCATGCCTCGACCCAGGGTACTGCTTCGTCGTCCGCCATAAACGTCTCCATGGCGTCCACCTCCAGCCGCTCGCCCAACCGCTCGGCCCCATACTCGCCAAGCAAGGCATCAAGCGCTCGGCCCGCACCGCAGAAGGTTTCACCATAGGAGCTATCGCCCATTGCGATCAATCCATAGCGTAGATGGGCAAGAGAGGGTCCCTTGTCAGCAATGTCACTGGCCAGACTGGCGAAATTACCGGGATAATCACCGCTACCCGTAGTCGAGACACAAAACAGGGCCAGTTCCACGGGAGGCTCGATCAAATCTTCCAAGGTAGGCTGTTCGTGAATGGTCACCGTATAACCACAGTCTTCGAACAGTGGTTTGACCTGTTCAGCAACGTCCAACGCCCCCCCGTACATGGTGGCGACAAAAATATCGAGAGTAGACATGGTGTTCATTTACTTGAGGAATTTACTGGGATATTAGCACGCCTTGGCGATTTCGCTCACGTGCTTACAGGGAATGACGCGATTGAAAATGGTACACCAGCGCGTTAACGGTCAGCCGGGTATAATAGTGGCCCAATCCTGCGGAGGCTATCATGGAAAGAACGTTCGAAGCCTGGATCACGCCGCTAATGATTGGCGGATTGATACTCTTTATGTGCTTCATCATCTGGGAGCTGGCCCGCGAGTCGAAAGCAGGCAAATTCGGCACGATTATGCTGTTCGTTGTGCTGGGGGCCGGGATGCTGGGATTTGTGATCAAGACGTGATCACCGAATTGCTGGAAAAAGGCGGCGCATTCTAAAAACCAACCAACTCTTGCATGCCCTACCATAATACGAAACCGGCCCTTTCAAGGCCGGTTTCTTTTGGCGTTTGCCTGGTGTTTTTTCCTGTGGTTCAAATGTGGCTCAGGCGTCCGTGCCTTCCAGCGCAGGCCGGCCCTCGTAATCCTCGACCCGGGCCTTGAGCTTCTGACCTGGCCGAAATGTTACGACACGACGCGCCGATATCGGAATTTCTTCACCGGTTTTCGGGTTTCGGCCAGGACGCTGACCCTTGTCGCGCAAATCGAAATTACCAAAACCGGACAGCTTGACCTGTTCGTTTTCACGCAGGCAGCCACGTATTTCTTCGAAGAAAGCTTCTACCATCGTCTTGGCTTCGCGCTTCGAGAATCCCAGCTCACCGTGCAGATGTTCTGCCAGTTCTGCCTTGGTCAACGCCCCCATAACCACACCCCCTCTACAGGACCTTATCCTCCAGTCGCTCAACCACGAAGTTCCGCGCCGAAGCGTCGACTGGACTCAGTAACGATCGTATCGACTAACTGATTGATTTCCTCATCATTGAGCGTGCGCGAAGGATGCTGCCAGGTCAAGCCCAGTGCAATACTCTTGTTATCTTCGGCGATGCCCGGCCCACGATAGACATCGAACAAGTGCAGATTCGTCAGCCATTCGCCTGCAAACTCACGCAACGTATCAAGCAAAGCCTGAACCGGAATATCTTCACTCATTACCAACGCCAGATCGCGACGAACCTCCGGATAGCGAGACAAGGCGCTAAACGAAGGCAAGCGCCCCTGAGTCAGTGCATCAAGGCGCATCTCGAAAAGAAACACCTCGGGCTTGATGCCAAGCTCAGAGCGCAGTGCAGGATGCAAAGCGCCCAGCCAGCCTACCGACTCTCCTTGATAGATCAGGCGAGCCGTTTGGCCCGGATGCAACGCAGGATGCTCCGATGGCTCGAAACGCCAGGCTTCATCGTTACCCCCCAGCTTCAGCAGACTCTCGACGTCGCCCTTGAGATCAAAGAAATCCACGCCGTCACGACGCGCCGCCCAACCTTCCGGGTCTCGGGATCCACAGATCAAGCCACTCAGCATTGGTATCTGCTCGACGCTGTCCAATTCACCCTGAAAGACAAGTCCGGTCTCAAATAGCCGAATGCGGGACTGCTGCCGGTTCAGGTTGTAGGTCAACGCTTTTACAAGACCTGGAAACAGGCTTGCCCGCATGACCGCCATATCGCTGGATATCGGGTTGGCCAGACGCGGTGCGGTCATGTCCGGTGCCAACAGCGCCTGCAGCTCCGGTGCCACAAAACTATAGGTAATGGCTTCCTGGTAACCACGCGCCACCAGCTGGCGACGCAGAAGCGTCAGGGGCTGACGGCGTTCATCGTCCACAACTAGCCCAAGCCGCGCCGCTGGACGGCGTACAGGCAAGCGATTATAGCCATGAATACGCGCCAACTCTTCGATCAGATCCTCTTCGATCGCTATATCAAAGCGCCAGCTGGGTATCTTGACCAGCCAGGCACCGGTTTCATCGGCTACGTCAACCACATCACGACTGACCTGCATGCCGAGCCGCTCCAGGATATCGACGATCTCAGCATCGGGCAGCCTGATGTTCAGACACTGCTCAATGCGTGACCCGCGCAGGCGGACCTGACGCTCACCGGGTAGATGCTCCGCGCTGAAGGTTTCTTTGATTGGCCCTGGCTCGCCTCCGGCAATCTCGATCAGCAGTGCCGTGGCTCGTTCCGCCGCCTGACGGGGTAATTCAAAATCGACACCGCGCTCAAAACGATGAGATGCATCCGTATGCAGGCCATAAGAGCGAGCTTGGCCGGCAATCGCCAGTGGCGTGAAAAAGGCGGATTCCAGAAACACATCTCGGGTTTGCGCACTAACACCTGAATGCTCACCCCCCATTACGCCAGCAATTGCCAGCACCTTGTCATCGTCGGCAATGATCAGGGTGCCTTCCCGCAGGCAACGTCCTGGCCGTCAAGAAGCACCAGGCGCTCCCCTGCGCGAGCCCCGCGCACTTCGATCCTGTTCTCGAGATTCGCTAGATCGAAGGCATGCAGCGGCTGCCCCAGCTCAAGCATTACGTAGTTGGTAATATCGACCACCGCATCAATAGAACGCAGACCGCTGCGACGCAAACGCTCTACCATCCATAGCGGCGTAGGCGCCGTCACATCGACATTCTTGATCACCCGCCCCACATAGCGGGGACACTGCTCTGGCGCACTGAGCCGTACCGGGAATTCATCGTCACAACCAGGCGCTTGAGGCTCCAGGTCAGGACTGTTCAGGGGCAGGCGATTGAGTACACCAATCTCTCGGGCCACTCCTTTGAGACTCAAGCAATCGCCGCGATTGGGGGTCAGGTCGACCTCGATGGTACTGTCGTCCAGGGTCATCCAGTCACGTAGGCTTTGACCAATTGGCGCATTCAAGGGCAGCTCGAGAATTCCTGGCGACGTCTCTTCCTCGAGACCCAACTCCGAGGCGGAGCAGATCATGCCCCTGGATTCGACGCCTCGCAGCTTAGCCTTCTTGATCTTGAAATCCCCGGGCAGAACAGCACCTACCTGGGCGAAAGGCACCTTCTGACCTACTGCCACGTTAGGGGCGCCGCACACCACCTGTACAGGATCGCTAGAACCGTCATTCACCTGGCAAACGCTAAGCTTGTCCGCGTCCGGATGCGGCGTCTTGGCGACGACTTCCGCCACCAGAACACCCTCGAATTTGGCGGCAACTGCTTCCACGGCATCCACTTCGAGACCGGCCATGGTGATCTGATCGGCAAGTGCTTGGGTCGAGAGTTCAGGTGACACCCATTCGCGCAGCCACTGTTCGGAAAATTTCATCGTACGTCTCGCCTCCGTTAAAAATTAGGTGAACTGGCGCAAGAAACGCAGATCGTTATCGAAGAACAGACGCAGATCGTTGACCCCGTAACGCAGCATGGCCAAGCGCTCGGCGCCCATGCCAAAAGCAAATCCGGTATAGCGCTCGGTATCGATATTGGAATGACGAAACACTTCCGGATGCACCATGCCGCAGCCCATCACTTCCAGCCAACCGCTATGGGAACATACCCGGCAACCGTCACCGCTACACATCACGCACTGGATGTCGACCTCGGCGGAAGGCTCCGTGAAGGGGAAATACGATGGTCGAAAACGCACCGAAAGATCTTCCCGCTCGAAAAAGGCGTGAAGAAAATCTTCGATCGTGCCCTTCAAGTCTGCAAAACTGACATCCTCGTCGATCAAAAGCCCTTCGACCTGATGGAACATAGGCGTATGAGTCAGATCCGAGTCACTGCGATATACCCGTCCCGGACAAACGATTCGAATAGGGGGTTCCTGGGACTCCATGGTGCGCACCTGTACCGGAGAAGTATGGGTGCGCAGCAGGCGATTGGCGTCGAAATAGAAGGTATCCGCCATGCCTCGAGCCGGATGGTGTGCCGGGATATTCAACGCCTCGAAGTTATGATAGTCATCCTCGATTTCCGGCCCTACCGCTACGTCAAATCCAATACGCGTAAACAGACCTTCGATGCGCTCCAGAGTACGCGTCACTGGGTGCAGTCCGCCGGTGGACTGGCCACGCCCCGGAAGCGTCACGTCAAGACGCTCGCTTTTCAGACGCGCATCAAGCGCTCTCTGCTCGAGTTCGCGTTTCCGCGTCTCAATTTCACCGCTGAGCTGTTGCTTGGCCTGATTGATTCGTTCGCCCGCCTGGGGGCGCTGTTCCGGCGCCAGCTTGCCCAACCCTTTGAGCAGCGTCGTTATCTCGCCTTTCTTGCCAAGATACTCCACGCGCACCGTGTCCAGTGCAGAGACGTCGTTGGCATCGGCAATGGCAGCACGGGCCTTGGTGACCAGGGCGGGAAGATGATCCATCCGTTACTCCAATAATGTCCGTGTCCCGGAATGCGTCAGTGAAACGCAACCCAAAAAACAGGGGAAGAGCGACTGCTCTTCCCCTGCGAGATTCACAATGAGCCGGTTATCCGATACGACCAGCTTCATCGTTCACTTAGCTAGCAGCCTTGGCCTTTTCAACAATAGCGGCAAAGGTTGCCTTTTCATGGACAGCAAGATCAGCCAGTACCTTACGATCGATCTCGATACCTGATTTCTTGAGACCAGCGATGAAACGGCTATAGGACAGGCCGTTCTGACGTGCGGCAGCATTGATACGTGCAATCCATAGCGCACGGAACTGACGCTTGCGCTGACGACGGTCGCGGTAGGCATATTGACCTGCCTTTATGACCGCCTGCTTGGCAACACGAAATACGCGAGACCGGGCACCGTAATAGCCCTTGGCCTGCTTCATTATCTTCTTGTGACGACGACGGGCGACCACGCCACGCTTGACACGACTCATAGCTTTCTCCTGACGTTAAAGAATTCGACCGCGGGCGTTACAGAGTGGGCAGCATGCGCTGAATCAGTGCCTTGTCGGCATCGTGAACCAGCTTAGTGCCACGTAGCTGACGCTTACGCTTGGTCGTCTTTTTAGTCAGAATATGACTACGAAAAGACTGCTTGTGCTTGAAGCCATTGGCAGTCTTCTTGAAACGCTTGGCAGCGCCTCGGTTACTCTTGATCTTCGGCATGAGGGAACACTCCACTCGGGTTCTTTAGAAAATCCGTGGCCAATGGCCGAGGTATCATTACCACGTCCATTCGTTAACTTGCCTGCGGATCACTTCTTCTTGGGGGCAACGATCATGACCATCTGGCGCCCTTCCATCTTTGGAAAGGACTCAACTGCTCCCAGATCTTCGAGATCCGACGCGATCCGTTCCATCAGCTTGCGGCCGATATCCTGGTGCGCCATTTCACGGCCACGAAAACGCAGTGTGACCTTGCCCTTGTCGCCACCTTCGAGGAAACGCGTCAGGTTCTTGAGTTTTACCTGATAGTCACCCTCGTCGGTGCCAGGCCGGAATTTCACTTCCTTGACCTGAATCTGCTTGGTTTTCTTTTTCTGAGCGCCTTTCTGCTTTTTTTGCTCGAAAAGAAACTTACCGTAATCCATGATCTTACAGACGATAGGATCGGCATTGGAAATCTGCACGAGATCCAAACCAGCCGCCTCTGCCCTTTCCAACGCCTCGCTGGTCGGCACGACACCGATTTGCTCACCGTCGCTTTCGATCAGACGAACTTCGTCTTCCAGGATTCGGTCATTCATTGGGGGGCGCTTGTCTTGAGGACGCCCACGCTGTGTATTCCGCTTGATCGTTAAATCTCCGTTCCGGTTAACGTTGTGATCGGCCCCGCTCGGTTTCAAGACGAGCAATGAGCTCATCCACTTGCATGGCGCCCAGATCTTCACCGCTACGAGTACGCACAGCCACTGAGTCGGACTCTATTTCCTTATCCCCTACTACCAGCAGGTACGGGACCTTCTGCAACGTATGTTCACGGATTTTAAAGCCGATCTTCTCGTTCCTCAAGTCCGCCTTGACGCGAAGCCCGATTTTCTGCAACCGCTGCTCGAGTTCGACCGCATAATCACGCTGTGCATCGGTAATGGTCAGCACGACTGCCTGCTGGGGCGCGAGCCATAGTGGCAATGCCCCAGCATAGTGCTCGATCAGAATCCCCAGGAAACGCTCGAAGGAGCCCAGGATTGCACGATGCAACATGACAGGCGTCTTGCGCGCACCGTCTTCATCGACATATTGCGCCCCAAGGCGTTCAGGTAGATTGAAATCGAGCTGCAGAGTACCACATTGCCAGACGCGGTTGAGACAGTCGCGAAGAGAAAATTCGATCTTGGGACCATAAAAAGCGCCTTCGCCGGGTAGCAGCTCCCATTCGAGGCCGGAGGCGTCCAATGCCTGAGCCAACCCCTTCTCGGCTCGCTCCCAGTTTTCCGGCTCGCCGACATAGGATTCCGGACGAGTGGAGAGCTTGAGCTCCACATCCTCGAACCCCAGTTCGCGATAGACCTGTAAGGTTAGCGCAATGAAAGCTTCGGCTTCGGATTGAATCTGAGCCTCGGTACAGAAGATGTGAGCATCATCTTGGGTAAACGCTCGCACCCGCATCAAACCATGCAACGACCCGGATGGCTCGTTGCGATGACAGCTACCGAACTCCGCCAGTCGCAAAGGCAGATCCCGGTAGCTCTTGAGCCCCTGATTGAAGACCTGCACATGGCCCGGGCAATTCATTGGCTTTACGGCAAAATCCCGCTTCTCGGATTCGGTAACGAACATCAGCTCGGAATAATGTCCCCAGTGACCGGACTTTTTCCACAGGGATAGATCAAGCACCTGAGGCGTCTTGATCTCTTGATACCCATGCTCGTGCTGCACACGACGCATGTACTGCTCGAGAGCCTGGTAGATGGTCCATCCGTTAGGATGCCAAAAGACCATGCCCGGCGCTTCTTCCTGAAGATGAAACAGGTCCATCCGCTTGGCCAGCTTGCGATGGTCCCGTTTCTCAGCCTCTTCGAGACGCTTCAGATACGCCTTGAGCTGCTTGCTGTCCGGCCAGGCAGTCCCATAGATGCGCGTGAGCATGGGATTTTCTGCATCGCCACGCCAATAGGCGCCAGCCAGCTTGGTCAGTTTGAATGCCTTGAGATGACGAGTGTTCGGCACGTGGGGGCCGCGACACATGTCGATATATTCTTCATGGTGATACAGGCGGATGGTCTCGCCCTCAGGAATGCCCCTCACGATCTCCTGCTTGTAGGGCTCGTCACGGTGCAAAAAGGTCAGCATTGCCTTATCGCGATCGACGTATTCGCGCACCACGTCGTAATTGCTGTCGATCAATTGCTTCATGCGCTGTTCGATGGCAGCAAGATCGTCCGGGGTTATCGAGTCCTCGAAATCGATGTCGTAATAAAATCCGTCTTCGATCACCGGTCCAATCGCCATCTTGGCCTCGGGATAGAGCTGCTTGACCGCATGACCGATCAAGTGAGCGCAGGAGTGGCGAATGATCTCAAGACCTTCGGCGTCTCGGGCTGTCAAGATGGCAACCGCGGCATCACGATCGATGATGTCTGCAGCGTCCGCGGCGATGCCATCGATCTTGCCGCCCACGCAGGCTTTTGCCAGGCCGGGACCGATGGATTCGGCAAGCTGCATGATGCTAAGGGGTGTATCGAAGGTTCTTTGGCTGCCGTCTGGCAGGGTCACGATAGGCATGAAAAAAACGTCCTTGAGCGCAGTGGTGATCCATACCAGGGACCACGTATCGCAGGAGAGGAATGAAACATCGCTAGCAGGCAATGAAATACGAAGGACAAAACATTAGCAGTTGGCGGCAACCCTAGTCCATACCTGACCAACTCAGACAGCCGATCAATGCAAAAAAGGGGCGCCTGAAGGCGCCCCTTTCATTAGCTATCCGTGAATCAGATAACGTTTTTCTTAACGCTTACTGCTGCCACTCGCCCAGCTCGACGCGACGGTTCTCTGCGCGACCTTGCTGGGTTTCGTTGCTGGCTACCGGCTGCTCTTCCCCATAGCCGATCGCCTGCATGCGGCTTTCGGGGATACCCTGAGACGCCAAGTAAGACTTCACGGAATCCGCACGACGCTGAGACAGTTCCTTGTTGTAGGAGTCGGGGCCAACGGAGTCGGTGTGACCTTCGACGCGCACGCGGACATTTTCGTTACCGCGCAGCTTGTCAGCGACGCCATCAAGAATCTGTTCGGCATTGGACGTCAGCTGAGCGGAGTCAAATTCAAAATTGACATCGCGCAGAACCACGTCGGCTTCACAGCCAAGGGCGTTGACCTGAGCACCGGCCGGAGTGTTCGGGCACTGGTCCATGTAGTCCGGTACGCCGTCACCATCGGAGTCCAGCGGGCAACCGGAGGCATCGACTTCGACACCGGCCGGTGTTCCCGGGCACTCGTCCTGGTAATCCGGCACGCCGTCACCATCGGTATCGAGCGGACAACCATTGGCATCCACCGCTACCCCGGCAGGGTGTTGGGACACTGGTCGCGATCGTCCGGGACGCCGTCGCCATCACTGTCGCCGGTAGCGCTTGAATAATCGGCACACAGCAAGGCACCGGCAGTTGCACCTGCAACACCGCCTAGAGCCAGGCCATCGTCTTCATCGTCTTCACCGCTGGTCGCATAGCCAATACCACCACCGATCAAGCCACCCGCCAGACCACAAACGAATGGGCTTTGATACCACGCTTTTTGATCACTGCTGCTCATCGAGGACTGTGAGGACTGCCCGCCTGAGCTGGCACAACCTGACAAACCAACGACCAAAGCAGAACCCAACAGCAAGCCAGTTGTAGATTTCTTCATGTAACACTCCTTCATTCACATAACGCTAGGCGTAACGACACGTTACTCAGTGGGTCTATCCTGGAGCCCCAATAGGAGGCAGAGCGGCTACCACTCAAACTTTCCCACGGAAAAAGAAAGCACATTTATGCCTTTCGAGCCAGTGCTTTCCCAATATTGTCGCAATGTTTATCAACGATACACATTCACTTTTTATCGCGAGCATCAAACTGACTTGTAATCACCGTACTGCCCAAGTCACATCTTGCATTAGCAATTTACAAGGCTGCAGAATTCTAAGCAATTATGCAAGATTACGATCAACAAACCTACTGTTAATAGTGTAGATTCTTGATATTGCCAAGCATAATGCCGCCATTTTGTAATACTCGCGAGATACTCAACGTTCGTTTGCCTCCCATTGCCGTTTGAAATCGAGTACAGCCGATGCTGCTGTGCGAATATCATCCTGTAGCGATTGTTCCACGGTAATGCGCTCGCGATCTTCTTTAAAGCGCTCTCGGGGAGTCAGCGCACGCCGTGCAGAATGAGTATGCAGGTGAGCGGTGCGCTGATATACCTCACCAAAGGGGCTGAACACTCTTCGTTCCAGCAGGGCGGGATCAATGATCTCCAGCAAGACTTTGCAACGAAGACTGCCTTCGATTAGATCGACCTGATCGGCCAGCATTGCTTGCGCGATCATCTCGAGACTTTCCAGACAATTGTTGTTGGCACGGCGAATCTCATCCTCCCGGAACGCTTGACGCCGCTTGACCTCACGCAAGAGTTTCAGCGCATAGCCGGCCAATGCCACGACCACGATTACTGCAATACCCAACAATCCCCAGGCCAGGACTTCGCTCATGCCAACTCCAGCAATAGATTTCGATGAAGCAGTATACGGGTCCCAAAGGATCACCCCAACTGCTTCATCATCGATACCGAGTTGAACTAGGGTGTAGTAGAGTCGCGTTGCTTTTTTTTCATGCCAGTTTCGAGGTAAGCCATGTCCACATCGACACAGACACCTGACGAATCAGATACACACCCTTCCATGGCCTCCCGTATCGGTCTCTGGTTGGGTCCGCTCTGGGTTCTGATAACCTTGGTTCTACCACCCCCCTTGGGGATGCCGGATGCCGCCTGGGCCTGTGCGGGGCTCGCGCTGCTGATGGCCACCTGGTGGGCCACGGAGGCCATTCCCATACCCGCCACCGCCCTGCTGCCCCTGGTACTCGTGCCGGCACTTGGCATCGGGGAGCTGGACGCGGCGGCACCCAGCTACGCCAACCCCATCATATTCTTGTTCTTGGGCGGTTTCTTGATTGGTATCGGCATGCAGCGCTGGAACCTGCATCGGCGGATTGCCCTGAAGGTGCTTAAAATCGTCGGATCAGAGCCTCGGCGTCAGATCGGTGGGTTCATGATCGCCACCGGTTTTCTCAGCATGTGGGTCTCCAATACCGCCACCGCCATCATGATGTTGCCGATCGGCATGTCCGTGGTCAGCCTGCTCGAGGACAGCGACCCGAAAGAGCTAAATCGCTATGCAACCGCGCTGCTTCTGGCAATCGCCTACTCCGCCAGCATCGGTGGCATCGCAACGCTGATTGGCACGCCGCCCAACGCCCTGTTGGCAGGCTATCTGGCGGACGATCGGGGTATTGATATTGGTTTTGCACAGTGGATGGTGATCGGCGTACCGGTGAGCCTTGTGATGATGGCGGCGGCCTGGTGGTGGCTGACCCGTGGCGGCTTTTCCCTGGGCAACAATCAGAGCAGTGCCGACATGATCCACGAAGAATTGGACAAACTGGGGCGCATGTCTTCCGCTGAATTGCGCGTCGGCCTCGTCTTCCTGCTTGCCGCCCTCTCCTGGATCTTCCGGCCCTTGCTCAACGACATAGGCATTGCCTGGCTGTCAGATACCAACATTGCCATCGCTGCAGGGCTCATATTGTTTCTGCTGCCCAGCGGTAACAGCCCTGGGGTGCGTTTGCTCAACTGGGAGGAAGCCAAGGAATTGCCCTGGGGCGTGTTGCTGCTGTTTGGTGGCGGTCTGGCGCTGGCCAGTGTCGTCAAGAGTTCAGGGTTGGCGGAATGGATTGCCAACCAATTGTCGCTGTTCGAAGCACTACCCCTGATTGCGCTGATTGGAATGATCGTTCTGATCATCATTTTCCTGACCGAGTTGACGTCGAACACGGCAACCGCCGCGGCCTTCTTGCCATTGCTGGGTGCATTGGCGGTGTCCATCGACGTATCCCCGATACTGATCACGGTGCCGGCAGCCATTGCCGCAAGCTGTGCCTTCATGATGCCGGTAGCAACACCCCCGAATGCGATCGTCTTCGCCACCGGCCACCTGAAGATTCAATCCATGATTCGAGCCGGTTTCATGCTCAATCTTATCGGTACCCTGGTCGTCACCGGTCTTGGCTATCTATTGGTCAGTACCTTCTGGTAACCAGGGTCGTTGCGTTTCATAGCGCAACTTCCGGTGTTGACGTCTTGAAACCAACGTCAATACGCCGCCGAGACCCGAAGTTTCGGCGGCGTTTTCATTCATCGACGAGGAGCAGGACTGAGGCAGACTCGTCGCACGCCACACGGTCATGGTCATGACGAGCGCCAGCAGTACCGCGCCCGCAGTGTGGGCCAAGGCCAGATCAAGGGGTAGCCACAGCAACACGTTGGCAATGCCCAAACCAAGCTGCAGCGCATAGATTCCCGACAATAGCGTGAGATATGGACGCAAAACGCGACGGTGCCAATAGCGCACTGTCAGCAACAGCATCACGAGCCCAAGCGCGATAGCGCCCAGACGATGGGCCACCTGGATTGCCGTACGCGCCTCCGCGTGCAATTGCCCGTAAAGATAGTTGGGGCCAATGGTCTGGGTCAGGTTGAAGCCTTCGGACCAGTCCATTGTCGGCCACCACTGGCCATTGCAGGTTGGAACGCCGTGACAGGCGATGCCTGCATAATTGCTCGAGGTCCAACCGCCCAACGCTATCTGTAAAACCAGCAATCCAATAGCGATCAGCCACAATGCACCCGGTCGCGACAGCCTGTATCCGCCACGGGCTCGAGCATCGATTCTTCTCAGGCTCAGGTATAGCCACAAAAAAAGCAGCGTGACCCCCAAGCCGCCCAACAGATGCAGGACAACTACCTGTGGCCAAAGCTTTAGCGTGACCGTGAACGCACCGAACGCGCCTTGCAGCAAGATGGCAAGCAATAACACAGCGCTGGTGCGCCAGGGGTAGCCAGCCACGCTTCGCGCGCGCCAGGCAAGAAACGTCAGGCCTAGCACCAGTAATCCAAGTACCCCTGCCATGTAGCGATGAAACATTTCTGCCCAGGCCTTGCCCGGGTCCAGGGGCACATGAGGCGAGTGCGCCAGCGCCGTTGCATCGTCAGGCACCACCAGCTTGCCATAGCAGCCCGGCCAGTCAGGGCAGCCAAGCCCGGCATCGACAAGGCGTGTCCAGGCCCCAAGCAGCATCACGACAAGGGCCAGTAGCACACCGAAAAGGCTCAAACATCGTGCCAGGCGAACATGTTTTGTTGTTTTCATGGGCCGCCCTCTTCGTTAAATCACATTTCTGACACTCACACCCTGGCTTGCCGAGAAGCGCTCGATCTCCGGGTTCATGCGCAACAACCGGCGTATGTCCTTGAGAATTTCTCTAGGATCGTCCTGCTGGTCATAGCGCACGACGACCCGCCCCTCGAAGTCGATCAGCCATACCGACTTGCCATCGCTCCAGGCGGGCTGAGTTCGCCACTGTGCCACCTGCTCGCCGGGCAGCGGCTGCGCCTGGCCACCCAGACGCAGCCGGGACACCCGCGGTGCCTCACGCCCCAGAGCGCGATGCAATCGCCACAGATGATCCGCGACGTCTGCGCACTCGTCCCGGCAGTCATAGGCCAGTATCCAATCGTCTTGATCGCCATCATCGAGAGCCGAAGAAGTCTTCTTCAAAGGCCACTCCGGAAGCGCAGGCAGCTCCGGCATCAGTTGGCCATGA
The DNA here is from genome assembly GCF_001039575.1 of Halomonas sp. PR-M31. GTDB lineage: Bacteria > Pseudomonadota > Gammaproteobacteria > Pseudomonadales > Halomonadaceae > Modicisalibacter. Next base: position 44,892 of record NZ_JIBT01000019.1, read on the forward strand.
GCGACTCGCTCATCAGGAATGCCCAGGCGCCATTCCACCATCGCCCAGGCGGTAATCACAGGGCCCGCAAACAGGATGATCAGCGCAGTCAGCTTGATTTTCTGACGCAGATTCCTGGATAAATATCGATTCATGGCGTTTGTCCTCGAGAATCCTTGAGCCTCGCAACGCGGGGTCGCCCCAGCCACATGACGATGCTTGCCGCCAGCGCGAGCCCCCACCACTGAAAGGCATAGCCCAGGTGGCGGCTGGGCGGCATTACCGCCGGCACCCACCAGGAAGCAAAGCGCCCCTGTCCAGTATGCTGGTGCAGCCAGCCCGCATGCAGGAACGACAGGTCCTCCGACCAGACTGAAAGATCGATTCGTTGCACTCGCCGCCCCTCCTGGTTCGGACCAAACAGCAAGGCGTTATCCTGAGCCTGTGCTTGCCATCGCCCGCTGATCTCGACTTCTCCTGAAGGGGTCTCGATCACTGGATCGACCCGTTCCGGCCCAGAAGGAACAAAGCCCCGCTCGATCAACCAGTAACGCCCATCGCTATCGATCAACGGCGTGAGCACCGCGACCCCCACGCGTCCCTTCAGCACCCGGTTGTCCAGAAAGCGCGTCTGATCCGCTATAAAGCGCCCTTTCACCGTCACCTCGGCGCCAAACGGCGGTGAGCGTTCAGGCATAGTCAAACTAGGCGCTGCCTCGAGCCGTGCAAGATAGTCGCGTTTTTCCTCTGCCCGCTGCCATTGCCAGTTGCCCAATGCCAGGCCGAGAACGATTACCAGACTCCATCCAAGCCACCAGAGCGACTTTTTCTTGACGCCAGCGGCAAGCTTGTTTGAACTGAAAGTGCTCATCTACGGGAGTCCCTCATGCTCAAGATACTGATCGCCGCCGTCTTTCTGGCCATGCTCACCAGTTTGCTGATGGGGGCCGGCTATCTCATCCGCGATGACAGTCAGTCCAAGCGATTGCTGACCTCACTCAAAATCCGCGTCAGCCTGGCGGCGGTGCTGATCGCCTTGCTGCTATATGGATTTTATGTCGGCGATCTCGGCAGTGCCTGAGACCGTTCGACACGCCCGTTCAAAACACATAGACGAAAATGAACAGTCCAATCCACACCACATCGACGAAGTGCCAATACCAGGCAGCGGCCTCGAAACCGAAATGATTGTGGGCGGAGAAGTGGCCTTTCTGAATTCGCCAGAGCATGACACCGAGGATGATGGCTCCGATGGTGACATGGGCACCGTGAAAACCCGTCAGCAGGAAGAAGGTCGACCCATAGATGCCTGCCTGTAGCGTAATACCAAGATGATGATAGGCCTCGTAGTACTCGAGCCCTTGCACCATCAAGAAAAGCACGCCCAATAGCACCGTGATGGCCAGGCAGTTACGGGCGGTATCGCGATAGCCCTCCTTGAGCGCTTCGTGAGAGAGCGTCAAAGTGATGCTAGACGTGACCAAAAAGAGCGTATTGACCAGCGGCAGCTGCCACGGGCTGACCACTGCCTTGGCGCCAACGATGTCCGTATCCGGCGGATTCATGAGCGGCCAGCTGGAAACGAAATCCGGCCACAGCAAGGCGCTGACACCCTTCGCCCCTTCACCATCAAGCCAAGGTAGCGCGAAGACTCGCACGTAGAACAGCGCGCCGAAAAAGGCGAGAAAGAACATGACTTCCGAGAAGATGAACCAGCCCATGCCCCAGCGAAAGGAGCGATCCATCTGGGCATCGTAAAGCCCGCTGCGGGATTCCCGAATGACATCTCGAAACCAAAATGCCATGACGGTGATGATCGCTGCCGCACCCAGAGGCAGCAGTACCATCCCCGTATCGAATACCAGCACGATACCCGTGCCGATCATGAACAGCCCAACGGCCAAACCTGCCAGGATGGGCCATTTGCTACTTGCAGGTACGTAATAGCTGCCGCCGCTCATGCGCCACCTCCTTGGGTGAGTGCGATCACGCTAGAGGAAAGTTGATCATCCGCTGCGGGATACAGGGTGTAGGCCAGGGTTACGGTATGAACGTTTTCCGGTAGATCTCTGGAGAGCTGGAACATCAAGGGCAGCTCGAGTCGCTCACCGGCCTGAAGACGCTGTTCCTGAAAACAAAAACAGGTGATCTTGCGTAGATGCAAGGAGGCTTCCGAGGGGCTGACGCTAGGAACGGCGCGGCCACGACGAGCGGTCTTGCCATGATTGACGAAGGCGAAGCGCACCTCATAGGCCTGACCGGGATGCACTCGCACCTGACGATCCAGCGCCGTCAGCCGCCAAGGCAGACCGCTACCGGTACGGGTGATGAACTGCACGGTGACATAGCGGGATTCATCGATCTCACCGCTGACGATGGCTCGGGGTTGGCTCGCGGACTTGCCATTGAGACCGGTGATATCACAGAACACGTCGTACAGCGGCACCAGCGCAATGGTGAACCCCACCATCATCACCAACGCAACCAGGGTCTTCGTCACCGTGCGCTGTACGGGTGTCATCTCATGTTCTCTCCGGCATCTTCAGGCCTTCTGCTTCAATGAAACTTGAAGCCGCGAAGGTCCGGTGGCGTTTCAAAGGTATGCAATGGTGCCGGGCTAGGCACGGTCCATTCCAGATCGGTCGCGCCGTCCCAGGGGTTGGCGGGTGCTTTTACCCCGCCGCGAACGCATTTGACCACGACCCAGATGAACAGCAGCTGGGAAAAGCCGAACAGGAATCCCCCGATGCTCGAGGCCATGTTGAAGTCGGCAAACTGCAGGGCGTAATCCGGAATCCTGCGGGGCATGCCGGCAAGCCCGGCAAAGTGCATGGGAAAGAACAGCAGGTTGACGCCAATCACCGATAGCCAGAAATGCCAGCGCCCGAGTCGTTCGTCTGGATAATGACCTGTCCATTTGGGCAGCCAGTAATAGACCGCCGCCATGATCGAGAACACTGCCCCGGGCACCAGCACATAGTGAAAGTGCGCCACCACAAAATAGGTGTCGTGGTACTGAAAATCCGCCGGCGCGATCGCCAGCATCAGTCCCGAAAATCCCCCAATGGTGAACAGCACGACGAAGGCAAGAGCAAACAGCATCGGCGTCTCGAAGGTGATCTCGCCGCGAAACAGCGTGGTGATCCAGTTGAATACCTTCACCCCGGTCGGCACGGCGATCAGCAGCGTGGTGTACATGAAGAAAAGCTCCGCGACCAGAGGCAGCCCGACGGCGAACATATGATGTGCCCAGACCAGAAACGACAGAATGGCAATCGCTGCCGTGGCGTAGACCATGGAGGCATAGCCAAACAAGCGCTTACGGGCAAAGGTCGGAATGATCACCGAGACGATGCCGAAGGCCGGCAGGATCATGATGTACACCTCGGGATGTCCGAAGAACCAGAACAGATGCTGGAACAGCACCGGATCGCCGCCGCCGGCGGCATTGAAGAAGCTGGTGCCGAAATTGATATCCAGCAGCATCATGGTGATGACACCGGCCAGCACCGGCATCACCGCGATCAGCAGGAAGGCAGTGATCAACCAGGTCCACACGAACAGGGTCATGTCCATCAGGCGCATGCCTGGGGCCCGCAGATTGAGAATCGTGGCGATGATGTTGATCGCCCCGAGGATCGAGCTGATACCCGCCATGTGCAGTGCAAAAATGAAGAACGTGGTGGAAGGTGGCGCGTAGGTAGTGGAGAGCGGCGCATAGAAGGTCCAGCCGAAATTGGGGCCGCCCCCAGGCATCAGCAAGGTCGACAACAGCAAGGTAAAGGCAATGGGCAGCAGCCAGAAACTGAAGTTGTTGAGCCGAGGCAGTGCCATGTCCGGCGCCCCGATCTGTAGCGGGATCATCCAGTTGGCCAAGCCGACGAAGCCGGGCATGACCGCGCCGAACACCATGATCAGACCATGCATGGTGGTCATCTGATTGAAGAATTCCGGCTGTATCATTTGCAGCCCCGGCTGGAATAACTCGAGCCGGATAACTAGCGCCATGGCACCGCCGATCATGAACATCGACAAGGAGAAGATCAGATACAGCGATCCGATCTCCTTGTGGTTGGTGGTCAACAACCAGCGCAGTGGCCCACTGCGATAGTGATGCTCTTCTTCCTGGAACTCATCGGCCGCGGCGCTACCGGATGCACTCTGACTGTGCTCCAGAGTGGCCTTGGGAGGTGATTGAGGCGCCATTGAACATTCTCCTTGCAGATACATTTCTGCCTGCGGAACTGTCGATTCACGGCTGTTTGAGCAACCCGTCAGGGGCTGAGAAGGGCTTGGATATCCGCCGGCTGCACCACATCACCGGTTTCATGGCCCCAGGCATTGCGCTCAAACGTAATGACCGCCGCGATATCAATTGGATTGAGGGTGCCGCTGAAGGACGCCATGGCGGAACCGGACACGCCGTTGACGACCGCATCGATGTGATGCTCAAGATCGTCCATCAACGCCTGATTTCCCGCCAATGCCGGAAACGTGGGCGGCAACCCCTGACCTTCCGCCTGGTGACAGGCAGCGCAGATGGTGGCGTAAACCTTCTCGCCTCGCTCGACCAGCTCTGCGAGCTCCCATTCCCGATCGACGCCGCCGGCGTCCGCCGCAGCGGCCTGTCTGCGTTCCTCAAGCCAGGCATCGAACTGCTCTTGTTCCATGGCGTGCACGACAACCGGCATGAAGCCATGATCCTTGCCGCACAGCTCGGTACATTGACCGCGATAGATGCCTGGCTCATCGATGCGCGTCCAGGACTCGTTGACAAACCCCGGTATGGCGTCCTTCTTGACCGCCAGATCCGGCACCCACCAGGAGTGAATGACATCCGCTGAAGTGGTCAGCAGCCGAATCTTGCGATTGATTGGCAACACCAGCGGCTCATCGACCTCGAGAAGATAGTGCTCACCCTTTTCTTCGGTGCCGGCAATCTGCTCCCGGGGAGTACCAAGGTTGGAGAAGAACGTGACGCCCTCGCCCATGTAATCGTACTGCCAACGCCATTGATGACCGGTAATCATTACGTCGTAATCCGCCTCGGAGGCGTCGTACATGTTCTTGAGCGTAGCGGTGGCAGGAATGGCCATGGCAACGAGAATGAGAAACGGGATGGCTGTCCAAAGCACTTCGACAGTGGTGTGTTCATGAAACTGCGCCGCTTTCGCGCCCTTGGACCGGCGATATCGAAACAAGGAGTAGAACATCACGCCGAACACGACGATGCCGATGACCACGCAGATCCAGAAGATAATCATGTGCAGATCATAAACGTCACGACTGACCTGAGAGACACCGACCGGCATATTCCAGTCTGTTGCGTGAGAAATCGGAAACTGACCACTGAGACCCGCCAGCAACGCAGCGAGAGCGAACATCTTGCGCATCCATCCCTCCTTAGTTGTTCTAATGCGTTGGAGCGACTAACTAAAAGATGAATAAATCAGGCGAGTACTTCAGGAGTATAGAAGAGCTTTGAGAATTGCGAGAAAAGAGACGTCTTGAAATTAAACGCAGATAGTTTCAACCCGCAGCCATGCGGGCTATGGCAAACACGATGGCAACCATCACCAGAGCCAGCAGAATGCCTACTATGATGAATGCACCCGGCTTGCCCTGTTCGAAATCCTTGCGTCGACGTTGATCCTGCTGTACGCCAAAAAAGGCAGCCAGCACCGACTTGACGACATCCCACATAAGACCTCCCATCTGGGCCAGCCGTTTCTCAGCCTGACCCTAGGTCAGCTTACGGGTACAGCAAACACTCTGATTCAACGCTTTTACATGATCGGTATCAAGTTATGACGAGAAAGTTTGTGAACTCGCCCTTCACAACTACCGTGAAGGTGTACGCTTAACATGGGTTACCAATATTAGTGTGACATGACGCTACAACCTTGTCTGAGTGCTACCCGGAGGCCTTCATGACAAAGTCCAATACCAAGCCAACTATTCTGCCGTTGGTCAACTTCATTCCGCCGCCGTTCCCGATGCCATCGAAAAACGACGAGCCGGCCATGTCTCCTATCTGGTGGTTGAACCAATGGATGGAAACGGCTAATTCGGCTGCCCGGCTCCAACTTATCTGGTGGGATATGGTGGGAAATGCCATGCATCAGGAAGCCGAGTTTTTCAAGATCATGGCAAACTCGACGGAAAGGATGGCCCAGGGCGTGATGAATCAGGATTTGCTGCGAGATCCCGCGGCCATGGCAACTCACTATCGGCAAATCGCCAAGGATATCAACGAGGCAACGATGAACCGCATGACCAAGGTCTCGAATCTGTCCGAGGATTTCCGCGACCGCCTTTGGGAAGAAATGTGTTGATGCGCCTTTCATAGACCAAAAAGCGCGGTAATCAAAGGCAGCAAAAAAGCCGTCAGCATGCCGGTCAGGCCCATTGCCAGGCCGGCAAAGGCGCCTGCCATCGCTCCAAGCGAGGCAAAGCTCTGCGCCGTGCCGAACCCATGGGCAGCAAGCCCCATGGTGAAGCCTTGAACGCTCGGGTCTTTGACATTGAGCCAACGAAAGATCATTGGCCCCAGCGCACAGCCAATGGAGCCGGTCAACAACACCAATCCTGCTGCCAGGGAAGGAATACCCCCGATTTGTTCTGCGATCCCCATGGCGATGGGCGAGGTCACAGAACGCGGTGCCAGTGACAGCAGTGTTTCACGCTGGGCCCCCAATATCAGCCCAATGCCAAGCGTCGAGGCCACCGCAACACCAATGCCCGTCACACAGGCGACTAGAATCGGCAACAACATACGACGAACACGTTCACGATGATCGAACAGTGGAATTGCCAGGGCTACGGTGGCCGGCCCCAGCAGGAAATGAATGAACTGGGCGCCCTGAAAATAGGTGGCATAGTCGATGCCCGTGATCAGTAGAAAGCCGATCAGCAAGGCAATCGCGACCAATACCGGATGTGCAAAGGGTGAGCCACCCAGCAAGCGATTGATACGCGTCGCCAATATGAACGCGATCAAGGTCACCAGCAGTGACAACAAGGGGTTACCGGAGAGATAAACCCAAAGTTGATCGATCGACACTAGATTCATCATTGTTTTCCTTGGGTATAGCGTCTTGCCAACCAGTCAAGCACTTTGGCCGTGACCGCCAGGGTAACCGCCGTCGAAAGTACCAAGGTGATTACAAGTGTCCAGAAGTCGGCACGAATCAACTCGAAATGCATTATCAGTCCGACTCCAGCGGGGACGAACAGCAAGGTCAAGTAACGCAGGAGCCCCTCGCCGGTCTTACGCAAGGCATCAGGCACGTGGCCGTTGATCATCAATCCGATCAACAAAATCACCATCCCCAGTACCGGGCCCGGCACTGGAATCGCAAACCCCTTGGACAACAACTCGCCGAGAAACTGACATCCCAACAGCACGCTCATGCCAATGATCAGTGGCATCACTGTCTCCGCTCTTGGTTGAAATTGGGGAATAATACAACGAAAGCCAAGCATTGCGGCACGGTCTCTTCATGGATCGTTCTATCAGTGACAACCGATTGAAACGAAAGCCGATTCCAGACTTGCATTTGATATGAAAATCGCTACTATATGCCTCGTTCCATGCCGGCCATTTCAGCACACTCTGATTTAACGGTTAGCATGAATCTGGAAACAGGAATCGGAGCGTGGCGCAGCTTGGTAGCGCGCTGCAATGGGGTTGCAGAGGTCGCAGGTTCGAATCCTGTCGCTCCGACCAGAAAGATTACAAAAAACCGCCATCTGCAGCTCATGCTGGGTGGCGGTTTTTTATTGGTTGTTTTTCAAGCAGTAACCAAGTAGCAACTTGATGAAGCTGCATTGTGCTGCGACTTGCCAGTCTAACCTCAAGACTGGGCCTTTCATCAACTCTACAGCAGGGAAACATCCCATGGCATACATGACGGGTCGTCTTCTACAGCGCGTTGGAGCCGGTATCCTAGGCATCAGCGTAATGTTCCTGACAGCGGGCTATTCTTACTCCACTGAAACCGAGCAAAAAGTTTCGGAATTGAGCGTCATCGACAACGGGCACGGAAAGCATGCGGTGATCTCCAGCAAGAGTTCCACCGACAATGCTGAAACGTTATCCAGAAAACTCATCATTGCGAACGGAGCGTGCTTCTACGCCACGGCTCGCAACGCCGCTCCTACGCTTCTGATTTTCCCAAGCGACACCAAAATCACCCATGACGGCAGGCCCGCAATAGAACTTGAGGGCAAACGCTACTTCGTGGGAGCGCATCTAAAATTTACCGGTACCGAGGTGACAATCAGCGACGATCAGCGTTCTCAAATCAGCCCCTGCTCGCCTCATGGGAACGTGTTTCAGGTGACGGGTATCAGCCGTTAGTCGCTCCCGCCTAGCGCATTAAAAACCGCTACTCAAGAAGCGTTCGAGTAGCGGTTTCAATGGCAACGGCCTGAAGTGGCTTAATGGGCCTGCTCTTTTATTCTGCGACGATAACGCAGCAGAGTTTTCAAATCGCCGACAAGTTTTGCCGACTCTGGATTCGAGTCAACGCCATTCGCTCCTCTGATCCCTTGAGGTTCATTCGCTGAGCGCCCTTCGCCAAACCGCTTGATCACCGCTTCGGCTTTTGACGAAAGAGATGTCGAATAATGATCCGCAGGAAGATCGGTTTGATTCGATAAATTACGTACCAGCTCATCGATCACCCTATCCGTGGTAGACAGGGCTTCTGTATCCAACGCCTCTAGCAAACGCGCCTTTTCGATGTTGCCGAGTAATTCAACAAGGGTGCTGGCGTGTTGACCGAGTACCCTGCCCTCATCTTCCTGAACCTGGGGAGAGTGCTTCATGACGCTCAACGCCGTCCGATAGAGATCCGTCTTGCCGGCATCGAGCTCGCCTACAAGGGTTTCCGCTTCTTTGGTCAAACGCTGCAGCTTGATTTCGCTACCCAGGATCGTGATATGAGTGACGCGTGGCCAGATCAGCGTGACAAGTCCCACGCCGAAAGCCAAGGTCAAGAGGCTGACGAAAGCGCCTCCTTCGATGCGCCCGCTATGCAGATAAAAGAAGGCAAGCCCCGCCAATATGGCAAAAGCAGCCATGGCAAGAACCCGACGTCTGCGCTGTGTACTCCAAAGATCAGCAACGCTCGCGTTTTCTTGGTTCTGAGCCTTTCTGCGTAGCGGTTCTTCCATGAATATATTCCACGGGCTGCTTGATCGCGTAATCAACTGATTACAAGTCAGTTGCCGACGATTGACAAGCTATTGAAGGAAATTTCAGAACCGAGGAAGGTTTTGATGTTGAGAGACGCTGGCTCCCCGAACAGGACTCGAACCTGTGACCCAATGATTAACAGTCATTTGCTCTACC
>NZ_JIBT01000002.1 GCF_001039575.1 Halomonas sp. PR-M31
TTCCAGCTCCGTCGAGACGCCGCCATCAAGAGTCAGCGTCTGTCCGGTCTGCAGCCGTTCCCAGACGTCGCTGTAACGGGTGCCGGCAGAAGGCGTTGAAGTTTCCATGAGATAAAACAGATTCCTTGGATGTTCGATGAAAGAGGCGGTGTCTGACCCACCGTCGGTTTGGCTATCTCTAGATCACTTTAGCCCTAGCCCATTCCAGTTCACTCATGTCTTTGAGAGTGGTCTATCTTGGGGATGAATTCCATATCCGGCTTTGAAGAGCCAACAACCCGTCTGGGGTACCACACCACGATGACAAATGAGACACCTCAGCCCACTTTGCTCAAAGCCGTCGTTTGCGACCTGCATCCCACCTATTTTGCCATGGTCATGGCCACCGGCATCGTCTCCATTGCGGCCTACAAATTGGGGCTGCCACCGATTGCCTACGGGTTGTTCTATCTCAACTGCATGACCTATGGCGTCTTGGCAGTATTGCATGCGCTACGGCTTTGCTGGTTTCCGCATCGTGCACTATCGGATCTGCACGACCATTCCCGGGGCCCGGGCTATTTCACCTGGATCGCCAGTACCGCTGTGCTAGGCACCCAATGCGTCATGCTGGTAAACGCCTATACGGTGGCACTGGTGCTGTGGGTTTTGGCCTGCCTGCTGTGGGTAGGCATCACCTATACCTTTTTCACGCTGTTCATCATCAAGAAGACAAAACCGCCGCTGGAAGATGGCATTAACGGCGCCTGGCTACTTGCCGTGGTGGCCACTCAGTCCGTTTCCGTGCTCAGCGCTCATATGGCCAGCGAATGGCTGGAACCCTATCGACTGGAAGTGAATTTCCTGGCCCTGTCCATGTGGCTGTGGGGCGGCATGCTCTACATCTGGATGATTGCGCTAATCTTCTATCGCTACTACTTCTTTCATTTTTCGCCGAAAGATCTATCTCCGCCTTTCTGGATCAGCATGGGCGCCATGGCCACCTCGACTTTGGCGGGATCACTGCTCATCGCCAACAGCCCGGATGCCCCCTACCTGGACTCGTTGTTGCCGTTTTTGAAGGGTTTCACCGTGTTCTTCTGGGCTACCGGCACCTGGTGGATTCCCATGCTGTTGCTGCTCGCTCTCTGGCGTCATGTCGTCAAGGGCCTGTCCGTGAAGCACAACCCGCTGTACTGGGGTGCTGTCTTTCCCGTAGGCATGTACACCGTGGCCACGGAAAAAATGACCCAGGCAATGCAGCTGGAGTTTCTGCAGATCATTCCGCAGGTCTTCTTGTATATCGCCCTGCTGGTCTGGACGGTGACGTTTCTCGGCCTGCTGGTCAGCATGCTGCAGACGGTTCGCGCTCGGAAGAGCCGAACCTCGTAGCACCATGGAGCAACGCAATCGCAAAAAGGCAGCTCGGGCTGCCTTTTAGTTACCGATTTCGATGGCCGTCCTCGCTTACTGGGCCGCCTGCTTCAGTTCGCGTACCAGCAGGTCGGCATTGATGTCGCCGATGGTCCTGGCGCCGGTGAGTACCATCGCCACCCGCATCTCCTGCTCGATCAGATCCAGCAGATTGCGCACCCCGGCCTCGCCGTCCACCGCCAGGGCATAGATATAGGCGCGACCCAGCATGACGCAGTCGGCGCCAAGGGCCAGCATGCGCACCACGTCCAGCCCGGTGCGAACCCCGGAATCGGCAATCACCTTGAGCTCCCCTTTCACCGCATCCGCAATCGCCGGCAGTGCGCGGGCGGTGGAGGGCGTACCGTCGAGCTGACGTCCACCGTGGTTGGAGACCACCACCCCGTCGGCGCCGAAGGACACCGCGTCCCGGGCATCATCCGGATCGAGAATGCCCTTGATGATCATGGGGCCGTCCCAGAACTCGCGAATCCACTCAAGCTCTTTCCAGGAGATCGACGGATCGAAGTTCTCTCCCAGCCAGCCAATGTAATCCGCAAGGCCCGTCGGATTGCCACGATAGGCAGAAATATTGCCCAGGTCATGCGGCTTGCCCCGCAACCCCACGTTCCAGGCCCAATGAGGATGCGTCATGGCTTGCAGCACCCGGCGCATTGGCGCATTCGGACCGCTCATGCCGGAGTGGGCATCCCGATAACGAGACCCCGGCACCGGCATGTCCACGGTGAAGATCAGCGTGGTCACCCCGGCAGCCTTGGCCCGCTCCAAGGCGTTCTTCATGAAGCCTCGGTCCTTGAGGATGTAGAGCTGAAACCACATGGGACGCTTGATGGCCGGGGTGACCTCCTCGATGGGGCACACCGATACCGTGGACATGGTAAACGGGATGCCTTTCGTCTCCGCGGCCCTGGCCGCCTGTACCTCGCCCCGGCGGGCGTACATGCCGGTCAAGCCCACCGGCGAAAGCGCCAGGGGCATTGACAGGGTCTCATCAAAGAAACGAGTCGTCAGATCCAGCTCCGACATGTCGTTGAGCACCCGCTGACGCAGGGCGATATCCGCCAGATCCTCGACGTTGCGCCTGAGAGTGTGTTCGGCGTAGGAGCCGCCATCGATATAGTGAAACAAAAAAGGCGGCAGTCGACGCTTGGCTGCCGCCCGGTAATCCGTGGAAGCGGAAATGATCATCAGGCAAGTCCCTCGGTGGTTGCAGGGTCGACGCTTGCAGGGTCGATGTCTTGGCTCATGGTACATTTCCCTTTGGGCTAGGCGCTATCTGAAGCCGTCATCCTCGAGTGCAATTTCTTCCCTTGATAGACGATTGGACCTGAGGCGAGCAACATTCTCACCCTCTCAGTCAAAAACTATCGGCGACGTGAAATTCGACGGCTTGACCGCAAGCACGGAACAGCTCAGCCGATCAAGAGTCGCTTCCGCCGTATTGCCGATCAGCCACCCCGTAATGCCCGCGCGTGCAACGGTCCCCATCACCACCAGATCCGCCTGCAACTGGACGGCCATCGCGGGAATCATTTTCATTTTCTCCGGTGCCCCTTGGAACGCATGAAATCGGGGCACAATATAGTCATAGGCTTGCTGCCCTATCCAAGTAGGCAGCAGCTGCTTCAAGCGGTTCATGGCATTCATGTGACTGGCATACACACCCTCGGTGAAGGCCTGCTCCGCACCTCTTCTATCATTCGCCCATATGCCCACATAGCCCGCATGCGGGGCGTCCCAGACATGCATCACATGCAAGATGGCGGAGTTCGCCAAGGCCAGCGAACTGGCCGTCTTCAGAATCTGCTTGGTAAGTGGCTCTTCGAGCGTTTCGGGACGATCAGCATTGAAATCGATCGCCGCAACGATGTCGTCATACCGTGCCTTTTCACCAGGCTTCATCAGCCAGACAGGGCACGGACATTTGCGCAGCAAATGCATGTCGTTGCTGCCGAACAAGCGATCGCGCCAGTCCGGATTCTCCGCGGACTTGATGACCAGATCAAAAGAGTGATTCACCACATGACGAATCGTTTCCATGAACAGCTTACCGAGCAGCACATCGACGTGAATGGTGCAGTCTTTGCGGTAGGGCACCATGAGTGATGTCAGTATCTCGCGGCGCTCTGCGATCATGGCCGCTTGCAGCTCGGCAGGGTCGGACGCATTGGAAGGCGATGTAAAAGATGCATCGATAGGTGCCATGACATCGATCACCGTCAACTCCGCCTGGTTATTTTCCGCCAGTAACACGGCTCTGCTGATGGCCGCCTCGGTTTCCGTGTCGGCTTCTATCACATAGAGGATATTTCTGAACTGCTTCATGGCGCATCTCCAGCGAAGGACTGTTCAGGGTCTAGCATCATGTTAGCCATAGGTCGTAAGACAAACCAAGGCTTGCGGACAAAGCGCCCATTATTGGCAATGTCCGATGTCAGCAAGAGCCTCTGCAACGCCTGTATTTTCAAGAGCGACAAACGGTAATTCGGTAAATCCTCGCCCCTATCTTGATCCAACTCATGAGCGCTCGGGACTCTCATTGACTCTTTGATGAGTTGGAGGCATGTTCATTAGAAGAATAGTAAAAAGCATGCGAACAAGTGTGCTCTCCCCTTCGACGAATTTCACGTTGTCATCGGCAGCGTTGTTTGAGTCATGCCGAGACGAAGCCCTATTGAGTGGAGCTATTGGTCAGGCATGTCACAACCTCTCAGTCACTATCGCAATATTCTCAGCATCGTCGGCGGCATCGTGCGGGTGCGGGTGCCCAGCGGCGACGGTAGCCAGCCTACGCCGGCGCGCTTTCGCGACATTGCCAGCCTACGCAAGGCCGATGGTGAGACGGTGCTCGCCCAGGTGATCCGCATCGATGACGACGTGGTCTCACTGCAGGTCTTTGGCGGCACCGCCGGGCTTACCACTCAGGCATCCGTGCGCTTTCTCGGCCATCCGATGCAGGTCACCTGCTCTCAGAACGTGCTGGGGCGTGCCTTCAACAGCCTCGGCGACCCCATGGATCGCGGCCCGTCATTAAGCGAAGACCGGCGGGTGGATATCGGCGGGCCGTCCGTGAATCCCATGCGCCGGGTGATGCCGAGCCGCATGATCCGCACCGACGTGCCCATGATCGACGTCTTCAATACCCTGGTGGAAAGCCAGAAGATCCCTATCTTTTCCGTGGCCGGCGAGCCTTACAACGCCTTGCTTGCTCGCATCGCCATCCACGCGGACGCAGACGTGGTGGTGTTCGGCGGCATGGGCCTGATTTTTGATGACTACCACTATTTTCGTCAGCGCTTCCTCGATGCAGGGGTATTCGCCCATACGGTGATGTTCACCAACCTGGCCTCGGACTCGGTGGTGGAGCGGCTTCTGATACCGGACATGGCCCTGGCGGTGGCGGAGCGTTTCGCCGTGGAGGAAGGCAAGCGCGTGCTGGTGCTGCTCACGGACATGACCGCCTTCGCCGACGCCCTGAAGGAAGTCGGCATCAGCATGGAGCGGGTGCCGTCGAATCGGGGCCACATGGGGGATCTCTATTCCCAGCTGGCGCGACGCTACGAAAAGGCCTGCGACTTTCACGGCGCCGGCTCGGTAACGGTGCTGACCGTCACCACCATGCCTGGCGACGACATCACCCACCCGGTACCGGACAACACTGGCTACATCACTGAAGGACAGTTCTATCTGCGCGATGGTCGGATTGATCCCTTCGGCTCTCTGTCGAGGCTCAAGCAGCGGGTAATCGGCAAAAGCACCCGAGAAGATCACGGTGCTTTGATGAACACCATGATTCGGCTTTATGCCGGCGCTCGGGACGCCCAGCAAAAGCGCGCCATGGCCTTCGAGCTCTCCAAATTCGACGAGAATCTGTTGCGCTTCGGCGATCTGTTCGAGAAACGCTTCATGGACGTATCCGTTTCCCTGCCTTTGGAGCGCGCCCTGGATCTGGCTTGGGAGACCCTGGCGGAATGCTTTGAGCCCAAGGAACTGGTCATGCGCCAGCAGCTCATCGACAAGTACTTTCCCGGCAAAAAACGCCAGGGTGCAGAGCAAAATCAAGCCGCTAACCTGGCTCAGTGATCGGAAAAAGGATGTAGCGCTGTGGCAAGACTCTCACTCAACAAGACGGCCCTGCATCGGGAGCAGTCCCGGCTTCAGCAGTTTCAGCGACTGCTGCCGTCCCTGGATCTCAAGCGCCGCCAGCTGATCGCCGAGCGCTTGCAAGCCCGCAAGACGCTGCAGGAGAGCGAAGCCGAGCTGGACACCCTGATAGCCAAGGTGCGCGATCAGCTGCCCATGGCCGGTGACGACACCCTGAAGCTCAAGAATCTGACCCGGGTCACCCATGTGCATCTGCGCGAGCGCAACCTGCTTGGTGTGCATCTGCCGGTCCTCGAGGAGGTCGATATCGAACTCGCCGACTACCCCCTGCTGACCACGCCTCACTGGCTGGACCGCTATCAGGCGGCGCTGCGGGAAGCCCTGGCACTGACGGTACGCCTGCAGGTGGAACGGGAGCGACTGAGGCGCCTGGAACGTGCAGTCAAGCAGGTCACCCAGCGGGTCAACCTGTTCGACAAGGTGTTGATCCCCCGCACCCGGGAGAACATTCGCCGCATTCGCATCCATCTTGCCGACGGCGAGCGCTCCGCAGTGGTGCGGGCCAAACTCGCCAAACGCAAGCAGGCCCAGGGAGCGCGCCTATGAGTATCGTGGCACTGAGTAGAATGACCCTGCTAGGCAGCCACGGCGGCAAGCAGGGCACGCTGCGCGAGCTCCAGCGTCTTGGCGTCATGCATCTGATCGATTTGGGGCCGGAAAAGCAGAGCACTCCCACTGCCGCGAGCGCAAGCGATACCCGTAAAGCCTTGGCCTACCTGCTCGACTGTCCCATCAAGCGCCATCAGGTGCCGGATGATCCGGACTTCGATCATTCGACCACCGTCGAACGCGCATTGGACAATCAACGCCGGATGCGAGACCTGGAAGATCGCATCGATTTCACCCGACAGCGTCTCAAGAACCTAAAACCCTGGGGAGATTTTGATTTTCCGCCTCTGGAAAGCCTTGCCGGGCATCGTCTGTGGTTCTACGAGGTGCCCAACTACCGGGCACGCCAGCTTACCGACGTAGCGCTGCCTTGGCAGGAGGTGCATCGCGATAACCGCAATCGCTACATTGCGGTGATCAGTCAGGAAGAGCCTGCAGCGGATGCCATGCCGGTGCCGCGCACCCATACCGGCAGCGTGCCCCGCTGGCAGCTGCGGGAAGAGCTGCAGCGCCTGGTGATACGTCTTGATGAAACCGTCGCCGAACGCGAGGCGCTGACCCGCTGGATCCATTTGCTGCACCGTCATCAGGCTCAGGCGGACGACGCTGCGAGCCTGAAGCAGGCGCAGCATCTCACCCGAGACGACGACGCCATCTTCGCCGTGCAGGGCTGGGTGCCCCAAACGGCTCTCGAGGACGTTCGGCGTCTCGCCGAAGAAAAGGGGCTTGCTCTGCTCAATGAGCCGGTGGGACCAGAAGACCAGCCACCGACGCTCCTCGATAACGATGAGCGTACCGCCGGCGGCGCGGAGATCGTGGGGTTTTATCAGATGCCCGGCTACCGCAACTGGGACCCATCCCGAGTGATCTTTTTCTCCTTTGCAGTGTTCTTCGCCATGATTCTGGCGGATGCGGGCTACGCCCTGCTGATGCTCGGGGCGGTGCTGTTCTTTTCAAAACGGCTCAAGCAAAGCCGCGCCGGAACGCGAGTGCGCACCCTGGGGTTCGTGCTGGTGGGCTTTACCCTGGTCTATGGGGTGCTCGCCGGCAGCTATTTCGGCTGGAGTCCGCCACCGGAGAGCTGGCTGTCATCCTTGAAGCTTCTCGACGTCAACGATTTCGGCCAGATGATGCAGCTGGCGATCGGCATTGGCCTGGCGCATTTGATCATCGCCAACGCCACCGTCGCCTGGCACCACCGGGGCCATAGCGCCATGCTGGCGCCCTTGGGCTGGATCGTCGCGCTGTTGGCCGGTGTCATGCTCTTTTACGCCATTCCCGGTGATGGACTCGCATTGGCTCTGGGGCTTGTCGCCGTCTTCGCTTTCACGGATACCCGTCCTATCCACGAGCCGCTGGATCTGCTCAAACGGGTCGGCGGTGGGCTCTACGCCCTGACCGATGTGACCCGGGCTTTCGGTGACGTGCTGAGCTATCTGCGCCTGTTTGCCCTAGGGCTTGCCAGCGCCTCTTTGGCGGTCACTTTCAACCAGCTCGCCGCGGATGCAGCGGCGGCCTATCCGGGCCTTGGCATCCTGTTCTATGTGCTGATTTTGATCATTGGCCACGCGCTGAATTTCGTGCTGGCGGTGGTCAGCGGCGTGGTGCACGGGCTGCGGCTCAATCTCATCGAGTTCTATCACTGGGGTATCTCGGACGAGGGATACCCCTTCAAGGCATTCAGAAAAACGGAGACTACGCTATGGAGCAACTGATCATCGCATTGGGTTGGGCAGGACTTTACGGCCCCATGGCCCTGGGGGCCATCGGCAGCATCATCGGCTGTGCCATCGCCGGCCAGGCGGCCATCGGAGCTCTGCTCGAGACCGAGTCCGGTCACGGCCGTTTCATCGGACTCTCGGCCATGCCCTCCTCCCAGAGCATCTATGGCATCGTGGTGATGTTCACCCTGCAGCGTCCGGTGACGCTGGCCACCTCCGCGGGGCTTTTCTCCGTGGGCATTCTGGCCGGGGTGGCGCTGTTGTTGAGCGCGGTTTATCAAGGCAGCTGCTGCGCCTCGGCAATCAACAGCTCAAAGAGCAAGCCGGAGATTTTCGGTCTGTCCATTGCGCCAGCGGCGATCGTCGAAGGCTTCGGGGTGTTCGCCTTCATCTTCGCCCTGGTAATCGCCGGTAATATTCCAGCGCAGTAATGCCAAGGAGACAACCCATGAGTCAATCGGAAACGGTTTCCCAAGGTGCGTCCTCTGGCGTCGATGCCCTGATCGAGCGCCTGCGTGGCGAGGGCGTCGAGCAGGGTCGGGAAGAAGCCCGGCGCATCGTCGCCGATGCACAAACCCGTGCCACCTGGATGATCGAACAGGCAAAACGAGATGCTCAGGAGCTGCGAGAGCGGGCTGAAGAGGACGCCAGACGCCTGGAAGATTCCACCCGGGAAGCGCTGCGAGTCGCCGCTCGGGACAGCGTACTGGAAATGCGGGCGACGCTGACTCGTCGCTTTCGCGATCATCTGCGTTGGCTGGTAGGTCAGACCCTGTCTCAGGAAGATTTGTTGCAGCGGCTGATCCTCGAGCTCGCCGTCCGCACCCGGCGCGACACACCGCTGGATGCGGAAAAGGACGTAGAGGTGATGCTGCCCCGGGACGTGCTCGGACTCGAAGAGCTGCGTCGACATCCGGAGAAGCTCAAGGAAGGCACCCTGTCCTATCTGGTGATCGCTCAGGCTCAAGAGGTGCTGCGCGAAGGAGTGCGCTTCACCAATGGCGAACAGGCCGGCGGTCTGCGAGTGCGTCTGCACGAACACGAGATGGAGCTTGATATCAGCGACGAGGCGGTGGCGGAGCTTCTATTGCAGCATTTGCAGCCGCGCTTCCGCGCCATGCTCGAAGGCATCGTCAAATAGCCATGTCACCAATAGCCATGTCAAAACGCCATCAGTATGTCGATCTGCTCGCAAGCCTGCCGGCCTTGCCCGCCACGCCCTTCGGTCGTGAGCCGGTGCCGATCTCGGCGATCCGCTTGGAGCATCGCCTCGAGACGTTGAGCGAGGCCCATCAGGTCAGCCTGCAGAGGCTCGAGACATTGCTCGACTGGCAGCATCTGGGCCTGGACGTTTCCACCGATGCCTATCTCCAGCGCTACCGGCAGGCGGCACCACAGCTAGCGGAGCACGGCGTGGATGATCTTGTCGAGACGATGCTCGAACGCCACACCCTGGTGACGGCCCTGCGCCGGCGCCGACTGGGCGAACCTGTGCCAGGTCTGGGCGAGGCCTGGGGGTTCGGCCCGCGCCTGGCCCATATCAGCGCCCATTGGCAGGCATCGCTGTTCGGCGTGGGCGCGGTTTTTCCCTGGCTCAGTGAGGCCCGGGATCATCTTGAGCACGACCGCCCCTGGGAGCTGGAACGGCTGCTGCTCGAAGAAAGCTGGCGCCGACTTGCTCGGGCGCGCCAATATGATCGTTTCGACTTTCGCGAGGTCGTCATCTACTGGCTGCGCTGGCGTCTGATCGCCGCCTGGCAGCGCTACAACGCCGAGGCGGCACAGCGTCGACTGCAGGCGGATATCGAACGTGGACTCGGCGATTACGAGACAATCTTTTCGGGAGATGGAAATTGAGAATGGCTGACACGGTCCTGCAAGGAGAATGGGCTTTCCCGTTGGCAAGCCTCCGCGAGGGCGCTGTAAACCCGTCCCTGGGCGCTACTTTTGCCCTCCCTGGCAAAAGACCCTCGCTACGCCTTGCCATCGGCGCCCATGGTCACTGGGAGTTTGAAAATGATTGTTAAGCAGGAAGTCCATCGCGACTGCCGAGTGGTCAGCGTTCAGGATGACATCGTGGTCATCGAGGCCACGGAGCGCTCGAAGGGGCTGATGAAAAACGAGGTGGTCTATATTCTTCCCGTCCAAGGCCAAAAAGATGATGGCAAAAGCCACGAACTGCGCCTCAAGGGAGAGGTTTTGCGAGTGCAGGGCAAACGCGCGGACGTTCAGGTCTTCGAGGACACCGGCGGCATCAAGATAGGCGACGCGGTGGAACAGACCGGCGAGATGCTTTCCGTCACTCTGGGTCCTGGTCTACTCGGGCAGATTTACGACGGCCTGCAGAACCCTCTGGAGCAGATCGCCCTGCGCTCAGGCTTCTTCCTGCCTCGAGGATTGCATCTGGAGGCGCTGGACAAAACCACCAAATGGTCCTTCTCTACTCAGGTGCGCATAGGCGCCAAGCTGCGCGCCGGCGATACGCTCGGCACCGTGCAGGAAGGCCGTTTCACCCATCGCATCATGGTGCCCTTCGATACCCGAGGGGAACAGGAAGTCAGCTGGATTCAGGAGGGCAGCTTTGCCGTGGATATGCCGGTGGCGCGGCTGAAGGATGCGTCCGGTGCCGAGCGTCAAGTCACCCTGGCCCAGCGCTGGCCGGTGCGTACACCACTGCCGAAACGCCTGCTCGATAGCGACACCAGCGAACGGCTTTATCCCAGCCGGCCCTTGGACACCACCATCCGGGTGATCGACACTTTCTTTCCTATTGCCACCGG
Source organism: Halomonas sp. PR-M31 (assembly GCF_001039575.1). Taxonomy (GTDB): domain Bacteria; phylum Pseudomonadota; class Gammaproteobacteria; order Pseudomonadales; family Halomonadaceae; genus Modicisalibacter. Next base: position 10,688 of record NZ_JIBT01000002.1, read on the forward strand.
CGGCACCGCCTGTATTCCAGGCCCCTTCGGTGCCGGCAAAACGGTGCTGCAGAATCTCATTGCCCGTCATTCCACCGTGGATATCGTGATCATCGTCGCCTGCGGCGAACGGGCTGGAGAGGTGGTGGAAACCATCACCGAGTTCCCTCAGCTCAACGACCCCACCACCGGCGGCTCACTAATGGATCGCACGGTAATCATCTGCAACACCTCCTCGATGCCGGTGGCCGCCCGGGAAGCCTCCATCTATACCGGTATTACCCTTGGCGAATATTACCGCCAGATGGGACTCAACGTGCTGATGATCGCCGACTCCACCTCGCGCTGGGCCCAGGCAATGCGTGAAACCTCCGGGCGCATGGAGGAGATTCCCGGCGAAGAGGCCTACCCTGCCTATCTGGACTCGGCGGTGCGCAGCGTCTACGAACGCGCCGGGGTGATCCGCAACAACGCAGGCGACAGCGGTAGCCTGACCCTGATCGGCACTGTCTCGCCTTCCGGGGGCAACTTCGAGGAGCCGGTGACCCAAGCGACCCTCGCCACGGTCAAGGCGTTTCTCGGCCTGTCTTCGGATCGTGCCTACAAGCGCTTCTACCCGGCGGTGGACCCGCTGCTGTCCTGGTCCCGCTACCGGGCGCAACTCGAGCCCGCCATTGCCGAGCGTCTCGGCGCTGAGTGGCCGGCACGCATCGATGCGCTGCTCAAGCTTTTGCACGACGGGGAAGACGTCAATCAGATGATGCAGGTCACCGGGGATGAAGGTATCACCCTTGAGGACTTTCTCACCTATCAAAAGGCGAGCTTCCTCGACCTGGTCTACTTGCAGCAGGACGCCTTCGATGACGTGGACGGCAGCACGTCCCCGGAGCGACAGCGGCGCAGTCTGGCATTGATTTATCCGCTGGTCAGTTCGGAGTATGCCTTCGATGACAAGGAAGCCATTCGCGAATACTTCACCGCCCTCGCAAGCGAGATGAAGAATCTCAACTATGCGGCGCTCGATTCGAGTGAATACCGGCGCCACTACGCAGAGATTGAAAAACTAGCCCAAGAAGTTGGGCTCGAGATTAGCGCGCCATCACAAGATTCGACCTAACTTGTGTTATTTGGCAGCATGGAGAAGTCGTGCATTCCCTTGAGTAATGCAGTGCTCCTGAGGCCTACCGATTAGGAGTTGATCAATATGAATCAATATCGTCAGCCATCTTCCCTACTTGCCAGTCGCTACGCACCGCGCATGATGGACCAGGCGTTCAAGGCGAACATGTCCACCCTGACCGGAGGTATCACGCCAGCTGGAACATCAGCAGTGATTTATGAATGGCTCGTCCATCTCGCCATGTCGCCGGGCAAGCAGATGGAACTAGCCGAGGATATAAGCTTCAAGGTCGAGCACCTGCTGCGTCACATTCGAAGAGCCAACGCCTTCATGGGTACAGAGCCCTGCATCGAGCCAACGCTTCAGGATGATCGTTTTTCCGGTGACGCCTGGTCCCGCTGGCCCTACAGTGTTATCTACCAGTCGTTTCTGCTTCAGCAGGCATGGTGGGAAAACGCCTCCACCAATATCGACGGCTTGTCACAGAGTACCGAAAACATGGTGTCCTTCATCGGGCGCCAGATGCTGGATCGCTGGTCGCCCTCTAACTTTCCCTGGCTCAACCCGGAAGTGATCGACGCAACCCTCAAGCAGGGCGGCATGAACTTCCTGCGTGGCTGGGAGAACTTCTGCGAAGACAGGGAACGACGAATGACCGGCTGCCCGCCAGCGGGTGCAGAGCAATTCAAGGTCGGCGAGAATCTTGCGACCACGCCGGGCAAAGTCGTCTATCGCAACCAGCTGATCGAGCTTATCCAGTACACCCCGACCACCAAGAAGGTCTACGCGGAGCCAGTATTGATCGTGCCCGCCTGGATCATGAAGTATTACATTCTCGACCTGACGCCGGAGAAATCTCTGGTGCGCTATCTAGTGGATCAAGGCCATACGGTCTTCATGATCTCCTGGCGCAACCCGACGTCTGAAGATCGCGACCTGGGCATGGGCGACTATCGTCGACTTGGCCCCGCAGCGGCGCTGGACATCGTATCCGCCATTATTCCGGATCAAAAGATCCACGCGGTGGGCTATTGCCTCGGTGGCACGCTGCTTTCGATTCAAGCCGCCACCATGGCGCGCGACGGTGACAATCGCTTGGCCTCGATGAGCACCCTCGCGACCCAAGTCGACTTCACCGAGGCCGGTGAACTATCGCTTTTCATCACTCGAAGCCAGGTCGACTATCTCGAAAGCATGATGCAGGAGCGGGGCTATCTCGACGGGAGCCAAATGGCCGGCGCCTTCCAGCTGCTGCGTTCCAACGATCTTGTCTGGTCACGAATGGTGCGCGAATACATGCTGGGCGAGCGCCAACCCATGATCGCGCTGATGGCCTGGAACGCCGATACGACACGCATGCCTTACAAGATGCATTCCCAGTATCTGCGCTGGCTCTATCTCGACAACGACCTCGCTGCTGGGCGCTACATCGTCGGTGACCGCCCTATTGCCATCACCGACATCAACGTGCCGCTTTTCGCCGTGGCAACCCAAAGCGATCACGTCGCTCCCTGGCGCTCCGCCTACAAGATTCATCTGCTGTCCGATGCAGAAGAAGTCACCTTCCTGCTCACCAGCGGCGGCCACAACGCCGGCATCGTCAGCGAGCCGGGGCATCCGAGGCGCGTCTATCAGGTCGAAACGCGTAAGGAAGGAGAAAACTACATCGATCCAGATACCTGGCAGCAAACCATGCCTCGGCAAAAAGGCTCCTGGTGGCCGGTCTGGCAGGCCTGGCTGGTGGAGCGTTCATCCAAGGAGCAGGCTGCACCACCGGAGATGGGCGGGCAGGACTATTCCCCTATCGCGGATGCGCCAGGTACTTATGTAATGCAGCAATGAAATTTCCATGGAAGTAAAAAATAGCGCCACTATCTTTGAGAGGTAGTGGCGCTGGTTTTTGCACGGCAACTACATGACATTTTATCTTTCAAAGACGGCTTGTTCCGCCAAACGTCTGGCGCGCTTGCCTGCCAGATATTCTGCCTACAAAACCTTCGAAAATCGCCTGGCATACATCGTTCCATGCTCAGCTCTGATCGAAACGTTTTGCAGTCATACGTATAAGCGTATCGTCATGCTTGATGAAGTGATGATAAAGCGCCGCCGCGAAATGACCGAGCACCAGCGCGACGAACAACCAGGAAATCTGTGCGTGCCATTCGCCCAGCGCGACGGCCCAGGGAATCTCATTCTTGCTCTCGGCAACGAGCTCGATGCCCAGAAATCCAAGGCCGTGACCTCCCCCCACCATGAGCAGAATGCCTGTCACCGGCATCAACACCATGCACGCATAGAGCAGAAAATGTCCGCCTTTAGCCAGAAGCTGCATGGCGCCCTGGCCATGTACTTCGGGACGCCGTTGTCGCTGGCTCAACATCCAGATGATTCTAAGTGATACGAGCACAAGCAATAACAAACCAATATCAACATGCCAAGGCACTATATTGTTACCGATCCAGTGCTCTCCCTCGTTGATATAACCACCAAGTGCCATGAATTGAACAATGATAAGAAGCGCCATTGTCCAGTGAAATAGGAGACTGATAACGCCGTAACGCCGCTGTGTGTCCTGATAAGTCATTGCTCACTCCTTATATGATGATTAAAAAAATAAGCCATCTCCGCCACTGATTCTCGAGACCATTCACGCGGCTTCCGAGCATAGGCAGACGTCAATAACGCCGCTTATAGCCGGTCATCATGGAACGAATCAGATTCTCGCGATGATGGAAGCTTTCATAGATTGCCGCTGCCACATGAAGCCCAATCGCTATGAGAGTGACGTTCACCGATATTTCATGTATCTCCTCGATCGTCTTGCTGCCCCAGCCCCAGTCAGTGGTCATCAGCCAGCCGCTAACGCCGATCACGCCGACAGCGATGAGCAGCAAAAGAATCATGATCGCCGCCGCGGGATTATGGCCAAGATAGCGCGGCTCCTGGCCTCGGATCATCTGGCGCACATAATTCGCCAGCTTTGCCGGCCCGGGTACGAAATCGCTGAAACGTGCATGACGGCTGCCGATTACGCCCCAGATCAAGCGAAAAGCCACCAGACCCAATGCCACATAGCCAGCCCATTCGTGAATGGTGCGATTGCTCTCGACGATGAAGTAGGCGACGGCAAATGCCGTCACCAGACTCCAGTGGAAGATGCGTACCGCCGGGTCCCAGACCTTGACCCGATCAGCCCGGGCCACAGTGCTGGTTTCCCCGTTATCAGTCATTGCGATGCTCCTCCACGGCCTCACCATTGACCGGGTCAAAGTAGATTTCGACCTTCACCCCGTCCTTGTCTTCTCCATAGATTTCGTAGCAATTGGTGTCGGTAACGACGAATCGATCGATCTGGTAACCCTGATCCTCGAGCTGCTGTTGCATGGCGTCCTCGCCCATCCATTCGGACTCCGGCGCATCGGTGCATTGAGGAGCAGCGACGGCGACACCGGCAAACGACAGAGCAGCGGCAACAACCAGCACATGACGAATTTGCATAAAAACTCTCCTTTTCACGGCCTTGATCATGTCTTACGGGCACATGCCAAATCGGCATGTCGTCATCGTGGCAAGCCAACCTGACACGAGGCTTAAAAGACGTCTTTAATATTGAAAAAAGTGGAGGATATACGTGATTTCTGTATTCCCTTTTGCGAACGACAAGAATACGGACAGTCGTTATTATCGAGGGATGTCGCTAACTCTTTTGGCATGGGATACGGCGTGGATTGGCACCACGCCGTCATTCAGATTACTGATCGATACCCAGCTCCGGGCGCGGCGTGTCCGCGTTGCTAGGTGGCAAAATGGGATATTCCACCCGGGGTTGCTCGCCGGTCAGGCTATGCAGGAATGCGGTGATCGACTCTACTTCCTCGTCGTTCAACTCGGCCCCTAGTTGCGCCGTTCCCATTACCGCCACCGCCTGCTTCAAATCCCAGGCCTTGCCAGTGTGGAAATACGGTGGCGTCAGGGCAATGTTGCGTAGACTTGGCACTTTATAGACGTACTCATCGGAGGCGGACTCCGTCACCGCGAAGCGCCCCTTGTCTTCCGGCGGCAGGAAATCGGCACCGGGTTTTTCCACCACGCCAAAGGGTTGATATTGATCGCCTCCAAGATTGATGCCGCTATGACAGGCGGCACAGCCCTTGTTGACGAACAGATCGAGCCCAGCCTTCTGCTGATCGCTCAAGGCATTGGCATCCCCCTTCAGATATTGATCGAAAGGCGCATTGGGCGTGATCAACGTTGCCTCGAACAAAGCGATCACATCCTGGATATTGTCAATATTGATGGCATTTTCCGCCTCAGGAAACGCCTCCTCGAAAGCGGGTTGATAACCGGGAATACCCTCGATCATTTCCACCGCGTGCTCGTGGGTAGTAGCCATCTCTACCGGATTGATCAAGGGACCACCCGCCTGTTCGGCGAGATCCGCAGCGCGCCCATCCCAGAACTGGGCGGTGTTGAATACCGCATTGAGCACCGTAGGTGAGTTACGTCCCCCTAGCTGCCAGCGATGGCCGATCGAGGTTTCCAGCATATCGACCCCGCCGAGCCCGACCAGGTGGCAGGTATTGCAGCTGATGGCATGGCTTTTCGACAGTCTTGGCTCGAAATAGAGCATCTTGCCAAGCTCCACCTTGGCAGGCGTGCTGGGATTGCCTTCCATCTCTGGTGGCTGCTCGGGAATTGGCTTGAACAGCGCCTGGGCGCGGCTCATCAATTCATCCTCCGCGGCCAAGGCGCCCCTGCCACTACCACTCCAACCAACATCAGTACCAGGCTTCGTTTTTGCATGCTGATCTCCCTTGTCATGCGATGAACTACCCTGCCCCTCATTGAGGCATGAACGCCTTACAGGAAGCTTAAGCTCACGAGATCAGCAGTTTTTGTCTGCTCCGGCGTCGAGCCTGCTGGGCTGGTTACCCACCGATTCAAGCTCGACGAGTTCGAGAAGAGCTAGGATATCTTCAGCGTCTCGGCTATCGGATACCGGCACAGGTATTCCTGAGTGAGTGCTCAGGAGCCCTGAAAACGGCAGGTGCTGCACTTATTACTTGAATTCAGAGAGTCGAGCGCTTGTCGCTCCAACAGCATGCCGTTGATATTGGTCAGGGGAGCTCAGCGTGGTAGCCGTATGCTCGCCTCGAATCCGTCTTCCCGGCCTATTACAGGAGAGATAAGCACCAGAGAGACGCCGGCTCCCACGGCGATCGCATGGGCGATGGCGAGCCCCAGCCCCGAGCCGCTGGCCCGAGTGTTCGCCCGTTGGAAGCGATCCGTCAGTCGGCCTAGATCTTCTGCGGGCACCACTGGCCCTGAATTGATCACACGCAATACGCCCTCGCTCGACACGACGACCCCCACGGGTTTGTCCTTGTCACCGTGCTTGAGCGCGTTTTCGATCAGATTTCGCAGCAGAATTGCCAGGGCATCCGGATCGATCGACGAGACTATTCGCTCTTTCCTGGGCAACGACAGCTCGAGGCGCGTCCCGAAGACGCGTCGAAAGTCATCGACGACGTGGACGACGATCGGCAGAACGTTCTGCGGCGTCTCGGCCAGCAGTCCTCCGCTTTCGGCCTTGGCCAACTGCATCAGTTTTTCTGACAATCGGGACAGCTCGCGTAGCGAGTCCTCGATTCGCCCCACCCGATCCTGTAGCGGCCCCGGCGGCGCTTCACGGCGCAGGCGCTGTACCTGGGCCAGGGATGCCGCCAATGGCGTGCGCAGCTCGTGTGCGCTGTTGGCGGTGAAGCTGCGTTCCGCCTCCAATGCACTGCGCAATCTTGCCAGCAACTGATCCACCGCCTCGGCGATCGGAGTAAGCTCTGCTGGCAGACGCTGAGCCTTGACCGGCGATAGATCTCCTGCATTACGCGCCTCGAGTGCCTGCCGATAGGCAAGCAGGCCACCCAGGCTATGGCGCACGAACCACCAGATGCCGACCAGGCTGAGCGGTACCAGCACCGCCAGGGGCAATAGCAGCATCGCCAGCATCTCTCGAGTGGCCCGACGGCGATAGGTCAAGGGTTCGGCAACCTCGATGAAGAAGGTATCGCTGACTGCAGAGATACCGTAAAGCCGATGCGTAGCGGTGCTGCGCAGCCCCATTTCAGGCGTTTCAGGAAAGACGGACAGATCGACGTCATGGGACACGAGCAAGGGCGTACCATTCGCTTCCCGCACCAGGTAGGTGATGTATTCCTCATGGGGGCGCAAAGAGGCGACCTGTTGAAGCAGATTGGAATCTTCCCGATTGAATATCTCGACGACAGCCAGGGACAGGATGCGCTGCGCCGTCTCTTCCAGGGAGCTGTCGAGAGTCCTGTCGATGGAATGCTGCACGATGAACACCGTCAACGTGGTTGCAACCAACCAGAGCAACACCACGCCGAGGGTTAGCCCGATTCCAAGACGACGCTGCAGGCTGACCGGCTCGCTCACGCCTGTCCCAGCCGATACCCCATGCCACGCACCGTCTCGATCGTGGCATGGCCCAGCTTCTTGCGTAGCCGACTGATATGAACCTCGATGGTGTTGCTCTCGATTTCTTCGCCAAAGGCGTATAGACGATCCTCGAGCTGGGATCGGGATAAAAGCGCCCCGGGGCGCTGCATGAATGCCTCGAGCAGCGCCCACTCCCGGGCCGTCAGTTCGACGCCATACCCGCCACGCTTTATCGAATGGGTGACCAGATCGATCTCCAGTTCGCCTATCTTGATGAGTGGATTGGGGTTACCCGCATAACGTCGCGCTACGGCGGCGATTCTCGCCGACAATTCCGCCAGATCGAAGGGTTTGACGAGATAATCGTCCGCGCCGGCGTTCAGCCCTTCGATACGATCGGAAATTTGATCCCTCGCCGTCAGGACGATGACCGGCGTCGTGTCACCTTTCCGACGGCAGTGCTTCAGCAGATCGAGCCCGTTTCCATCGGGCAGCAGAAGATCGAGCAGCAGAAGATCGTAGGCGGTGGTCGCAAGACATGCCTTGGCATCGGCTAGCGTCTGCATCCAGTCCACTGCGTGGCCATCCTCGGCGATCTGGTCACGCACCGCCTCGCCCAGGTTGGGTGCGTCCTCGATCAGCAATATGCGCATATCCCATCTCCTCATGGCATCACGGATACATCGAGACTAACGCACCCACCTGACGACGACCTGAACGAAAGCGGTTAACTCTTGTATAAAATCCCAAGTTGTCGCTTCAGACTGCTGTCAGAATAGCGAGTTACGCTAACAGCATTTCTTGTCCGGAGAAGCTCATGAAACCTCTATTATTTGCGGCTACAACGCTATATGCCTTGTTGAGCACCACCGCAGCCCAGGCAGATCACGACTGCAAGGATCCGGTCTCCGACTGGCAGCCGCGGGACGCTTTGAGAAAGCAGCTCGAAACCAGGGGCTGGGAGGTGCGTCGCATCAAGATCGATGATGGCTGCTATGAGGTCAAGGGCCGCGACCAGCACGGCAACAAGGTCGAGGCGGACTATTTCCCTGGGTCGCTACGCCTGCGCAAGCTGGAGATCGAATTCCATGAGGATGCGGTGATACCCGAAGGCCTATACAGCGGCGATGACGATAGAGAAGATACTCGCTGACGTTCGCATGCCCGCACCACTCTCAATAGCGGAATGTTTTCCTGCAACGTCGAGTAATTCATCGCTTCATACCCCCTCCCCGCCTTGTATCCTGCCCTGCTTCTTGTCTGGGGCCATGCCTCTCTGATCGCCAACGCTCCAAACGCCTTTCTTCTGCTTTTCTTCCTGCCTTCAGGTGGCTGTCAGCCACCAACGCTAGATTATCCGTATCGATAAATAGCGGAGACAGAGAATGAAAAAGCCCACCACAGCCCTTGCCCTTACTCTTGGACTCGCTGCCGCCATGATGCTACCGGTCATTGCACAGGCACGCGAAGTGACCTTCAACACCGAGTTGAAAAGCTACGGCGGCGATGGCGCCTATGTGGCGCTTTATCTTACCGACGCCGACGGCCAGTACCAGAGCACGCTCTGGATCGCCGGAGAAAAATCGAAATACTACAAACACTTGCGGGACTGGGCGCGAGGCAGCGGCCAGCGCAGCAGTGAATATGATGGGCTGACCGGGGCCAGCGTCGGCAGCGGGCGGACTCTGAATATCACCCTTGATATTGCCGACGAGCTGATCGACGCGGGATATGAAGTGCGCGTGGACACCGCCGTCGAAGACATGCGCGATAACCGTGCCGATATCGTCGTACCCCTGACCACCGAAGGCGCGGACAAGCCGGTCTCTGGCCGTGGCTACGTGCAGTCTTTCAGCTACACCCTGTAATCGAATAATGAGGAGGCGCAGCATGCTACGCCAGTTTCATTCACTACCCGGCCTGATCGCGGCGCTGTTCGTCATCGTTCTCTCGGTGACCGGGGCGATCCTGTCGCTCAACCCGGCCCTTGAGCGGGCGGAAACCGTGGTGCCCGCCGCTGGGCAGATCAGCGTCGCCGAGCTGGCGGGCAAGGTAGCGGAGCATTACCCGGGGGCCGAGCAGATCGAACGCACGCCCTCGGGCACTCTCATCGTCTATTACACCCGAGACGGTCAGGTGGGAGCCGATCGGGTGGATCCACGCACCGGGCAGGCCGTCGCACCTTATGAGCCATCGTCGTTCACGAGCTGGGTAAAGAACCTGCACCGCTCCATGTTGCTCGATACGCCCGGTCGCACAATGGCAGGCATTACGGCGCTAATGATGGTCGTGCTGGCGATCTCCGGCGCACTGCTGCTGGCGACTCGTTTGGGCGGATGGCGTCAGTTGCTGCGTCCTGTACGCGGCACCTTGAGTCAACGACTGCACATCGAACTCGGCCGAGCGGCGATTCTCGGCCTGCTGCTGTCGGGGCTGACCGGGTCCTATCTGTCCGCCACCACCTTCGGCCTAGCCTCGGAGGGAATGGAGGCCGAACCTGAATTCCCGCTGGAGGTAGATGGTGGCTCTCCTGCTGCCATCGACACCCTGCCGGTCCTGAAGGCAACGGATTTAAGCGACCTGCGAGAGCTGGTCTACCCCTACCCTGACGATCCCACGGACATGGTCTCCCTGGGTACCGATCAGGGTGCCGGTTATATCGATCAGGCCAGCGGTGAGTGGCTCTCCTACCAGCCCCATGACGCCACCCATAAGTTCTATGAATTCATCTATATGCTTCACACCGGTGAAGGTCTCTGGTGGCTTGGCCTGATCCTGGGCCTGACTGCCCTGACGGTGCCGGTGATGGCCGTGACCGGCATGACAATCTGGTGGAAACGCCACCGCTCCAAGCCGAAGCTCGCCGCCAACAGCGGGCCGAAGGCCGCGGATAGCGTGATCCTCGTCGGCAGCGAAGGCAATACGACCTGGGGCTTCGCCAAGACCCTGCACGACAGCCTGGTCCAGGCGGGCCATCGTGTGCATACCGCCCCCATGAACCAGCAGGCCCCACATTATCGCAGTGCGAAACGATTGTTCATCCTCACCGCGACCTACGGAAATGGCGATGCACCGGCCTCGGCCAACCGATTCCTGGAGCGGCTTGAGAAAATCACGGACGCGCCGGATCTTTCAGTTGCCGTGCTGGGCTTCGGTGACCGGCAGTTCCCGCAGTTCTGCGGGTTCGCGAAGGAGGTCGATTCGGCGCTTGCCGCCAGAGGCTGGCCGCAGCTGCTGCCGCTCGACACCATCGACCGACACTCAACCCAGGAGTTCAACCGCTGGGGCAACGCTTTAGGCAAGGTGCTCGGCACCGAGCTGACGCTGGTCCATACCCTAGTACGCCCACGTACCACCTCCTTAGCGCTTGTCGAGCGGGTCGATTACGGCGCCGCGGTGCAGGCCCCTACCGCCGTGCTGCGTTTCAAGGTGCCTGAAAGTAGCGGCAAGACCACTTTACTGAGCCGCTTGCTGGGACGCACCGGCCTGCCGCCTTTCGAGGCCGGCGACCTGGTCGGCATCCTGCCGCCGGGCAGCCAGGTGCCGCGCTTCTATTCCCTGGCTTCTGCCTCAAAGGATGGCATGCTGGAGATCTGCGTGCGCCAGCATCCCGATGGCCTGTGCTCGGGCTTGCTCCATACGCTGCCGATAGGCGGCACCATTGAGGCCTTCATCCAGCCCAATCCGGACTTCCGCCCCGCTTCCGGCAAGGCGCCGGTGGTGCTAATCGGTGCAGGCACCGGCATCGGGCCGCTGGTCGGTTTCATCCGCCACAATAATGCGCATCACCCCATGCACCTCTACTGGGGTGGGCGCAATCCGCACTCCGACTTTCTCTATGAGCCTGAACTGAATACCTATCTCGAGGACCGACGGTTGACGAGGCTAAACGCGACATTCTCCCGCATCGACGAGCATACCTATGTGCAGGACAAGCTCATCGCGAATGGTCCGGAACTACGCCGGCTGATCGAGAGAGGCGCGCAGATCCTGGTCTGCGGCGGTCGGGATATGGCAAGTAGCGTCATTACGGCGCTGAACGAAGTCATCGCACCGCTAGACTTAGACGTGGCGACGCTTAAGGCCCAGGGGCGCTATCGTGAAGACGTCTATTGACCCGTTCCCATGCCTTCGAAGACGTCGTCAGATACCACCCTTTAATGTTCAAAGAAACGCTAGGTCCCGATAAAGGCTACAGCCACCTTAAATTCGGCACGACTGGAACTGATACAGCAGAACGAAAAATCGGTGGATGATCGTCTGGAATAGGTGAAAAGCAAGATAGGGCTTGTTTGGCAGATCAAAGTCACCCATGAATTGATTGGTATCAATCATTGGACTCGAGGCGTCAAGGAAGAGGTGACAAGAGCGTGTATGATATTCCCATTGTCGCCGACGCTCTGTCCTTTTCGTGCCTGCGATTGTTTAAAAATTCGTACATACCATCAGCACGAAGACAGACCGGCGATCGCTCTTTTAGGCTATCGAGAAGAGAGAATGAAAACCGACCATCTCCGACGTATTTTGATCCTGTCATTTTGCTTTTTGCTCACGGCCTGCGGGTCCGAATCGGATGACCCCGTAACCGAGAACAGCGCTCGCCCGGTAAAAATAATCGAAATCAACAGTGCCGATACGCTGCGCAGCAACCGCTATCCGGCGGTCATCGACGCCTCCAATCTGTCCGAGCTGAGCTTTCAGGTCGGCGGAAAAATTGCCGAGCTGCCCGTTAATAAAGCACAGTCGGTTAGCGAAGGCGATCTGATTGCGCGTCTGGATCAAGGCGATTTTCGAAGCAATCTAGCGTCCGCCAAGGCCGTGTTCGAGAACGCGGAAAGCGAATTTCGGCGCGCCGCACAGCTTGCCCAGCGAAATATGATCGCCAAAAGCGCGCTGGATCAGAAGCGCTCCCAGCGTGACGTCGCCAAGGCGGAACTCGATTCGACTGAAAAGGCCTTGAACGACTCCTCCCTGTACGCCCCCTTCGACGGCGTGATTGCGGAACTCCCGGTAAGACGACTGCAAACCGTAGCGTCTGGCACGAAGATTGCCACCATCATCGGCACCACCCACATGGAAGCCATCGTCAACCTTCCCGCCAGCGTCATCAGCCAGGTGCCGACGCGCATAGACCCGGGGGCGCTGGTGATGCTGGACGCCGCGCCAGGCCGGGAAATAGAAGCCACCTACAAAGAAGCAACCCTCATTGCAGATGCCACCTCCCAGACTTATTCAGTCACCTTTTCGTTTGTCCCACCTGAGGACATGGTGGTGCTGCCGGGCATGAACGCCACGCTGATGCTGCAATCCAGAAACAAGGGTGATGCTGCAGCAAAGGCCGTCATGGTGCCCCTGGCAGCGATACAAAGCGATGGCGACGCCCAGTATGTCTGGGTCGTGGATACCAGCGACATGACGGTGTCCAGACGAGAGATCGAAGTAGCGCCGGGGATTGGTGAAAGGCTTCTGGTCACAAACGGGCTATCAAAAGGCGAACAGATCATCGGCGCAGGCGGTGCCTATCTTACCGAGGGCGAGCAGGTAACCCGCTGGACGCAATGAACGGCACGGTTGTCACTGGTATAGCGCTGCTTTTATTAAAAATGTAGCGCTAATGCTATCAATTTTGAGCAAAGAGTAAGTCAATGAATCTGGCCGAGTTCAGCATCAAGAACAAGCTGTTGGGCGTTATCGTCATCATCTTGTCGTTGGCGGGCGGTCTGCTTGCCTACCAGAACATGCCACGCTTCGAGGATCCGGAATTCACCATACGCTCGGCGATGGTGATCACCCAATACCCGGGCGCCACCCCCCTGGAGGTTGCCGAGGAAGTCACCGAACCCTTGGAGCGAGCAGCGCAACAGCTGCAAGAGGTCGATGACATCGAATCCACCTCGATGGGCGGGCGCTCCGAAATCAGGGTCAATATCAAGACCGAGTTCTCACCGAACAAATCAGACTTGCAGCTGATATGGACCAAGCTGCGCAACAAGATCAACGATGCAGCGCCGTCGCTGCCGCTAGGCGCGAGCGCACCCTTTGTCAACGACGACTTCGGGGATGTCTACGGCCTGTATTATTTTCTGACCGGTAACGGCTTCACCCCGGCAGAACTACGCAGCTACGCCAAGGATTTGCAGAGCGAGTTACTGCAGGTCGAGGGGGTTGCCAAGGTGAACTACGACGGCGATTTGAGCGAGGCAATCTTCGTCGAGATTTCACAGCAGAATCTTGCCTCTCTCGGAGTGTCGATAAATGATATCTATCGCACCCTCGAGCAGCAAAACGCCGTTGTTTCCGCCGGCGAGGTCGATATTGACCAGCGTCGATTGATCATTCGCCCCAGCGGCGCCACGGATTCCGTGAAAGCCATTCAAGACCTGCTGGTGGCGACGTCGGATGATGGGCGGGTCACCTACCTGCGGGACATCGCGCATGTGTGGCGCGGTTATCGTTCGCCGCCCAAGAAGCTGTATCGCTTTAACGGAGAACCTGCAATCGCCATCGGGGTTGCCGGTGTGTTGGGCGGCAATATCGTCAAGATCGGGCACGCCGTCGATGAGAAACTCACCCAGGCTGAAAGCCGCCGTCCACTTGGCATGGAGCTGCATCAATACTATCACCAGGGTCAGGAAGTCGAGGCCTCCGTGCAGACGTTCATGCTCAACGTGGTTGCTGCCCTGGCGATCGTACTGGTGACATTGATCATCTTCATGGGCTTCAAGCCTGCACTGGTGATCGGGGCGATCCTGCTCATCACGATATCCGCAACCCTTGCCATCATGAACATGGTCTCGATTCCCATGCATCGGGTATCCCTCGGGGCGCTCATCATTGCCCTGGGCATGATGGTGGACAATGCCATCGTGGTGACGGAAGGTATCTTGATCGGCGTGCAGCGAGGGCAAAAAAAGCTCGACATTGCCAAGCGCATCGTTGATCAGTCCAAGTGGCCCCTGCTGGGCGGCACCCTGGTGGGCATCATTGCTTTCGCTCCCATCGGCCTGGCGCCGGGGGACACCGCGGAGTACGCGGGGCATCTGTTCTGGGTCATCATGATTGCCCTGCTCTTGAGCTGGGGATTTGCCGTCACGCTGACGCCACTGTTCTGCTACTGGCTGTTCAAGGAAGCGTTGAGCAGTAACAAAGAAGCGTCCAAAGACAATTGGTTCTTCCGCACCTACAAGGGATTTCTCAGAATAGCGCTACGCTATCGTTACCTGGTCATCGCCATCGTGTTGGGGCTGTTCGTGACCTCGATCTGGGGCTTTAAATATGTCAAACCGGGCTTTTTCCCGGCCTCCACGACCCCTCAGATCGTCGTGGATTACTGGCTGCCGCAAGGCACCCGCATCGAACAAACCGAGCAAGAGATCAAGCAGGTCGAAGCGTTCGTCGAAGAACTCGATGGCGTCGAGGATGTGGAAACCTCGATCGGCGGCGGTGGCATTCGCTACATGCTGGTGTATCAGCCGGAACAGCCTAACAGCGCCTATGCACAACTCTTGATCCGCACCGAGGACTATCGTCAGATCGACGATCTGATGCCTATCATTCAGCAACACATTGACCAGTCATACCCCAATGCCCAGGCCAAGGTGTGGCGTTTCATCCTGGGGGCCGGCGGTGGATCGAAGATCGAGGCAACGTTCCAGGGCCCGGACCCGGAGGTGCTGCGTGATCTTGCGGATCAGGCGAAGGCCATCATGGTGGCGGATGGCGGGGCACTGTCGATCAAGGACGACTGGCGACAGCCGGTCAGTAGCATCAAGCCGGTCTACTCCCTGGTAAAGGGCCAGCGGGCCGGCGTATCACGACAGGATCTGGCCAACGCCCTGGAAACCAACTTTTCTGGTAAAAACGTGGGTTTCTATCGGGAGGGGGACGATCTCATTCCCATCATCTCTCGTGCGCCCATCGACGAGCGAGTGAGCGTCGAGGATATCAGGAACGTTCAAGTGCTCAGCTCCACCACCGGCGATACCGTGCCCATCGAACAGGTCACCGATGGCTTTGTCACGGTCTGGGATAACGGCACCTTGAAGCGCGAGGACCGGATCTGGACGATCAAGGCCCAGAGCGATCCGTTCCCGGACGAGCTCGTGTCGGATCTTTTCGGGCGCATCCGAGCCGATATCGAGGCCATCGATCTGCCAGATGGTTACAGCTTCAAGTGGGATGGAGAGCACGGCGACTCCGCGGAATCCAACGAGGAGCTGGCAGGCACCCTGCCCCTGGGTCTGCTTGCCATGGTGATCACCGTACTGGTGCTCTTTGGCAGCGTACGTCAGCCGCTGGTGATCTGGCTGGTGGTGCCCCTGGCGCTGATCGGCGTAGTGCTGGGACTGGTCATCACGCAAACGCCGCTGGAATTCATGGCGATCCTGGGCATATTGTCCCTGTCCGGTTTACTGATAAAGAACGCCATCGTGTTGGTAGATCAGATCGATCTGGAAATCGATACGGGTGCCTCGCGCCTGGATGCCCTGATCGATGCCTCGGCCAGTCGTGTGCGCCCGGTCATGATGGGCACCTTGACCACCGTGCTCGGCGTCATCCCTTTGATGTTCGATGCGTTCTTCCAGTCCATGTCCGTGGTGATCGTGTACGGTCTGAGCTTCGCGACCCTGCTGACGCTGATCATCGTGCCGGTGCTGTACGCGGTGTTCTTCAGGATTCGCTCAAGGGAAACGACACGTGCCTGACGACGAGTCATGAAAGCCATGCCGACAGACGAAAATCACGCCACCGACCATTCACGCTCTCTCAAGACGCGGGTCACCCTGGTCGGTGCGCTGGTCAATCTGCTGCTGGCGGGTATCAAGATCGTGATCGGAGTGATCGGTCATTCCCAGGCGCTGGTGGCGGACGGAGTGCATTCCCTGTCGGATCTGCTCAGCGACGCCTGGTGCTGTTTGCCACTCATTTCGGCAGCAAGGCGCCGGATGCGGAGCATCCTTACGGTCATGCTCGCTTCGAAACTGCTGCCACCGTGGTCATCGGCGTCATACTATTGCTGGTCGCCGCGGGCTTTATTCATGACGCCGTCTTTCGTCTACTCGATCCTGGGCGACTGCAGATGCCGGAGTGGATCGTCCTGCCGGCGGCTCTTCTTTCCGTACTGGCCAAAGAGGGCCTTTACCAATACACGATACGCACTGGCCGGCGGGTGGGTTCTGCGCTGATCGAAGCCAATGCCTGGCACCACCGCTCCGACGCCCTGTCCTCTTTGATCGTCATCGGCGCCTTTTTGGGTACCTGGCCGGGTATGCCTGGCTCGACGCCATGGCGGCCATCATCGTCGCGACGATGGTTGGCGTCATGGGAGGCCAGTTCATCTGGCAGTCCTTCCGTGAACTCGTGGATACCGGAATTTCGCTAGAGCGCGTCGAGGAGCTGTCGAGGGTCATCGATAGCGTGGAGGAGGTGCGTTCGCATCACGATCTGCGCACGCGACTGATGGCGGGAAAGGTACTGGTCGACGTGCATATCCTCGTATCGCCTTGGATCAGCGCCTCGGAAGGCCATCGCATTGGAGAAGAAGTGCGGCGCCGCCTGATTCTGCAGACGGGCCAGGCCAGCAGGGTCATGGTGCATGTGGATACCCAGGCAGCGATCGATGCAGCGACGCCCCTTGCGCCGCTGCGACAGACGATACTGACGGAGCTGCACATCGCCTGGCGCGACCTGCCGGAAACCGACAACATTGAGCGCACCATCCTTCACTATGAGAGCAGTCAAGTGCGAGTGGAGCTGCATCTATGCGCAGATGGGCTCGACGCCACTCGACTGGGCGAGCTCGAACAACGCTTTGAGACAGCAGCGACCCTACCCTATCTTGATGCGGTGCACTGCCTGCTGCTGCCTTCCCCCAGTGTCAGAGGCCCATTCCAATCTCCTGGTGACGAACGTCTGCTTACCAAGAGATAGTACTTACCAAGAGATAGACCTCGCTCGGACAACGCCCACCATCGAACATCATCGTTTTGCCTCCATCAGCCATTTTGTTGACTCTAGTCAATCTTTTTTGGCACCAAACCTTTTAGGCTTCATGCACAACATATGGTGTTCAAAAAGATTCTAACAGGCATATATAGGTAATACGGTGAATAAAATCGCTAGTGAGGTCGCCGCGCCGCGTCAACTGGACGTTGCTTCCACCGTCAACGAGTATCTGAATCGCGCGGACTGGCGGGTGCATGCCAACGCCAATCAAGGCTACTCCCTGGGCGGGCTGACCCTCAACGTTTCCGGCAAGCTGATCGCCAACTACTGGCTGGACGAGGTATATCCCCAGGCGGTCGGCGAGGCCCACCGTGAAGGCGACATGCATATTCATGACCTGGACATGCTGGCGGGTTATTGCGCCGGCTGGTCCCTGCGCACCCTGCTCAACGAAGGCTTCAACGGGGTAGCGGATCGCGCTGAAAGCACCCCGCCGCGCCATCTATCCAGCGCCCTGGGGCAGATGGTCAACTTTCTCGGCACCCTGCAGAACGAATGGGCCGGCGCCCAGGCGTTCAGCTCCTTCGATACTTACCTGGCGCCCTATGTGCGCAAGGACCGCTTGAGCTACGTCGCGGTGAAGCAGGCCATTCAAGAGTTCATCTACAACCTCAACGTGCCGTCCCGCTGGGGTAGCCAGACTCCTTTCACCAATCTCACCTTCGACTGGGTGTGCCCAGCGGATCTTCGCGAGCAGGTGCCGGTGATCGGCGGCAAGGAGCAGAGCTTCAGCTACGGCGAGCTGCAGGCGGAGATGGATCTGATCAACCGCGCCTATTTGGAAGTGATGGAAGCCGGCGATCGCCAGGGGCGGGTGTTCACCTTTCCCATTCCCACCTACAACATCACCCCGGACTTCGACTGGGACAGCGACAACGCGGATCGTCTGTTCGCCCTGACCGCCAAGTACGGCCTGCCCTATTTCCAGAACTTTCTCAACTCGGACCTGGAACCGCACATGGTGCGCTCCATGTGCTGTCGCCTGCAGCTGGACTTGAGCGAACTGTTGAAGCGCGGCAATGGCCTGTTCGGCAGCGCCGAGCAGACCGGCTCCTTGGGCGTGGTGACGATCAACTGCGCAAGGCTCGGTCATCGTTTCGCCGATGACAAGGTTGGGCTCTACCGCGAACTCGACCGGCTGATGGCACTCGCCCGGGACAGCCTGGAACTCAAGCGCGAGCGCATCCAGCAGTGGATGGATGCGGGGCTTTATCCTTACTCGAAGCGCTATCTGGGCACCCTGCGCAATCATTTCTCGACGCTTGGCGTCAACGGCCTCAACGAGATGGTGCGCAATTTCACCCAGGACCACTTGGATATTACCGATGAGGAAGGTCGCGCCTTGGCGCTGGAACTGCTTGATCATGTGCGCGATTGCATGAAGCAATTTCAGGAGCAGACCGGCCATCTCTATAACCTGGAAGCCACGCCTGCCGAGGGTACCACCTATCGTTTCGCCAAGGAGGATGCGCGCCGCTATCCAGGCATCCTCCAGGCCGGTACCAAAGAGGCTCCCTACTACACCAACTCCAGCCAGCTACCGGTGGGCCATACCGACGATCCTTTTGAAGCACTCATTCATCAGGACCCGTTGCAAAGCCGCTACACCGGGGGCACCGTGCTGCATCTTTATATGCGAGAGAAGCTTTCCAGCGCCGCCGCCTGCAAGACCCTGGTGCAACGCGCACTGTCGCGCTTCCGACTGCCCTATTTGACCGTCACCCCGACGTTCTCGATCTGTCCGGTGCACGGCTATCTGGCCGGCGAACACGAGTTCTGCCCACGCTGCGACGATGCGCTGCTGGCAACAACCGCTACTGCTTGAACCGATTACACACCCAGAGGAATAACATCATGAGCACTCAATCCCTGCGCGACACCCTGCCAAGCGAACAGCGCCAGCGCTGCGAAGTCTGGACCCGGGTCATGGGCTATCATCGCCCGGTCAGCCAGTTCAATGTCGGTAAGCAGTCCGAGCACCGCGAGCGGCGCCACTTCAGCGAAACCATGCTGAATTCATGAGTACCAATGTTCGCCGGGAGCCCAGCTCCCGGCATCGAGATAACAGCAGTTTGGATGCGATTCGATTGCCGGTAGCGGGCCTGGTACCGATGACCACTCTGGACTATCCGGGCCATCTTGCCTGCGTGGTCTTTCTGCAAGGCTGTCCGCTGCGCTGTGGCTATTGCCACAATCCGCAGATGCTGTCATCCCGTCAGGGCACCCTCCAGGAATGGGCAGAGATTCGCGGCTTCCTGGAAAGTCGCAAGGGTTTGCTGGATGCGGTCGTATTCAGCGGCGGTGAACCCACGATGCATGCAGATCTGGCCGCCGCCATGCGTGAGGCCAAGACACTAGGGTTCAAGGTGGGATTGCATACGGCCGGAGTCTACCCAAAGCGCCTCGAGACATTGCTGCCTTGGCTCGACTGGGTGGGACTTGACGTCAAAGGCCACGCAAACAATTTCGAGCGTGTTGCCGGTCGTCCCGGTCTCTGGAAAAACCATGCCCAGAGCCTGGCCCTACTGCTGGACAGCGGTATCGCTCTCGAATGTCGCACGACTATTCACTGGCGGGACTTCGATCTCGAGACCGTGAAGCGCCTTGCGCTCAATCTGATCGAATGCGGCGTGGAACACTACGCCCTGCAGATAGCTCGCCAGGATCAGTGCCTGAACCCCAAGTATCAACAGCCGGTCATGAATCGACCCACCCGACAGGCCCTCGAACGGCTCATTGTCCGACTGGAACCGCAATTTTCAAGCTTGGTGCTGCGGGATGCCTGAAGGCCGCGAAACTTTAGGAAGATGCGTCGCTATCACGGCCAAGATTATCGATAGGCTCACGCCCCAATCCCTTGATTACGATATTGCGGATACTGCGTAGCGGCGGATAAAGCAGGCGAGCGCGTCGGGGCGAGCGAAAGACCCAGTAGTTGAGGCGATTGAAGATGCCGGAACGACTGCTGAGCAGCGCCACCCGGTGCATCGCTTCATCACCGTGATACAGCTGCCCGTCGAGCTTCAACACCATGCCTTGATCGATATCCAGCCCGGCGCGACGAATCTCGTCCAGGATCGCCTCGTTCACAGCCGATGGCTTTTCCCGGGCATCGACCAACTGCAGTCTACCGATAGTGCCCTGCAATCGAACCAGTCGCACATAGTTGGCGCAGAACGGGCACTGACCGTCATAGACCAGTACCGGATCGTCACTCCTGGCGTTCGTTACGACACCCTCTTTGACTTTCTTTTCAGAATCGTACCCTGATCACCGGCGGCGAATACATCGCCTTGGGGGGAGATGCGCACCGCCCGCAGGCCGGTCGTGGTGCCGGCGTTTTCCGGCTGCCACTGCCCGGCTTCATAGCGCAGGATATTGCCGCCGGTACCCACCACATAGGGTCCGACATCGGATGTGCCGTCTATCGCCAGCAGATCGTCTCGGGCCCGGGCCGGGGTCAGCATCCAGCGCGTGCCATCGAAGTGACCCAGGGTCCCGGATAGCCCGATGATGAAGATATTGCTAAGACTGTCGCCCCAGACATCGTAGAGGAAGTTCTCGGTACCCGCATGAAATTCCGCCCAGTTCTCGCCATTCCAGCGCAGAATCAAGCCGAAATCTCCCACCGCCAGGATATGCTCGTCGTCCATGCCCCAGATATTGTAGAGGGCGGACTTGGTACCACTGGACATACGCTGCCAACCCAGGCCGTCGAAGTGCAGGATCAGTCCTTCGTCCCCCACCGCGTAGATCGAATTGGGTCCCGTGCCCCACATGGCCAGAATGGTGATATCCAGGTGCAGATCGTAATGCTTGCTCCACTGCTCTCCGTCGAAGCGGAAAATCTGCCCCATTTGGCAACCGGCATACAGGCCGCCTTGACCCGCATCCCATAGGCAATGCACCGAAAGCTCGCTGGGCGCCGGCAGTGTTTCCCAGCGATTGCTTTCACTGGAATCCTTGCAGCGCAGTACCGTGCCGCCCTCACCGCAGGCATGGAGCGTGCCGTCCGGGCTGGCCCACAGGCCCCAGAGCTGATGCTTGGTGCCGGAGTCCATGAGTTCCCAGTCAACGGCCTGTTCGGCGTTGGGATCCACCACCGGCGCCAGGGCCTGGGTAAAATCCGCCGCCGCGGTCATGATGGTGCCGAAGTCTCCCACCGCCAAGGCTTCACCCGTCGGCAGCGGCACGATATCCATCAGATCGTGGCGGTTGTTGCTTTGCAGCTGATCGAGTCGGCTGCCCTTGAGATAGTAAAGATGCCCCTGATCGCCGACGATCAGCACGCCCTGTTTGTAGGTCTTGAGAGAGCGTATCCGAGGCATGGGTTTGTCGACCTCGACCTTCTCGAAGCGACCTTCGCGCCATCTGACGAGTTCGCCACGAAAGCCGTTCTGATCGATGAAGTAGCGCCCGCCGGCCAGCAGCAATTCATCGTCACCCAGTGCCAGCACGGTCATGAAACCAGAACCGAAAGGGCATTCCATCTGTTCCCAGTGGCCATCGCCGGAACTGGTCAACACCGTGCCTTCGCCGCCTACCGCATAAAGCTGGCCATTTGGCGTGCGCGTGATACCGCGCAGATTGATCGTGGTGCCACTCTTTTCCCGCTGCCAGGTCTCGTTTTCAGGGCTCAGGGCCAGGATCATGCCGTCGTCCCCCACCGCCCAGGCACGGCCTGACTCGTCACCGGTAATGGCGAACAGGGGGGTGTTTTCTTCACAGGGGGCGAAGCGCTCGGTTCGCTCGTCGATGATACCGCCGCGCTGTAGATGCCACTGACTGCCATCAAAACGCAGGATGTTGCCCATCCAGCCCACCGCATAAAGCCGCGAGCGATCAAGGCCCCAGAGGGCGTGCAGCGGTAGGCGTATTGGTGTTTCCATGTGATGCCACAGGCTGCCGTCTTCTGTGGGGGTGCCGTCGAAGTGCAGAATCATGCCTTCATCGCCCACCACGAACACCTCATCGTGAGATGCCCAGCCGGACCACAATACGTCGCCGTCACCGGCACTGACTTCCGGCACGCGGTGCCAGGGCGCCTGATGCGGCGCTTCAGGATCGCCACCGCTGAGCAGATTGCGAAATAGGCGTCGACGCTCAGGGTCGGGTGCGGTGCCGGTTGTACGCATGTAATTCCTTATTTGTCACGGTCATCATTGCTGGAAGCATCGGCGTCGGAAAGCCGGTTCTGTTCGGCGCCAAGCATGGCTTCAAGCTCCTGGCGTACAGCGTCACGCTCCTCCGGCGGCAAACCGGCCAGTGCTTCGTCCAGATCGGACGACTCGAGATTCTTCTCAAAGGCATCCCCAAGGGAGTGCACTGCGGCCTGGGAGAATTCTGCCTGGGCTTTTGCCACACAGGCGTCCACCACCGGGGTGAATGCCCGAGCAGCGGGGATGTGTGGATGCGCCAGCACCACCGGCATGCCTAGATCCGAACCCGAAGCAAGCTCGAGTGCCAGGGGAATCTGGGTGAGGGATTCGATACCGGCCTTGGCCAGACTTTCCACCAGATGCTCCCGGGGAAAGAGATGGAACTCGCCGCTGCAGTGCGGGCAGGTGATGCCGGACATGTTTTCCACCACCCCCAGCATCGGCAGGCCCCGCTCATGACAAAAGCGCACGGCCTTCAAGCTGTCCATTAGCGCCACGTCTTGCGGCGTGGTGGCAAGCAAGGCCGAGACGTTTGCGCCTTCGAGCATGTCCGCCAAAGTGATCAGCTCGTTGCCGGTGCCCGGGGGCATGTCGACGATCAGAAAGTCCAGCTCGCCCCAGTCAAACGAGCCAATCAGATGATGCATGAAGTCGTGCTTGTAGGCGTCTCGCCACACGATGGGGGTATCGTCGCTTTCCATCAGAAAAGCCAGCGAGCCCACCTTGACCGGATGATCGAGGGAATCCTCGGTGAAATCCTTGGTCGCCAGGCCCTGTTCGCTCAGGCGCACGTGCTCACCGGCGAAGCCGAAGAAGCGGCTTTGATTGGGACCGTGGATATCCGCATCCGCCACGCCGACCCGATAACCGCGCTGAGCAAGGCCGGTGGCCAGATTGGCGGACACGGTGCTCTTGCCCACGCCGCCCTTGTTGGCCATGACCAGCACGATTTGATCGATACGCTCGAGACGGCTTTCGATCAATAGCTTTTCGTGATGGGGCTTGTCCAGGCTGCAGTGGGGCTCGTGGGGGCAAAACTGGCAGGAATGACCCAGCCCGCAATCCGCCGGGCTGAGCTTGAGTTCCTCGTCATTTGCTTCCGAGTTCTTGCCTACATTGATGTAGGAAACCGACATATAAGAACCTATTGAGCTATTTGGCTGACTGGGATTGGGTCGATGCCTGATCCTGATCTTGCTTCTGAGCCTGCTTCTGATCGCCTTGGTCATCGCCTTCAATAGAAGTGTCCAGCAGGATCCATCCTTGAGTGACACGCTTGTTGCCGTCTCGCCCGCCATCGTCGCCCTGCCATACGGCGAAGCCGAAGGGAATCTGTTCCTTGTTCAGGTCGATCTGATGCTCACCATCACTGTCGATTTCTCGCGCCATCACCAGGTGCCATTCCTTGTCCACAGGCTCCTCGCCTTCGATGTACGCGGAATGCCCCATTATCGATTGATCGGACAGCCTGGTAGTACTGCCATAGCCGCCGGCGGCCAGGTCCTCCACGCGAAATTCATGATCCGAGCGCCAATACCAGATATTGACCGGATGCTCCGGCCCGGAGCCCATCATGTAAGAGGTATCGGTGCTGCCATCCAGGGCGAACTGAATGGCGGCCGCATCGCGAAAGCCGTCGATGGTCGTGCCCACGTTCTGGGTGGTGTCCTTCCAGCGCAGCCGTACCAGCAGATGGTCCGAGGTGCGGGCAATCTGAAAATACAGCTCCGTGCCCTGATCCGCGTTGAAGCGAAGCTTTGTCGAAGGATGCACCGGCGGTGCCACGGACAAATAGGTGCGATAGCTAGGAATCCGGTCCCAGATGATATCGTCCGGATCATCGATATCGCGCAGATAGATGCTGTCCGGCACCCGTCCTACCTTGACCGTGTCCCAGGGCTGTATTTCTTGAATGTTGGGGTTTACAAACTCCGAGAATTCCGCCGAGGCGATTCCAGGCAGCGCCAGTGACGCGCAAAGCGCCATCGCACACTTGATCGAGCAACGCATTGCCATAACCCTCTCCTCAATTCCACAAGTTCTGGTCGAGGGCGCGGCCTTTAAGGGCAGCTCCCTTGACCTTTTCATCGTAAACACCCACCCGTGTTTCAAGCTCGACCAGCTGGTTCCTGGCCCATTCCGGCAGATCCTCGATCAGGCGTATCAGTGTCGCATCCAGGGTCAGCCGTTTTTCGCTGGCGGCCTCGCGCTGAATGGCTGCCAATAGCGGCACGAGATGGCGCTTGAGAAAATCCCGTTGCGCAAGACGATAGGCATCGGGCGCCTTGTGCTGCGCAAGCGCCTGGGCTTCCAGGTGGGTCAATACCGCCATGAATTCGAGCATGGCGCTCAGGTGATCCGGCTCTTCGGTACGCCCTTCGTCCCCCAGGGCGGCCTGTAAGCCGAAATGCTTGTAGAAGGCCTGCACGTTGAGCAAGAACGCGGGGCGAACCTGGCCGTCGAGCAAGTCGTCATACTCCCCGGCCACGAGCGCGACTTGAGGTCTGCCCTGACGGCCATGATGGAAGGTGCTGATATAGCCGGATTCCAGCTCAGCAAAGCTCGCACTAGCAGGCTGGCAAGGCCAGGGGCGGCCAGTGACCGCCTGCCAGGCGCTGTCCAGCGCCTGGTTGAAACTACCGTCCGCGAAGGCCTGCTGGGTTTCCGGCAAGGGATGACCAAAGGCTACCGCCGCCAGCC
Source organism: Halomonas sp. PR-M31 (assembly GCF_001039575.1). Lineage (GTDB taxonomy): Bacteria > Pseudomonadota > Gammaproteobacteria > Pseudomonadales > Halomonadaceae > Modicisalibacter. The sequence goes on from NZ_JIBT01000002.1 coordinate 36,107, forward strand.
GATAGATCGTGCTCGTGGCTTCCGCGCGAGCGGGAGAATCCACTGGAGGTGGTCGTTGAGCTGTCGTCATCGTATCGTCCTCAGCTCAGCTTGAACATTTCGGCGTGCTTGAAGCCGATCAATGTGTCCATCAGCTCGCTTTCCCGGCCCTCATTCTTGGCCTTGCGCTCTTTCTTGATCGTATCCAGCACCTCACTGACCCGTTCGCCAAACAGGCTTTCCAGGTACGCAAGGGGTATACGCGGCTCATCGAGTTCCTCACCGTTCGGTCCGAACTTGGAGGAAGACAGCGGTGGCACGTAAAACACGTTGGGCTGAGTCCCCCACTCCGGATGCAGTGGCAGCGCGACCTTGTACTTCTCTACCAGGGTATGAATCGGGCCGTCTTCGTCATCGCGATAGCCGATCCAACGGATGCGCCCCACGCACTGGCGAGCACAGGCGGTGGCCAGGCCCTTCTCGATGCGCGGATAGCAGAAGATGCACTTCTCGGACTTGGAGATTTCCTCGTTGAAGTAGACCTTCTTATAGGGGCAAGCGTTGACGCAGTAGCGATAGCCCCGACAGCGTTCCTGGTCCACCAGCACGATGCCATCTTCTTGGCGCTTGTAGATGGCGTTACGTGAACAGGCCGCCAGGCAGGCCGGATTGGCGCAGTGGTTGCACAGCCTAGGCAGATAGAAATAGTAGCTATTGGGGTATTCCCCGTCGCCCTGATCCTCATCCCAGTTAGCTCCCCAGGTCGGCTTGACGTTGGGCCGCAGCCAGGGGTCAGTGCCGGTCATCAGGGCTTCTTCGTAGTTGTACTCCCAGGGAATACCGTAATCTTCCAGCGTAGGCTGCTTGCTGAGCTTGAGCGCCCCATCCTTGTCGAAGCCGCCGCCCATCTTTTCATAGTCCCGTGGATAGCCGGCCCCGGGCTTGGTCTCCACATTGTTCCAGTACATGTATTCGCGGCCATTGCGGTTGGTCCACATCAACTTGCAGGCGGACGTGCAGGTCTGACAGCCGATACACTTGTTCAGGTCCAAAACCATACTAATTTGGCGTTTCACAGCCATGATGTCTCTCCTCTCGAACTGGTGTCGGTCAGGGTTCAGGCAGTAATGTCTTCTGCTTTTGCCAGCTCGATATCGTAGCTACCTTCATGAGCCAACTGGTTGGCGTTCCACATCGCATACTTGAAGCCCAGGTGCCCCCAACCGCCGGCCATTTCGAGCGGCTGCAGGAAGGTGGCCATCGAGTTGTTCATGGGCTTTCTTTTAATGTACTGATGCGGCTCCCAGCCATGCTCCATCATGATCGCGTAGTCCGGCAGGCTCGGATAGAACTTGGCCTGAGCGAAGAACTCGCCGTTGGCATTGAACAGTCTCACGGTATCGCCGTCCTTGATGCCCCTTTCATCCGCCAACTTGGGATTGATATAGATGTTCGGCTCGCCGCGCTGCAGGCGCAGCATGAACTTGTTGGAACGCCAGTTGGAGTGAATGCCCCAACGGGTGTGAGGCGAGTAGAACGCCAGGGGATAGTTCGAGGCTTCCGGCCCGGCGGTACCACGCCCGGTGGGCACCGCCGCCCCCATCTTCATGAACCAAGGATGATCGCAGTAGAAGGTGATGCGCCCGGTCATGGTATCGTAAGGCTTTTTGGCATCGGTCTGGGCGACGAAGGGGTTGTAGGGCTCGTCTTTTACCAGGGGTTGGTTGGTGCCGGCCTTCTCGTTCAGGACGATGAAGCCTTTTTCCGTCGCTTCCTCCATGGTGACGCCACCGTACTCCGGCGAGTTCTCCACCATCCACTTGGTCACGTCGTAGTCGGTCATCAGCTTGCCGTTCATGGTGAAGTCGTCATGAATGGTATGCAGATCCCGGGTCACATCGCCGTCTTCGATCGGCCCGATGCCACGCTCGATGGCGCGCTCCTGAATCTTCTTGGTCAAAAGCGCCATGATTTCCCAGTCCGGCTTAGACTCAAAGATAGGCTTAACGGGGCTAGTGAAGACGTTACAAAAGCGATGGAAGCCCTGGGTACGAAGATCCCAAGCCTCGTAGTGACTGGCCGCGGGCAATACGTAGTCCGCCCACTCCGCGGTGGAATCCAGGCGCACGTTGACGTTGACGTAGAGTTCGCTGGCCTGCTCTAGATGCTGTCTGCGGTATTCTTCGAGGTACTTGTTGCGGCGGAAGGTGTTGTCCGCGATGGAGATCATGCCCTTGATCTCGCCGTAGTAAGGCATCCAGCCTTTGTCGATGGACTCCTGCATCATCTCTTCCATCTCGTCGAGATCGAAGCCCACCGCTTCTTTCAATTTGGCATTGTTGAAGTGCTTGCGAGCGCCTTTGATCATGTTGCCGCGCTTGAATTCGCCAATGCCGCCGGCTTCGTAGCGAGGCAGCTTCTTGCCACCGAAGTTGGCAAGCTCCGTCCAGCGCGGGTGATTCCACACTACCCAGGACGTATCCAAACCGCCGGTCTTGCCGCCGTGACCGGTCAATGCCAGCGCTAAGGCATAACCCCAGCCGGTGAACAAGCAGTTGGAATAAAACGACGTAATATAGCCCAGCATGACGATGGCTTTGCGCGCTTCTGCCATCCGCCGCGCTTCGCGACGCACCATGTCGGCATTGAGCCCAGTGCGGGATTCGGTGTCTTCCGGTGAGAACTTGGCGGCCTCTTTCTTGACGTACTCAAAGACCGGTGTGACCTTGATACCGTCGAAATCGAACTCTCCTTCGATCGCCGGATCGACACCGTCGAGTTTCAAGGTCTTGTCCGTAGAGCCCATGGAGCCCTTGACCTTGACCGGCTTGTCGCTGTTGAGATCCCAGTGATAGAAGACTTCCTCGGAGCCGCCCTCCTCCACGTCGGATTCCCGCAGCATCTTCTGATTGTCCGCGCGCACCAGGATCGGCAGGTCGGTCTGCTCCTTCATGAAGTCCGGCTTGTAGAGCTTTTCCTCGATGATCACGTTGACCATGGAAATGGCCAGGAAGGGGTCGGTGCCTTTCTTGATGGGCATCCACAGGTTGGTGTGGATCGCACTGGGGTTCATGTCCGGGGCAGTGGAAACGATACGCGCACCGTTATGCTGCGCCTCCCAGATATAGTGGGCATCCGGGATACGGGTGGCGTTGGGATTGATCATGCCGAGCAGAATGTAATCCGCGTCGAACCAGGCATCCGAGGTGAAGCTCTCTAGCGGATTGCCATAGGCCAGATGGGCGCCGGTGTTCAGATCGCCCACCACGGTGAAGCCGTCAAGTTGGATACCGCCTACCAGACAGGAAAAGCGGTTGCCCGCGGATTGGCGCACCATGGACTGGTTGCCGGACCCCTGGTGAGTCTTGAGCTTGCCTGGGCCATGTTTTTCGAAGATATCGATGATCTTGTCAGCGATCTCTTCCGTGGCCTGATCCCAGGAAAGGCGTTGCCACTTGCCTTCGCCGCGCTCACCGGCACGCTTGAGCGGATAGTGGACGCGATCCGCTTCATACATGGCAGTAGAGTGAATGGCGCCTTTCTGGCACCCCCGAGGGTTGGCATCCGGCACCTTGTCATTGACTGAAGGATACTTGGCGATCTGCTCTTCGCGAATGACGATGCCGTCTTTTACATAGACGTCCCAGCCGCAGTTGCCCATGCAGTTGATACAGTGGGCAGCGTGACCGATCTTGTCCCAGGCCCATTCGTTGCGATACAGATCTTCCCAGCCGCGATAGGGATACTCCGTCGATAGCGTGTCGCCAATGGGTTCGAGACGATTGAGTGCCCAGACGTTGCCACTAAGTAGTACACCGGTACCGGTGAGCCCCATGCCTTTCAAGAAGTCACGGCGCTTGAGTTTCCACATCCCCATGGTTCTCTCCTCATCGTTGGCGAGCCTGCATCGGACTCACCGGTCGTCATTTTTCATGGCCAATCGGGAATGGTGTGGGCGAACCGTCTGGAACCTGTTTTTTATTAGGCGAATTCACCACGGCGACATTATCGAGCGTTTCCAACGTCAAACCTGGAAATCAACTACCAATGCTTCGCACCATATAGATCGATATGCCGGTATCGTGTTAGACAAGCTTGAATTAACTAATACTAATTCTTAGCACGCTAACGTAGAAAGCTGAGTCCAATCGTTTATTTCTTTTTTATTGGCGTGAAACTGATGTTTGATATGCGCTGCAGTTTAACACCGCGATAGCGATTGCAGCGGCAACCGAGCCAGCAATGCGTTCTTTTCTGCATAAAAATTGACTTGCGTCAAATAGCGTGGCGTTAGCTTGCTGAACCTGCTTCCATATCAAACTTCATTGCTCGGCTTGTCAGCCTGAAATCATCCGGTGACAAACGACCAGTGACTAACAAAGAGCACTACCAGAATCGATAGTCACTGGTTACCCAAGAAGATTAGTGATCCCCCGTCCAGCTGACCTGGAAGGACTTCGTGAAGGGTTTGCCATCCACCATGACCGGCTCATCCACGTCCGTATTATCCGGTCCGTACTCGTACTCGCCTTTCTCACCCGTATCCTTATGCAGCATGACGACTATCTTTTCGCCTGACTCCATGTCTCTATCCAGCACTATCCCGATACGCTCTTGGGTGCCTTTTTCTATCTGGGTATGGCCGATGGCTTTCTTCAACGGCGTGCCCTCATCGTCTACCGCGTGCGCCACTACGAAACCATCGACATTCGACACGAGCTTGGCAATGGTGATGTCGCCACCCGGTTCCTGAAGTTCGATTTCCATGCTCGGGGCATCGCCTTCACTGGCCATTGCCGCCCCCATGGGTAGCAACATCAAACTCGCAAGTAGAGCCGTGTTGAAAAACTTCATTAGATAATTCTCCTTGTCATCATACTCTTCTGACAGTGTAGCCGTTTTCCGCAGACACGCTCTGAGCGTGTCTGGGTTTGGTCTTGCGGCTTTGATGCCATCAAAAACGATCCATCACTCGCAGCGAATGGTCCAGGCAGCGGTGTATTGATCTTCATCCGCGGACAAACCATCAAGATCCGTGTCCTCGGTGACAGTGGTGCCGCTCAATGCATCTTGTCCATCGTTGGGGGGTTGCTGCCCCGGGCTCAGCATCTTCTGTTCGAGGATAGTGAACTTGTCCCGGTCCACTTCGTCGCACTGATCCAGCGCCTTCTCCTTGGCATTGTCCAACGCTTCGTCCTGATCGTCCCCAAGCCCCGTGACCAGATAGGAAGTGCCTTCCTTTTGCACGGCGCTGCTGTCACTAGCGCAGCCATTTAGTCCAATCAACGCGACGCCGCTTAACGCAAGCATCATCACACCGCGTAGCCCCATCTTCGTTACATCCATGACTTACTCCTTGTTTGAACAGTAAATTCGAATGAGCCGTCATTATATTAGCCGTCGAACCACGACTAAAGTAGAAGAATCACTTCGTTCACGCGTTAACCACATTTCGACCAGCCGCAGCCGGCGTAGCAGGTTGGGCAGCCGTCCATCATGATCAGCTCGCCGCGACACTCCGGGCAGTGGCCCACCACCGCCGCTCCGGCGCTCTTTTCCTGCACCGCGTTGTTGACTTCCTCCGGTTCGGGCGGCTGCCAAGGATGGCCATGCATAAGACGCTGGGCATAGCGCTGAGCCAGCTCGTTCACCGGCACCTGGATGCCATCCGCATCAACGAACCCACGGCGGTACAGTATCTGCTGGAGGGACCAGGCGATGGCCGACACTTCGGAATCGTGAAACATGGGCTTGTTCCAGCGATTCATGCCACAGCGTACCAGGCCCTTGTCCCAGGCCACCTTGCGCAGATCCGCCAGGGCCTGGGTGACATAACCGCCCCGAGCCGCCAGGGACAGGCTCCGCATGGTGGCGGTGATCCATTGATGCTCGCTGGAAAGCTGGCCCGAGGGAAAGAAGAACTCCACGGGTCGTTCGATGACCACCTGCTTGCCACCCAGCACCCCTTCCACCGGCATGAAGGCCACCAGCACATAGACCTTCTTGCGCCCTTCGGCGCCGACATAGGAGATCTTTTCAGACACCGCTTCAAGCGTGCCTTCCGGGCGCGATGGAATGCGCAGCGTCAGCGGGTCCTCCTCGCTTAGCGGCAATTCTGCCTGCTGTCCTGTCTGCAACCCTGCCTGCGCTCCTGCATGAGGTTCTGCCTGAGGCTGCTTGACGTGATACCCCACGATCCTGGATGTGATTTCGACGGTCATCACAAGGCTCCTCTATAAACGGGCATGAGTCTGAGTTCAGGGTATGACGCGATGCGGTTACCACTTGCCATAGGTGCCCTCCTTCAATGCATCGTAGAGGTTGGCGGCGTTGTGCTCCTCGCCGTCGTAGACCACTTTCTCGTTGCCTGAAAGCTCGATGGACTCGCCGTTTTCCAGTTCGAACACATAGGTGGTGTTGTTCAGGTCTTCTTCCCGCACCAGCACGCCCTGTAGGGTTTCCGGGTTGAAGCGGAAGGTGGTGCAACCCTTGAGCCTGCTTTCATAGGCATCCAGATAGAGATCCTTGAACTGATCGAACGGGAAGTTCGTGGGCACGTTGACGGTCTTGGAAATGGCGGAGTCGATCCAGGTCTGAGCCGCCGCCTGTACCGCTACGTGCTGTTTCGGCGTGACCGCATCCGCGGTGATGAAATAATCCGGCAGATCGCTTTCCACCGCATCCGGCGCTACGAAATGGCGATAAGCGGCAAGCTCAAAAGAGACCACCTCGACCTGCTCCTTGGTCTTCTTGCCGGCCTGTATGATGTTGCGATAATAGCGATGGGAGAATGACGGCTCGATGCCGTTGGAGGCATTGTTGCCCAGGGACAGGCTGATGGTGCCGGTCGGCGCGATGGAAGAGTGATGGGTAAAGCGCGCGCCGTGCTCCGCGAGTGCCGCCACCAGCTCCGGTTCGATCTCGGCGATCTTCTGCATGTAGTGGCTGTAGCGAGCATGCAGGATACGCCCGGGCACCTTATCGCCGATCTCGTAGCCGTCTTTGGACAGCTGCGGACGCTCCCGCATCATCTTCGGCGTAATCTCGATCTCTTCGGCTAGAATCGGCGCCATGCCCTTTTCCCTGGAAAGCTCCAGCGCTACCTTCCAGCCTTCGAGGGCAAGGGTTCGGCTTACCTCATCGGTAAAGGTCAGGGAGTCGTCGCTGCCATAGCGCATCTTGAGCATGGCCATGGTCGAACCGAGTCCCAGAAATCCCATGCCATGGCGGCGCTTGGATTCTATCTCGCGCTGCTGGCCGGGCAGTGGCAAGCCGGCGATCTCCACCACGTTATCGAGCATCCGGGTAAAGATCGCCACCACCTTGCGATAGCGCTCCCAGTCGAAGCGCGGATTCTCGCCAAAGGGCTCGATCACGAACCGGGTCAGATTGATCGACCCCAGCAGGCACGCGCCTTCCGGCGGAAGTGGTTGCTCACCGCAATTCCCTGTCACCAAGCCATTGAAAATTAAATTATTTTTGTCTTTCTGGGTGGTATCGAACACCGGTTCGCAGCCAACGTACTCGATCTTGTTGACCCTGGCCAGGAACGCATCCTGCTTGGCAGTCTTGCGCATTGCATGCCATTGCCGATATTTTTGGTTCTTGGCTTCGGTCAGAAAACCAATTTCCTGCATGAAACGATCCCGGGATTCAGCACCGATCAATAACTCGTAATCTGCCTGACAGACGTATTCCTTGCTACCGCCCTTGCCGCCGGGTAAGTAACGAGTGCCCGCGGCGCGGCGTTTGAGAATACGGCATAAAATGCCGAAATTGGCCAGCAGCGACTGCACGTCTTTCAACATACTTGGCGTGCTCGAAGACAGACGAATCGTGCAATACGCATTCCTATCATCGCACTGTACCGTGCCATCCGCTTGAAAAAGTCCGCGCAGATAGCCTTTTACACACTCTTCGTTGCCACGCCATACCACTTCCGGCACTTTGAGCTTGGTCTCGTGCGTAAAGCCATAGTGCGCCAGCAGGCGCGCCAGAATTACCGAACGAATGAAGACGTGGCTACGTTGAGCCACGCTGACCGGCGCGACTCGATACTGACGCGCCGTCAGCGCCGCGCCGGCTATCAATCCGTTGATATAGTCGGCGGTAACATCGGCAAGTTCCCGGCCTTGGCCCCAGAAATTGATCAGTACCGCTTCGAGGCCATTGCCACGGTGAGTAAAATGCCCGTCGCCGGCGATCATCCCCAGCAGCGTTCCCAGCTTTTCGTTGCCTTCATTGCCGAACTGCCCCTTGTCGGATTGCACCCAGAGGCTGTCGCCTTCACGCAATTTCTCGAGAGGCAATTTGCCGCGCTGGGTGTAGAAATCGTGCCACCGAGTGGCCTTGATCTCATAGCCTTCTTGGGTCGTTACCCGGTAAACATCAGCCTGTTTGGCGGTCATGAAAGCGGGTACAGCAGGACGAGTTTCAACTCCTCTGTCGCCTGTCTCGAGCGCACGCTTGTCGACGGTCACCTCAAGCTCATCACCACACCTGTAGAGCTCGCCAACTGGTATTTGGCCATATTGAGTGTGCAATCGAGTATCCGCCGTCACGCACGGGTTGGTCGCCCGGATCTCCTCACAGAACCAGTTGTTGTTCATGCGGTTGACCTGATCGATCAGAATGAACCCCGGCTCGGCGAAGTCGTAGGTGGAGGACATGATGGTGTCCCACAGCTCGCGAGCTTGATTACCTCGACGATGCGACAGGCCACCCGGCCTTCGTCGTCGAGGGTGTAGCCGTCCTCGATCACCGGCCAGTCGCGGTAAATGACGTCTTCGGGCTTGACGTCCTCCTTCTCGCCGGGATGCAGCGGAAACGCCAGGGGCCAGTCCGCATTCTGCTTGACCGCTTCGATGAACTCATCGGTGATCAAAAGGCTCAGGTTAAACTGACGCAGTCGCCCGGCCTCGCGCTTGGCTTCGATGAACTCCCTGACGTCCGGATGGCCGACGTCGAAGGTCGCCATCTGCGCCCCGCGACGACCGCCGGCGGAGGCCACGGTGAAGCACATCTTGTCGTAGATATCCATGAACGCCAGCGGGCCGTTGGTGCCTGCCCCGGCACCGAACACGAAAGCGCCCTTGTGACGCAGGGTGGAAAATTCATAGCCGATGCCGCAACCCGCCTTCAACGTCATGCCCGCATCCACCACGGAACCGAGGATGTCCTGCATGGAGTCGCGAATGGTGCGCGACACGGTGCAGTTGATCAGGCTGACCGCGGGCTTGTATTCCTCGGCGCCGGCATTGGAAAGAATGCGCCCGGCGGGAGTGGCGCCGTTTTCCAGGGCCCAGCGAAACTTCTCCAACCACTCTTCGGCCTTGTCACCTTCGACTGCGGCCAGGGCACGTGCCACGCGCTCGTAGGTTGCCCGAACGTCCTTGTCGACGGGCCGCTGGTGACGATCCTTCAACGATACTTGGAATCCCAGATATCGCGAGAAGGTACCTGCAATGGCACCTCGTTGGATGTCTTGACGGCGTTGGCGGAAGTGCTCATGAGGAGAAATCTCCAGACATTCTGAAATTAAGAAAAATCCCGGCCGGCTGGTAGCCTGCCGGCAAAACTCGAGCCATAAATCATACGGCTGCAACCATTTCTCAGAGGGTGCAAGGTGCTCGAATGCGGGCCATCCTAATCAGCCTTGGCTCCATCAATCATGACTCACATCAAGAAAATGTCATTTCTTGCCGTCAGGCAGCACCACAACATATAGCCCCTGCAATGATAACAAGCACAATATATGGCATACATTTTGGATTTGCAGCCTTGACTGCCGCTGGCATTCTCAATTCCTGCATATCGATTTCTACGCCCGTCACTCAAGGATGATTGCCGCCATAAGCGCCAGGCTTTAAGATGTGCTTGACATGCATCTTAAAAAACTGGAGATGCTCATGACCTTTGTCGTCACTGAAAACTGCATCAAATGCAAGTACACCGACTGCGTGGAAGTTTGCCCCGTGGACTGCTTCTATGAAGGCCCCAACTTCTTGGTAATCAATCCGGACGAGTGTATCGACTGCGCCCTGTGTGAGCCGGAATGTCCCGCGGAGGCGATCTTCGCCGAGGATGAACTACCCGACTCCCAGCGTCACTTCATCGAACTCAACGCGGAGCTGGCAGAGCAGTGGCCGGTCATCATGGAAAAGCAGGACCCGCCCGAGGACGCCGAGGAGTGGGATGGCGTTCCCGACAAGCTGCCCCACCTCGAACGCTGAAGAGGGATGACGCATGCCAATCGACCTCGAACGAAACGATGATGACTTTGCTGCCCGCAAGGCCAACTCGCCGGGCCGTGGCGCTGCGGTTCTGATTTACGCCCTCTACCTGGGCAGCGTCATGGCAGTGGTTACCGCACCGCTTGGCGTGGCGATCGCGCACTTCAAGCTGGGGCGCGGCGCCGAGTGGGTCGATAGCCATCTGCGCTTTCAGATTCGCACCTTCTGGCTCGGCGTCGTGGCCGGTGGCATTGGTCTGCTGTTATGGAACCTGCTGGGCTATCTTGATGCCGCCCCGGGCATCGCTTGGGGGCTTGGCTATCTGTTCTTCACGACATGCCTGGTATGGATGGTGGCCCGCTGCGGCGTGGGTATTCATCGCCTGATGGCCAATCATCCCATCAATAACCCACGCAGCCTGGGGTTCGGTGGCGCCAAGGTACGCTTTCATGACTGAATCGCAACACGGGCAGCCTTCACCGAATGAAACCTTGCCGGACGACGCTATCAAGAGCGACGCCGTCGATAGCGATAGCGACTGGGGCCCGCTATCCGCCTTGCCCGGCAACCCGTTGATGTGGGTGCTGATCCTGAGCGAGATGCTGGTGTTCGCCGCCGCTTTTGGCCTCTATGCCTGGATGCGCGCTGCGGAGCAGCCACTTTTCGACGCCTCCCAGCAGCAGCTAGACCCAATTATCGGCGGCCTGAACACCATGGTGCTGTTGACCAGCGGATTGTTCGCGGCGCTGGCGGTGAACGCGGTGGCGCGAGGTCATGTACGCCACAGCCGGCGTTGGATGCTGGCGACCATGGCCTTGGGCGTCTTGTTCTGTGGCATAAAGATGACTGAATATATCGACAAGTTCAGCGCCGGTCTGACGCCTGACACCAACACCTTCTTTGCCTTCTATTATCTATTGACCGGCTTTCATTTCGCCCATGTGCTGTTCGGCCTGGGAGTGCTTGCGTTGGTGACCTGGCGCACCACCCTCGCCAACGTGGAGACCGCCACGGCCTTCTGGCACATGGTCGATCTGATCTGGATTCTGCTTTACCCACTGATCTATCTATTACGGTAGTTATCAAGATAGATAGGCTATTGAGATGGACATGACGACGCATCCTACCACCCGCCGTTTGGTGCTGACCTGGTTGATCCTGATAGCGCTGACGCTAGTCTCCATGATCTCCGCCCGGCTCGATGCCGGAGATCACTGGCTGGCGCTTCCCTTGTGGTCCGCGCTGCTGGTCTTGATCAGCACCGGCTTCAAGGCGCATCAGGTATTGATGATCTATCTCAACCTGCGCGTCTCGTCACCGGCCTGGAAAGGCGCTTTCATTGGGCTGGCGCTGGTGATCCTGGGCTTGATTTTGTCGGGCTACCTGGCGGCCCGGGCCAATCTTCTTATCTGATTAATCACGACCAATCAGTGTCGGCGCCGTTTGGGGGCGGCCCGCACCCAGTCGTCCAATCGCCGTACCAAGACCATCAGGCCATAGACGATAAAGGGCGCGGGGAAGATCATCGCAACACCCCAATCCTGCGTATTGATGATCCAGGCCACGGGAATGATTACCGCCAAGAAAATCACCGCCCCTAGCAGTATCGCGATCACGGCGCGTGCAGTCATGATTGGCTTGCTCCTTAGTTGGCGATGATCTGACGGTAGATTCCCGGCAATGCTAACGAAAGGTGCTCCGGCTTTTGCACGATGGCATAGCCGCCACGGCCGAACAGATGCGGAATGTACTGCCGCGCCTCCTGGTCGATGGTCACACCGAACACCTTTATTTCCTGCTGCCGCGCATCGAGGATCGCCCGGCGGGTATCCTCGATGCCATAACGCCCTTCGTAATAGTCGGTATCGTTGGGCTTGCCATCGGTGAGTACCAGCAACAACCGATGCCGGTTGGAGCGCTGGGTCAACTCATGACTCACATGACGAATGGCCGGCCCCATGCGGGTGTAGCGCCCGGGCTTGAGGGCGGCGATGCGTCGATCGACCCGCTCGTTCATGGGCTCCTCAAAGGTCTTGAGGGTGTTGACCCATACCTTTTGACGGCGATGAGAGGTAAAGCAGTGGATCGCGTAGTCGTCGCCGCAACCGGACAGGCCATGGCCGAGCACCAGCAGGGCTTCCTTTTCCACGTCCAGCACCCGCCGATCCTCCAGCCAAGCATCCGTGGACAGTGACACATCCACCAGAATCGACACGGCCAGGTCTCGAGCCTGCTGTCGCGTTGCCAGATACAGGCGATCGCTGGTCTCGCCGGTGGCGGCCAGATCGCAATGGGCACGTATCATCGCGTCCATGTCCAGCTCAGAGCCATCGAGCTGGCCGCGCAGGGTTTCGCGACGCGGCCTGAGCGCCTCGAACTCCCGCCGCACCCGACGAATACGCCGCCGGGTCGTGTCGTCCGGTAACCAGTCCTCGCCCTCCTCGCTTTGCAGGTCCGTCAGCACCGCGCAATGATCCGGCAGATAGATCTGCTTGCGATGGTTCCACTCGGGGTAAAGATGCTTGCCCCGCAGGCGTTCGCCGCTGATTGCCTCCGGCGCCAGGTCCAGATCGATCTTGAGCTGGGACGCTGCCCGTTGCTGGTTCGGGCTTAGGGTGATCTCCTCCATCTGTTCCGCGGTGCTCTTGGCGTTCTTGTCCTCTTCGTCATCTACCATGCGATTGAGATTGATCATCTCAGCAAAGGAGAGCATTTTCTCGAAGCGATTGAAGATCAGCGAGTCCTTGCGTTCACTTTGATCCTGGCGCCGACGCTCTGCCTTGCGTTTGCCTTGAGTCACCGCCTGGGCCTGCTGATCGCTTGGCTCCTCGTCGTCTCCCTCGGGTCGGACTTCACCCTGATGACCCAGCTCGACGACCTGCGCCCAGAGCGGCACGGGAAGCGGCGGACGATAGCCCCGGGGCGCCTGAAAGGCATCCAAGGGGGTGTCGGGATCACGAATTGCCGCCTCGAGTTCGGCTGCCTCATCGCTTAACCCTCGAGGATCACCCAGTAGGCGCAGTATCACGGCCTCGACCGCAGCCTCGGTCGCCGGCAGGCGGCGCTTGGGACGAACGGACAGCAGCGCCTGACAAAGCCGGGCATGGCGCTCTTGCAGTCCGGGGAAGTGGGCCAGGACGCGACGGGTCGTCTTTACAACGTCACGCAGCCAGGCGATGTCCTGGCGCAGCGGATCCTCATGATGTGGAACGCGACGCGCCAGGGCCAGGAAAGCCGCTAGCCAGAAATAAAGATCGCGATTGAGGGCAGTATCGGGAAACAGATCGAGAGTGGGAGGCAGCAGCAGATTTTCCTCGTCGCGCCGAGCGATATCGAGGGTTTCTTCATCGAAGCCCAGGCGCTGACGCAGACTCAGGCGATGGGTCGAATTGCGCGCGGCGATGGCTGCCACCTCCAGGCCGGCTTCGCCGCCGCTGGCGCGGAAAAACACCCCCAGCACGACGCGCAGATCCTCGAGATGGACCGCTGCCTCGGGGTAATGCGGATAGCTGGTGGCATTGGACGCCCAGCGATGCCAGTGGCGCCCGACGAACTCCTCCACTTCAAGAAAATCCAGCTTGCTCATAGTCGTGTGTTCTCGCTATCCGCCGAAAGTTGCTTCAATAGCCTCCATCAATCCTTCTTGCACATCGTCGTCGTCGGATAGCGGCTCTACCAGGGTCGCCCGGGCGGCCTGCATGATGGGCATGCCGGCGACGATCAAGGTAGCGCAGTAGACCAACAAACGTGTCGATACGCCCTCTTCCAGATCCTGGCCCTTCATGTCGCGCAACCGCGCCGCCAGATTGACCAGAGCACTGCATCTGTCCGCGGACAGACCGCTTTCCCGGGCAACGATATCCCGCTCCACCGCCGGTGGCGGGAAACCGAAGGTCTGGGCGACGAAGCGTTGACGGGTGCTGGGCTTGAGCGACTTCAGGATGTGCTGATAGCCCGGGTTATAGGAGACCACCAGCATGAAGTCGTCCGGCGCCTCGAGCAGCTCGCCGGTGCGCTCCAATGGCAGCAGGCGACGATCGTCGGTCAGCGGGTGCAATACCACGGTGACGTCCTTACGCGCTTCCACCACCTCATCGAGGTAACAGATGCCGCCTTCGCGCACGGCCCGGGTCAGAGGACCATCGACCCAGCGGGTCTCGCCGCCTTGCAGCAGATAGCGCCCGGTCAGGTCGGCGGCGGTCAGGTCATCATGGCAGGAAACGGTAAATAGAGGTTTGCCCAATCGCGCCGCCATATGACTGACGAAACGGGTCTTGCCGCAGCCGGTCGGGCCCTTGAGCAGTAGGGGCAGGCGCTGACGATAGGCGTGCTCGAACAGCTCGCATTCGTTGCCTACCGGCTGGTAGAACGGCGCCTCCTGGCACGCCTGCCGGGCAGAGGCGGTAGAAGCAACTTCGGAAAGAGTCATACAGCGCTCCAGGGTAAAAAGTCAGCAGCCCACGGTCTTGTCGCAAGACCGTGGGGTCTTATCGCATCAAAAGGTAGGACTGGTATTGGCGGCGATTTGCGGTCCGCCTGCGGGTATTTGCTCTTTTACCCTGCCGAAAATGGCATAGAGAAACAGCACCGTGGCGACGGCCACCGCCACACCCGCGCCCAGGCGCATGATGTAGAACAGCACGAGCTGGTCCTGCACTTCCATGTAGTTCATGCCCAGCACTCGCTGCAGGTGGGTCTGCACCACACCGGCAAAGGTCAGGGTAAAGGTCATGAAGCACATGGCGGAGGTCATGATCCAGAAGCTCCACATGTTCATGATCTGATTGTAGGGCTGCACCCGACGAATCTGCGGCATGGCGTAGGTGATCACCGCCAGCACCATCATCACGTAAGCGCCATAGAAGGCCAGGTGGCCATGAGCGGCGGTGACCTGGGTACCGTGGCTGTAGTAGTTCACGAAAGACAGGGTGTGCATGAAGCCCCATACGCCGGCACCGAAAAAGGCCGTGGCAGCGCTGCCCAGGGTCCACAGCATGGCGCTCTTATTGGGGTGATTGCGCCGGCCTTTCCAGAACATGCTGAAGGCGAACATCACCATGACGAAGAATGGCAGCACTTCAAGAGTGGAGAAGATACTGCCGATGGGCTGCCAGTAGCCCGGCGCGCCGATCCAGTAGTAGTGGTGACCGGTCCCCAACAGGCCCGAGAACAGCGCCAGGCCGATGATGACATAAAGCCATTTCTCGATGACCTCGCGATCCACCCCGGTCATCTTGATCAACAGGTAGGCCAGCAGAGAAGCCATGATCAGCTCCCATACCCCTTCTACCCAGATGTGCACGATCCACCACCAGTAAAGCTTGTCCAGGGCGAGGTTGCTCGGATTGAAGAAAGCGAACAGCCAGAACACCGCCGCCAGCCACAGCCCCAGCATGAGAATCATGTTGACGGCAGTCCTGCGGCCCTTGAGCAAGGTCATGCTGGTATTGTAGAGAAACATCAGAAAGGAAATAGTGATCAGCACCTTGACCCAAAACGGCTGTTCAAGGAATTCGCGCCCTTCATGGATGCCGAGCTGATAGCTGACCAGCGCGCCCACTCCGGCGATGACAAAGATACCCAGCTGAATGTAGGCAATCATCGGGCTATGAATCTCCCGCTCCGCCTCTTCCGGCATCAGGAAGTAGGTACAGCCCATGAAGCCGATCAGTAGCCACACGATCAGTAGATTGGTGTGACTCATGCGGATGATGTTGAAGGGCATGAATTCCGCCCAGAATTCCGGCACCACATAGACGGTGGCGGCCAACAACCCAAACACGATCTGCAGCGCGAATAACAACATCGCAACGGCAAAGAAGGGGTAGGCCACCCATTGTGTTTCATATTTCATCGGTTCGATGCTCCTGTGTTCTTGAACCCTTGTCTTTCTTGCACCCTTCGATATGCGCGATCGATCAGCCTGACTTGGTAGGCGGCCAGTCCTGGGTATTGATGGAATCGGTCCACTTGAAGAAATCGACCAGGGAGTCCAGTTCTTCGTCGCTCAGGTTGAACTGGGGCATCTGGCGACGCCCCGGCACATTGAGCGGCTGGGACTGTATCCAGGCCTTGAGCCCCGCGCGTGCGGCTTCGGGGTTTTCACGTCCACCATAACGATCCCAGACGTTGCCAAGCTCCGGCGCGAAGTAGGCACCCTCTCCGATCAGGCTATGGCAGTTGATGCAGCTATGCTCTTCCCATACTTCCTTGCCGTGCTTTACCGAAGCGGTCAGCGTCTCCTCGTTGGTGGATGACGTCTTCATGTACCAGTGGCTGTGGGCCGTCAGCGCGGCGAACAGCAAGAAGAAAAACAGCGACCCGCCAAAGAAGATATTGCGTGCCGCCGATTTAGTAAGACCATCGGCCATGTGATTCCCCCCCTTCTCATTTTGCGGCGTTGCAGACCTGGCCTTCTGTGGGCAGGATCGAACACGCCTTTAATATGCATTTAAAATGCTTTTTAAAGATTATTCTTCGCCCGCATCCTGGTCAATTACTAAGTTAGTATCTTGTTTCATCAACCTTGATAGAAGTCATCTTTGTGCGGAAAAACATGACCTCCGTCAATTTACTTGCACCTAAAGTGCGGGCATCATCGTGCTGACCGGCCCATTCGTGTTTTATTTGAGTGGGTTTTTGAGGAGCATAAGAAGCATTTTGGAGTCTAGTTATGAAAATTCTAACTACTGCATTACTAGTAAGTTGCGCGACATTTGCTGTTACCGCTCAAGCCGCGGGGGATGCGGACGCCGGCGCTGAAAAGATTGCCGTTTGTGTGGCTTGCCACGGCAAGGATGGCAAGGCGACAGCGCCGATCTATCCCAATCTTGCGGGCCAGTCCGCTCAGTACCTGGAAAGCGCCCTCAAGGCTTATCGTGAAGGACAGCGTGGCGGGGGTATGGCGATGATGATGGCGCCTCAGGCGAAGCAGCTATCCGATGAGGATATCGCCAACATCGCTGCCTATTACAGCCAACAGACGCCCTGAACTACGCCGCTCCGGCTCTTTCCCAAGGCCGGAGCATTTCCTGCCCCTGAAAAAGACGTCGATCG
The DNA here is from genome assembly GCF_001039575.1 of Halomonas sp. PR-M31. Classification (GTDB taxonomy): domain Bacteria; phylum Pseudomonadota; class Gammaproteobacteria; order Pseudomonadales; family Halomonadaceae; genus Modicisalibacter. Next base: position 53,374 of record NZ_JIBT01000002.1, read on the forward strand.
TTGACGCAGGTCAAGATTGTTTTTGCATCAAGCTGTGAAGATAAAGATTCATAAAATATACATCTATTGGTAAATCTTACCGTCTTCCGGTAAACAAGGCCTGGCTCATGAAGTTGACTTCTTTTATCTTTCGCTCTTTTTTCATGCTGTTCATGCTGGCGTTCCTGTCGTGCCTGGCTCTACCCGCTCTTGCCATTGAGCTTGACCAGGTCAAGCAGGGTTTTCCCCAGGCCAGCAGCCTTGAAGAGGCAGAAAGCGAACTGCCGGTGCGGGTCGTCATGAAGGGCGACGAAATCCTGGGCTATGTCTTTGAAAGCATGGACGTGGCGCCAATCCCCGCCTACTCCGGCAAACCGGTCAATCTATTGATAGGCATCGATACCGCCGGTCAGTTGACCCTGGCCAAGGTGCTCGATCACTCCGAGCCCATCATGCTGGTGGGTATCCCGGAAGAAAAACTGCAGAATTTTGCCAGCGCCCATACCAACTTCAGCGTCAGCGACAACCCCAAGATCGGTACCAATCTGGACGCCATCTCCGGCGCCACGGTCACGGTGATCGTGGTCAACGACACCATCATGCGCGCCGCTCGTCAGGTCGCCGCGAGCCTTGGCATCATCGAGGACCCTTCCGCCCAACCTGCCGCCACGGTCAAGCCGGACGTGTTTGAAAAGACCGACTGGCAGACTCTGACCGGGGACGGCACCATCCGCCGTCTGCATCTGACCCATGGCCAGGTGGACGAAGCTTTCGTCGGCACCGCAGCGGAAGACTACTTGCGCGGCACCCCGGAACCCGCAGACAAGACCTTCATCAATCTTTATTACACCTACCTGAATGCCCCCATGGCGGGTCGCAACCTTTTGGGTGACGCCCGCTATGAATCACTGATGGAGAGCCTCGAACCCGGTGAACACGCCGTCGCGTTGATGGCCAACGGCGACTACTCCTTCAAGGGCTCAGGCTATGTGCGCGGGGGTATCTTCGATCGCATCGAAGTGAGCCAGGACGGGCGCACCATCACTTTCCACGACCTGGATCATCAGCGGGTCGGCAGTTTTGATCTTGCTGGCATGCCCCGCATGACGGAAAAGGACATTTTCATTATCCGCGAGGAGGCAAACTTCGATCCGGGCCGCCCCTGGCAGCTGGATCTGCTGGTGCGCCGCGCCTCTGGCCCGCTGGATACGGAGTTCACCCGCTTCAGCGCCGATTACAGCATTCCGGATGCCTACGTCGATCGCTCGGAACCGGTGGTGGAGCGGCCCATCTGGGTCCAGGTGTGGTACGACAAGGCCTTCCAGATCGGCGTGCTGGGCGTGGGGCTTTTGGTACTGACCATCGTCATGCTGTTTCAGGACGTGCTGGTGCGCTACCCGCGCATCCTGGAGCCGCTGCGCATTGGCTTTCTGGTCTACACCCTGTTCTTCATCGGCTGGTATGCCCTCGCCCAGCTCTCGGTAGTCAACATCCTGACCTTCACCCATTCGCTGATGACCGACTTCAGTTGGACCTCGTTTCTGATCGATCCGATGATGTTCATTCTGTGGGGGTTCGTCGCGGTCAGCTTGCTGCTATGGGGGCGTGGCGTCTACTGCGGCTGGCTGTGCCCCTTTGGCGCCCTGCAAGATCTAGTCAACAAGGCGGCGCGCAAGCTCGGCGTCAAGCAGATCGAGGTGCCCTTCGGCCTGCACGAACGCTTGTGGGCCATCAAGTACATCATCCTGCTGGGCCTGTTCGCCATCTCGCTCAATTCCCTGGGTACTGCCGAGCATTACGCCGAAGTTGAACCCTTCAAGACCGCCATTACCCTGCGCTTTCAGCGGGACTGGCCTTTCGTGCTCTATGCCCTGGGGCTGGTGCTGGTGTCGGTGTTCAACCACAAGTTCTACTGCCGCTATGTCTGCCCTCTGGGGGCCGGCCTGGCGATTCCTTCTCGGCTCAGATTGTTCGATTGGCTCAAGCGTCATCGTGGCAGCTGCGGTACGCCCTGTCAGATCTGCGCCCACGAGTGCGAAGTAGGTGCCATTCACCCGGATGGACGCATCAACGCCAACGAGTGTCACTACTGTCTCGATTGTCAGGTGCTGTATTGGGACGACCAGCGCTGCCCGCCCATGGTCAAGCGTCGCAAGCGCTATGAGAAGGCAGCACGCGTTTCCGGTAACACAGCCCGGCCTTTCGATCCCGCCGCAGCCGGCGCGCAGGGCGCTGCGCTGCAACGCATTCCCACTCATCAAGAGGAATGAACCATGAGTGAAGATAAGAAGAACTCACTGAAAGACCTAAGCCGTCGTCACTTTCTGCGCAATACCAGCGTTGCAGGCGTGGCCGGTGCCACCCTGGCGGGAGGCTTCGGTAGCGCCGCCGCACTGCTGCAGAGCCAGAAGGCGCGAGCGGCCAGTGAAGGCGGCGAGGTCGCCATCGCCCCGGGGGAACTCGATGAATACTACGGTTTCTGGAGCGGCGGTCATTCTGGCGAGGTGCGCATCCTCGGCGTGCCCTCCATGCGTGAGCTGATGCGCATTCCGGTGTTCAACATCGATAGCGCTACCGGCTGGGGTATTACCAACGAGTCCAAGCATATACTCGGCGACTCGGCGAAATTCCTCAACGGTGACGCCCACCACCCCCACGTCTCCATGACCGACGGTCGCTACGACGGCAAGTACCTGTTCATCAACGACAAGGCCAATACCCGGGTAGCTCGCATCCGTCTGGACATCATGAAGACGGACAAGATCACGACCATTCCCAACGTCCAGGCGATCCACGGCCTGCGCCTGCAGAAGGTGCCCCATACCAAGTACGTGTTCGCCAACGCCGAGTACTTCATTCCTCATCCCAACGATGGGCAGAACATGGAGGATCTCGAGAACCACTACACCATGTTCAACGCCATCGATGCGGAAAGCATGGACGTGGCCTGGCAGGTGATCGTCGACGGCAACCTGGACAACACCGACGCGGACTATACAGGTCGCTTCGTTGCCTCGACCTGCTACAACTCGGAGAAAGCAGCTCAGCTGGCAGGCACCATGCGCGAAGAGCGGGACTGGGCGGTAGTGTTCGACGTGGAAGCCATCGAGAAAGCAGTTGAAAATGGCGACTACAAGACTCTGGGCGATTCCAAGGTGCCGGTGTTGGACGGCCGCCACGGCTCCAAGCTGACCCGCTATATTCCGGTACCCAAGAACCCGCATGGCCTGAACACCTCGCCGGACGGCAAGTACTTCATTGCCAACGGCAAGCTCTCCCCCACCTGCTCGATCATCGCCATCGACAAGCTGCCGGATGTATTCGCCGACAAGATCGAGCCTCGGGACGCCGTGGTCGGTGAGCCGGAACTGGGCTTGGGGCCACTGCACACCACCTTCGATGGCCGGGGCAACGCCTACACCACCCTGTTCATCGATAGCCAGGTGGCCAAGTGGAACATCGAGGATGCCATCAAGAGCTACAACGGCGAAGACGTCAATTATCTGCGTCAGAAGATCGATGTGCATTATCAGCCCGGCCATAATCACGCAAGCCTGACCGAGACCCGGGATGCGGACGGCAAGTGGCTGGTGGTACTCTCCAAGTTCTCCAAGGATCGTTTCCTGCCGGTGGGTCCGCTGCGCCCGGAGAACGATCAGCTGATCGATATTTCCGGCGAGGAGATGAAGCTGGTGCACGATGGCCCCACCTACGCCGAACCTCACGACTGCATCCTGCTGCGTGCCGATCAGGTCAACCCGCGCAAGCTATGGGATCGCGAAGACCCGTTCTTTGCCGTCACGCGAGAGCGGGCCAAGGCCGACGGCATCGATCTGATGATGGACAACAAGGTCATCCGCGACGGCAACAAGGTGCGGGTCTACATGACCTCCGTGGCGCCGCAGTTCAATCTCACCGAGTTCAAGGTCAAGCAGGGTGACGAGGTTACGGTGACCGTCACCAACCTGGACCAGATCGAGGACCTGACCCACGGTTTCTGCATGGTCAATCACGGGGTGTCCATGGAGATCTCGCCGCAGCAGACTTCCAGCGTGACCTTCACCGCGGACAAACCCGGGGTGCACTGGTACTACTGCAACTGGTTTTGTCACGCCATGCATATGGAGATGACGGGGCGGATGCTGGTAGAGCCTGCCTAAAGGAAACCGGTTGGAGCACGCCTCGACGCCAGGTTGACTCGAGGCTGCTCCGTCGACAGGCCGTCGAGGAGGCGCTGTGAACCCATCCCTGGGCGCTACTTTTGCTATCTGACCGCCATGGATGGCGGGAATGCCGGAATGGCATGGAGCTTTTTTCCGGCCATGGCAAAAGACCTCCTCTTTGGCCTGTCCCCGGCGCCTCTCGTCATTCCTACTTGCGTCTATCTCTTATACTCCCCCTCTACTTGTTTCACCGGCCCAGGAACGCCATGCGCTACCTTTTTTGGGTTCTCCTATTTTTCAGCTTGCCCGTTCTAAGCTGGGCGGCGGAATATCAGGCCACGCCCGACAAGCCACTGCAGACTCAGATCGACCGCACCCAAGGCGGGGATCGTCTGATGCTCGCGTCCGGGCGTTATATCGGGCCGATCACTATCGATCATTCACTGGAAATTCATGGCGCTGGCCAGGCAATAATCGACGGCGAGGGTCAGGGCCATGCGGTCACCATCAACGCGCCCGAGGTGACCCTCGAGGGCCTCGAAATCGTCAACTGGGGCAGGAATCTCACCGATCTCGATGCCGGTATCTTCGTCACCGAAAACGCGACCGGCAGCATGATTCGCAATAATCGACTCGAAGGGTCGGGCTTCGGCATCTGGCTGGATGCGGTCACGGGCGTCCAGATCGTCGATAACGTCATTCGCGGCGACACCAAGGTGCGCTCTCAGGATCGCGGCAACGGCGTGCACCTGTTCAACGTGCGCGACGTGCGGGTCGAAGGCAACGACATCGCCCACACTCGCGATGGCATCTACATCGACAATAGCAGCCAGAGCTTTCTGAACCGCAATGAACTGCATGATCTTCGTTACGGCATTCACTACATGTATGCCTATGACAACCATCTGGAAGGCAACCTGACCTTTGATACTCGCACCGGCTATGCGCTGATGCAGTCCAAGCGCCTGACAGTGCTGAACAATCGCTCCGTCAACGACGAAAACTACGGCATCCTGATGAACAACATCACCGGCTCACGGCTTCAGGGCAACCGCATCGAAGGCATCCGCCAACCGGTGAACGCCCGGGGCGAGGGCAAGCTACGCGGCGGCGATGGCAAGGCCATCTTCATCTATAACTCCCAGTTCAACGAGTTTCTCGACAACCGTTTCGCCAACAGCGATATCGGCATCCATCTGACCGCCGGTTCCGAGGACAACGTCGTGCTCGGCAACGCCTTCATCGACAATCGCCAGCAGGTCAAGTACGTGGCCACCCGCTCCCAGGAATGGTCGAAGAACGGTAGCGGCAACTACTGGAGCAACTATATGGGCTGGGATATGGACAGCGACGGCATTGGCGATACCGCTTTCGAGCCCAACGATGCCATGGATCGCCTGCTGTGGCGCTACCCTGCCGCGCGGCTGCTGATGAACAGCCCGGCGGTACTGGCGCTGCGCTGGGTGCAACGCCAATTCCCGGTCTTCAAGGCCGAGGGGGTGAAGGACAGCGCACCATTGTTGACCGACCCCACCTTCGATGAGGCGGACACATGAACGACATCATCATCTTCGACGGCGTGACCAAGCGCCATGGCGACGTCGTAAGCCTCGACGATCTTCATCTTGGTGTGCATCAAGGCGAGGTACTGGCGCTGCTGGGTCACAACGGTGCCGGCAAGACCACCGCCATGAAGCTGATCCTCGGGCTGATCGCGCCAAGCGAAGGCGAGCTCAGAGTATTCGGTGCGGCGCCGAATGGCAGCGCGGCGAACCAATTGCGCCAGCGCCTGGGATTTCTGCCGGAAAACGTCGGTTTTTACGAACAGCTCACCGGCCGCGAGGTGCTTGACTACTTCGCTCGGCTCAAACGCGTCGATCGTCGCCAGATCGACGATCGACTCGAGCAGGTGGGTCTTGGGGATGCCTCCCGGCGTCGCGTCAAGACCTATTCCAAAGGCATGCGTCAGCGCCTGGGGCTGGCCCAGGCACTGCTCGGCGAACCGCAGCTGTTGCTGCTCGACGAACCCACTACCGGCCTCGACCCGGCTGCAACCCGAGATTTTTATGCCACGGTCAAGACGCTCCGCGATCGGGGCTGCACGGTTCTTCTCTCATCACATGTGCTGCCCGGGGTCGAGCCCTACATCGACCGCGCCCTGATTCTCGGCGCCGGTCGTCGTCTGGCCTTGGGCAGCATTGAGGAGTTGCGCCAGCAAGCAGCGCTGCCCCTGACCATTCGCGTCAAGGGTGACGAGGCGATGAACGCCCCGCCGGCGGACCTGTCGGCCCATGAAACGCATTCTCTAAACGGCAACGCCTGGGAATTTCATGTGCATCCGAAAAACAAGATGCAGGTCTTGAAACAGCTGGCCACTGCGCCCGGCATCCAGGACATCGAGCTGCTGCCGCCCAGCCTGGAACATCTCTACGCCTATTTTTCCGCCACGCTTTCTACATCTTCACCAGCCCGAGGTCAGTCATGAGTTCCATCCTTACCGTCGCCCGCAAGGAGTTCCAGGACGGCCTGCGCAACCGCTGGGTGCTGGCCATCGCCCTGGTGCTGGCGCTGATGGCGGTGGGCATCGCCTACTTCGGTGCCGCCGCCAGCGGTGGGCTGGGTTTCACGTCGCTCGCCACCACCATGGTCAGCCTGTCGACCCTGGCCGTGTTCCTGATTCCGTTGATCGCCCTGCTGCTGGCCTATGACGCCATCGTCGGTGAACAGGAAGCCGGCACCCTGCTGTTGCTGCTCACTTATCCCTTGAGTCGATCAAAGCTGCTGCTGGGCAAGTTCCTGGGTCATGGATTGATTCTCGGTGTCGCCACCGCGCTGGGCTTCGGTGTTGCCGGCATCGCCATCGCCCTCGGCGCCCCGAGCGTCGATCTGCTGGCCCTTGCCAGAAGCATCGGATTGCTGATCCTCAGCAGCGTGCTGCTGGGCTGGGTGTTCATCGCCTTCGCCTATCTGATCAGCGTATGGGTCGTGGAAAAGGCCCGGGCCGCGGGGCTCGCCCTGATCGTCTGGTTTGTGTTCGTGCTGGTCTTCGATCTGGCCCTGCTGGCGCTATTGGTAGGCGCGCAGCATGGCGGTGACTGGCTGCCCTATCTGCTGCTCTTGAACCCCACGGACTGCTTTCGATTAATCAACCTGGCGGGAATCGAAGCCGCCCAGGCCTATTCCGGCCTGACCGCCCTCGCCCGAGAAAGCGCTTTTCAACCCGGCTGGCTGATGCTGATTTTGCTGGGTTGGATCGTCGTACCCCTGGGCCTGGCGCTGCTGCGCTTTCGTCACCGCTCCGTTTAATCGATCGAGGATACCATCATGCAACACCGTTACTCGTTGCCTTCACTGCTGCTCGTCCTCTTGCTCGTCTTGGCCCTGGCAGGATGCGAGCAGGAATCCGAGAACACGGCCCTGGCCTCGCCCCAACCCATCACCGATGGCGATGCCTGCCATGTGTGTGGCATGACCATCACCAACTTCCCTGGCCCCAAGGGGCAAGCCTTCATGAAGAGCGATCCCGAGGCCTGAAGTTCTGCTCGACCCTCGAACTGTTCACCTTTCTCAAGCAGCCGGAAAACGAGACTCAGATCAGCCACGCCTATGTGCATGACATTGGCGAAACAAGTTGGCAAGAGCCGTCAGACAACGCCTACATCCGCGCCGTCGATGCCTGGTATGTGGTCGGTCACGATCAACCTGGCGCCATGGGCCACACCCTCGCCTCCTTCGGCGAGCAGGACCAGGCCAAGAAATTCAGCGACGAACATGGCGGCGAAGTCATCCGTTTCGAGGATATCGATCTGGAGTTATTGGGTGAGTTGGGGCGCGGGGAGCTGGATGCCGGAGCACCATGAAGAAAATAACCGATCGAAGGCTCAACGCGCGGGTAGCGTACGCACGGCGTAATGTTTGAATGCTGCGTCGGAAGTCATCAGCGTCAACCCTTCCGCTTGGGACTGAACGATCAACATGCGATCGAAAGGATCGCGATGGTGCATGGGCAGGTTCCCTGCCTGCTCTGCGTGAAAAGGATCGATGGTCAGCGGAATAAAACCCTCATCTTCGATGATGTTTTTCAGATCACAAGGCGCTTCGAGCTTGCCGAGCTGCTTTTTTATGCTGATCTCCCAGACACTGGCGGCGCTGACGAAAATAGAATTGCGGGGTTCTGCGATGATCTCTCTCGCCTTCGTTCCAAGTTGAGGATCATCGGCCAGCCACCAGAGAAACGCATGGGTATCGAGCAGTATCCGTCGCATGGTCACTGCCCTTCGAATGCGGCGATTATATCCTCTGGCGTCCTGTCGAAATCAGTGGTCATGCGAATCTGGCCTTTGTAACGGCCAGGCCTGCGCCGCGACGGCGACCTGTAGGCAACCAATTCGACCCAGGGCTCGCCGGCCTTGGCGATCACTACCTTTTCGCCTCGATTCGCCTTTTCAGCCAGCGCTGAAAGCTGACTTTTAGCCTCGTGCATGTTGACTTGCATTTCATCACCTTGATTAGCTAACCTAGCTAGATTCTAGGCACTGTTTTTTCAAAGCGCAATCTGCTCGAACGTCTCCAAGCCTACGAGGAGGATACGTTGTATTTTCCCGAGAATCCCATCGCTCCTCTCGCCAACGACCAGCGGAGGTGCGATCTTCAGATGGCCAAAGTTCAGCAGAAGCTCTCGAGCTATTTTCGCACTAGTAAAAGTGCCAAGATCTTTATTCGGATCGCACGTAGCTTTCATCCGAACACGATCAAGCAGAATTTGAAGGCACACAAAGTATTGGAGCAATTGTTTGTCCGAGAGGTACTTGCTTTTATACGAAAGGATAAATCGGATTAGGTGGCATGAGTCAAATAGTTACTTCTATTCTTAACATCTAGTGAAAAATTTCTAGACTGAGCACAAGACCATGCAAACAAGGCATAATCGCGCTTACGTAAATATTGATGCTCTTAACATCATAGCAACTATTACCGCCATCAGCTTAATATCGACAACTGTGTACGTTTACGCATACCTTGAATTTATTGGCAGACCCGACCTTTTCATACCTGTTTTACAAGAAAGTATTTCATTGAAATTGGTACTAAGCTTAGGTCTTTTGATTGGGCTTTTTGCAATAGCAACTTTAACAGGCCCATCTACTTTCATAATATTGGTAAGAAAATATATATCCGACGAGAGATTCACTACTAGCAAAACCAGCTTACTTTTTAGAGCTGCTTTTTTGCCCTACATGACAATTTTTCTATTATTTGTAGCTATTGAATACACAGAAAACTACGACATTCTTAAATCATTAGATTTTTTTGGTTTTTTATTCGCCGTATATTTTTTGTGCTATTTAATTCTATTTTTCAAGGAAATATACTTTATCACTCTTAACAATAAACCTTTCGACAACATTGTTTTTTTGCACTTTTGACTTTTTTTAGCATCGTGATCACTTGCTTTTTTATTTTTATAGCTAATTACAACTTAAAAAACGACGAATGGAAAGATTCAGAAACTCTCAAATTCTTTTTACTATTTTTCTCAACGGCATTTTTTTCTTATGTCCCTGCTTTGCTTTATTTTAGAGCCCCTAAAGAAATTTTTTTAGCAAAATCATTTCTCTTTCTTCTTGGCGTATTAGTATTCATGTTGTTTTTTTCGCTGATTAATTCTAATACCCTAAAATTTATAATATTACGTACTTCAGATATAATAAAAGTGAGTGAAAAAACAAGCTGGGAGTATTATATCGACAGCGATATAGCTGGTATTTTTGATGATTCGATCTGGGATAAAAATTGTCGAACTCTCAAAAACAACTGCGTTATTGCAAAATCACTATACAAGACAGGGTCTATAAACCTATTTTGTCCTTCCAATACCAAGGTCAACCATTTAAATATTAAAGAAACAAAAGAAAAAACAAAACAATGCATCATTCTAGATTCTTATAGGGTAATAAAAATCCAAAAAGCTTCTTCATGAATTAAAGAGATCGCCTCAATATGATTTCTTGCAAGAGGTCGGATCGTTCCACTACTACTCGTTATATATTGTCAGCGTGATCAGTCAATTTAAATTTTTTGTATTTGGCATAGTAAACGCTTAATGAAACTGTCTGATACGCCAGGATAAACAGCTGACTACCACCAGAACCAGCCGTGGCTTCCCGCCACGGCGGCGGCCACCGTCACCAGGCTAGCGGTCAGCAGCCTCCAGTGGAGCCTTTGTATCATTCTGAAGGTCGATTTTGGCGCCCGAGTGGCTCGTTCGTGAAACCAGCGATGCAGGAACAGCGGTTCGAACACGAAGAGCATCAGAGTGAACACCCCCCACACCGCGATCATGGCGTGTATCCACCAGTACTGCGGTGCCAGCAGCCGCTGCCAGCCCAGTACATGCAACATGTAGAAGCCGCTGGCGCCGGCCATGAGCGTGGTGATGCGTGACTGCCAGGCGAAACGCGCCTCCACTTGTTCGAAGAAGGCGACGGCTTCCGAGGGGTCCTTGAAGCGCTTGACCGCCGGCAGCAGCACCGTGGTGACCATGGCCACACCGCCAATCCACAGCACTACCGCCAACACATGCACAACCCGGGCCAAGGTGAGTTCCATCAGTCAAGCGACCTCAGACCGTGCGCGAAAAACGCCGCACCTTGGAATCCGCACCGATGTAGGCATCGAAGGCCATGGCCACGTTGCGCATCATCAGGCGGCCCTGCGGATGCAGCACCAGGGCATCAGGTTCGATGCTCACTAGATTGTCCGCTACCAGTTCATCCAGGGAGGCCAGGGCGTCCGCAAAATAGTCCCGGAAGTGAATGCCGTGGGCAACTTCGATAGCGGCGAAATCGATCCGGTTGTGGCACATCAACTGATGAATGACGTCGCGGCGCAGATGATCGTCCGCGTTGAGCCGATAGCCGCGCTGGATGGGGAGCTGATCTTTATCTAGAGACGCATAGTATTCCGACAGCACCTTGGCATTCTGACTGTAGGTATCACCGACCTTGGCAATGGCGGATACGCCCAGGCCGATTAGATCGCAGTCCGCATGGGTGGAATAACCCTGGAAATTGCGCTGTAGCGTGCCGTTGTCCCGGGCCTGGGTAAGTTCATCTTCAGGCAGTGCGAAATGATCCATGCCAATGTAGACATAGCCCGCCGTCTGTAGCCGATCGATGGTCAGTTCCAGCAGTTCCAGCTTGCGCTCCGGGGGCGGCATGTCCTCCGGGCGAATCAGGCGCTGGGCCCGAAAGGTGTCCGGCAGATGCGCGTAGCTGTAGGCCGCCACTCGGTCCGGGCGCATGCTTACCACCTTGTTCAGGGTAGTGGTGAAGCTCTCCACGGTCTGCAGCGGCAACCCGTAGATCAGATCGAAGCTGATGGACTCGAACCCAACGTCCCGGGCGGTCTCGATCAGATCCTGTATCTGCTGCTCGCTCTGGGTGCGATTGACCGCCTGCTGCACGTCCGGATCGAAGTCCTGCACGCCCAGACTCAAACGATTGAACCCCAACGCGTACAGCTCGCGAAGCTGCTGGGGAGAGACGGTGCGCGGGTCCACTTCCAGGGAGAACTCCCGCTGTGCGCCCCGTTCCAGAGTAAAGGCCTCATCCAGGGCATCCATCAGCTCCGTCATCTGGTCGTTGGTCAGATAGGTTGGCGTGCCCCCCCCTAGATGCAGCTGGGTCAGCTTGCGATTGGCGTCGAATAGCCCTGCCTGCAGCGCGATCTCCCGCTTGAGGTAGTCGAGATATTCCACCGCCCGTTCGGTCTTGTGAGTGATGATCTTGTTGCAGGCGCAGTAGTAACAAAGGCTCTTGCAGAACGGGATATGAATATAGACCGACAGCGGCGTCGACGCTGAATCCTGGTTGCTACGCTTCGCCGCATCCCGGTAATCATCCAAGGCGAAAGCGGTATTGAAGCGTGGCGCAGTCGGATAAGAGGTGTAGCGCGGCCCCGGTCGATCGTATTTTTCGACTAGAGCTCTATCAAACGTCAGATCATTGGGTTTCACGATCTCTCCACAGGTTCAATGGAAACTTACCGCATCGCCGCGGCGATCGAAGGCCAGGAAATTATCGATGGTGCCCTGTTGCAGCGACTCCACCATGCGCTGCAAGGGTTGTTCCGCCTCGTCGCTACTAGGCGGCTCCCGGCCATCGCCTGCCAAGGCGGCGGCGAAGACGATATCCCACTCCACTTCGGTACGCCGGGACTCCTCGACCAACGACTGCATATCGCTCAGCTCATCCAAGGTCTTGTCGACGCACAGTACCGGCGCCAGTACACCACCCTCGCCCTGCTCGAAGCGCTCGCGCTGCTCGGCATCGGGATGATCCGGCAGTTCGGCCCGGGCGAACACGAACAGCAGACGCTGAGGCTCCGGTTGTCGGCGCGCTTCTGCCAGCAGATCGGTAAAACAAGCAATGGGCACAAGGATCTCCTTACAATGACGACAGCAATATTCAGAATTTCGTTTATCCGAGAGCTCATTCCCGCAGAACCTCTCGATGCCGTGCTGCCTGGCGTTTCAAACTTACGCTGATGGCTCTGCACAAACACCATGTGGCCAGTAACCAAGCCAGACTCCATGCGAGAGCGGCGCCCCACAGCAGCGCCAGGTGGAACGATACGAAATGCGGCGAAGCAAGCCGTAATGAGGTCGCCACTGCGATCAACAAGGTGAACAACGGGATCCGCCATTCGCTTGCATGATCCGTCGCGTTGCGACCGCCACTCTGAAGGATAGTGGAGCGCATCATGATAACACCCGTAAGCGTCCCCAGCGCCCCCAGTGTAATGACATGGATCAAGCCTGAGGTCATTTGTTGCTGCCACTGAGCGATACCATTACTCACAAGCCCAGCCACCAACCAGCCATACCCGGCGCCTAGACAAAGCAGATCCGGTCTCGCACTGCAATGCCACAATCGCCAACGCAACAGGCGCACGAACGCCAGAACTCCCGCCAGAATCAGCACAAGGCCTGCCCAACTGCGGCTAGCCGGCCAGCTTATCAGGACGATAGCCAGGATCATGCTAAGAATGATCCATCCTTCGAGACGTGGCTGCACACGGGCGTTCAGTACCTTACCCAGGCGTTGGTGATGCCCCGCCAACGCCGGTGCGATCACCCGCCCTCCCATGAACAGCATCAGCAGCGCCAGCAGCAGCACGGTCTGATACACCAGGGCATGCTGCAATAACGGTGCCTTGCCCGTATGAATCAACCAGACCAAGGCCGATGCAAGCAGGCAAATCAATAATAGAAGCGGACTCAAGAGCCGATTACGCCATTTCTTGGCGGAGCGAAAACGCAGCACGATGTGCATTGCCAGCCCGAGCGCAAATAGGGTGCCGAACAGTGGTGGCAGGAAGCTGGCAGGTGCCAGCAAATATCCCAGCCGCGCGCTCAGCCATAATCCAAACAAGATCATCAAAAGTCGAGGGCTCAAGGGCCCCAACAGGTATCCCGCGATCACGGCAAGGGCAAAGCCGAACAGCAACTCTTGTGCATGGTCGAGCCCACTGTTGATACCCGGCAGAAGCAGGGGACTATAGAACATGGCCCATAGCGACAAAGGCACCAGCACTGCTGCATAGAGGCCAGCCGCGGGGAAGAACAGCACCCTTGCCGGCAACTTGCGTTGATTATTCATATAGGCCTTGCGCTTGTGCGCTCCATGGCTGCCAACTAACATATATAAAATATGCATCTTATAAGCTGCATCGCATTTTTAATAGCCTGCTATGGAACGATGCGCCTATTCATTTGTCTTGTGATTTATCAATAACCAACGCCGCTCGATACGCTAGTGGTCGCATTGGCACCTTCACCAAGAGGCAAGGAAGCCTACACTTGCAAGGATACCAACATGCACATTACACGCTATACCGATTATTCATTACGCGTACTGCTCTATGTGGCACTCAAGGGCGAAGAGCGCTCGACCATTAGTGAAATCGCAGAGCGCTATAATATTTCCCGCAATCATCTGATGAAGGTAGTCCAGGAGCTCAATCGCAGGGGCTATTTACAGGCGATTCGCGGCAAGCATGGTGGGCTGCTGCTGAAACGCCGCGCCGAGGATATCAATATCGGCGCACTGGTGCGGGACACAGAGCAGGATCTGGAACTGGTGGAGTGTTTCGGTGATCGTAACCGGTGCGTCATCACCCCCGCCTGTCGCATCAAGACGATGCTTGGCGAGGCCTTGAAAGCCTTTCTTGAAGTGCTCGATGGCTACACTCTGGCGGATATGCTGGGGCCGGATCCGCGCATGCGCAGCGAACTGATCCGACTGTTACAGCTCAACAGCCCCTCCCAGCCGGAACCTCAAGTCAGCGCTTGAATCGTTCGCGGATATCCTTGGCCTCCCAATGAGGAAAGTGTTTACGAATCAAGCCGTTGAGCTCGAGTTCGAAGTTCTGCCAATCGACGCCGTCGGCTAAATTCGTATCTCGCTCAGGCTCGCAGGTCCCCCGCATCATTCCGGCGCCCACGGTTACATTGGTAAGACGATCAATGATGATGAAGCTGCCGGTGCCCGGACTCCTGCGATAGTCGTCTATCGGCAGCGGCGCAGTCAGGGCAATCCGGCAGCGACCGATGGCGTTCAATTCCAGTTGCTCGCCGCGCTTGTTGTCCAGGGTATTGACGTCGATCTGATAGTCGATGGCGCTCACCTGCCCCGCCACTATCCGGGTACCCAGTTTGATATCGTAGAGCTTTTTGAGTGCCATTGGCGTGTCGTGAAGCCAGACGATGTCGGCGTCGACATTGGCTGCCAGCAACAGGTCTTCGTTCGCCTCCACCAGCCAGTCGCCTCTGGAAACGTCGATTTCATCATCTAACGTGACGGTAATTGCCTGACCCGGCGTGGCCAGTTCCAGATCGCCATCGAAGGTGACGATGCGCTCCACCCGGGCGGTCTTGCCCGAGGGCAATGCCTTGATTGCCTGCCCCGGCCGTAGAGTGCCGGCGGCCAGGGTGCCGCAGTAACCGCGAAAGTCGTGATTCGGGCGATTGACGTACTGCACCGGCAGACGCAGATCTTCGAGATTCCGGTCTCGGGCGATTTCGATTCTTTCCAGCAGCTCGAGCAACGTAGGGCCGGCATACCAGTTGATGTGAGGGCTTCTGTCCACCACGTTGTCGCCTTGCAGTGCGGACATCGGCACACAGCGGATATCCCGCACACTGAGCTTTTCCGCAAAGCCTCGATACTCGGCGACGATCTCGTCGAAACGCGCCTGGGAGAAATCCACCAGGTCCATCTTGTTAACCGCAATCACCAGATGCTGGATGCCCAGCAGATCGCAGATGAAGCTATGTCGGCGGGTCTGGGTCTGCACCCCATAGCGCGCATCGATCAGGATCACCGCGAGGCTCGCGGTGGAGGCGCCGGTGGCCATGTTGCGGGTGTACTGCTCGTGGCCCGGGGTGTCGGCGATGATGAACTTGCGCTTGTCCGTGGAGAAATAGCGATAGGCCACGTCGATGGTGATGCCCTGCTCCCGCTCGGACTGCAGGCCGTCCACCAGCAGGCCAGATCGACCTGATCACCGGTAGTGCCGCTCTTCTTCGAGTCTCGAGTGATGGCAG
>NZ_JIBT01000020.1 GCF_001039575.1 Halomonas sp. PR-M31
GGAATGGGCGGTGGCCTTCGTCGCCGCGGCGATGCTGGGGCGGTGCCCGCGCCGATCAATAGTTTTGGTCTGGGTAACGAACTGCGCAGTGCCTTGCAGTCAGTCGCTCCCAGCGTGCTGTGCTGCGACAGCGATCGTCTGAAGCGGCTCGAGGGCGATCCGGGCGTGCCCGGTTGCCACGTGGTGCGGGTGGGGGAGCCGGTCGAGTCGCGCCATGACGCTCAGGATTACCATACGCTCATCCAGGGGCCTCAGCATGCTTTGCCCGAGGTTCATCTCGCCCCGGACGATCCGGCGCTGATCCTGTTCACCTCCGGGGCTACCAGTCAGGCCAAGGGGGTGCTTTCTTCTCAGCGGGCGGTGTGTCAGGCTCTGACCAACATCGACTATATCGGCGCGATCTCCGCCATGAGTTCTCCGCGCACCATCCAGCGAATCATGCAAAGCGGTCATGAGCCGACGACGCTGACGGCGGTGCCGCTGTTCCATGTCAGTGGACTGCATGCCCAGCTGCTGACCGCCTTGAGCAAGGGACGCAGGCTGGTGTTCCTGCATCGCTGGGACACCCGGGAGGCCTTGGAGCTGATGCGTGTCGAGCAGGTCACTCAGTTCAACGGTGCGCCTTCCATGGTGCGCCAGCTACTCGCCGAAGAAGAGTTCTTCGATCCTGCCATCCAGGATGTATTGATGGGCCTGGGCTTTGGCGGTGCCGGCCTGCCGGAAAGTCTCATCGACCGTGTACTGACCAGGATGCCGGAAAAGCTGTTGGGCATCGGCTACGGCATGACGGAATCAAACGGCGTTTGCGCCGCGATTTCCGGTGATCTTTTCAAGAGCAATCCCACCAGCTCAGGGCTGATCTCGCCATTGATGCAGGTGCGCATCGCCTCTGCAGACGACGCGGAGCTGCCTAATGGCGAGGTCGGTGAAATCTGCCTGCGAGGGGCAGCATTGATGCAGGGCTATTGGAGCGGCAACGGGGTTTCCCGTCAGGCGCTGGCGGATGGCTGGTTGCATACCGGCGATCTGGGCTACCGGGATGACCAGGGGTTCTTGTACGTGGTGGACCGGCTCAAGGACATCATCAACCGCAGTGGCGAAAACATTGCTGCCGCTGAGGTGGAGTCCTGTTTGATGACACATCCTGCGGTCATCGAAGCGGCAGTCTTTGGCGTGCCGGACCCGGACACCGACGAAGCGGTCATGGCCGTTGTCAGCGTGGCGCCGGAGTGGGACCCGAATCCCCAGGCGCTGCGTCGCCATGTTGCCGACGCCTGGCGGGGTACAAGGTGCCGGTAGAGATCGAGATTCGTCAGCAACCGCTGCCGCGCAATCCGGTGGGCAAGTTGATCAAACCCCGCATCAAGCGTGAATTCCTCGAAGAGCGAAGCTCCTAACCTAGTCCGGTTCGACGATGAGCCGGAGCTGGCCCGCTCGCATCATTGGATTCAACTTCATCATTCATGCCTGCCGATAGCCGGCGTGGAGCGTCGGCGAGGTCTCGGCGATGCTTGCCTGGCGTGACAACCCTCAGGGGAGAATCATGACTTCACTCGCGCAATCTCCAGAAACCTTCGACGTGATCGTGGTTGGCTCCGGCGCCGGCGCATGACCGCGGCAGTCTTCGCCGCGGATCAAGGCCTTTCGACTCTGATCGTTGAAAAAAGCGATCGCTGCGGGGGCACCTCGGCGCTATCCGGCGGCGGCATCTGGATTCCCAACAATCACCATTTTCAGGCCAAGGGCGGCAACGACAGCTTTGATCAGGCGCTGCGCTATCTAGAAGCGTCCACCCAAGGCGGCGTGGAAACCGAACGGCTGCGCGCCTACCTGGATAACGCCCCCAAGATGATTCGCGAGCTGGAAGCCACCAGCCGAGTGCGGTACGCGGTGGCGGAGAAATACCCCGACTACTATCCCAATCTACCCGGTTCCCTGGCCGGTGGGCGTACTCTGGATCCGGAGCTTTTCGATACCAGCGTACTAGGCGATGAGCTCGAACGCGTGCGGGAGCCTTCTCCCACTACCCTGTTGATGGGAAAGATCGCCTGGACCGCCCGCCATGCCCATAAGGCGATGTCCCGAGAGCGGGGCTGGCGCCTGATGATCATGTGGCTGATGGCGCGCTACAAGCTGGATCGCAAATGGCGCAAGAAGACCAAGCGCGATCGTCGGGCGGCGCTGGGCTATTCCCTGGTCGCCTCCCTGCGCGCCTCGCTGCAGGATCGCGGCGTGCCGGTATGGCTCAACACGGATTTTCGCGAGCTGATCACCGAAGGCAAGCGAGTCAGCGGTGTGATAGTGGAACGAGACGGCAAGCCCCTGCGCCTTACGGCCAAGCGCGGCGTGATCCTGGCCTCCGGGGGCTTCGAGCAGAACCCGCAGCTGCGTGAGCGCTATCTGCCCACGCCCAATCAGGCCGGTTGGAGCGCCACGCCGCCGGGCAACAATACCGGTGCCGCCCTGGAAGCGGGCCAGGCCTTGGGGGCGGCCACGGAGCTGCTCGACCGGGCCTGGTGGTCGCCGTCCATCAGCGTGCCCGGCGAGGACAAGGCCCGAGCCATCTTCGCTGAGCGCGCCTTTCCCGGCGCCATCGCGGTCAATAGTCAGGGCAAGCGTTTTGTCAACGAGGCCTGCCCTTATCTGGAGTTCGTCGAGGCCATGTATGAGGACAATCGGGCCAGCGGGGGCAAAAGCATCCCGGCCTGGGCAATCTTCGACAGTCATTTCCGCTTTCACTATGCCATGGGACCGCTGATGCCCGCTCAGATCAAGCCGGATAGCCGGCTGCCCAAGGCGTGGCTGGGCAGCGTCTACTGGAAGGCGGATAGCCTGGCGGAGCTTGCGGGACAGATTGGCGTTGACGCCGCCAAGCTCGAACAGACCGTGGAACGGGTCAATGGCTTCGCCGAGACCGGCAAGGACGAGGATTTCGATCGCGGCGGCAACGTCTACGATCGCTATTACGGCGACATCAACGTCAAGCCCAATCCGTGCTTGGCGAAACTCGGCAAACCGCCGTTCTATGCCATGCGCCTGGATGCCGGGGATATCGGGACCAAAGGTGGACTCAAGACCAGTCCCCAGGCTCAGGTGGTCACGCCGGAAGGCCAGCCGATTGTCGGCCTGTATGCCATCGGCAACTGCTCGGCGGCGGTCATGGGCACTTCCTATCCTGGTGCCGGCTCTACCCTGGGTCCGGCTATGACCTTCGGTTATATCGCCGCCCGGCACATCGCCGAACATCGTCCTGAGGATGCGTCTCACACCGAACCCCATTCCTCGGATGCAAGAGTCTCGCAAGCCCACGCGCCAGAAGCACATGCCTTGGGAGCAAAAGCCCAGGGAGAGCAGTCATGACCGCACGCTTGCAAGACAAGGTGGCGCTGGTGACCGGGGGTGCCAGCGGTGTCGGACGCGCCGCCGTCATTCAGCTGGCCCGGGAAGGTGCTCGCGTAATAGTGGCGGACATCGATCGCGAGGCGGGCACTGCTCTCGCGACGGAAATCGGTGACGCGGCGATGTTCGTGATGCTGGATGTTGCCTCTCAACAGGCGTGGCAGTCCGCCATCACTGAGGTAGAAGAGCATTTCGGACGCCTGGACGTGCTGGTCAACAACGCCGGCATTCTGCGCCTGGGCTCCATCGAGGAGGCGACCCTGGACGAGTGGCGACAGGTGATGAGCGTCAATGCGGACAGCGTGTTTCTCGGTTGTCAGACGGCTCTGCCGCTGCTCAAGCGCCAGGGTGGCTCGATCGTCAACCTGTCCTCCGTCGCCGCCCTCGGCGGCATCGATCACTACGTCGCCTATTCCGCCTCCAAGGGCGCCATTGCGGCAATGACCCGTACCATTGCCACCCACTGCCGGCGTCAGAAATATCGTATTCGCTGCAACTCGATTCATCCGGACGGCATCCTCACCCCGATGAGCCAGCGCGCCTATCCGCCGGGTGTCGATCCGGCGGATTACACCATCGATGCCGACCCCATGAATCGTGTCTGCCTGCCGGAGGATGTGGCGGCGGCAATCGTCTTCCTGGCCAGCGACGAGTCCCGCGCGATCAACGGTATCGAGCTGCGGGTCGACAGCGGTCAATTCGTGATGGGTATATGAATCATGAGTGAGCAGCAAGCAAGACAAGACGCAGAGACGATCATCACGGCGACCAGCATTCCGGAGCTGGTGATGATCGCCGCCGAGCGCTTTTCTGGCATCACCGCGCTGGAAGGCGACGGGCAGGCCATCGATTATGCGGACCTGCCTCATGAAGCACTGGCAGTTGCCCGGGCCCTGATGGCCCAGGGTATCGACAAGGGCGATCGGGTCGCTGTCTGGGCACCCAATATCTCGCGCTGGGTGCTGGCGGCCCTGGGCATCCATTTCGTCGGGGCCGTGCTGGTGCCTATCAATACCCGCATGAAAGGCGCCGAGGCCGCGGATGTTCTGGAACGAAGCGGCGCTCGGGCGCTATTTTTGATAGGCGATTTTCTCGATACGGACTATCCCGCCATGCTCGAGGGGCGTCTGATGGATGCCCTGACAACTCGGGTGCTGCTCAATGAGCGTCGCACCGGTCCCGCTCACGGCCTTCATGCATGGGAGGCTTTTCTGGCCACGGGTCAGCGCATTTCCGAACAGGACGCTCGTGCCCGGGCCCGGGAAGTTGAAAGCACCGATCTTTCGGATTTGCTGTTTACCTCCGGGACAACCGGCAAACCCAAGGGGGTGATGAGCGCCCATGGTCAGAACCTGCGCGCCTTCGCCGAGTATGCACGCATCGTGGGTTTACAGGCCGGCGATCGCTACCTGGTCGTCAATCCGTTCTTCCATGCCTTTGGTTACAAGGCCGGCTGGCTGACCTGCCTGTTAAGCGGCGCCACCATCCTGCCCCAGACCCTGTTCGACGCCGAGGCGGTGTTCGAGCGCATCGAGCGCGACCGTATCACCATGCTGCCCGGGCCGCCGACCCTGTATCTATCGCTGCTCGCCCATCCGCGTCTGAAGAGCGCCGATCTGTCCAGCCTGCGCATCGCCGTCACCGGCGCCTCGACGATTCCGCCGGTGCTGATCGAGCGCATGCGGGAGAAGCTTGGCTTCAAGGTGGTCACCACCGCCTATGGGCTGACCGAGTGTGGCGGGCTGGCGACCATCTGCGACCCAGGCGACGACGCCCAGACCATCGCCACCACCAGCGGCAAGGCGATCGCCGGCACCGAGGTGGCGATATTCGATGAAAGCGGACGCCGATGCTCCCCTGGTGAAGCCGGAGAAATCTGCCTGCGCGGCTTTCATGTCATGCAGGGCTACTTCGAGAATCCCGGCGCCACCACGGAGACCATCGACGCCGAGGGCTGGCTGCACACCGGCGACGTGGGCATTCTCGACGAGGCGGGCAATCTGCGCATCACCGACCGCTTGAAAGACATGTTCATCGTCGGCGGCTTCAACTGCTATCCGGCGGAGATCGAGGCGGCGCTTGCTGCTCATCCCGCCATTGCCCAGAGCGCGGTGGTCGGGGTGCCGGACGAGCGCCTCGGCGAGGTCGGCTGTGCCTATGTGGTACTGATGAAAGAGCGCACGCTGGACGAAGCGACCCTGATTGCCTGGGCACGGCGCAACATGGCCAATTACAAGGTGCCCCGCCACATACGTTTTCTGGAGACCTTGCCGGTCAATGCCGCCAACAAGGTGAACAAGGTCGAGCTACGCCAGTCCTTCTGCGACTGATGCATTTTTGGATCTATTGCCCCCGGACCCATCTTATTCATTGAGTTGCGAAAGGAGTTCTCATGTCGGCCGAGTCTGCCGCCTTCACGCCCATCACTCTCGGGCCGCTGACACTGCGCAATCGTTTCATCAAGTCCGCCACCAACGAGGCCATGTCCCGAAAGGGTCGGCCTACCCGGGCCATGGTCAAGCATCATCGTGATCTGGCTGCCGGTGGGGTAGGAATGACCACGGTGGCCTACATGGCGGTGGCCAAGGTAGGGCGCACGCTGCCGGATCAGATCTGGATGCGCCGGGATATCCTGCCGGACCTGCGCGCCCTGACCGAAGCGGTGCACGCGGAAGGCGGTGCCATTGCCGCTCAAATCACCCACGGCGGCTCCTTTGTCACCGGCATCAAGGTCTGGAGGCGTACCGTCAGTTCTTCCTCCGGTTTCAATCCTGCAGGGGTGCTCAAGGGCAACTTCCTGCAGCGAGCGATGAATGAACGGGACATGGCGCGCATCATTGAAGAGTTCGTCGATGCGGTGAAGCTTGCCCGAGAAGCGGGCTTCGACGCGGTGGAGCTGCACATGGGCCACGGCTATCTGCTCAATCAGTTCATCTCGCCGCTCTCCAACAAACGTAAGGACGAGTACGGCGGCAGCGCCGAAAATCGGGCGCGTTTTCCCGCGCGAGTGCTGGCGGCGGTGAAAGAGGCGGTGGGAAAGGACATGGCAATACTGGCCAAGATCAACGTTGCCGACGGGGTACGACGCGGCGCGGACGTGGAGGACGCCATCGTCACCGCCCGCATTCTGCAGGAAGCCGGGGCGGACATGCTGGTGCTCTCCGGCGGGCGCAACGTGGAGTCCACCTTCTTCATGTTCGGCAGCAACATGAATCTCGATGAATTCACCAAGGTGCTCAAGAACGACCGCTTGAGCCTTGCTGCACTCAAGATGTCCGCCAAGCATGCCCCCAAGGTGACGTTTCGCGAGCTCTATTTTCTCGAGCGCTCCCGGCGCATCCGCGCTGCGGTGGATATCCCTCTGGCCTACCTGGGTGGCGCCAAGAGCCTCGCCAACGTCGATCGGCTGATGGAAGAAGGCTTCGACTGCATCGCCATGGCCAGGGCCCTGGTGCACGAGCCGGCCCTGATCAACAAGTTTAAAAGCGGTGAGCTAACCGAGTCCGGCTGCGACAGCTGCAACGGCTGCGTCGCCTATATCTATCATCCCGGCGGGCTCTGGTGCGTGCATCGTCCCCCCAACGATCCGGTGCTGAACACCATTCCTGCGGCGCAGGTGGGGTGAAAGGTTAGGGTGGTTTACAGAACGACAAAATCTCGGGGAGCGATGGCTTGTTCAGGAAAAGTCCTGAGCAGTTTCTTGTCGCTAGTGACGAGCGGTATGTCGAATCGCTGTGCAAGCGATACGAACTATGGTTGTATTTTGGTTTCGATATGGTTTTCGTCAAGGGTGTGGTAATGCTTATATCCCTGCTCTGCATTCATTGTTTCATGATCATCTTTTATGTTGTGAAAGATACGTTAAAACAACGACACCCGGCTTTTTAGACCGGGTGTCGTCGTTCAAACGTTAGAATAAGCGTTGCCTAGTTAGTCGGTCCGTCGGTATCCGTTTCCGCCTCATAGCCGGCGTCGGTGCCGGTATTGGGCAGCATGTCGTTACCTGATTTTTCCTCGAGTTCGCGGCGTTTTTGCTCCGCTTTGCTCTCCATTCCTTTCATGCCATCGTGGCCGGCCGTCTCCTTATCCATTGCGGTGTCGTTCTTGTTCTGCTGATGATCGCCTCCTTGATTCATCTGTTGGGTATCGCTGGTCTCCGACATCTGACTGTCGGTTTCCTGAGCCAGCGCGGCGGTGGAAAACGCAAGTAGAGATGCCAGTAACGCACTCGTTAGGGACAGTCCTTTCATGGGGTTCTCCTGGTTCGACGGTACGGCCTACCTGTTAAAACCTAGCTGAGTGGGGTAAGGCCGACAACGTGGCAATGCCACAAAAACCGCCCCTGTACAGAACAGGGGCGGAAATGCGTTGCTCATGACACTGGGGTCAAGGGGTATCCAGCGCGGTCTTGCCTGGCTGCGTAGCCGCTGCCGGGCGCCGTTCCTTGTTCTCTACGTTGAGCCAGCAGGCCAGGGCGGGCAGCAGGAAGATCGCTCCCAGCACGTTGACTAGGAACATGAAGGCCAGAAGGATACCCATGTCTGCCTGGAACTTGAGCGCCGAGAAAGCCCAGGTGCCGACCCCCAGGGTCATGGTGATGGCGGTGAACACCGCTGCGGTGCCGCGCTGCTCCATGGCATGGTAGAAGCCGACCTGCAGCGACACGCCTTTGTCCTGCATCTCGTGCTGCAAGCGTTCGTAGATATAGATGCCGTAGTCCACACCGACCCCGACCCCCAGCGCAATCACCGGCAGGGTGGCAACCTTGAGACCGATCCCCAGCAGGGACATCAAGGCATTACACAGGATGCAGACCAGCATCAGGGGGACGACTACGCACAGCACTCCACGCCAGGAGCGGAAGGTCAGCCAGCACAGCAGGGAAATGGCAGCAAAGATCGAGATCAGCATCTGGGCCTCGGCGTGTTCTACCGCCTCGTTGGTGGCGGCGGCAACGCCGGCATTGCCGCCGGCCAGACGGAAAGTGACGTTGTCGGTGACGTCGCTTTCGATGAAGCGCTCCATCTCGCCCACGACGTGTTTGAGGGTGGCGTCTTCGTGATTTTCCAGGAAGACCATCATGTTGATGACATCGCAGTTGGCGGTGTTGAAGCCGTTTTCCGGATTGGCGGCACCGCTGCCGGCGCGTAGCGCCATGGAAGAACGCTGCAGCGTTTGCCAGCGCGGGTTGCCCTCGTTGTTGCCGGAAACGTGCAGTTTGGCCAATCCCGATACCGTGGAGACGGACTCCACGCCATCGACGCCCCGCATGCGAAGATCAAAGCGATCCACCGCATTGAGAACTTCCCAGTTGAGACACGCTTCTTCGACGCCCTTGGCTTCCACGTACACGGATAGCACGTCCATGCCGATGGAGTACTCGTTGATGATCTGGGCGTTGTCCAGGTTATAGCGGGAGTTCTCGCGCAGTTCCGGCACTCCGGAGCCAATGTCTCCGGTCAACAGATGCCGGGACTGATAGGTGCCCCCGGCCAGCAGCACGAGCATCACGGCAAAGCTCGCCAGGGCCGGCCCCGGACGGGCCAGATTGGAAATTGCCCACCACAGCCGATGAGGTTTTTCGGTGCTGGGCCGAGTGGCGCGAGCCAGTTTTTCGAGCTTCAGGTGAGAAAGAATGATCGGCATGAACAGCTTGTTGGTGACGATCATCAGCGCCACACCAAGACAGGCGGTGACCCCGAGTTCATGCACCATGGGAATGTCGATTACCATGATGACCAGAAAGCCCAGGGCGTTGGCCAGCAGTGCCACGCTACCCGGGATCGCCAGCTTGCGGAAGGCACCTTCCGCAGCGTCTATGGGCGAGGCGCCCAGCAGTATTTCCTGCTTCCAGGCGTTGGTCATCTGTACGGCGTGAGATACCCCGATGGAGAAAATCAGAAACGGTACCAGCACCGACATGGGATCGATGCCGTAGCCGATCAGCGGCAGAATGCCCAGCAGCCAGATGACCGGTAGCAGGGCCACGGTAAGCGCCAGTACTGTCAGCTTCAGGGACTTCGAGTAAATCCACAGCAGGATGGCGGTGATCAGGAAGGCGGCAGCGAAGAACAGCACCACCGTGGTCAGCCCTTCCATCACATCGCCCATGACCTTGGAGAAGCCGATGATCTGGATATCCACGTCCGAGCCGTCGAGCTGCTGACGGATGTTTTCCAGGTGCTTGGCCACGGCAGCGTAGTCCGTCGGCTCGC
This sequence comes from Halomonas sp. PR-M31, assembly GCF_001039575.1. Classification (GTDB taxonomy): domain Bacteria; phylum Pseudomonadota; class Gammaproteobacteria; order Pseudomonadales; family Halomonadaceae; genus Modicisalibacter. The sequence goes on from NZ_JIBT01000020.1 coordinate 9,615, forward strand.
CGGTTTCCGGATTTATCTCGAGCAGTTCCGCCTGGACCATGGCCGCGGTCTGATCGTTGGAGACCAGGTTGCCGATCTGGCCGGACTTGGCGACGTTGGAGCGGACCTTGGCCAGATCTTCTTCGTTACCGGTAAAACGTGACGGGATGACTTCGCCCCCCATGAAACCGAACTCGGTCACTTCCACATAGCGCACTTCCGGGCTGAACAGCGAACGCACCGTGGTGCGGTTGACCCCGGGGGTGAAGTAGACCTCGTCGGTGACTTCCTTGAGTTTTTTCAGGAAAGAAGGATTGAAGACATCGCCTTCGCCTTTCCACTTCAAGCTGACCATGATGCGGTTGGCGCCGGTAAATTCATCGCCATGCTCGTTGAATGCCTCCATGAATTCGTGATCCTGGGGTATCAACTTTGAAAAACCCGCATCGAAGTGAAGATTCGTGGCTGAAATGCCAAGCCCCACAGTGATGGCCAGGAACAGGATACCCAGCGGTTTACGCGCCAGAATCAGCAGTCGGGCAATGCGATTGACCAGGCGCATAGTGCGAGTAGGAGAGACGTTGCTCATCATGAGGCTCCCGCTTGTTCAAGGGTGTGAAAGGCGCTGGATTGGGCTGTCTGCTTTTTTTTGCGGGAATTCGCGTCAGCCCGCCGGTGCTTACCAGCAACCATTGCCCGTCCGGGGTGAGCTCTAGATCCGTCAGGGTGCTCTTGCCTTGGCGGCGTATCACCTCGAAGGAGCGTCCTTGATCGTGACTTGCCAGAATCGTGCCTCCTTGGCCGGCCAGCAGTAGCGGCCCGTCGGGCAACTGACGGTGAGCGAACAAGGAAATGGGGATGTCGAAGGTCGAGCGCTCCCAGGTCTTGCCGTCGTCCGTGGAGCGAAAGATATTGCCGCGCATGCCGTAGGCCACCCAGGTTTCATTACCCAATGAGACGGCGCCATACAGGGAGCCCTCGTAGAACTCGGGAACCTTCGTCCAGGTTTCGCCGCCATTCGCCGAGCGGAAGACGGTGCCCATCTCACCCACGATCAACCAGTGGCGCCCATCCGCGGAGCCGCTGATGCCGTTGAGATGCCAATCGGTGTTGTCAGGGATCTCTATCGGCTGCCAGCTGAGCCCGGAGTCGTCGGAGCCGAGCACGCGTCCGAAGGCTCCTATGGCCATCCAGCGACCCGAGGGAAGCTCGGTGAGATCCAGCAAGGGTTCGCCGCGCTCATTGTCGAAGGCCACTTCCTCCCAGTTAAGCCCCCCGTCGGTGGTGCGCAGAATCCAGCCTTCGTGGCCAATGGCCAGGCCATTACGCTCATCGGCGAAGCGCAAGCGGGTAATGAGCGCATTGCGATGTTGCGATAATTCGGCACTCTGCCAGTTTTCTCCATCATCCTTGGAGACCAGAATATGGCCTTGCTCCCCGGCTGCGACCAGACCGGCCTCGGTCTCGGCAACGCTGGTCAACACCATCTCCTGTATCGGCAGGCGCGTGGGATCGAGTTCAGGTGTTAGACGTGGGGAAAAGGCATAGATACCTGCTGCTGCGACGATCAAGGCCATCACAATGCCGATTGGTGTACGCATGCAGTGCCTCCGTTGTTGTTGACGAGGACCCGGGGCCGGGTACGTGACACTTTGATGCTGCCCATTATCGATCTCTCGGGTGTGGCGGCATCGTCCAAACGAGCTAGCCAGAGGCATGAAGCGGTAGTCCATTTTGACGATGAGCAGGCAGGATTCTCGTGGGATTCTGCTGTCATAAGCAGCAGGCAGCCATTCGCCGACACGAGAATGGCAATGACCAATCGTAGACCAAGAGGGTTCCCACGATGAACGTGCTGGCAGAAGACTTCATGGCGGATACGCAGCAGGAAGGTTTCATGACACCTGAGGCGATCGAATTGCTCCAGGCTGCTCAGGATCTCGCTCCACGCCTGGCAGAACGCGCGCGCCGCGCCGAAGAGGAAGGACGCATCCCGGACGAAAACATCCGCGATATTACCAAGGCAGGATTGTTTCGCGTACTTCAGCCCAAGCGCTGGGGCGGCTATGAGCTGGACCCACGGGTGTTCTATCGGGTACAGATGACCCTGGCTCAAGGCTGTATGTCCACCGCCTGGGTCTATGGCGTCATCGGGGTGCACAACTGGCAGCTGCCGCTTTTCCCCGAGCAGGCCCAGCAGGACGTATGGGGTGAGGACAGCTCGACCCTGATTGCCTCGACCTACATGCCGGTGGGCAAGGCGACGCCGGTGGAAGGCGGCTATCGCTTCTCCGGACACTGGGGCTTTTCCAGCTGCGTCGAACACTGCGAGTGGATTCTGTTGGGCGGGCTCTTGCCCAAGCTGAATAGCCCGGACGAACTCGAACATACGACATTTCTTCTGCCCAAGTCAGATTTTCGCATCGTCAAGAACTGGGACGTGCACGGCCTGCGCGCCACCGGCAGCCACGATATCGTCGTCGAAGACGCCTTCGTGCCGACCCATCGCACCCAGCGCACCAACAATCACAGCGACGAGGGCTGTCCCGGACGCAAGGTGAACAATGGCTGGCTGTATCGCGTTCCTTTCACCCAGATGTTCCAGCGCGCCGTTTCGTCTGCCTGTATCGGTGCCCTCGATGGTGCCATCGCCGGCTTCCGCGACTACGCCAGCGGCCACATGGGCAAGCATGGCTCCAAGACTGCGGACGATCCCAACGCTCAGATTGCGGTCACCCAGGCGCTGATGGCAAGCGATCAGCTCAAGCTGGTGCTGATGCGCAACTATCAACGCGTCGCCGATTGTGCCCGTAATGGCCAGCAGATGGATGTGGAAGAGCGCCTTTTGCAGCGTGCCCAGTCCGCCCAGGTGCCGCAGGTGTGCTGCGAGAACGTCGATCGGCTGCTGCGCGCTTGCGCTGCTTCGGGTCTGTATCGGGGCAATCCCATCGAACGTATCTTCCGCGACATCCATCAGGCCCGCGGCCATATCGCCAACAACACGGATGCTTACGCCCGAGCTCATGGCGCCGTAATGCTGGGATTGCCCAACGCAGATCCTTTCGTCTAAGTGGACGGCCAAAAGCCAGACTGAGCCAAACGAGTCATTGATCGAGGGAGTGCCGACATGGCCGATTCACGTTTTCATCACCTACGGGTGAGTCGGGTGGTCGAGGAGACCCATGATGCGCGCTCGCTGATCTTTGAAGTGCCCGAGGCGCTGAAGGAGCGGTTTCGCTATCGGCCGGGACAGTTCGTGACGCTGCGTCTGCCGATGGGAGAGCGATTCATCCAGCGCTGCTATTCCATGTCGAGCGCACCGACGCTGGACAAGGCGCCCCGGGTCACCGTCAAGCGGGTAGCGGACGGTCGCGGCTCCAACTGGGTCTGCGATCGGGTGCGTGTCGGCGACAGCATCGAGGTGATGGCCCCGGCGGGCATCTTCGTGCCGGACTCCCTGGAAGGCGATTTTCTTTTATGTGCCGGGGGTAGCGGCATCACGCCGGTGTTCTCCATTCTGCGCTCGGTATTGAGTAACGGCAGTGGTCGAGTGCGGCTGCTGTTTGCCAATCGCGACGAGCGCTCGGTGATCTTCGCCAAGGAGCTCGATGCCCTGACCCGGGAATATCCCAAGCGCCTGCAAGTGATTCATTGGCTCGACTCCTTGCAGGGAGTCGCGCCTCAGGAGCAGCTGGCCTGGCTGGGACGGGACTGGATTCATGGGCAGGCGTTCATCTGTGGTCCTGGACCCTTCATGGATGCCATGGTCACCGCCCTGGAAAAGGAAGGCATGGCACCGGAGCGTATCCACGTAGAGCGCTTCGTATCCCTGCCGGACGAAGACGCGGCGCCGGTGGAAAGCCAAGAAGCCGGCGAGGCGGCTCAGCTTGCGGCGGTGGACTCGGCTCAGATCACCGTCGAGATCGGCGGCCAGGTACACGAGTTTTCCTGCGACGGTGCGCAGACGCTGCTCGAGGCGGCAGAGAAGGCAGGCGTTGAATTGCCTTATTCCTGTCAGGCAGGCATGTGTGCCACCTGTGTCTGCCAGATTACCGAAGGCGAGGTGACCCTGCGCACCAACGATGTACTTGATCAACGGGATCTGGACCGCAAGCTGATTCTTGGCTGCCAGGCGGTGCCGGCGAGTGAGAATATCCGGGTCAAGTACCTCTAGGAATTTGCCTTTCGCATTAGCCCATGTTTCAAGGAGCCTTCCGATGAAAATTCTCGTCGCGGTCAAACGCGTCATCGATTACAACGTCAAGATCCGCGTCAAGGCGGATCATTCCGACGTCGATCTCACTAACGTCAAGATGGCCATGAACCCCTTCTGCGAGATCGCCGTGGAAGAGGCGGTACGCCTGAAAGAGCAGGGCGTGGCCACCGAGGTGGTGGCCGTCTCCATCGGCCCCAAGTCCGCGCAGGAACAGCTGCGCACCGCGCTTGCCTTGGGCGCCGACCGAGCCATTCACATCGAAACCGACGAACGGGTCGAGTCCTTAGGCGGTGGCCAA
>NZ_JIBT01000021.1 GCF_001039575.1 Halomonas sp. PR-M31
AAAGCTGCTCAATCAGTGTAGCTAACCAGGCATCGCTACCCTCAAGGGCAAACAATGGCCCCAGGCGTACGATCAAATGCTCCGGCAAATCCGCTCGAATACGATTGCCGGTGACAATCAACCGACGCAGACTCTCATCCCGTGGATGAGGAATTACATGCTCATCAATGGGTAGCTCGGCACCATCTTCATAAAGCTCATCCGAGACACACCACACCAAGGGAACACCGGCATGGCGACATAGTGCCAGACAGTGCTCCACGGCTTCAGCATGAGATTCCACCAACGCCGGCGTTGCATCACTGGGAGATGCCAAGGGCGGAATGATCAAGGCATCCGGGGCTACTTCTTCAAGCTGATCAGCGCTGAGCGTCAACGCCCGCGCAATTACTAGCTCAGTATCATTGCGTCGATTGGCTTGACGCGTAAATGCCAGACTCAAACAATGCCCTGCATCAAGAATCAACAGCTTCACGGCGCTTCCTTCTCCAAGAATGCAGGCCCAATATCATGATGATAGGGATCCTTTGGCAATGATCAACGATGGACCGTTAACCTCGAGCTTCTATGCGCGTCCGTCCTTAGAAGTCGCTCGGGATCTTCTAGGACGCTATCTTGTACACCTGCAAGATGATGAGTACATGGTAGGGCGTATTATCGAAACCGAAGCCTACGGCGGGGCCGAGGACAGCGCCAGCCATGCGACTCGCGGCCTTACGCCTCGCAATGCGCCCATGTTTGGCCCACCAGGGCGTGCCTATGTCTACCTGATATATGGTATCCACGATATGTTCAATCTGGTTACCGGATCATCAGGACAAGCAGGCGCCGTTTTGTTGAGAGCTATCGTTCCAGTCAAGGGCGAGGCCTTCATGATTGCTCGCCGCGGTGGCAAAAATGACCGTAATCTAGCGAATGGCCCTGGAAAACTTACCCAGGCAATGGGTATCACGGTGACGAAATTCAACCGCCATGATGTGTGTTTGGGAGAACGTCTGTGGCTGACTCAGGGAGCACCCGTTGATGATCGTGACGTGACAGCCGGTCCCCGAGTCGGTATTGACTACGCCGAACTCAAGGACCGGGAAGCTCCCTGGCGCTTGCTCTATCAACCAAACTCAACGAAATGAAGTATTTCGACATCGATTCTAGAACGGAATTTCGTCATCGAAATCATCGAAGCTGCCAGGATTGGGCGCACCGTAGTTATTCCCCTGCTGTCCGGCATTCCCTTGGCCACCCTGAGCGGGAGGCTGTTGCGCGGGGCGTGGGCTCTGACTTCCTTGGCCGCCACCCTGCTGGCCATAGCTATTCTGCTGGGCACCATAATTACTCTGCGACGGCTGAGCGTATTCGCCACCGCTCTGAGCGCCTCGAGAATCGAGCATCTGCATGTCGTTGCCAACGATCTCAGTACTGTAGCGATCCTGACCGTCCTGGCCTTGCCATTTACGGGTTTGCAGACGCCCTTCGATGTAGATGCGCGACCCTTTCTTGACATACTGCTGGGCGATCTCCGCCAACTTGTTGAACAGTACGACGCTATGCCACTCGGTTCGCTCTTGACGCTGGCCGCTTTGCTTGTCGGTCCAGCTATCGGTAGTGGCAATACGCAGATTGGCGACCGGATTGCCGGAAGGCAAAAACCGCACGTCCGGATCCTGCCCCAGATTGCCAATCAGGATGACCTTGTTTACGCCTCTAGCCATAGTTAATCACCTTTCCTTCTACAATCAATTAATTGGAAACCCAAGGCGCTCATCATTTCCGTTCGGCACAACAATGAGCGAGTCGATGGCTGTCAGGCAACCTAGAACGTTATGGGACGACAGTGTTGACGATTGCCAAATGATACACAAATGCCATAGGCGCCGCGCGTTGCGCATAGAGAAGTTGATTTAACGTCAGGCGCTCTTATGGTCCTGCCGAGTACCAATCACTTGAGCCAATGCTTGAGTATCGAGGCATTGGCGATCCACCTTGAGATAAGCAACACGCTCTTCGGGTACGACCAATACATCCTCGACACCGGCAACACCTGCAAAGCGGGCCATCAAGGTATCCAGGGCATCACCCTGATGCGTCGAGTCCAATGCCACCACTTCGCTAGACAAATGACGAGGCGCTTGCATCTTCCAAATGATTGCCAGCCATACTAAAGCAAATCCAGCGGCCCCCAGAAATACTGCGTCGTAGCCAAAATGCTGGGATAGCGCACCGCCCAACACACCCCCCAAGAAAGCTCCCAGGAATTGGCTGGTGGAATATACCCCCATAGCGGTTCCCTTTGCGCCCGCCGGGGCCAATTTGCTAATCATCGAAGGCAACGTCGCCTCCATTAGATTGAAAGCGACGAAAAAGGCCCAGAGCAAGACGATCAACATCCAACGTTGATGACTTGCCTCCCCCAGCAGCAGCAATACCAGCACCATACTGGCCACTGCCCCAATAAAGATAACGCGCATGCGCCGGTACTTTTCGGCAATGATGACCAAAGGCACCATGCCGACAAAAGCCAATGCCATTACTCCCAAATAGACCCAACCCTGCTGCGCAGGCTCGATACCAACATCAACCAGGCGAAACGGAACCGCCACGAAAGCTGCCATCAAGATCAGATGCAAGGCAAAGATCGAGAAATCAAGACGCAGCAAATCACTGCGCGTCAGCGTATCCCGCAGCTGACTACGATCCAGCCCAACGTCCTTGTGACGCGCTCGTCGTGGGGCTGCCGGCACCAGCCGCCACAACACAAGCAGACTCAGCAAAGCCAGGCCCGCGGTAAACCAGAAGACGCCCGCGAGTCCGAAGGAGGCCGCGATCAGCGGACCAAGCACCATGGCTACCGCAAAGGCCACGCCAATCGACAGACCGATGGTGGCCATGGCTGCGGTACGAATCTCTTCTCGGGTCTGATCGGCGAGCAAGGCCATGATAGCGCCAGCCACTGCACCGCTACCTTGCATACAACGCCCAGCAATGACGCCACCGATGGTTGTTGCTTCCGCAGCGACGATACTGCCCAGGGCGAACAGCACCAGACCACCGGCGATTACACCCTTGCGTCCGATACGATCGGACAGCAGTCCGAAGGGGATCTGCAATACAGCTTGGGTCAACCCATAGATACCCAGAGCCAAACCGACTAGCAGAGGCGTGGCGCCTGCAAGGTCGTCGGCATACAGCGCCAACACTGGTAGCACCATGAACAGCCCAAGCATGCGCGTGGAATAAAGACTGGCCAAGCCGACGATGGCTCGTCGCTCAGTGGAAAGTAAACGAATGGTCATGAAGTAGGTCGCACACTGAATGAAAAGCGGTTCGCCAGGCCGTGGTACAGGACGATGAACGTTTTAAGTACGGTAAAAAAGAAGCCCGGCAGCAGATCGAGTATTCTACCGATACCACCGCTATTAGGAAAAGTACGACATCGTTTTGCCGCATCATTAGGCAGGCGTATAATCGAGCTTTTGCGCTGCCGAGGTGGTAATGGACAAGATTCAGGTCAGGGGTGCACGCACTCATAACCTCAAGAACATCGATGTCGAACTGCCGCGGGACAAGTTGATCGTGGTGACCGGGCTATCAGGCTCCGGCAAGTCATCTTTGGCTTTCGACACGCTTTACGCCGAAGGGCAACGCCGTTACGTCGAGTCGCTTTCCACCTATGCCCGCCAGTTTCTGTCGATGATGGAAAAGCCTGACATGGACCATATCGAAGGGCTGTCACCGGCGATTTCCATTGAGCAAAAATCTACGTCTCATAACCCGCGTTCCACTGTCGGTACGATTACCGAAATCTACGACTATCTACGCTTGCTGTTCGCCCGGGCCGGCACGCCACGCTGCCCACAGCATGGTACCGATCTAGAAGCCCAGACTATCTCTCAGATGGTCGACCAGGTCCTGAACCTGCCTGAAGGCAGCAAACTGATGCTCATGGCCCCTGTGGTCAAGGGTCGTAAAGGCGAGCATCTACAGCTGATCAGTGAGCTTCGCGCTCAAGGCTTCGTACGGGCCATGATCGATGGCCAGGTATTGGAACTTGACGATATCGCGCCCCTGGAAAAGAACAAGAAACATGATATCAGCGTCGTGGTGGATAGAATAAAGGTTCGAGAAGACTTGCAGCAGCGCTTGGCCGAATCCTTCGAGACCGCTCTTAACTTGGCCGATGGCATCGCTTTAGTACATTTCATGGACGATGAACAGGAGGACATCACTTTTTCGGCGCGGTTTGCCTGCCCGGTCTGCGGTTACTCCATCGCCGAGCTAGAGCCAAGGATGTTTTCCTTCAACAACCCGGCTGGCGCCTGTCCGACCTGTGATGGCCTCGGCGTGCAACAGTTCTTCGATGCAGAGAAGCTGATCAGTCATCCCGAACTCTCCTTGGCTGAAGGGGCAATCAAAGGCTGGGATCGGCGCAGCGTTTACTACTTCAATCAGCTACAGGCACTGGCCAAGCATTATCGATTTAAATTGGAGACATCCTGGGCTGAGCTTGCGCGGCACGAGCGCGATATCGTGCTCAACGGCAGTGGCGATGATGTCGTTGCCTTCAGCTATGTCAATGATCGGGGACGCAAGGTTACCCGCGAACATCCCTTCGAAGGTGTGCTGCCCAATATGCAGCGGCGCTACCGCGAGACTGAGTCGAACATGGTGCGGGATGATCTTGCCAAGTATCTAGCCGTGCAGCCTTGCCCAACGTGCCAAGGTAGCCGGTTACGTAAGGAATCGCGTCATGTCTTCGTCGATGACTACACCCTGCCCCAAATGGTGCGCTTGCCGATTGGCGAAGCCTGGCAGTATTTCAAGACCTTGACGCTTCCCGGACGCAAAGGCGAGATTGCCCTCAAGATTGTCAATGAGATTCATGCACGCCTGGAATTTCTGGTTAACGTCGGGCTTGATTATCTCAACCTGGAACGCAGCGCGGATACGCTTTCTGGCGGCGAGGCTCAGCGTATTCGCCTAGCAAGCCAGATCGGCGCGGGGCTGGTTGGCGTCATGTACATTCTGGATGAGCCTTCTATCGGCCTTCACCAACGCGACAATGACCGCCTGCTCAAAACCCTCGTTCATCTTCGCGACCTGGGCAACACGGTGATCGTGGTCGAGCATGACGAAGATGCCATTCGCGCTGCGGATCACGTACTAGATATCGGCCCCGGTGCTGGCGTACACGGCGGTCGTGTCGTGGCTCAGGGCACACCGGATGACATCGAAAGTAGTGAAGAGTCTCTTACCGGCCAGTATCTGGCCGGCTCACGGCGTATCGAGATTCCACCTTATCGAATCCCGTGCAACCCGGAGAAAATGCTTCGCTTGAGTGGCGCCACCGGAAATAACCTGCAAGATGTTACCCTAGAGCTTCCTTTAGGTTTATTCGTTTGTGTAACCGGGGTTTCAGGATCGGGGAAATCGACCTTGATCAACTCAACCCTGATGCCGATCGCCGCTTGCGAGCTAAACCGCGCCACCACCCTTACGCCAGCACCCTACAAAAAGATTGAGGGTCTTGATCAGCTTGACAAGATTATCGATATCGACCAAAGCCCTATCGGTCGCACGCCGCGGTCCAATCCGGCTACCTACACCGGTATCTTTACGCCCATTCGCGAACTGTTTGCCGGCACCCAGGAGGCGCGCTCCCGAGGTTACAAACCGGGCCGTTTTTCTTTCAATGTCAAAGGTGGACGCTGCGAGGCTTGCCAGGGCGAGGGTATGATCAAGGTCGAGATGCACTTCCTGCCGGACATCTACGTTCCCTGCGATGTGTGCAAGGGCAAGCGGTACAATCGTGAAACCCTCGAGGTCAACTACAAGGACAAAAATATCCACGAGGTGCTGGAGATGACCGTGGAAGAGGCCCTGGAATTCTTCAGCCCGGTCCCGGTAATCGCGCGCCGCCTGCAGACCCTGATCGATGTGGGACTGTCCTATGTACGTTTAGGCCAAAGTGCCACGACTCTTTCCGGCGGCGAAGCACAGCGGGTCAAGTTGGCTAGAGAGCTTGCCAAGCGCGATACCGGCCAGACCCTGTATATTCTCGACGAGCCAACGACTGGGCTCCATTTCGAGGATATTCGCCAGCTGTTGACGGTGCTTCATCGCCTACGCGATCACGGCAATACCATTGTGGTCATCGAGCACAATCTGGATGTCATAAAGACTGCGGACTGGGTGACGGACCTGGGGCCAGAAGGAGGCTCCGGCGGTGGACGCATTATTGCCGAAGGCACGCCGGAGCAGGTTGCCGATATGGAGATATCGCACACGGGTCGTTTTCTCAAGCCACTGTTAGCGCACAAACCAGGCGGCAGCAAGTCACGGGCCAAGGACATTGCTGCCAGCAGCGCCTGATACCTTTTCTTGTCATAAATCCGGCCCTATCTTTGGCCGGTTCAAGGCGCTCTCGAATCAATGCATCACAAAAAACCGGTCCAAAAGGACCGGTTTTGATACGACGATGTCACCCAGCACCAAAGGTGCGAAAAGACTACTCTTCGCCGGCTGCCTCATCGGCAACGGAACGATCGACCAGCTCAACAAACGCCATGGGTGCATTGTCTCCAGCACGAAAACCGCACTTGAGAATACGCACGTAGCCACCAGGGCGATCAACATAGCGTGGGCCTAGCTCATTAAATAGCTTACCCACGGCTTCCTTGGAGAGCGTACGGCTGAACGCTAAACGTCGATTGGCGACGCTGTCTTGCTTGGACAAGGTGATCAGCGGCTCGATATGACGACGCAGCTCCTTGGCCTTAGGCAGAGTCGTCTTGATGACCTCGTGCTCGACCAGTGAAACGCACATGTTCTTGAACATTGCCTGGCGGTGCGAGCTGGTACGATTCAGATGACGACCACTCTTACGATGACGCATGGTTGTAATTCCTTACCAAACGGGGACTAGAGTCGGCGCTCACGCGGAAGCCTTGTCGTCCTTCAAGCTAGAAGGCGGCCAGTTCTCCAGCCGCATGCCAAGTGACAAACCACGAGCTGCCAACACATCCTTGATTTCATTCAGGGACTTCTTGCCGAGATTAGGTGTCTTCAACAGCTCTACCTCGGTACGCTGAATCAGATCGCCGATGTAATAGATGTTCTCGGCCTTCAGACAGTTGGCACTGCGAACCGTCAGCTCGAGGTCATCTACAGGACGCAACAGAATGGGATCAACATGATCCTCTTCTATTTCGCTTTCCTGCTCCTTATCGACTTCCAGATCGACGAACGCTCCCAATTGCTCTTGAAGAATGGTGGCGCTACGCCGAATCGCTTCTTCGGGATCAAGAGTACCATCGGTCTCGAGATCGATGATCAACTTGTCGAGATCGGTACGCTGCTCGACACGTGCAGCTTCAACTGAATAGGAGACACGACGCACCGGGCTAAATGTTGCATCCAACTGCAAACGACCAATGGTGCGAGCCTCGTCATCAGCTTCTGCGCGCACATCCGCAGGCTCGTAACCACGACCCCGTGCAATCCTGAGCTGCATCTTCAGCTCTGCACCCTCATTGATATGAGCGATTACATGATCAGGATTAACAATATCCACGTCGTGGTCGGTGGCAATGTCGCCAGCCGTTACAATGCCGGGCCCCTGCTTGTTCAATGACAGGGTGGCCTCATCACGACTATGCATTTTGACCGACACATCCTTGAGATTCAGAAGCATCTCGATGACGTCTTCCTGAACACCTTCGATCGCGCTATATTCGTGATCGACACCTGCAATTTCAACTTCCACCACGGCACACCCGGGCATGGAAGACAGCAAAATGCGACGCAGGGCGTTACCCAGAGTATGTCCAAAACCACGCTCGAAGGGTTCGAGCACGATTTTTGCATGGTGTGCACTAATTTCTTCGACCTTGATATCACGAGGACGAAGAAATTCTGTTACTGAACGCTGCATATGAACACCTTTCAGGCTGCCAAACGGATACTTGGTACTCGGTGGCCGAACCCGATAAAAGCTTAGGGTTCGGCCTCAAACATAAACAAATGAGTTTACTTCGAGTACAGCTCGACGATCAGATTTTCGTTGATGTCGGCAGACAAGTCGCCGCGTTCCGGGACAGCCTTGAAAGTGCCTTCCATCTTCTTGGAATCGACATCGATCCAGGTCACGTCACCACGCTGGCCAGCCAGCTGCAGAGCATGCTGAATGCGCGCCTGATTCTTCGATTTTTCACGAACTGCCACGACATCGCCGGGCTTGACCTGATAGGACGCAATGTTTACTCGCTTACCGTTCACAGTGATCGCCTTATGGCTGACCAGCTGGCGAGCTTCTGAACGAGTCGAACCAAAGCCCATGCGATAAACGACGTTGTCCAGTCGGGATTCGAGCAACTGAAGCAACAGCTCACCGGTCGCCCCCTTCAAGCGGGCGGCTTCCTTGTAGTAGTTGCGAAACTGTTTCTCGAGTACGCCATAAATACGACGTACTTTCTGCTTCTCGCGAAGCTGCAAGCCGTAGTCGGAAAGACGCTGACGGCGCTGGCCGTGCACACCCGGAATCTGTTCGGATTTGCACTTTTTCTCGAAGGGAGTAACACCACTCTTTAAAAAGAGATCGGTACCCTCGCGACGAGACAATTTGCACTTCGGTCCAATATAACGTGCCATGAGTCTCTCTCCTTAAACGCGGCGTTTCTTCGGCGGACGACAGCCGTTATGGGGAACGGGCGTCGCGTCGGTGATGCTTTGCACGCGGAAGCCGGCGGCATTTAATGCCCGCACGGCAGACTCACGGCCAGGACCAGGGCCCTTGACCAGTACGTCGACGTTTTTCACACCATACTCGGCTGCAGCAGTCGCTGCACGCTCGCTTGCTACTTGAGCAGCGAACGGGGTGCTCTTACGAGAACCACGAAAACCCGAACCACCGGAAGTTGCCCACGAAAGAGCATTCCCTTGGCGGTCTGTGATCGTCACGATCGTGTTGTTAAAAGAGGCATGGATATGCGCAATCGCATCCACGACCTGCTTTTTAACCTTCTTGCGGTTACTGCGCGGGTTAGCCATGTTGATGTTTCTTCCTGTCTAAACGCCAGAACATGCGTATTATTTGCGAATCGGCTTACGCGGACCTTTACGGGTACGCGCATTGGTCTTGGTGCGCTGTCCACGCAACGGAAGACCACGGCGATGACGCAGACCACGATAGCAACCCAGATCCATGAGACGCTTGATATTCAGCGTGACATCACGGCGAAGGTCGCCTTCAACGGTATATTTGCCAACTTCAGACCGTAGAGTATCCAGCTCTTCAGCGGATAGCTCCTGGATCTTGCTAGTCGGCGCAATGCCGGCTGCGGCACAAACTGCCTGTGCACGCGTACGGCCAATCCCGAAGATATAGGTCAGCGAGATCGCCGCATGCTTGTTGTCCGGGATATTGACGCCTGCAATACGGGCCATCAGCTTACTCCGAAATTTGAGCGGCTTGCTCGGTTTATCGTCCACAAAAGGCGCAATAGCATACCCTTTCGCCCACAAAAGAGCAACAGGGTATGCCTACACCCACCTTCATCAAGCGCTGGGATTAACCCTGGCGCTGTTTGTGCCGCGGCTCGATGCAAATGACGCGAACTGCGCCATTACGCCGAATGATCTTACAATTGCGACACATTTTCTTGACAGAAGCTCGAACCTTCATCGTTCTCTCCATTACACGGTGGCGTACGCTTCTAGCGCATTAAACCGCCGCTACCATAGCCTTTCAGGTTGGACTTCTTCATCACCGATTCATATTGATGTGACATCAGGTGCGATTGCACTTGCGCCATGAAATCCATGATTACCACTACTACGATCAGCAAAGAGGTGCCGCCAAAGAAGAAGGGCACGTTCCAGGCAATGATCAAGAACTGAGGCATCAGGGAAACCGCGGTGATATAAAGGGCACCGAACAAGGTTAGACGTGTCATGACCTTATCAATATAGCGAGCAGTCTGCTCACCTGGACGTATGCCCGGCAAGAAAGCGCCCGACTTCTTGAGATTGTCGGCCACGTCCTTGGGATTGAAAACCAGCGCTGTATAAAAGAAGCAGAAGAATACCACCGCAGCGGCAAAAAGCAAGATGTACAGCGGTTGCCCTGGTCCCAGGGACTGCGATGCGGCCTGCAGCCACTCAAATCCTTCGGCGGAACCAACCCACTGACCAATTGATGCTGGAAACAGCAGGATACTAGAGGCAAAGATCGCGGGAATAACGCCTGCCATATTAACCTTTAGCGGTAGATAGCTGCTTTGACCTGCATACATCTTGTTGCCAACTTGACGTCGTGGATAATTCACGGTGATGCGGCGTTGACCGCGCTCAATGAAGACCACGAACGCAACAGTTGCGATTGCCAATGCTGTTAGCGCCAATAGGGGCAAAACATTCCATGCACCATCGTTTCGCGCTAGTTCAAAGGACTGCCCAATCGCTCCGGGAAGACCTGCGACTATACCTGCAAAAATCAGCAACGAGATGCCATTGCCAATCCCTTTCTCGGTGATTTGCTCACCCAGCCACATCAGGAATACCGCACCGGCGACAAAAGAAACAATCGCAGTGAAGTAGAAACTGAAGTCGCTGGTGTAGGTGACTCCCTGCCCGACCAGACCGACTGCCATGCCGGTTGCCTGAATCAAGGCCAGTACGACGGTGCCGTAGCGAGTGTACTGGCTGATCTTACGACGCCCGGCCTCGCCTTCCTTCTTCAGCTGCTCTAGCCGAGGCGAGGTTGCTGTCAGAAGCTGCATGATGATCGACGCGGAAATATAGGGCATTATACCCAGCGCGAGAATACTCATGCGCTCCAGCGCACCACCCGAGAACATGTTGAACAGACTCAGAATGGTGCCCTGATTCTCTCTGAACAAGGCAGCAAGCTGATCAGGATTGATGCCCGGAACGGGAATATGAGCACCAATGCGGTACACCACAATGGCGATGAACACAAAACGCAGTCGCGCCCAGAGCTCACTCAAACCACTACCCGTTGCCGGCATGTTTCCTGATTTAGCCATTTAGTCCTCGACCTTGCCACCAGCGGCTTCGATAGCATCACGGGCACCCTTTGTGACCTTGAGCCCGCGTACGGTAACCGCCTTGTTAAGTTCGCCAGACAGAATGACTTTTGCATACTGCGTAGCATTCTTGAGCACATTGGCTTTCTTGAGCGCGGCCAAATCGGCCACATCGCCATCAACTTTACCAAGCTCAGCCAAACGAACTTCTTCTGATACCAGAGACTTGGCAGAAGTGAAGCCGTACTTAGGCAGACGTCGCTGCAAAGGCATCTGACCGCCCTCGAAACCAGGCTTCACGCTACCACCTGAACGGGACTTGAGGCCTTTATGTCCACGGCCACCTGTCTTGCCAAGACCAGAGCCGATACCACGTCCGACACGCTTGGCCGAGTGCTTGGAGCCCGGTGCCGGGCTCAAACTATTGAGTTTCATGGATTACTCTCCCTCAACGCGTACAAGGTAATTAACCTTGTTGACCATGCCGCGTACGGCTGGGGTGTCTTCCAACTCGACTGTATGACCAATACGACGCAGCCCAAGCCCTTTCATAGTGGCCTTGTGCTTTTCCAGCACGCCGATAGTACTACGCGTCTGAGTAACTTTAATCGAAGCTGCCATGATTGCCTTACCCCGCGATCTCTTCGACGGACAAGCCACGCTTGGCGGCAATGTCATCCGGCGCCTGCATGGCAGAGAGACCATTGATGGTCGCTCGCACCACGTTTACCGGGTTAGTAGAACCGTAACACTTTGCCAAGACGTCATGGACGCCAGCCAATTCGAGTACGGAGCGCATGGCGCCACCCGCGATGATCCCGGTACCTTCAGAGGCCGGCTGCATATATACCTTGGAGGCACCGTGCCGAGCCTTGACCGGGTACTGCAGCGTGCTACCGCTCAAACTAACCTTGATCATGTTGCGACGCGCCTGATCCATGGCTTTCTGGATCGCGACCGGCACTTCTCGCGCCTTGCCACGACCGAAACCCACGCGACCATTGCCATCGCCAACGACGGTCAGAGCAGTAAAACCGAAGATTCGGCCACCCTTAACCACCTTGGCGACGCGATTGACCTGCACAAGCTTCTCTTGCAAATCACCGCTTTGCTGTTCGTTCTTCGCCATCGTAAAACCCTTTAGAATTCCAGGCCGCCCTCACGAGCGGCATCGGCCAGGGCCTTGACCCGACCGTGGTACTTGAACCCGGCGCGGTCGAAGGCAACTTGTTTGATGCCCGCTTCTTTGGCGCGTTCGGCAATCAATGCACCCACTTTAGCTGCAGCATCCGCATTACCCGTGCCACTCTCACGCATCGACTTATCCAACGTGGAAGCGCTGGCCAACACCTCGTCGCCTTGCGGCGAGATGACCTGCGCATAAATGTGGCGCGGAGTGCGGTTGACACATAGGCGGTACACGCCCAGCTCGCGGATCTTAGCGCGAGCACGGCGGGCACGACGGAGACGAGACTCTTTCTTCGCGTTCATAACCCTGCCTTACTTCTTCTTAGCTTCTTTGCGACGGACCTGTTCGTTACCGTACCGAATCCCCTTGCCTTTATAAGGCTCGGGAGGACGGAAGGCACGAATTTCCGCAGCGACCTGACCGAGCTGCTGCTTATCGGCGCTTTTTAGCACGATAACGGTGTTCTTCGGCGTTTCCACCGACACACCTTCAGGCAGCGTATACTCGACCGGATGGGAGAAGCCCAATGTCAAGTTTAGCGTCTTGCCATTAGCCTGAGCACGATAGCCGACGCCGTTGATTTCGAGAGTTTTGGTAAACCCTTCGGACACACCAGTTACCATGTTCTGAACCAAAGCCCGAGTGGTACCAGCCATCGCCCAGCTCTTGGTTTTTTCACTCGGATTGAAGGTCAACTGGCCATCTTCCTGACCGATCACCACATCGGGATGAACGATCATACCAAGTGTGCCCTGGCCGCCTTTAATGGAAAGCTTGTCGCCATCGAGCTTGGTCTCGACGCCGCTGGGCAATTTGATCGGATACTTGGCTATGCGGGACATTCGTCACTCCTAGAATACGGTGCAGATGACTTCGCCACCAACGCCAGCATGACGCGCCGCACGATCGGTCATCACGCCTTGGGAGGTGGATACGATCGCAACGCCGAGGCCATCCGCAACTTTCGGTAGCTCACCCTTGCCTTTGTAAATTCGCAAAGAGGGCTTAGAAACACGCTGAATGTGTTCGATGACCGGCTTACCCTCAAAATATTTAAGGGTGACAGACAACTCTGGCTTGACGCCTTCAGCGACCGCAAAGTCATTGATGTAACCTTCTTGCTTCAACACGCGGGCCACTTCTACTTTGAGCTTAGAGGACGGCATAGAAACCGCTTCCTTAGTGGCCATCTGCGCGTTACGGATACGAGTGAACATATCCGCCAACGTATCTTGCATACTCATTACGTTACGCTCCTGATTCTCGACATGGCGTTACCAGCTGGACTTCTTGAGTCCAGGGACGTCGCCACGCATCGCGGCTTCGCGCAACTTGTTGCGGCCCAGCCCGAATTTGTTGTAGAAGCCGTGAGGACGACCCGTGATACGACACCGGTTGGTGCGTCGAACCGGGCTTGAATCCCGCGGCAACGACTGCAACTTCAGCTGAGCATCGAAATGCTCTTCGTCAGAAGCGTTGACGTCATGAATGATGGCTTTGAGCTCTGCACGCTTGGCGGCATATTTGTCAACCAGCTTCGCGCGCTTGAGCTCTCGCTCGATCATGCTTTTCTTTGCCATGATGCTACCCTTATTTCTTGAACGGGAAGTTCAGCGCGCTCAGCAGAGCACGACCTTCTTCATCGCTGGTGGCAGTCGTGGTGATCGTTACATCCAGCCCGCGAATCCGATCGATTTTATCATACTCGAGCTCGGGGAAGATGATCTGTTCACGCACACCCATTGAGTAGTTGCCACGCCCATCGAAGGATTTCGGGTTGAGACCACGGAAGTCCCGTACCCGAGGAATCGCGATGTTTACCAAGCGATCCAGAAAATCCCACATGCGCTCGCTGCGCAAGGTGACCTTGATGCCGATCGGCCATCCTTCGCGGACCTTGAAGCCAGCGATGGATTTGCGCGCCTTGGTGACTACCGGCTTCTGACCGGAGAGCTTTTCCATGTCGGCAACCGCGTTGTCGATCAGCTTTTTATCGCTAGTCGCCTCGCCGATGCCCATGTTGAGGGTCACCTTGGTTATCCGTGGCACCTGCATCACATTGGCATAGCTGAACTGCTCTTTGAGCCCTACCATTACTTCGTTTTGATAACGTTCTTTCAAGTTCGCCATTTTGCTACCCGACTCGCGTTAGGCGTCGATCTGCTTCTGCGTCGACTTGTAGATACGTACCTTGGTACCGTCTTCCGATATCTGGAAGCCGACGCGATCCGCTTTGCCGGTCTCCGAATTGAAGATAGCCACGTTGGACGCGTGAATCGGAGCCTCGCGCTCGACGATACCCCCCTGGTTGCCCGCCATGGGGTTGGGCTTGGTGTGACGCTTTATCATATTCACACCGGACACGACATAACGGCTGTTCTGAAGAACCCGCTTGATCGTGCCACGCTTGCCCTTGTCCTTGCCGGCAATGACGATCACTTCATCGTCACGTTTGATCTTTTGCATATCCGCCTCGCTCCTTACAGCACTTCAGGCGCCAAGGAAATGATCTTCATGAACTTTTCGTTACGCAGTTCACGAGTTACCGGTCCGAAGATACGGGTTCCGATTGGCTGTTCGTTGGTGTTGTTCAACAGAACCGCCGCATTTCCGTCGAAGCGAATCAGCGATCCGTCAGAGCGACGGACGCCACTCCTGGTACGGACAACCACTGCCTTCATGACCTGGCCCTTCTTGACCTTGCCACGGGGAATGGCTTCCTTAACCGTCACCTTAATGATGTCACCAACGCGGGCGTAGCGGCGGTGAGAACCGCCCAGCACCTTGATGCATTGCACCCGGCGCGCCCCGCTATTGTCAGCGACATCCAGCATTGTCTGTGTCTGAATCATCGGTTTTCTCCAAACCTAATCTGGCTGCACTGATTGCAAAGTGTTTCGTCGAACTCAGCCACGGGCTTGTTCAACAACCTCGACCAGTGTCCAGGACTTTTTCTTCGACAGCGGGCGGCACTCTTCGATGGAAACCGTATCGCCCTGCTTCGCCTGGTTCGCCTCGTCATGGGCGTGCAGCTTGGTGGAGCGCTTAACGTATTTGCCATAGATCGGATGACGCTCGCGGCGCTCGATCATTACGACGATGGATTTATCCATCTTGTCGCTCACCACCCTGCCGGTGAGCGTACGGGCTTTCTTTTCTTCGGCCATCTCAGTTACCTGCCTTCTCGTTGAGCACCGTCTTCACGCGGGCGATATCCCGGCGCACCTGCTTGAGCAGATGAGTCTGGCTCAATTGGCCGGTAGCCTTTTGCATGCGCAGATTGAACTGCTCGCGAAGGAGCTCAAAAAGTTGCTCCTGCAGTGCGTCAGCCGACTTTTCACGAATTTCCTGAGCTTTCATCACATCACCGTCCGTTTCACAAAGGTGGTGGAGACGGGCATCTTACGCGCCGCAAGAGTAAACGCCTCACGCGCCAGCTCCTCAGAAACGCCTTCGATTTCATAAAGCACTCTACCGGGCTGGATCTGCGCGACCCAATACTCGACAGAGCCCTTGCCTTTACCCATCCGGACTTCGAGTGGCTTCTCGGTAATCGGCTTGTCCGGGAACACGCGGATCCAGATTTTACCGCCACGCTTTACATGACGGGTGATGGCACGACGACCCGCTTCGATCTGACGTGCGGTAATACGTCCGCGGCCGATCGCCTTGAGACCGTACTCACCGAAGCTCACCTTGCTTCCGCGATGAGCCAGACCGCGGTTACGGCCCTTCATCATCTTGCGGAACTTCATACGCTTGGGTTGCAACATTGACTACATCTCCCCTTACTTGGAACCTTTCTTCTTAGGTGCGGGCTGGCTTTGCGGCTGCTTCTGCTTGGCGCGCACCTCTTCAATGCCCCCGAGGATTTCACCCTTGAAGATCCAAACCTTGACGCCGATGACGCCATAGGTGGTGTGAGCTTCGTAGGTGGCGTAGTCAATATCCGCACGCAAGGTGTGTAGTGGCACACGGCCTTCGCGATACCACTCGGTCCTCGCAATTTCCGCACCGCCAAGGCGACCGGACAGCTGAATCTTGATACCGCCAGCACCGAGACGCATGGCATTTTGCACCGCGCGCTTCATTGCACGACGGAACATGACACGACGCTCAAGCTGCCCCGCTACGTTCTGAGCTACCAGCGCTGCATCAAGCTCCGGCTTGCGAACTTCTTCGATATTGACGTGTACCGGAACACCCATCATGTCGGCCACTTCGCGACGCAAGCGATCCACATCCTCGCCCTTCTTACCAATCACGATACCCGGACGAGCAGTGTGAATGGTGATACGGGCATTGTTCGCCGGACGCTCAATGGTGATGCGGCTCACGGAGGCGTTCTTTAGACGCTGCTCCAGAAAACGACGTACTTCAAGGTCGTTGTTCAACTTGTCGGCATAAGCACCGCGCTCGGCATACCAGACCGATGTATGGTCCTTGACGATGCCCAGCCGAATACCTGTCGGATGTACTTTCTGACCCATGTGGTCGACTCCTACTTCTCGGCTACCTTGACGGTGATATGGCAAGTACGCTTCAAAATGCGATCCGCACGGCCCTTGGCACGCGGCTGGATACGCTTGAGCGTCATGCCCTCATCGACACAGATGGTCGAGACGCGCAGCTCATCGATGTCCATGCCGTTATTTTCTTCCGCGTTCGCAATGGCGGACTGAAGCGTCTTCTTGACCAGTTTGGCTGCCTTCTTCGGTGAGAAGGTCAGCAGGTCGAGCGCTTCGGCGACCGGTCTACCGCGCACCAGATCAGCCACCAAACGGGCCTTCTGGGCGGATAAACGAGCGCCACGCAGCTTAGCTGTGACTTCCATCTCTAATCCTCTCTGGCTTACCGTTTGGCTTTCCTGTCCGCCGCATGGCCGCGATAGGTGCGGGTAGCAGCGAATTCACCCAGCTTGTGGCCAACCATTTCCTCGGAGACATGCACCGGGACATGTTGGCGACCGTTATGGACGGCAATGGTGAGCCCGACCATATTGGGCAGGATCATTGAGCGACGCGACCAGGTCTTGATCGGTTTGCGATCGCTCTTCTCCACTGCAGTCTCAACCTTCTTCAGCAGATGAAGGTCAATAAATGGACCTTTCTTCAGTGAACGTGGCACAGCCGTTACCTCTTGATATCTAGACTTTTAATCTCAGTTCCGAAGCTTGCGGCGACGGATGATGAGCTTGTCGGTGCGCTTGTTCTTACGGGTCTTATGACCCTTGGTAGGAACGCCCCACGGGGTAACCGGATGCCGACCGCCACTTGTGCGACCTTCACCACCCCCGTGCGGGTGATCCACCGGATTCATGGCAACACCGCGAACCGTTGGACGTACACCACGCCAACGCTTGGCACCGGCCTTACCCAACTGACGAAGGCTGTGCTCTGAATTACTTACTTCACCAAGAGTCGCGCGACACTCCGCCAGAATTCTACGCGTCTCACCAGAGCGAAGGCGCAAAGTGGCATAGTTGCCTTCTCGGGCAACCAATTGGGCACTAGTACCGGCACTACGAGCTATCTGAGCGCCTTTACCAGGTTTGAGCTCGATACAATGTACGGTGGAACCTACCGGAATGTTGCGCAAAGGCAAGGCATTGCCACGCTTGATCGCGGCATTAACTCCGGATTCGACCATATCGCCAGCATTGAGCCCTTTAGGGGCAATAACGTAGCGGCGTTCACCGTCACGATACTTTAGCAATGCAATATGGGCACTACGGTTCGGATCGTATTCAAGGCGTTCGACAACCGCGGGAATGCCATCCTTGATACGCTTGAAATCGATCAGACGATAATGATGACGATGACCACCGCCAATATGACGGGTAGTGATACGTCCATGATTATTGCGTCCACCGGACTTGGACTGCTTCTCCACCAAGGCGGCATGTGGCCGTCCCTTGTGAAGTCCATCGCTGACGACCTTGACCAGATGGCGACGGCCGGCGGATGTGGGTTTGGTCTTAACTACTGCCATGATCCTTGCTCCTGCCTTATTCGACGCCAGAGAAGTCTTCGAGGGTCTCGCCGGCGGCCAACGTCACGTAGGCCTTGCGATACCCCTTGCGCAAGCCTGTCCCGTGCGCAGTGCGCTTAGTCTTGCCCTTCATGTTCAGGACCTGCACGCGATCGACTTTCTTGTCGAAGAGGGCTTCAACGGCTTTTTTGATCTCGGGCTTGGTCGCATCCTTAGCCACCTTGAACACATACTGATTGTTCTCGGCTGCAAAGGCGGCCTTCTCGGTCATGTGAGGTCCGAGCAGAACCTTGAATACGCGCTCCTGGTTCATGCCAGCTTCTCCTCGAATTTACGCAATGCGGAGACCGTGACCAGCACCTTGTCAAAGGCAACCAGGCGCACTGGATCAGCGGCAGCAACATTGACCACGTCCACATTAGGATTGTTTCGTGCGGCCAGATAAAGCTTTTCGTCAATCTCATCGGTCACGATCAACACTTTTTCTAAATCGAGCTCTTTCAGCTTACCGACCAGTTGCTTAGTCTTGGGCGAGTCGACCACAAACTCTTCAACCGCTACCAAGCGTTCCTGACGCACCAGTTCGGAAAGAATCGAGCGCATTGCCGCGCGATACATCTTGCGATTGACTTTCTGAGTGTAATCTTGGGGGCGAGCCGCGAAGGTTACTCCGCCACTGCGCCACAGAGGCGAGCGTATGGTGCCAGCGCGAGCGCGACCAGTACCCTTTTGACGCCAAGGCTTCTTACCACCGCCACTTACTTCGGAGCGCGTCTTCTGGGCACGGGTGCCTTGGCGACCAGCAGCCAGGTATGCAGTGACAACCTGATGCACCAGTGCTTCGTTGAACTCTTTGCCAAAGGTAGCGTCGGCAATTTCGACGGTGCCAGCACTAGCACCTACAAGATTGAGATTCATTAATCTTTACCCCTCAGCGAGCTTTGACGGCACGACGAACGACCACATCGCCACCCGGCGCACCTGGCACGGCACCCTTGATCAGCAACAAGTTACGCTCGGTATCGACACGGACAATTTCCAGGCTCTGTACCGTAACCCGCGTATTACCGAGCTGACCGGCCATTTTCTTGCCCTTGAAGACGCGACCCGGCGTCTGACACATACCGATGGAACCCGGCGCCGATGGGACAGAGAGTTACCGTGGGTCATGTCTTGGGTGCGGAAGTTCCAACGCTTTACGGCGCCTTGAAACCCTTTACCTTTGGAGGTACCGGTCACATCGATCTTTTGACCAGCTTCGAAGAGGGATACGGTGAATTCGCCACCCACCTCAGGAATGTCATCGCCCTCATCCAGGCGAAATTCCATCAGGGAACGACCAGCCTCGATACCCGCCTTGGCATATTGGCCTGCAGCCGCCTTGGTCAGGTGTTTGGCTTTGCGGGAACCGGTTGTTACCTGTACAGCGCGATAGCCGTCAGACTCAAGGGTCTTGACGAGAGTTACGCGGTTAGGCTCAACCTCGATAACGGTTACAGGCAAGGAATCGCCATTTTCGGTAAAAACGCGGGTCATACCGCTTTTTTTACCGACTAAACCGATAGTCATGTTCAGTCTCCTTTAGTGTACGGGGCTATCACCCGCTATGGCTGCCCTTTCCAGAGCATTCCACTAGCACATTGTATGGCGCCATCCCGGCGCGGCGGCAGCAACTGGATCGAAAGCGGCTTACCGCAAGTGTCTAGTGTGGTTAATCAAGCTTGATCTGGACGTCCACGCCAGCAGCGAGGTCGAGTTTCATTAGTGCATCAACGGTTTTTTCTGTCGGCTCGACGATATCGAGCACCCGCTTGTGAGTGCGAATTTCGTACTGATCCCGCGCATCCTTGTTGACGTGCGGCGAAATCAATACTGTGTAGCGCTCACGATTGGTCGGTAGCGGAATCGGCCCACGCACTTGAGCACCAGTACGCTTCGCGGTATCCACGATTTCTTGAGCGGACTGATCAATCAAGCGGTGGTCGAAGGCTTTCAACCGAATGCGAATCTTCTGGTTCTGCATTAGCCCTGAACTCCAATGGATGACGACAGCGCGAGCCGTCTACCCACGCATTTAAAGGATGCGAATTATAGACATGCTCGAGACGAGAGTCAAACACGATATAGAAA
Source organism: Halomonas sp. PR-M31 (assembly GCF_001039575.1). Lineage (GTDB taxonomy): Bacteria > Pseudomonadota > Gammaproteobacteria > Pseudomonadales > Halomonadaceae > Modicisalibacter. The sequence goes on from NZ_JIBT01000021.1 coordinate 20,350, forward strand.
AGGGGCTCCTCACGGAGCCCCTTCGATCTTACTTAACGTACGGTTTACTCGACGATCTTGGCGACGACACCTGCACCAACGGTACGACCACCTTCACGGATAGCAAAACGCAAACCGTCTTCCATGGCGATGGGCGCAATCAGGGTAACAACCATTTGCACGTTGTCGCCGGGCATGACCATCTCAACGCCTTCCGGTAATTCACAGGTACCGGTTACATCGGTGGTACGGAAATAGAACTGCGGACGATAGCCTTTGAAGAACGGCGTATGACGACCGCCTTCTTCCTTGGACAGGATGTAGACTTCCGACTCGAACTTGGTATGCGGAGTGATCGAGCCTGGCTTGGCCAATACCTGACCACGCTCGACATCGTCACGCTTGGTACCACGCAGCAATGCACCAACGTTTTCACCCGCACGCCCTTCGTCGAGCAACTTACGGAACATCTCGACACCGGTCACGGTAGTTTTGGTAGTGTCCTTGAGGCCGACAATCTCTACTTCATCGCCGGTTTTTACGATACCGCGTTCGATACGGCCGGTAACCACGGTGCCGCGACCAGAGATGGAGAACACGTCTTCAATCGGCATCAAGAACGGCTGATCGATGGCACGCTCGGGCTCTGGGATATAGTCATCCAATGCTTTGATCAGATTGGCAACGGCAGTCGTTCCCATACCGTTATCATCCTTACCCTCAAGCGCCATCAGAGCAGAGCCGATAATGATGGGGGTGTCGTCGCCCGGGAAGTCGTATTCGCTGAGGAGCTCACGCACTTCCATTTCCACCAGTTCAAGCAGCTCTTCGTCATCGACCATGTCGGCCTTGTTGAGGAACACGACAATGAAGGGAACGCCAACCTGACGGGACAGCAGGATGTGCTCGCGAGTCTGCGGCATCGGGCCGTCCGCGGCGCTACACACCAAGATGGCACCATCCATTTGGGCCGCACCGGTGATCATGTTCTTGACATAATCGGCGTGTCCCGGGCAATCGACATGCGCATAGTGGCGATCTTCAGACTGATACTCGACGTGGGAAGTTGCGATCGTGATACCACGCTCGCGCTCTTCCGGTGCATTGTCGATGCTAGCGAATTCACGCCAGTCTCCGCCGAAAACTTCAGCGGAAACGCGTGTGAGTGCCGCAGTCAGCGTGGTCTTGCCGTGGTCGACGTGACCGATGGTGCCGACGTTGATATGCGGTTTGGAACGCTCAAATTTTGCCTTAGCCACTGCTATAACCTCTTTACGTTAGCTAACGGTTAACCGTTCTGATTGATGACGGCTTCGACGACGCTGGACGGCGCCTCTTCGTAATTCGCAAACTCCATAGTGTAGCTTGCGCGGCCCTGGGTCTGAGAACGCAAATCGGTGGCATAACCGAACATCTCAGCCAACGGAACCGTGGCGCGGATGATCTTACCCATGGAAGAGTCATCCATACCCTGCACAAGGCCACGCCGGCGATTAAGATCACCCATGACATCACCCATGAAATCTTCGGGTGTCACGACTTCAACTTTCATCACCGGCTCAAGCAATACTGCTTTGGCCTTGCGAGCACCTTCCTTGACCGCCATTGAAGAGGCGATCTTGAACGCGGTCTCATTAGAGTCCACGTCATGGTAGGAACCATCGAACAGTGTAACCTTGACATCGATCATCGGGTAACCCGCGACGACGCCATTCTTCAGCTGTTCGGCAGCCCCTTTTTCGACCGCTGGAACGTACTCCTTAGGAACCGTACCACCGACGATCTCGGACGCGAACTTGAAGTACATGTCTTCGTCCTCGCCCTTGTCTTCCGCCGTCAGCGGCTCGATACGCAGATAGACATGGCCATACTGACCACGGCCACCAGACTGACGAACGAACTTACCTTCCTGCTCGACGCTACCACGGATGGTTTCGCGATAAGCCACCTGTGGCTTGCCGATGTTGGCCTCAACCTTGAACTCGCGACGCATGCGATCGACAAGAATATCCAGATGCAGCTCGCCCATGCCAGAGATGATGGTTTGACCAGTCTCTTCATCAGTCTTGACCTGGAAAGAAGGATCTTCCTGAGCAAGCTTGCCCAAGGCAACGCCCATCTTCTCTTGATCGGCCTTGGATTTGGGCTCGACCGCAACGGAAATGACCGGATCCGGAAATTCCATACGCTCAAGCACGATCTTGTCATTCAGATCGCACAGGGTGTCACCGGTAGTGACATCTTTAAGGCCGATACAAGCCGCAATGTCACCCGCCAAGACTTCCTTGATCTCTTCCCGAGAGTTGGCATGCATCTGCACGATACGCCCGACACGCTCTTTTTTCTCCTTGACGGAGTTGTAGACGGTATCACCGGACTTCAACATACCGGAATAGACGCGGATAAACGTCAGAGTACCTACAAAGGGATCGGTAGCAATCTTGAAGGCTAACGCAGCGAACGAAGCACTATCATCCGCTTCACGCAGGGCGATGGTACCATCCTTATCGTCCAACTCCCCTTCGATGGCTTTGACCTCGGTCGGCGAAGGTAGATACTCGACAACACCATCCAGCACTGCCTGCACGCCTTTGTTCTTGAACGCGGAGCCACAGGTCACGAGGACAATCTCATTATCCAGCGTACGGCGGCGCAGCCCTGCCTTGATCTCTTCCTTGGTCAGCTCGCCTTCCTCGAGATACTTGTCCATTAGCTCTTCGGACGCTTCGGCGGCGGCTTCGACCATCTCTTCACGGTACTTTTCGGCGGTCGCCTGAAGATCGTCAGGAATATCTACCAGATCGTAGGTGGCGCCGAAATCGGATTCATTCCACAGGATGGCCTTCATCTCGATAAGATCGATGACTCCCTTGAAATCCTCTTCGGTACCCCAGTTGATCTGGATCGGCACCGTATTGGCCCCCAGACGATCCTTCAATTGATCGACGACCATGAAGAAGTCGGCACCCGCGCGGTCCATCTTGTTGACGAACACCATGCGCGGCACTTCGTACTTGTTGGCCTGGCGCCAAACGGTCTCGGTTTGCGGCTGCACACCGGAGCTACCGCAAAGTACGACAACGGCACCATCGAGCACGCGCAAGGAACGCTCGACCTCGATGGTAAAGTCAACGTGCCCCGGAGTGTCGATGATATTGATGCGATGTTCATCGAACTGGTGGTTCATGCCTTTCCAGAACGTTGTCACCGCTGCAGAGGTAATTGTGATCCCCCGCTCCTGTTCCTGTTCCATCCAATCCGTGGTAGAAGCCCCTTCATGGGTCTCCCCCAGCTTGTGATTGATCCCGGTATAGAACAGGACACGCTCGGTGGTCGTGGTCTTGCCGGCGTCGACGTGAGCCACGATACCGATGTTACGGTAACGCTTGAGTGGTGTTTTGCGTGCCAAGGTAGAACTCCCCGTTGGTTAGAAGCGATAGTGTGAGAAGGCCTTGTTGGCTTCTGCCATGCGATGCACGTCTTCACGCTTCTTCACAGCAGCACCCTTACCTTCTGATGCATCCAGCATCTCGCCCGCCAAGCGCTGCACCATGGTCTTCTCGCCACGATTGCGGGCCGCATCCACCAACCAGCGCATCGCCAAGGCCTGGCGACGGGATGGACGGACTTCTACGGGCACCTGATAGGTTGCACCACCGACACGGCGAGACTTGACCTCAACCATCGGCTGGATGGCCTCCAGCGCCTTGTCGAACGTTTCCAGCGGAGTGTCTTTGCCACGCTCGGCAACCCGGTCGAGCGCACCATAGACGATTCGCTCGGCCACAGACTTTTTCCCACTAACCATCAAATGGTTCATGAACTTCGCCAGGCGCTCACTTCCGAACTTGGGATCCGGAAGAATCTCGCGCTTAGCAACAACTCTTCTTCTAGGCATGATAAGCCCTCTAGTGAAGGGTCCTTCAGGTAAACCCGGGGCAGCACGCAGCATCTATCACTCTTGCGTCACCCGACCTTACTCTTATCTGACCGTATCGATTAAGCGTTTTTGCTTATGTGTAACTGCCGCACTTCACGACTTGGGACGCTTGGTACCGTACTTGGAACGACCCTGCTTGCGATTCTGCACGCCAGAAGTGTCAAGCGCGCCGCGCACGGTATGATAACGCACACCCGGCAAGTCCTTGACTCGACCGCCGCGAATCAGGACCACGGAGTGTTCCTGGAGGTTGTGTCCTTCGCCGCCGATATAGGAAGCCACTTCATAGCCGTTGGTCAAACGCACACGACATACTTTACGCAGTGCGGAGTTCGGCTTCTTGGGCGTAGTGGTATATACGCGGGTACAAACCCCACGTCGCTGCGGGCACGCCTGTAGCGCCGGCACGTCGCTGGTTTCGACGGGGCGCTTGCGCGGCTTGCGCACGAGCTGATTAATGGTTGCCATAGTCTGTAGCTAACTCCAATGGTTGCCGTGCCTTTTGGCACTTTTCCTACGGATAGGGGCGCACCAGCCCACTATCAAAGGCTGCGCATTCTAATGTCTAGTAGCAAGCCGCGTCAATACTGGTGCCCTTAGAGCACCAGTATGTAACGTTGCTAGAGCTCTTCGTCTGCATCAAGAGCGGTAAGCTGCGCGCCCAATTCCTGCTCGACATCGTAAGCAGAAGGATGGTTCTGAATGCGCTCGAGCTCTTCGCGCTTACGCCGCCGCTCTGCATGGTGAGTTAGACCAGTACCAGCCGGAATCAGACGCCCCACCACCACGTTCTCTTTCAAACCACGTAGGTAGTCGCGCTTGCCGGTCACCGCTGCTTCGGTCAACACCCGGGTGGTCTCCTGGAAGGAAGCCGCAGAAATGAACGACTCGGTTGCCAGCGACGCCTTGGTGATACCCAGCAGAACTCGCTCATACTTGGCCGGGAACTTGTCCTCTTCGGCAAGTCGGGCATTTTCCTCGAGCACGCGCACAAGCTCAACCTGATCGCCAGGAATAAAGTTGGCATCTCCTGCATCGGCAATCTCTACCTTACGCAACATCTGACGCACAATCACTTCAATGTGCTTGTCGTTAATGCCAACACCTTGCAGGCGATAGACCTCTTGAATCTCGGTAGTGATGTACTTGGCCAGTTCCGTCACACCGAGCAGACGCAAAATATCGTGCGGATTACTCGGGCCGTCGGAAATCACCTCGCCCTTCTCGACGGTTTCGCCTTCGAAGACAGCGATCTGACGCCATTTCGGAATCAGCGCTTCATAAGGATCACCGGATTCCGGGGTAATGGTCAGTCGGCGCTTACCCTTGGTCTCCTTACCGAAACTGACGACCCCGGTAATCTCAGCAAGAATCGAAGGCTCTTTAGGCTTGCGAGCTTCGAATAGATCGGCGACTCGCGGCAGACCCCCGGTGATATCCTTGTTACTGGACGCCTCTACCGGGATACGAGCGATAACTTCACCCACTCCGATCTTTGCCCCATTATCTGCAGAAACAATAGCCTTACCAGGTAGCAAGTACTGCACCGGGGTATTGGAGCCTGGCAGCGTGACATGCTCACCGGCTTCATCGACCAACATGATCATGGGACGCTTGTCACGGCCAGAAGCCGGACGTGCCGCAGTCTCGATCACTTCAATGGAGGACAGCCCCGTCATCTCATCCACGCTGCGGTGAATGGTGCCTCCTTCATCCATGTCCGTATACTGCGCCTGGCCTTCCACCTCAGCGATGACCGGATGAGTATGGGGATCCCACTTGGCCACGGTCTGACCAGCTTCGACTGGATCGCCATCTTTGATAGAAAGCTCAGCCCCATAAGGCAGCTTGTAGTATTCGCGCTCGCGACCATGCTCATCTGCTACTGCAAGCGCACTGGAGCGTGATACCACTACCAGCTTGCCGTCGCCTCGCTCAACGTGCTTCATGTTGTGCAAACGCACCTTGCCACCATGCTTGACCTGCACGCTGTCAACCGCAGAGGCGCGTGAGGCGGCACCACCGATATGGAAGGTACGCATGGTCAGCTGAGTGCCCGGCTCGCCAATCGACTGAGCGGCAATGACTCCCACGGCTTCGCCGATATTGACTCGATGACCTCGAGCCAGATCGCGGCCGTAGCAGGCGGCACATACCCCATGAGGGGTTTCGCAGGCAATGGTCGAGCGCACAATGATCTCATCAACGCCCATGGTATCGAGCTGAGCGCACCAGGCTTCGTCGAGTAGCGTACCCCGCGGGATCAGGACGTCGTCACTGGCCGGATCAATGACGTCCTGAGCGACTACACGACCCAGCACTCGCTGAGCCAGAGACACGATGATATCGCCGCCCTCGATAACCGGATGCAGAGTAAGACCTTCCTCGGTACCACAGTCTTCTTCGGTGATCACTAGATCCTGAGCCACGTCCACCAGGCGACGAGTCAGATAACCGGAATTGGCCGTCTTGAGTGCCGTATCGGCCAGACCTTTACGAGCACCGTGAGTCGAGATGAAGTACTGCAGTACGTTCAAGCCTTCACGGAAGTTGGCAACGATCGGAGTCTCGATGATTGAGCCATCCGGCTTGGCCATCAGACCGCGCATGCCCGCAAGCTGGCGGATCTGAGCGGCACTACCACGAGCACCGGAGTCGGCCATGATAAATACGCTGTTGAACGAGTCCTGCTCAACTTCATTGCCTTCACGATCGACGACGGTTTCTTTGGAAATACCCGCCATCATTGCTTTGGCCACCTTATCGTTGGCCTTTGACCAGATATCGATGACCTTGTTGTATTTCTCACCAGCGGTGACGAGACCAGATGAGAATTGATCTTCAATTTCTTTTACTTCGTCCTCGGCACCCTCGACGATGTCTTTCTTTGCATCGGGAATGACAAAGTCGTTGACACCAATCGACGCACCAGACCAGGTTGCCAGGCGGAAGCCGGTATACATCAGCTGGTCGGCAAAGATCACTGCATCCTTAAGACCACTGCGTCGGTAGACTTCGTTGATCAGACGCGAAATCGCTTTTTTCTTCATTGGCTGATCGACCAGCTCGAAGGGCGCACCCTTGGGCAGGATACGGAACAGCAGGGCGCGGCCGACGGTAGTATCGAAGATCGAGGTCTTCTTGATATTCTCGCCGCCTTCCTCTTCGGCAACATACTCTGTCAGGCGCACCTTAACCCGTGCATGTAGTGAGACGCTTTGGGTACCAAAGGCGCGTTCGACTTCCTTGAGATTGGCGAACACCATGCCCTCGCCTTTGGCGTTGATCTTCTCCCGGGTCATGTAATAAAGACCCAATACCACGTCCTGGGACGGTACGATGATCGGTTCGCCGTTGGCCGGTGACAGCACATTATTGGTGGCCATCATCAAGGCCCGCGCCTCGAGTTGGGCTTCCAGGGTCAACGGTACGTGGACCGCCATCTGGTCGCCGTCGAAGTCGGCGTTGTAGGCAGCACATACCAGCGGGTGCAGCTGAATCGCTTTACCCTCGATCAAAAGCGGCTCAAAGGCCTGAATGCCCAGGCGGTGCAAGGTCGGTGCGCGGTTGAGCAGTACTGGATGCTCGCGGATGACATCGGCAAGGATGTCCCACACCTCCGGCAACTCCCGTTCGACCATTTTCTTGGCCGCTTTGATCGTCGAGGCGTAGCCTAGCGACTGCAGCTTGGAGTAGATGAACGGCTTGAACAGCTCAAGCGCCATCTTCTTGGGCAGACCACACTGATGCAGACGCAGAGTCGGCCCTACAGTGATTACCGAGCGACCGGAATAATCGACACGCTTACCCAGCAGGTTCTGACGAAAACGTCCTTGCTTGCCTTTGATCATATCCGCGAGCGACTTTAAGGGACGCTTGTTGGAACCGGTGATGGCGCGGCCACGACGGCCGTTGTCGAGCAGTGCATCCACGGATTCTTGAAGCATGCGCTTCTCGTTACGCACGATGATGTCCGGCGCGTTGAGATCGAGCAGACGCTTCAAGCGATTGTTGCGGTTGATCACCCGGCGGTACAGATCGTTGAGATCCGAAGTCGCGAAGCGACCGCCGTCCAGCGGTACAAGCGGACGTAGATCTGGCGGCAATACCGGGAGCACTTCCATGACCATCCAAGCCGGTGCGTTGCCGGACTTGTAGAAGGCTTCCAACAGCTTCAGACGCTTGGACAGCTTCTTGATCTTGGTTTCGGAGTTGGTTTGCGGAATTTCTTCACGCAGACGCTCGATCTCTTCTTCAAGATCGATATCCTTGAGCAGTGCTTGGACGGCCTCGGCGCCCATGCGGGCATCGAAGTCGTCGCCAAACTCTTCTAGCGCCTCGAAATACTGCTCGTCGTTGAGCAGTTGACCACGCTCTAGAGTGGTCATGCCTGGATCGATGACCACGAAGCTCTCGAAATAAAGCACACGCTCGATATCGCGCAACGTCATGTCTAGGAACATGCCAATGCGTGAAGGCAGTGATTTCAAAAACCAGATATGCGCCACCGGGCTAGCCAGTTCGATATGGCCCATTCGCTCGCGCCGTACTGCCGCACGAGTCACTTCGACGCCACACTTCTCGCAGATGATGCCGCGATGCTTCATGCGTTTGTACTTGCCGCACAAACACTCATAATCTTTTACCGGACCAAAAATCTTCGCACAGAAGAGTCCGTCGCGCTCGGGCTTGAAAGTACGGTAATTGATGGTCTCGGGCTTCTTGACTTCGCCAAAAGACCAGGAGCGGATCATGGCCGGCGACGCGAGGGTAATCTTGATCGCGTCGAACTCTTCAGACTGTGCCTGGGACTTGAGGACTTTCACCAAATCTTTCATAGGTCGCTCCATCGCGGAGTTGTCATGGGCGGGGCCGGATATTCGGGGCCCCGCGGACCGTCATTCACTAGCGTGCGGCGCTTAGCCTTCAAGCTCGATATCGATACCCAACGAGCGGATCTCCTTCACCAGCACGTTAAAGGACTCCGGCATGCCTGCCTGCATGGCATGATCACCATCGACAATGCTCTTGTACATCTTGGTACGTCCTTCCACGTCGTCGGATTTGACCGTGAGCATTTCCTGCAGGGTATAAGCCGCGCCATAGGCTTCCAGTGCCCAGACTTCCATCTCGCCGAAGCGCTGACCACCGAACTGCGCCTTGCCGCCCAATGGCTGCTGGGTAACCAAGGAATAGGAGCCGGTGGAACGTGCGTGCATCTTGTCATCAACCAAGTGGTTGAGCTTGAGCATGTACATATAGCCCACGGTTACCTGGCGATCGAACTTCTCTCCGGTACGACCGTCGTAGAGGTCCATCTGTCCGGACTCGGGCAGATCGGCCAATTTAAGCAAGCCTTTGATTTCCTGCTCCTCGGCGCCATCGAACACCGGGGATGACATAGGCACACCGCCACGCAGGTTCTTGGCCAGGGTGATCACCTCGTCGTCAGTCAAGGAGTCGATATCTTCTTGACGCGTATCAGGGGTGTTATAGATCTTACCCAAAAACTCGCGGATTTCGGCAACCTGCTGCGATCGTGCGTCGCGTAGCATATGATCAATCTTCATGCCTAAACCGCGCGACGCCAAACCCAGGTGAGTCTCGAGAATCTGACCCACGTTCATCCGCGACGGCACACCCAACGGATTAAGCACTACATCAACCGGCTCACCATTGTCGTCGAAAGGCATATCCTCAATGGGCATGATCGCTGAGATAACACCCTTGTTACCGTGACGACCGGCCATCTTGTCACCCGGCTGAATGCGACGTTTGACCGCCAGATAGACCTTGACGATCTTCAGCACGCCCGGTGCCAGGTCGTCACCCTGAGTGAGCTTGCGCTTCTTGTCCTCGAAACGCTCGTCCATTTCCTTACGACGATTCTCGAGCTGCTCATCCGCCTGAGCCAGCAGTTCGTTCAGGGCTTCATCCTGCAGACGCAGCTTGAACCACTGTTGCCGCGGCAGTTCTTCCAGATACTCTTCGGAGAGCAGATCGCCCTTCTTGAGCTTGGGCCCCCCGTTGACGGCCTGATCGGAAAGCGCACGCTTCAAACGTTCGAAAGTCGCGTCCTCGGCAATCCGGTAAGTTTCCTGCAAATCTCTACGCACCTCATCGAGCTGCATCTGCTCGATAGACAGTGCCCGGGAGTCTTTCTCCACGCCATCACGAGTGAACACCTGCACGTCGATGACGGTACCCTTCATACCGGTAGGCGCTCGCAGCGAGGTGTCTTTCACATCAGAAGCTTTCTCACCGAAGATGGCACGCAGTAGCTTCTCTTCCGGCGTCAGCTGGGTTTCGCCCTTAGGCGTTACCTTGCCAACCAGGATGTCGCCGGCACCCACTTCGGCACCGATGTAGACCACACCGGCTTCATCCAGTTTAGAGAGCGCCGACTCACCAACGTTGGGAATGTCCGCAGAGATTTCCTCAGCGCCCAGCTTAGTATCGCGAGATACGCAGGTCAGTTCTTGGATATGAATGGTGGTGAAGCGATCTTCCTGTACCACTCGCTCCGACACCAGGATCGAGTCCTCAAAGTTGTAACCGTTCCAGGGCATGAAAGCCATACGCATGTTCTGACCCAGTGCCAGATCACCCATGTCCACGGAGGGACCATCGGCAAGAATATCGCCCCGCGCCACTTCGTCGCCAGGACGCACGATAGGACGCTGGTTCATGCAGGTGTTCTGGTTGGAACGGGTGTACTTGGTCAGATTGTAGATATCAACACCGGCTTCGCCGCCGATGATCTCATCTTCATTGATCCGCACCACGATGCGCTTGGCATCCACCGAGTCGATCACTCCACCACGACGCGCCACGGCACAAACGCCGGAATCGCGTGCCACGAAGCGCTCCATACCGGTTCCTACCAGCGGCTTGTCGGCACGCAGGGTCGGCACCGCTTGACGCTGCATGTTCGAGCCCATCAAAGCACGGTTGGCATCGTCGTGTTCGAGGAACGGGATCAGGGCTGCTGCCACAGAGACCACCTGACGCGGAGAGACATCCATCAAGGTGACTTTGTCCGGTCCCATGAAGGTGGTTTCACCTCGATGGCGTACCTGTACCAAATCGTCGACCAGCTTATTGTCACTATCTACTGTGGCCGAAGCCTGGGCGATGACGAAGTCCCCTTCTTCGATCGCGGACAGATGCACTACTTCGTCCGTTACCTGACGATCCACCACTTTGCGATAGGGCGTCTCGAGGAAGCCATAGCTATTGGTGTGGCTATAGGTCGCTAGAGAGTTGATTAGACCGATGTTCGGGCCTTCCGGCGTTTCGATCGGGCACAGACGACCGTAGTGCGTGGTGTGAACGTCACGCACCTCAAAACCGGCGCGTTCACGGGTCAGACCACCCGGCCCCAAAGCGGACACACGGCGCTTATGCGTGACCTCGGACAGGGGATTGTTCTGATCCATGAACTGTGACAGCTGGCTCGAGCCAAAAAACTCCTTGACTGCCGCCGCCACCGGTTTGGCGTTGATGAGATCCTGGGGCATCAAGCCTTCGCTCTCAGCCATGGAGAGGCGCTCCTTGACCGCACGCTCGACCCGTACCAGACCCACTCGGAACTGGTTTTCCGCCATTTCGCCCACGCAGCGAATGCGCCGATTACCTAGGTGGTCGATATCGTCGACATCGCCAAAACCGTTACGAATGCTGATCAGCTCTTTGAGAACGGCAGTAATATCGTCGTTGCCAAGCACGCCGGAACCAGTGTCAGACTCGCGACGCAGGCGACGGTTGAACTTCATCCGCCCGACACCGGACAGGTCGTAACGATCTTCGCTGAAGAACAGGTTGTTGAACAGCGTCTCGGCGGCTTCCTTGGTCGGTGGCTCGCCAGGACGCATCATACGGTAAATCTCAACCAGCGCCTCAAGGGCCGAACGGGTGGTGTCCAGCCTTAGGGTGTCGGAGATGAACGAGCCGCAGTCCAAGTCGTTAGTGTAAAGCGTTTCCAGCGTTGTGATCTTGGCCTGGGCCAGTTTCTCGAGCAGCTCCGGGGTAATCTCGCTGTTGCACTCACAAATCAGCTCACCGGTATTGGGGTCGACCTGATCCTTGGCCAGGGTCTTGCCGAACAGATACTCCATCGGCACTTCGATTCGCTCGAGACCGGCCTTCTCCATCTGGCGGATGTGTTTCTGGGTAATGCGCCGCCCTTCTTCAACGATTACGCTGCCATCACCATCCTTGATGTCGAAGGTAGCGGTTTCACCGCGCAGGCGTGACGGTACCAGATCCACAGAGAAGCCAGACTTCTCGATATGGAAGGTGCTAGTCTCGAAGAAAGTGTCGAGGATCTGCTCGGTGCTCATGCCAAGCGCACGCAGCAACACAGACGCAGGCAGCTTGCGGCGGCGATCAATACGTACGAAGACGTTGTCTTTCGGATCGAACTCGAAGTCCAGCCAGGAGCCGCGATAAGGAATCACTCGAGCAGAGTACAAGAGCTTACCTGAAGAATGGCTCTTGCCTTTATCGTGATCGAAGAATACCCCTGGCGAGCGATGCAGCTGGGAAACGATGACTCGTTCGGTACCATTGACGACGAAGGTGCCGTTCTCGGTCATCAGGGGGATTTCCCCCATGTAGACTTCTTGCTCCTTGATGTCCTTGATCGCTTTGTTCGACGATTCCTTGTCGTAAATGATCAAGCGAACCTTGACCCGCAATGGCGCCGAGTAGGTAACGCCACGCAGCTGACACTCCTTGACATCGAAGGCCGGTGTTCCGAAACGGTAGCTGACATATTCAAGCGCGGCGTTGCCGGAAAAGCTTGAAATAGGAAACACGGACTTGAATGCAGCATTGAGACCGGTGTCAAGACGCTCTTGCGGCGCCCGGTCCTGCTGAAGGAAGTCGTAGTAGGAATCAAGCTGGATGGCCAGCAAATAAGGCACATCCATTACTTGGGGCAGTTTGCCAAAATCCTTGCGGATGCGTTTTTTCTCAGTGTATGAGTAAGCCATCTGTATTCCCCAGCTTGTTCACCATGGGTGACCGTTGCGTGGTCAACGCCGCCTGATAGAGGCCTCCCTATCAGGCGCTGACGGCAAGCCCTCAAGGCTCGCCGTCGAAATTCATCTAGCATTTTAGCGCCAAAAAACCATGCACGCCGGTCATGCTAGTAACAACAGAAATAGGCCGGCAGCGGGCATCCCGCCACCAGCCATAGAAGCCTACGCGTCGCGTGAAGCCTCGGAACGCAAGGGTTACTTGAGCTCCACGGTAGCGCCGGCGTCTTCCAACTTCTTCTTGGCTGCCTCGGCGTCATCCTTGGACATGGCTTCCTTGACGGTCGCCGGAGCGCCGTCGACGGCACCCTTGGCTTCTTTGAGGCCAAGCCCAGTGATTTCACGGACAGCCTTGATAACGTTGACTTTCTTGTCACCAACGCCGGTCAGAACCAAGTCAAACTCGGTCTGCTCTTCAGCAGCTTCTTCTCCGCCGCCAGGACCGGCAACCACGGCAGCCGCCGCGGAAACACCAAACTTCTCTTCCATTGCTTCGATCAACTCGGCGACTTCCATAACGGACATGTCGGCGACAGCGTTGATGATATCGTCTTTAGTCAGTGCCATGTTTACTTTCCTAAACTTTGCGGAGCGTCTTACATCGTATGTCGACGCTCGGTGACTGGGTAGTCATTCGTGAAACGTAGCGAAACCGCTCAGGCGGCTTCCTGTTTTTGATCGCGCAGCGCTGCCAGGGTACGGACCAGCTTGCCTGCAGATGCCTCTTTCATGACGGACATCAGCTTGGCGATAGCTTCGTCATAAGTGGGTAGCGTCGCAAGGCGATCAATATCGGAAGCTGGAATCAGCTCACCTTCGTAAGCCAGTGCCTTGACTTCAAAATCCTTTTGCCCTTTGAGAAAGTCCTTGATCAAGCGGGCGGCAGCACCCGGATGCTCATAGGAAAATGCCAACAGAGTAGGACCAGTCAAAGTCTCGTCCAGAATCTCCCAAGGGGTTCCGGACAAGGCACGACGTGCAAGCGTATTGCGCACAACACGCATCTGCACGCCATTCTCGCGAGCCTGTTTGCGCAGATCGGTCATTGCACTAACAGACACACCACGAGAATCGGCAACAACGACGGAGAGAGCGTCCTTGGCGGCTTCACTGACCTCAGCGACAATTGCTTTCTTGCCTTCGAGAGCTAGTGGCACAATGTTCACTCCTTCGTGCCGGGACTTCCAGATAAAAGTCCCGGTGGTTACCATCTCTCCCAATGTAAAAACACGGGAGTCTTAGTTGATGGTGCTCACCAGATACTGGCGGGCCACACCATCTGCGCAGGCTGCTCAACGTTTGTCATAGACGACTGAGCCATTAAGTCAATTTCACATGACACCTGCGGTCTTTGACGGCGCCCCGCCCGCTTGGCACGGGGACCGCAAAGTTACTGCCTTTTCAAACACGTCAGACCCAGCTTGAGTGGTCGACGGTCAATCCTGGCCCCATGGTCGTGGACAGGGTCATTTTCTTGAAATAAATGCCCTTAGACGTGCTAGGTTTAAGACGCTTGAGATCATTGATCAGCGCATCAAGATTTCCGCGAATGGCATCAGCGGAAAACTCTACCTTACCCAAGGTGGTATGAATGATTCCGTTCTTATCTGTACGAAAGCGCACCTGACCCGCCTTGGCATTCTTGACGGCTGTTGCCACGTCTGGAGTAACCGTGCCCACTTTTGGGTTCGGCATCAGGCCACGCGGCCCTAGAATCTGGCCCAGCTGACCAACGACCCGCATAGCATCCGGAGACGCGATAACGACATCAAAATCCAGATTGCCTTTTTTAACCTGCTCGGCGAGATCGTCCATTCCAACGATATCAGCACCGGCTTCCTTGGCAGCCTCTTCATTGGCACCCTGGGTGAAGACGGCAACGCGTACGTCTTTACCAGTACCATTCGGCATGACTGTCGCGCCACGCACCACCTGATCAGATTTACGTGGATCGACACCAAGGTTTATGGCAACGTCCAAAGACTCTTTAAAATTAACCTTGGACAGCTCACTGAGAAGAGATACTGCCTCGTCAAGGGAATACACCTTGGATGCATCGACCTTCTCGCGGATCATCTGCGCGCGCTTGGATAGTTTCGCCATGATCAGAGGCCCTCCACGTTGAGACCCATGCTACGGGCACTACCCGCAATGGTACGAACAGCTGCATCGAGATCCGCAGCCGTCATATCCGGCTCCTTGGTCTTAGCAATCTCTTCGAGCTGTTCCCGCGATACGGTACCAACCTTCTTCTTGTTTGGCTCACCAGAACCTGACTTGATACCTGCAGCTTTCTTCAATAGAACGGCGGCTGGAGGTGTCTTGGTAATAAACGTAAAGCTACGATCGGAATAAACCGTGATTACCACTGGCGTTGGCAAGCCAGGCTCAATCTCTTGAGTAGCAGCGTTGAATGCCTTACAGAATTCCATGATATTAACGCCGTGCTGACCCAGTGCAGGGCCAACGGGGGGGCTGGGATTGGCCTTACCTGCTGCAACCTGCAGCTTTATGTAGGCCTGTACCTTCTTTGCCATTTTCATTCTCCAGTTGGGTGATAACGCCTTGCGGCTCCCCGGGTTTTCAAGTCATTACTATGACTCGACGATGTACGTTTTAAATACAGCTGTCAGCCGATATCAATCTTTTTCAACTTGAGCGAACTCAAGCTCTACAGGAGTAGCACGGCCAAAAATCAGCACACTCACCTGCAAACGACTCTTCTCGTAATTGACCTCTTCGACGACACCATTGAAATCGGCAAAGGGCCCATCGACAACGCGCACGACTTCACCTGGCTCGAATAAAGTCTTGGGACGAGGCTTGTCAGTACCATCCTGTACACGGCGCAAAATAGAATCTGCTTCTTTCTGAGTGATTGCCGCTGGCTTCTCTGGCGTGCCGCCGATAAACCCCATGACTCGAGGCGTTTCATTGACTAAGTGCCAAGTGCGATCATCCATTTCCATTTCAACCAGCACATAGCCTGGGTAGAACTTGCGTTCGCTTTTACGGCGTTTGCCGTCGCGCATCTCAACGACTTCTTCTGTTGGCACAAGAATTTCGCCGAACTGTTCTTCCATTTCGTATAACTTTACGCGATCAAGCAGAGACCGCATGACCTGCTTTTCAAAACCAGAATAGGCGTGTACGACATACCAACGCTTGGACATGGGTGCTCCTAACCTATGATGCCGGACATGGCCCAGCCAAGAATGGTATCAATCAACCACAGCATCAAACCGACTATTAACACCGCTACCAATACAATGGCCGTGGTCTGTATGGTTTCTTGACGAGTTGGCCAAACGACACGCTGAATCTCTTTACGGGCATTGCGCGCCAACTCGGCGAGCTCACGGCCTTTGGTCGTTACCAAAGCAATTGCGCAAGCAGCAGCGCCGAGCACCACAACACCTAGCACGCGGTATAAAAGAGCCTGATCTGAAAAATAACTATTACCGATAACAGCTAAGGCAATCAGAATAGCGACAGCCGCCCATTTTGCCCCGTCGTGGCGCGTTTTTTGCACCTCGGCGTTGTGTTTCATAAGAGCGGGCTCCTCAGGGTGCGGCAGTGAAAACGGAATCTGGAAAAATTGCCAACTTGGGGAAAGCTGGCAGGCCAGGAGGGAATCGAACCCCCAACCTGCGGTTTTGGAGACCGCTGCTCTGCCAATTGAGCTACTGGCCTTTATAGATATTGCATATTTCTTTTTTAACAGCTATCAACAGCGGTCGAAATGATAGCCGATAAGCTTAACGCTGGCAAGCCTATTCGGCCCCAACGAGTTACATGGAAAAAGCGAGATGAATCCACTTTTCTGAAATGTCTATGAGAGACTGGAGCTCATGGACGGATTTGAACCGTCGACCTCACCCTTACCAAGGGTGTGCTCTACCCCTGAGCTACATGAGCGTAGTTTTAACACTAACTGGAGCGGGCAGCGGGAATCGAACCCGCATCATCAGCTTGGAAGGCTGAGGTTCTACCATTAAACTATGCCCGCTTACCCACTTTTACTTCGACGAAATACAGCGTCGATAAAAACCTGGTGGAGGGGGAAGGATTCGAACCTTCGAAGCTTTCGCGGCAGATTTACAGTCTGCTCCCTTTGGCCACTCGGGAACCCCTCCAATACGGCGGAAGATTCTACCGTCTTGCCTATTGCTGTCAAGCACTTACATTCAACTACTTACATTATGCGTCGTTCGTGTCTTGAAGCGGTGCGAATTGTGTCAAAGCAGGGTGGAGAATGCAAGGCCAAGACGAATTTTTTCGATATCTACTGCCTTAGGTACATGTGGTGCGCCTGAAAAGCGTCCTGCTCGCTCTGCAGCCGTTAATGGATAACAGGCTTCAAGACCTGCATACACCATGTCTGGCCATAATGCGTGAGGAATTCGAAGGCCTCTTGACACTACCCGCGCATCTCCTCCGGTCAATAACAACGGCAAAGAGACATCTTCGCGGTCACATACCTCAAAGTAGATACGATTCACGGCACTAATTGCAGCCATGAATATTCCATGATTGACTGCTTCTATGGTATTTGTTCCTGGTGCAAGCAATCCATCGGCTTCGCTATTTGAGTCAATCGCAACATTACGCGTACCCAAATGAAGACTCTCTTTCATCAACCGCAAGCCTGGAATAATGTAGCCACCAATATGACGGCCACCGGGTAGTACGAAATCAATTGTGATTGCGCTACCGCAATCCACGCTACAACAACCACCAGCCAACTGATAGCTAGCTAAAGCACCTAGCCAGCGGTCTACGCCCAAGCGTGCCGGTATTTCGTAGCCGTTAACAACCCCAAGTCTTTCACGTGTCGAACGGGCCACGTAGACCTTGCTTACCTGCTGTCGAAGCAGTGTAACTGTCTCATCAAGTACGGCACGTCGCGCGACACTGGAAATACGCACCGCTGTTACAACATCTAAATCAGGTATATCGGGTCCTGGGCGCCACTCTTCGCGTGTCCATATAGCGCCTCGCGAACGAATTTCGCTGCTTGCAATATCTTTGAGTCGCCACTTGGAAAGCGTATTGCCTATATCGAGATCAAGGATCATGAGTGTGCACGCAGGCTGATCTCCCCCCCCACCAAACGAAATAGCTCGTTATCGCGACGAACACACAAATTGCCTTCATTATCGACCCCTTCATCGATGGCTGTATAGCGCTGCGCGTTCTGTATAACCTCTATAACACACCCTGAGTAAGCGTTACGCTGATTCCATTCTCTTTGCCACGCATCAAAACCATCTTTTTCGAAGCCAGTCATCAGGCCCAGCAACGCCTCAATCAAATCTGCTGCTAAAACATTACGCGATGCTTCAGGCCACTGCTCCGAGACTGCGGCCACGGGCTGATCCAGCCGATCACGAAGTGAAGGTGGAAGTACGATGTTGAGACCGATGCCTGCCACTACCTCACAAGCCCCTGACACATCACCATTGAGCTCTACCAGAATACCTGCCAATTTACGCTTTTCACCGTCAACAGATAGCATAAGTACATCGTTAGGCCACTTTAGAGCAACACGCAAGCCATGGCATTCAAGCACTTGGGCGATGACAACCCCGATTGCCAAGCTCAAACCTTTAAGTGCAGTGGCGCCATCCTTGAAACGCCAACCAATCGAAAGCGCCAGTCCTTGACCCCAGGCAGATAGCCATTGGCGTCCCCGGCGTCCTCGACCAGCACTCTGTTCCTCCGCCACACATATTTCAGCGTGACCAACACCTTGAGAAAAACGTTCGCGCAGAAAACTATTGGTCGACGCCACTGATTCTTCTACGAACAGCCTTGCTAGATGCCGCCGCGGTTCTTTAGATAGCGCAGAAACAATCCTAGGCCCATCAAGTAGTTCAATGGGTGATACGAGCCGGTAGCCTTGCCCCTTAACCGCCTCAGAAGAAACACCGACTGCTTCTAGTTTTTTCAGCTGCTTCCATATTGCCGTACGTGATACGCCAAGCTGCTCACCCAATTGCTCGCCAGAATGATAATTACCGTCGCTTAATAAACGAATCAGTTCACTGGTGGTCATTCCATATCGTCCCACCTGAAAATCGTCATTCTACCCGAAGCCACTGAATGCCGGAAACACGATGACTACGATTAGAACTAGTTGATGTAGAAGCTGATTTTATCACCCACACAAAAAACCCCCGATCTCAGTGAGATCGGGGGTTCGGATAGATGGGGTTTAAACCCCAAAAGGGGCCCCTTTAAAACCCCGGGGTTTAAACCCCGGGGTTTCCCCTTTGGGGAAAGGGGCCCCAAATTTCCCCGGGGAAATTTCCCGGGGAAAATTGGGGTTTAAACCCCAAAAGGGCCCCTTAAACCCGGGGTTAAAACCCCGGGTTTCCCCTTTGGGGAAAGGGGCCCCAAATTCCCGGGAA
>NZ_JIBT01000022.1 GCF_001039575.1 Halomonas sp. PR-M31
CGACCTTCTTTGCCGTGAGCATCCTGCGCTGGGATATCAACCTGCGGGAATCCACGGTGCTGGGGCTGGTTGGCGCCGGGGGCATCGGTGTGATTTTACAAGGCGCCATCGACATGCTGGATTGGCGCACCGTAGCCACCATCCTGCTGGCCATCATCGTGCTGGTGATCGCCGGTGAGGCGCTGGCAGCCTGGCTGCGCAAGAAGGTGATCTGATCCCGCTTTGGGGTCTAGTCTTTAGCCAGTAGCCGTTCATAGAGCGCCACGTAGTCTTGAGCCATGCGCTCGCGGGTAAAACGCGTCATGAAACACTCCCTTACGACACGTCGATCCAGCGCATCGATGTTTTCCACTGCCCAGCACGCCTCTTCCATACTCTCGACGATATAGCCATTCACTCCATGCTCGACGATTTCCTCGACGGCCCCGTTGCGCCAGGCGATGACCGGCGTGCCACAGGCCATGGCCTCGATCATCACAAGCCCGAAAGGTTCCGGCCAATCGATTGGGAATAGTAGTGCTTCGGCATGGCCTAGCAGCCGCGCTTTTTGCTGGTCATCAACCGGACCTATATAGCGAATATCGTCATTCAATCGAGGCTTGACCTGATGGTCGAAATACCCTGGATTACCTACGTCGATGCCCCCAGCCAGCTGCAATGATCTGCCCGTTGCCAGGGCAATATCGATTGCTCTATCCGGGCGCTTTTGATCCGTCATACGACCAACGAACGTTAGATAACCCTTGCTTCTTTCAACGAAGGAAAAACGCCTAGGATCTAATCCATGATGCACGATTCCCGCTCGATTACTGGCAGGAATGCTCTCGGCCTGAGCTCGGGAGATTGCCGCCACCGGCAGATCGGGAAAGCTTGAGAAAAATAGCTGGCGATCCCGTTCATCGACGCGCCAGTGAATCGTGGTAAGGCTCCTTTTGCGATGTTGTCCTAATAGTGCCGCATGAAAAAATTCACCATGGCAATGCAGGATATCGAACTCCATTATCGTTCCACGTAATTTATCCAATAGCGCGGTTTCCAGAACGCCGGGAGTGCCAGGCGGTAACTCACCTTCATCCTGTTGCAACTGGGCAAGACTGGGTAGCGCAGTAATCAATCTAGCGGAGGTTCGGCTATCGCTGGAGGCAAATAAGGTAACCTCATGACCCAGAGCGACCAGCGCTTCCGTCAGGTCATGAACGATGCGCTCCGTGCCACCGTAATGTATGGGGGGAACAGGGAAAATAACGGGAGCGATTTGTGCTATACGTAATGCCATCTTGATCCATCCCATGGAATTGGCGTTCTGTTATCCAGTCGAGGAAGCCCAGAAATACGCCTGCTTGCAAAGATCTGCAGGGCTTCCCTAACACGGAAGTAAGCATATGGTCATATTACAGATTGCACTACAAGGATGTTTGCGTGGTTGCCAGGTCGAATACGGTCTGACCGCGGACACTGGCGGGCATATTCGCTATCTGCTTGAGCTGGTCGAGACCTCTGCCCAGGACCCGAGTATCGAGCGCATCGATATCGCCACTCGCGCCTTTGCCAGCAATTATTCGAAAGACTACGACACCCCATGCGAAGTCATCGATGCCAAGACCCGTATTCTGCGTTTTCGTACTGCCTTCTCGGGCTATCTCCCCAAAGAAGCGCTATGGACGGAGCTGGATTCCTTTACCGAGGCGCTGGATGCGTATATACGATCTCAGGACACGAAACCGGATATCATTCATGCCCACTATGCGGATGCTGCGGAAGTGGCCGCGGTCATCAAGCAGCGCCACGGCATTCCTTTCGTATTTACCGCTCACTCCTTGGGACAGGTAAAGCGGGGTACCTTCACGCAGTGCAATACCTCTCCCCCTCAGGAAGAACTGGATGCACTCGAACGGCGCATCGCTTTCGAGGAGCGAGCGCTGCAAAAAGCAGACCTGATCATTGCCAGCAGCCGCGACGAAGCGGAAGTACAATATGCGGATTATACCCATTACGATCCGGGCAAGATTCGCATCGTGCCCCCTGGCAGCAATCTTGATGCCTTTCAAAATGCGCCTACTTGTAATCGCATCGATCAGATCATTAACCGCTTTCTCATCGATCCTGACAAGCCTCCTCTTCTTGCCATTGCCCGCCCGGTCACCAAGAAGAATCTTGCTACGTTGATAAAAGCCTATGGCGAATCTCCCAAGCTTCAGGAGAAGGCCAATCTAGTGCTCATTGCCGGCACTCGGGACGATATCGATAGCCTGGAACCGGAGATCGCTGACAACCTCAGCGAGATTTTGTACCTAATCGACAAGTACGATCTGTATGGCAAGATCGCCTATCCTAAACGACACGAATCAGCAGATATTCCTGCCATTTATGCCTATGCTCGGGTGCGTCGTGGCGTTTTCGTCAATCCGGCTTTCAACGAACCTTTCGGCTTGACACTACTAGAAGCATCCGCTGCGGGTTTACCCTTGATTGCAACGGAAAGCGGTGGCCCCAATGACATCATCAAGCGATGTCAGAACGGTATCCTGGTCGATCCTCATTCCACTTCTAGCATTCGCGAGGCAGCACTTAAGCTGCTCTGCAGTGAAATAACCTGGCAACGCTATGCCAAAGGTGGATTGCTCGCCATAAGCGCCTTCAATTGGCATGGCCATGTGAGTCGATATCATGAACTACTCGGTAGGCTTTGTAGAAAACCAGAGCCGCAGCCCAGATTCGATAGTTTTCTGATTACCGACATCGACAATACGCTGCTAGGTTCTCCGGAATGTGCCAAGACGTTTTGCCGGTGGCGCAGGGGACAAGTGTCTCTTGGTTTTGGTGTGGCCACAGGACGAAGCCTGCACAGCGCCTTGGATATTTTGAGCATGGAAGGCACGCCCTACCCCGAGGTCATGATTACCTCGGTAGGCTCTGAAATCTATTTTTTAGCGGACAACGGTACGACCTATCAGCGCGATGACACCTGGTCGAAAATCATCGCCGAGGGGTGGCGTCGTCAGGCAATAATCGAAATTTTGGCCCAGGTTCCTGGACTGACACCGCAAAGCCCGCTCGAGCAGCGCCGCTTCAAGCTCAGCTATTTGACCGAGGGGCAAACATCTCTCAACGAGCGGATACGCACATTGCTTCAAGATCAGGGCCTGGCATGCACCGTGATACATAGTCATGGTCGCTATCTTGATATTCTTCCCGCACTGGCGTCCAAGGGCGCGGCAGTCGAGCATGTCAGGCAACACTATGGCTTGCCCAAGGAGAGGGTTTTCGTGGCGGGTGATTCCGGTAACGATGTAGAAATGCTGCGGGCCATGCCCTGTTCGATCATCGTGGCCAACTTCTCCGACAAGCTGGTAAGCCACCCTACCCTGACCCACGCCTATCTCGCCAAGTCCAGCTACGCCCGGGGCGTGATAGAGGGAGTGACCCATTTTCGCAAGCGCAAAGGCCCATGAGCGTGGTTAGCGTGTTGACTCTGGTTCGCGGCCGCTACGAGCATCTTGTCAATCTCATGCACGGTTTGGCGCGCCAGACCCGGCTGCCGGACGAACTTGTGATCGCCTATATGCAGCCCGAGCCTCATCCGGATCTGCCCATCATGCCTTTTCCAGTGCATCACTTGCACGTTCAAGGGGAGCCCATGCCTTTGGCACGGGCACGCAATCAGGCAGCGGCTTTTGCGCGTCACGCTAAGCTTATCTTTCTCGACGTGGACTGCATTCCCTCGCCGACGCTGGTCGAAAGCTATTGTCGCGCACTGAATGAAAAGGAAGGGCTCTATCTGGGCGAGGTGTTGTACCTGCCCGCGAAAAGCGTAAATGAAACGCTGGACTACACTCGACTCGATCAACTAGGGCAAGTACACCCTGCCCGGCCTCGGATTCCAGACGCCGGGACTCGGGCAGAACCCGATCCGGGTAGCCTATGGGGGCTCTCCTTTGCCTTGCACAAGGACAGCTATCGCAAGGCAGGTGGAATGGACGAAACTTACCAAGGCTACGGCGGCGAGGAGACGGATTTTGCCTGGCGCCTGGCCCGTACCGGTTTGCCCGTCTTCTGGGTTGCCAATGCTCGGGCCTACCATCAGCACCATCGACTTTTTGCACCGCCCTATCAGCATTTCGAGCATATTCTGCGTAATGCTGAATATTTTCATCATCAATGGGGGCGCTGGTGCATGGAGTACTGGCTTGGGCAGTTTCGTGATGCCGGATTGGTTGACTGGCACGAAGACGCTGACAGTATCCAGATACTGCGCTACCCGACCAGGCAAGACATCGCAAACGCCGAACTGCCCCCTTCTGCTCTGTATAGCTAAGCCGTCTAGCGTAGCTATCTAGCTGAAGCTCAGTCGTCGGCCTGAGCAGTGGAAAGCACCGTCTCGAGCGCCGTTTCGTCGGACCAGAGTCGATCAGTGGTCTCTTCGAGCCAGCTCGCGGCTATCTGGTCTGCATTCGGTGAATAGAGCCTTTGCAGGTTAGCGATATCCAGCTCCCTGGCACTGGCAAATACCGTTTGCCAGGTGTGAATGTCTCCGGGCCAAGTCTCGAGATGAATGGCTGCCTCGAGCCGAGCCAGGCACTGGGCCTTGCGCGTCTGCTCACCAAAGTAGCGCCACTCCGGCGCACAGATATAAGGACGACCGATCTTGGCAATTTCATGCACCGTATTATCGCCGGCGGAGGCCAGTACGATATCGCTTGCCGTCAGGTAGTCCGTGACATTCGACACCCAGCCGTGCTCTTCGAGGTTGGCAAAATCCGTTTCATGGCCTTCCTTGTGTACCGGGCCAATGACGATCATGCGCGATCGAGGCACTGCCCGAGCTGCTACGGTCAAAGGCGCATAGGGGGTTCCTGCACCGCCACCCCCGGTAAGCACGACGATAATTTCCTGATCCTCAGGCAACCCCAGTTTCTTGCGTGCAGCGCGTTTATCTTTCACCGCCTCGTCGCTGGTGCAGAGCCCACCGGTATAGCAGGTCTTGGCGCGTGCCCAGTCCGGGTAGTCTTCCTGCTCAAGCCGCTCATCGAAGGGGGCAAGCATTCCCACGCAGCATTCATAGGCCGCCCTGTGCCCCGGGTCGTTGCGATCCCCGTGCATGCGCACCTTGACCGCAGGGACACTGGCGATGCGGGCAAGCAATACCATTTCGGCAGAGACGTCGCTGACGAACAGCCCCGTCTCGCTGTCGTCGAGATGATCCAGAATCAGGCGCATGGTACGGCGCATCTCTGCCACGCCAAGAGGTACGCAATGCATGACGGAAGGTGTGATGGCTGCCTCATAAAGGGCCGGCGTGGCCACTTCGGCGCCGATCATATTGGGCAGTGTTACCAGTTCGATATTACGCTCGAAACCGTCGAACAACGTAGGATCGGCGGTCATGACCGTGACGGGTCTATCCGGCGAGAAACGGGCAATGATTGCCATGGCACGACGGGCATGGCCCCGACCCTGATGATGGATAAAAAAGCTGATGCGTTTTTTCAAAACCAATCGTCCCTGATAGTCGTCACTGTTTTTGCCAATCCGCTGGCTCAAACTGTAACAGGTAGTATCAAGGAAGTATTTTCAACTATCATTGACCACCGATCACGCCTCGCTGGCGCAGGTCCGCTAGGCTTTTATCGTCGATATTCAAAAGCTCCTGTAGCACCTCGTCGCTATGCTGGCCCAAGGTCGGCGGCGGCAGATCCGCATTGAGCGCCTGGCCATCGAACCGAATGGGGTTGCTGACCAGATCGACGTCCCCTGACCCGCAATGGGCCATGTTCAGCCGCATGCCGCGATGGCGCACCTGGGGATCATCGAAGACACGATCCAGCGTATTGATCGGCCCACAGGGCACGCCAACCGCCTCGAGACTTGCCAGCCACTCGTCCGTGCTTCTCTCTAATAGGCGTGACGCGATTTCCGGCACCAGAAGTTCACGATACTCGACCCGGGCCGCATTGGTGGCGAAGCGCTCGTCCTCTGCCAGCTGCGGTCGATCGAGTACCTGACACAACCGCCTAAACTGACTGTCGTTACCCACGGTGATGATCAGGTAGCCGTCCTGGGTAGGAAACGCCTGATAGGGCACGATGTTGGGATGCGTATTGCCCAGACGCCGGGGGGGCACTTCGCTGGTCAGATAGTTGAGGGCCTGATTGGCGAGCACGCCGACCTGCACATCCAGCAATGCCAGATCGAGATGGCCACCTTTACCCGTGCGCTCGCGCTGAAAGAGTGCCGCCAGGATGGCGTTCGAGGCATACATGCCGGTGAAGATATCCGTCAAGGCGACGCCAACCTTCATGGGCTCGCTACCCGGTGTCCCTTCGGGTTGTCCGGTCAGGCTCATCAACCCGCCCATGCCCTGAATCATGAAGTCGTAACCGGCGCGATGGGCGTAGGGGCCATCCTGGCCAAAACCGGTGATCGAGCAGTAGATCAGATCTGGCTTGACCGCCTTCAGACTCTCGTAATCCAGCCCATACGCCTTGAGGCCACCGACCTTGAAGTTCTCGAGCACCACATCGCAGTGGCTCACCAGCTCACGAATCAGCGCCTGTCCTTCCGGATCCGCAAGATTTACCGCCACGGAACGCTTGCCCCGATTGGCACTGAGAAAATAGGCGGACTCCTGGGTACCGGCAAGCCAGGGTGGCCCCCAGGCCCGGGTATCGTCGCCGCTGCCCGGACGCTCGATCTTGATCACTTCCGCCCCCAGATCCGCCAACTGCTGACCGCACCAGGGGCCGGCCAGCACTCGGGAAAGATCAAGAACGCGTACGCCTTCAAGCGGCTTGTTCATCACTGCATGCCCTTATGCCTAGAAAAGATTCGTCACAGGTTGCCGTGAGGGCTGTGGGACGTAGGAGCCCGATTTATCGGGCGAACGGCATCGGCTCGTCCTTGACGCCTGACGGCGCCTTTCGCGCAGAGGATCTGCGCTCCTACGCCACCCTTTCAGACAAATTTGCTGCATTACACTGATCTGCAATGAGGCTTAGAAAAATGCCTGGATACCGGTCTGCGCTCGTCCAAGTATCAACGCATGGATATCGTGAGTTCCCTCATAGGTGTTCACGGTTTCCAGGTTGACCATGTGACGGATCACCCCATACTCTTCGGAGATACCGTTGCCGCCATGCATATCTCGAGAAACTCGCGCGATATCCAGTGCCTTGCCGGCATTGTTGCGCTTGATCAGAGAGATCATTTCCGGAGTGCCCTGCTTGGCATCCAACAGTCGTCCGACTTGCAAGCAGGCCTGTAGGCCCAAGCTGATCTCGGTCTGCATGTTGGCAAGCTTCAATTGAACGAGCTGGGTCGCGGCCAGGGGACGGCCAAACTGCTTGCGATCCAGGGTGTATTGGCGTGCCGCATGCCAACAGAATTCCGCAGCCCCCATGGCGCCCCAGGCAATGCCGTAACGGGCCTTGTTGAGACAGCCAAAAGGCCCGCCCAGACCGGTGGCTTCCGGCAGCAGCTTGTCCTCGGAAACGAAAGCATCATCCAGCACGATCTCGCCGGTAATTGACGCACGCAGGGACACCTTGCCTTCGATCTTGGGGGTCGTAAAACCTTCTACATCCCGATCGACGATGAAGCCCTTGATCTTGTCCTCGTGAGCATCGGATTTGGCCCAGACAATGGCCAGATCGGCGATGGGGCTGTTGGTAATCCACATCTTCTGCCCGGTCAAACGATAGCCGCCGTCGACCTTACGCGCCCGGGCACGCATGCTGGCTGGATCGGAGCCGGAATCCGGCTCGGTCAGACCAAAGCAACCCACCAGCTCACCGGTGGCCAGCTTGGGCAGATAATGCTGCTTCTGCTCTTCGCTGCCGTAGGCTTCGATCGGATGCATGACCAAGGACGACTGCACGCTCATTGCCGAGCGGTAGCCGGAATCGACCCGCTCCACTTCTCGTGCAATCAGTCCGTAGGCGACATGACCGATGGCGGAGCCGCCATACTCCTCGGCGACCGTGGCGCCAAGCAGCCCCATTTCGCCCATTTCATTTAAAATTTCGCGATCAAAATGCTCGTCGCGGTAGGCCTTGAGCACTCTAGGTTGCAGCCGTTCCTGACAGTAGGCGTGGGCGGCGTCCTGAATCTGGCGTTCGTCATCGGTCAACTGCTGGGAGAGCAGCAGCGCATCATCCCATTGGAATCCACTCATTGTTTTCTCCTCATTCTCTTCTTGGCCCGTGCCCTTAGGGCAGGAACCGCTCAAGAGCGTTGAAAATATTCAACCCCAATTTACACCACTCCTTGGTCCACGCCCAGTCCCCACTACATGAATTTGGGTTAGGGTTTGCGGTTATCCGAAAACACCCAGCAATATGTCACAGCTTGCAACAACACGGTGCTGGGAAGTTATCTTCATAGCGTAGCAGTGCACGGGCGTCTTCACTAAACAGCGGTTCGCCCGCTCTAAGAACGTCAATGATATTTCACGTTTCTTGGCACTTGAGATTATTCTGTCGAAGCAATCGGCTCCTGCTACTCGCAATAACAGCATGAAGTGAAATGGAGAATTGAGCACCATGGACAACACCATCGTCATGATCCACGGCATGTGGGGCGGCGGCTGGTACTGGGACAATTACCAGCGCTTTTTCGACACCAGGGGCTACCGATGTTTGGCACCGGATTTGCGCTACCACGATATGCCGGCAAATCAAATGCCCTTGGCTAAACTCGGCGCCACAGGTCTGCTCGACTATGCGGCGGATCTTGAAATTGAGATCCGCGCATTGCCAGAAAAACCAATTCTTTTCGGACATTCCATGGGCGGGCTGCTCGCGCAGATTCTTGCCAGTCGCGGCTGTGCAAGAGCAGCAGTCTGCATCACGCCAGCGGCACCCGCCGGCATACTCTCGCTGCGCTATTCGGTGTTCAAGAGCTTCTTCGGCATCTTTACTCGTAGAGCCTTCTGGAAACGCGCTCACCAGCTGGACTACGAGCGCGCCGTCTACGCCATGATGCACAAGCTGCCCGAGGCCGAGCGCCGTGCAATCTACAACCGCTGCGGCTGGGAGTCCGGCAGAGTGATGGCCGAGATCGGCCTCTGGCCGCTGGGGGTTAAAGGCGCTCAGGTCGATGCCAGCCGCGTGACCTGTCCGATACTCATCGTCGCAGGCGCTGAAGATCGCATCACCCCGGCTAGCGTGGTACGCAAGGTTGCAAAGAAATACCGGCGAAGTACTTACCTGGAATTCGCCGGGCACGCGCACTGGATACTGAAGGAACCGGGGTGGGAAAAGCCAGCGGCGCAGATCGCCGCCTGGCTAGAGGCGCAGTAAATCGGCTAGCTTTCCCGTTATCAATACGTGAACTAGTCTCAAGCGCTTTCAAAAAATCCGACGGTTGTTACGGCCAATACCAATGAATTCAAGCGAGTTCACGGTCTACGGGTAGAAAACTGGCTGGCATGCTGAATTCTGAACGCTCATCTTCTTTTTCTACGTCTTCCTCTCGCCACTCACTTTCATCGAAGCACAGTTCGAGCTGTCGCACCTTGCGGCCCATATCATCGTAGAGTGTCTGTATCGCCAACGCTTTGAGCTCCTCTCGCCGGGGTAAGTGCGAAACGAGAATAGAGTAGGCGATCAGATACGTAATGATGGGCAGCACCCACATCAAGAGATCGGTGTGATCCAGGGATAGACGCAGACAGGTAAGCACGATCAGAATCGTCGGCCCAACGGCGGCGACTCCGTGGGGTAGTCCAAGAAAGCGATTTTCCTTGAATATTTCGCGCTCGTAATAGCGTAGAGAAGTAGCAGTCGGTTTCACGGTCAGGCGTTCACGGTCGGAAGTGTTGCTGGCAGAACCTTTGGCAAAGCCGAGCTCATCAAACCGTCTGTCATTGAGCGCGTGGTGCCAGTCCTATCTCCAGTCCTGTCTATTGCATCGACCGATTGTGGTAAAGCTTTATATGGAATGTTCATTAAAGACGGATATTACTTTTAATATGAAATTCGAGCTCATAATTGGCTTGCTCGAAGCATTAAAAGTGATATTTTCCTTTTTAAGATATGTCATGAATCACTAACCTCAAGCACCACTCGCCCACGCCGTGGATACTGGGTTTCCAGATAGCGGTGCGCTGCGACTACCTCTTCGAAAGTAAAGACGCGCTCGATCTGAGGCACCAACATCCCTTCTTTAGTCATTCGGTTGATGTCTTCAAGGGCACGATGCAGTGCGGCGCAGTCCTGAGGAATACCGAGTTCGGGATGCCCCGTGAAGTTGGTTAGACAGTGCACGAAGAATTGCAGATGCCGCTCGAAGGCGGCACAGGCGGGAAACGGCGTCTCGTTGCCCCCTTGCAGGCCGTGCAGCACCAGGCGCCCTCGGGTGGCCAACACATCGCCCAGCAGTTTCATCTGGGGGCCACCGAGCCCATCCATGACCACATCGACCCCTTGGCCATTGGTCAGTTTGGCGATGCGAGCGATCAGATCCTCTTCCTCGGTCACGATGACCTGCTCGGCCCCCAGGGACAGCAAGTAGTCGCGATCCTTTGCAAAGGCAGTTGCCACGATGCCTCGGGCGCCCAACGCTTTGACGAGCTGAATGCAGTAAGGACCGCACTCCTGATTGGCCGCGGTAATCAACACGTTCTCGCCAGCGCGAACCCGGGCCAGATCGACGAGACCGAAATAGGACTTGAGCAGCGGTGCGTAGTGAACGCTGGCCTCGATCGGTGTCAAACAGTCCGGGTAGGCGGTCAGCGCACATCGCGGCAGCAGAATTTCATCGCCGTAGGTACCATAGCGATCGAGCCCGTGGGCCGGTAGGGACGCGACACGATCACCGATTTGCAGATCGTCCACGCCTTCGCCAAGCGCAAGCACCCTGCCGGCCATTTCGTGACCAAGCCCTGCAGGCAAGCATGCTTTGGTAGGTGCAAGATTTTGACGGCGCAACACGTCGAACCAGTTGACGCCCACGGCCTCTGTTGCCAGCAACACTTCGCCGGATTTTGGCGCTCGAGGCGCCTGCGACTCATACTCGAGAACGCTGGGAGGGCCGAAGCGTTTGAACCGTATTACCCGTGGCATGATGAATCTCGACGGTGATAGATCATGGCAACAGACTCTAGCCATACTGCAAGATAAACGCCATTCACCCTTGTCGATAGTGATTATAGCTTTTCGTGATAGAGATATAGCGCATTAATTAGTTTTAAATATTATAAAAATATTCACGCAGCGACGCTGATGCTCACTAAAATCGTTGAACATCCTGTTCAGCGATTGGTTCGATTCGGGAGACATCGTCGATGAATCGCAGCGATTTGCGGCGTATCGATTTCAACCTTCTGGTTGTGTTCGAAACGTTGATGCAGGAACGAAGCGTGACCCGCACCGCGGAAAGACTCTTCCTCGGCCAGCCGGCCATCAGTGCGGCGCTTTCTCGGTTGCGCCAGCTGTTCGACGACTCCTTGTTCATCCGCACCGGGCGCACCATGGAGCCTACCGCTCGTGCGCTTGAAATATTTCACCTTCTGCAACCGGCGCTGGATTCCATTGCGGATGCCTTGAGCAGTGCCAACGAATTCGATCCTGCCACCAGCGCCAGCGTCTTTCGCATCGGCCTGTCCGATGACGTCGAGTTCGGACTGCTGCCACCGCTGCTACGCCGTCTGCGTGCAGAAGCACCCCATATCGTGCTTGTCGTACGCCGTGCCAACTATTTGCTGATGCCCGCGTTATTGAGTTCCGGAGAAATCACCGTAGGGGTCAGCTATACCCATGAGTTGCCCGCCAACGCCAAACGCAAGGTATTGCGGATCAGCAAACCCCGCCTGCTACGAGCCGACCGCATTCCCGGCAGCCTGACGCTGGACGACTATTGCGCCCGCCCCCACGCCCTGGTGTCCTTTACCGGTGACCTGAGTGGTTTTGTCGATACGAAACTGGCGGAGTTCGGGCGTACGCGCCATGTCGTGCTGGCCATCCCCCAGTTCAATGGATTGAGCACCCTGCTTGCGGGAACGGACATCATCGCCACGGTGCCGGATTATGTCGCGACTGCACTGACCGCTCACGGCGGGTTACGCGAAGACGATCTGCCTTTCGAATGTCGGCCTTTCGAGCTGTCCATGGTATGGAGCGGGACTCAAGACAATGATCCCGCCGAACGCTGGCTGCGTTCGCGCATTCAAATGCTCGCCAACGATCCCGAAAATCTGATAGTTCCACTTCGCCAATAAGACGAAACCATTGTTGGCAACATGCATGTATTATCAATCGATGTGATAATTACTTTTGACTCGTTCGATTCGTCCAGCATGCCAACAGCAACCCATACTTTGCCTGTCAACGCGACAATCCTTTCTTATCCAATCGAGGCAAAGAACATGAAAACCAGACTTCTCCTATCCGCTCTTCTTGTTGTTTCATTTCCCATGATGGCGGCAGCCAGCGACGTGACTGCTCGAATCAACAAAGAGATTCAAGAGCCGTTATCCCCCAAGGTAACGCAGAATAGCGTCTCGATTAAAAACGTCGAGAACACCCTGGGGAAGAGCGCGGCATTGACGCAACTGACTGTTTATATTTCAGAAACCACTGAAAAATCGACCATGCATCCTATGATGGCCGAAAACAAACCGGCAGCGTCCAAGCCTCTCGATTGGTAATGCTTCTACAGGAAAATTGACGCTGAAGCTGGGTCATCACGCCTATGTCCACGCCTATGACATGAACGGCATTATCTGACAAATCATCAAGATCAATGCCGTTCTTCTATTTTTGCTGCAGCAAGACATCACTAGCACCAACAACAATAAAAAACAACGATTGGCATTTCAGCACTATCATTTTTATCGATAGTTATTTTCACTTCTTTCGATTAGTGATCAATCAAGCATCACTGCAGACTTCTTCTTTACAAGCTCCAGGCATACCCTTCATTCCACAACGAGTGGCCGTTATCGCCATGAAAATAATCTTTCGTCTCGTCTGTGCTTTGCTCTTTACGGGCTATCTTTTACCTCTATTAACCATCCAGGCGCATTCCAGCGAAGAGCAGGCTCAGCCGTTGCCTCAGGTCGGCGTGGCCCGAGTGCTGACTCAGCGTGTCACCGAATGGGACGAATACAGCGGACGTCTGGAAGCACTGGAGACGATCAGCATTCGTCCTCGAGTGTCAGGCTTTATTGATGCGTTCAACTTCGAGGAAGGCTCACGGGTTAAAAAAGGCGACGTGCTGTTCGAAATTGACCCCCGCCCTTTTGAGACGGAAGTCCGTCGTCTACAGGCGCAGTTGCAACAGAGCCAAGCATCCCTGGAGAGCGCCAACAACCAGGCCCGTCGCGGTGAGCGGCTCAAGGCACAGCAGGCACTCTCGGAAGAAGAGGCGGAAATTCGCTCCAGCACCGCCCGTCAGGCCGAGGCGAACGTTGCCAGGGTTGGGGCGGAACTCGATGCGGCTGAACTGGATTTGAGCTTCACCAAGGTGACGGCGCCCATCGATGGTTACATCAGTCGCGCCGAGGTAACCGCCGGCAACCTGGTCACCGCCGATACCACATTGCTTACCACTCTGGTCTCGAGCGACAAGGTGTACGCCTACTTCGAGGCGGATGAGCGAGCCTATCTGAAATATCGGGAACTGACGCGACAAAATCAGCGTTACGCCACGAGCCCGGTGTATTTGGGCCTGGCCAACGAA
Organism: Halomonas sp. PR-M31; assembly: GCF_001039575.1. Lineage (GTDB taxonomy): Bacteria > Pseudomonadota > Gammaproteobacteria > Pseudomonadales > Halomonadaceae > Modicisalibacter. The sequence continues at coordinate 13,678 of NZ_JIBT01000022.1, forward strand.
GACGGTCACCCCCACGAAGGAAAGATGAATTTCCTCGACAATCGAGTCGATCCTCAGACCGGCACCATTCGCGGTCGGGCGGTGTTCGACAATGCGGACGGTTATTTCGCCCCGGGGCTTTATGCCCGACTCAAGCTGGTCGGCAGCGCCACTTATGAAGCGGCGCTCATTCAGGACAGCGCCGTCGGCACGGATCTGGGTCGCAAGTTCGTCCTGGTGCTGAACGATGACGACGTCGTGGAATATCGCCAGATCATCCTGGGCCCAAAACAAGCGGGGCTGCGCATCGTACGCGAGGGCCTCAGCGGTGATGAACGTATCGTCGTCGAAGGCTTGCAGCGGGTGCGCCCCGGCACCCCGGTCGATGCCACGCTGGTGCCCATGGCGGATGACGAGACTCTTGCCGCGTTGTCACGGCCATGAACTTTTCTCAATTCTTCGTGCGGCGTCCGATCTTCGCCATCGTGCTGTCGCTACTGATTCTGATCGTTGGGCTTCTTTCACTCTTCCGGCTGCCCATCAGCGAATACCCGGAAGTCGTGCCGCCCACGGTAGTCGTCCGGGCAAGCTTTCCCGGCGCCAACCCCACCGTCATCGCCAAGACCGTGGCCTCGCCTTTGGAGCAGGAGATCACCGGGGTCGAGGACATGCTCTACATGTCCTCCCAGTCCACCGCGGATGGCAGCATGACGCTGACCATCACCTTTGCGTTGGGCACGGACCTGGATACCGCCCAGGTGCAGGTACAAAACCGCGTCACCCGGACGTTGCCGGTACTGCCGGAGGAAGTGCAGCGCATCGGCGTGACCACGGACAAGGCCTCTCCAGACCTGACCATGGTGGTTCACCTGATTTCCCCGGATGAGCGCTACGACATGCTCTATCTGACCAACTACGCCACCCTCAACGTGCGCGATGAGCTGTCAAGGCTCGAAGGCGCCGGCGACGTGCGGTTGTTCGGCGCCGGGGATTATTCGCTGCGAGTGTGGCTCGATCCGACCCAGGTTGCCGCGCGCAATCTCACCGCCATGGATGTGGTGGATGCCATCCGCGAGCAGAATCGCCAAGTGGCCGCTGGGTCCCTGGGCGGGCCGCCGGCGCCGAACGCCACCAGCTTCTAGCTGTCGATCAATACCCAGGGTCGGCTGGTGGAAGAAGAGGAATTCGAGAACATCATCGTCGATGCCGGCCCCCAGGGTGAAATCACCCGACTCCGGGATGTAGCGCGCATCGAGCTTGGCTCAAGCGACTACTCCCTGCGTTCGCTGCTCGACAACCAGCCCGCCGTGGCCATTCCGATCTTCCAGCGGCCCGGCTCGAATGCCATCGCCTTGTCTGACGCGGTGCGGGCGCGCATGGCCGAGCTCAAGCAGGATTTTCCCGAAGGCATGGACTATTCCATCGTCTATGACCCCACGGTATTCGTGCGGGGCTCCATCGAGGCGGTGGTGGAAACCCTGTTTGAAGCGCTGCTCCTGGTGGTGCTGGTAGTAGTGCTGTTCCTGCAGACCTGGCGCGCCTCGATCATTCCGCTCGTCGCGGTGCCGGTCTCGCTGATCGGCACCTTCGCCGTCATGAACCTGCTGGGGTTTTCGCTCAATGCGCTGTCGCTGTTCGGCCTGGTGCTGGCGATTGGCATCGTGGTTGACGATGCCATCGTGGTGGTGGAAAACGTCGAGCGTAACATCGGTCTCGGCAAGACCCCAGTGGAGGCGACTCGTCAGGCGATGAAGGAGGTCACCGGGCCGATCATCGCCACCTCTCTGGTGCTGTGCGCGGTATTCATCCCTACCGCCTTCATCTCGGGTTTGACCGGTCAGTTCTATCGCCAGTTTGCGTTGACCATCGCCATCTCTACCATCATTTCGACCTTCAATTCATTGACCCTTTCCCCGGCCCTGTCCGCCTTGCTGCTCAAGGGTCGCGACGAGCCAAAGGATCGCTTCTCGCGCTTGCTCGATGTGCTGTTCGGCAAGTGGTTGTTTCGCCCCTTCAATCATATGTTCGGCGCCCTCAGCCGCGGCTATGTCAGTACCGTGCGCTACCTTCTGCGCGGCACCGCCATCGTGCTGGTGATCTATGTCGGGTTGGTGGGGCTTGGCTGGCTAGGCTTTTCGACCACCCCCAGTGGCTTCGTGCCACCTCAGGACAAGCAGTATCTGGTCTCCTTCGCCCAGCTACCGGACGCGGCAACCCTGGATCGCAGCGAAGCGGTACTGCGAGAGATGTCGGAAAAGGCCCTGAATCACCCGGGCGTGCAGGGCGCAGTCGCGTTTCCGGGGCTATCGATCAACGGCTTCACCAACAGTCCCAACAGCGGCATCGTCTTCGTCACCCTGGACCCCTTTGACGAACGCCAGACCCCGGAGCTTTCTGCCGGGGCCATTGCCGGCGCCTTGAATGAAAAGTTCGCCGGCATTCCCGAGGCCTTCATTGCGATCTTCCCACCCCCGCCGGTGCGAGGGCTTGGCATCGTCGGGGGATTCCGCCTGCAGATTCAGGACCGAGGCAGCCTAGGCTACGAAGAGCTCTATGCCCAGACCCAGAACATCATCGCCAAGAGCCAGGAGGTACCGGAACTTGCGGAGCTGTTCTCGAGCTTTCAGGTCAACGTGCCGCAAATCGATGCCAACGTGGATCGGGAAAAGGCCAAGAATCACGGCGTGGCCATCGACGATATCTTCCAGACCATGCAGATCTATCTAGGCTCGCTGTATGTCAACGACTTCAATCGCTTCGATCGCACCTATCAGGTCATCGCTCAGGCGGACCGGCAGTTCCGTCTGGAGCCGGAGCAGATCGGTCAGCTCAAGCTGCGTAACAGCAATGGGCGCATGATTCCCCTGGCCACCTTTCTCGACGTGCAGCAGTCCGCCGGCCCGGATCGGGTCATGCACTACAACGGCTTTCCCACCGCGGAAATCAACGGCGCGGCGGCACCAGGCTTCAGCTCCGGCCAGGCGGAGGCCGCCATGGCGGCACTGGTGGAACAGGAGCTGCCCAACGGCATGGTGTTCGAATGGACGGATCTGACCTATCAGCAGATTCTGGCGGGCAATACCGCCCTGTTCGTCTTTCCCCTGTGCGTCTTGCTGGTGCTGATGGTGCTGGCGGCGCAATACGAAAGCTGGAGCCTGCCCCTGGCGGTGGTCTTGATCGTTCCCATGACGCTGCTTTCCGCCATTACCGGGGTGATCATCGCCGGCAGCGACAATAATGTCTTCACCCAGATCGGGCTGATCGTGCTGGTGGGGCTGGCCTGCAAGAACGCGATCCTGATCGTCGAATTCGCCAAGGAACAGCAGGAAGAAGGCGCTGATCGCCTCAAGGCGACCCTGGAAGCCTGTCGTCTGCGTCTGCGACCGATTCTGATGACCTCCTTTGCCTTCATCATGGGGGTGGTCCCCCTGGTGCTCTCCACCGGCGCGGGTGCGGAGATGCGACGCGCCATGGGCATAGCGGTCTTCTCGGGCATGCTCGGCGTCACCTTCTTTGGCCTGCTGCTGACCCCGGTGTTCTACATGCTGATTCGGGGGTTTGTGGAGAAGCGCGAGGCCCGGCGTGAGCGCCAGCTGCGCAGTAACCACACACCGGATCTTTTTCCTTAGCCTTCGTTTCCCGTCGCCATACAACGCGCGCCGATTTAATTTGCAGGCAAATTTCTTGCTTTATATCCACGTTGTTGACTATTTTCTTTATCAAAGGACTTTAATGAACGATTTGATATTAGAATATGGCTCTAAATTCTCCCGCCATTCGGTCGCCGCTGCTAAGCAGCCCCTCGGACTATTGTGACCCGGGTGTCGCTACCCTATTCAGGCGCCACGGCCTGATTGATTTTGAAACACTCTGGAACGTCGAAGCACAAGATGTTGACGCACCCAATCATGAACGCGGCGGCGTCTCGACCGTGTCGCGTCTAGAACTTGTAGAGAACGATGGCGCCATCAAGCGCTTTTTTCTCAAGCGCCAGACCAACCATCTAGCTCGCAGTGTGCAGCGCCCTTTGGGAGAACCGACATTTTCTCGCGAATGGAGCGCCATTCGCCGCTACCACACCCTTGGCATTCCCGCCGTACAAGCAGTCTGGTATGGCGAGCGCAAGAACAAAGACGTTAATCGGGCACGTTCATCCGCCGAATGGCGCGCCATTTTAGTGACCGCGGCGCTGGAAGGCCGTGATGATCTTGAGCATTGGCATGCCCGCTGGGAGACGCTGGACGATGATCTGCGTCAGCAGGTCATCTCGGCAAGCGCCCAGCTCACTAGAAAGATTCATGCAAACGGCATGATGCACGGCTGTCTTTTTCCCAAGCATCTGTTCTTGAGCCATCCTTTCAATGCTTCGACCAGCGCCATGAATGCTGTCATCATCGATTTAGAAAAAACACGGCGCTTCCTATGGAAACGGCATGAACGCCTGCGAGATATTTATGTGCTATGGCGCCGTTTGAGGCATTGGAACGAAACAGAATGGCGACAGTTTTTTGGCATTTACTGTGATTGCTCGCCGGATGATTCTCGCGTGGACCAATGGCTCAAGCGTCTCAATAAACGTGCCAGCCGTCGCTGAACAGACACCTGGCCATGACGACAAGGCACCTGATTTGCCATGACTATCGGCCTTTACTGGTTCACTCAAGATCTGCGCCTACAGGACAACGCGGCGCTCATTGATGCCGCTTCCCGCTGTGATCGCCTTATTTGCGTTTACTGCATCGATCCTGACGGGTTCGAGGCCAACGAGTTCGGCTGCACGTCGCTAGGTCCTCATCGCTGGCGCTTCCTGAAAGAGACGCTTCGCGATCTGGAAGAACACCTTGCCGCTTACGATCAGCGATTGATCCTGCGGTTTCAATCGCCGGAACAGGCGCTGAACGATTTGATTGCTCAGCATCAGGTGACGGTCGTGGTGCGTAGCCAGAGCGCGGACTGTTACCTGCAGAAAACCTGGGATGCACTCAATCAGCGGTGGCCTCAGGTCGTTTTCCAGGAGCAGACCACCCATACGCTGTTCGACCAGGGTGCCCTGCCCTTTGAATTGGACGAACTGCCTGGCACCTTCACCCAATTTCGCAAGCGCGTCGAGCCCTTAACTATCGAAGCCCCATTATCGGCGCCGGGTGCTCTGCCCCCGCCGGTGTCGGATGCTCAGCCATCACCCACTCTGCCTCAGGCGATCGTCGATCCTGGTTCGCCCTTCAAGGGTGGCGAGCGTGAAGGGTCAGCCCATCTCGAGGCTTATTTCAGCGGCTTCGATGCCGCTCACTACAAAGAGACGCGTAACGCATTGGAGGGCTGGCAGAATTCATCCAAGTTCTCGGCCTGGCTGGCCAACGGATCACTGTCTCCACGCCAAATCGTTGAGCGTCTGCATCGGTTCGAGAATGAGGTAAAAGCGAACGAATCAACCTACTGGATCTACTTCGAGCTGCTATGGCGGGAGTTCTATCAGTGGTATGCCCATGCCCACGGGGCTCGGCTGTTTACCTTGAAGGGATTGAAAGACGAGCCACCGAGGCCGGATCGTGACATCGAGCGTTTCACTGCCTGGTGCCGAGGCGAGACCGGTCTACCCATTGTCGATGCCTGTATGCGCGAACTCAATGCCACCGGCTACATGAGCAATCGCGGTCGCCAGCTGGTGGCAAGTGCTCTGATCAATGAACTGGAGCAGGACTGGCGCTGGGGAGCGGCCTATTTCGAGCGGCAGCTAGTGGATTACGATGTGGCCTCGAACTGGGGCAACTGGCAGTATCTCGGCGGCGTCGGCGCCGATCCACGCGGTCTGCGCCGTTTTGATCTGGCCAAGCAGACGGCTCAGTACGACCCGGAAGGCTCGTTTATTGTTAGATGGCTCGGCGACGACTGACATGCATCGAAAGTCCCACCTGCCCACCAAGATCTGCCCGGTCTGCGAACGCCCTTTCGCCTGGCGCAAGAAGTGGGCGCGCAACTGGGATTCGGTGGTGTACTGCTCTGAGCGCTGCCGGCGTCAAGGCAAGCAAGCAGCGGCGTCCAGCGATTAATTTGCCTCCGGCTCATGGATGATTATTTCCACCCGGCGATTGGCAGCACGGCCCTTTTCCGTGTTGTTATTCTTTAGAGGCTGCGTGGAAGCGTAGCCCACCGCCCGCAGCCGGGATGAGGGAATACCTTCTCGATTGAGTGCACGCAAAATCGCCGTGGCGCGCCCGCTGGAAAGCTCCCAATTGGAAGGAAAGCGCGTGGTCTTGATCGGGACGCTGTCCGTATGCCCTTCCACGGAGATCGTGCCCTGGTAGCGCTTGAGTGTCGCCACCAGCGCTCGAGTGACCGTTTCGCCGGCATCGGTCAATGTTGCATCGCCGGATTCGAACAGCAGGTGATCCTGGATACGCAGGTTAATACCGCCCTTCATCCGGGACACCTCGACACCCTCGATTATAGGCAAAGACTGCTCGGACTCACGTATCTGCCACTGTCCAGCCACTTGAATGGCCGCGGCCTGGGCCCCCTCACTGATTTCAAGCCTACGAGCCACCTTGAGCGATGCCGCAATTGTCTGGGTCTGTATGATTCGAGACTGTGCAATCGTTTGAGCGGCCGCAATGGCCTTGTCTGATATTTGTGGCGAAAGGGTTCTCTTTCGGGCGACTTCCCGGGCCGCAGCGATGGCTTTATTACTTAATCCTGGCAAGGATGTCGGGATTGTCGCGATCAGCGTTGCCGCCTTGAGCGCCTCCGGCAGCAGGCTGGGAGCAGCACTGACCCGACGTGTCGCGATTACCGCGGCATTGGATACGCGGGGCAGGCCCGCCTCGGCTGCCGCATCTTCGTCGGTCTTGGCAGCGCCAGCGCTACCATCGAGACTCAGAACCAATACGAACAGTGCCACCAGCAAGGTCATGATATCCATGTAGCTGATCATCCAGCTGTCGCCGCCCCTGTCTTCTGCATTCAGAGCCAGCAGCTGGTCGTGGCTTGCATGCCTTCGATTAGACTCAAGCATTGGCCGGAACACCTTTATGGCCATCCTTGTCGCCCTTGAAAGGCTCAAGAGGGTCACGAATTTCGTCATGATAGTTGGCAATGAAGGAGTTCAAGGTTTCTTCGACAAAAGAGGGCGAGCGTCGTTTGGCGATCAGCGACACCCCTTCGAGCACCATGTTCATCGCGATCAAGCGCTGCTCGGTGCGGCGCTCCAGCTTGACGGCAATGGGCTTGCACAGCAGATTGGCAATCAGGATGCCGTAGAAGGTGGATAGCAATGCCACCGCCATACTCGGCCCGATGATCGTCACGTCGCCGGCACTCATGGTCTGCAGCATGTTGACCAGCCCCACCAGGGTCCCGATCATGCCGAAAGCCGGTGCATAGGCTGCCATGGTCCGAAGGATCTGCGCCTCGGCAAGCTCCCGGGCTTTCAGCCGCGCAATGCGCCAGCGCAGCAGATCGATGATTTCCGCCTCTTTGGTATTGTCGATGACTAGCTGTACGCCGGTGCGCAGGAATGGGTTACGGGTTTGTGTCAGGGTGCGCTCCACCGCACGGATATCCCCCTGGAACCAGAGTCGCGCCATGGCAACCAGCTCGCGCACGTCTTCCTCGACGTAGCTGTTCTCGCGATGAAAAACGACGCGAATTATGCGCGCCAGGCGGATCACTTCCCGTAAGGGGTAGCTAATGAAGGTGGCGGATAGGGTGCCGGCGATGACGATCAGAAGCCCCGGCAAATTAAGAAAGCTCATCGCCGTATCGGCGCTGAACAATAGAACACAGGCCAGCAATAGAAGGCTGGCAACGATACCGATCAGCGTGGAAGCATTCATGCAGAGCCTGGCCCATCGATGGGCGATCGCTTGAGAGATGCTGATATCATAGCGATCCATCGCAGAGGCAAAGCGATGAAAAGACGTTACATTTTATGCGTTCTTATTCACTGCGAACGAAGGATATTGACTTGACTGATTGGGCTCGTGACTCTCGCTAAACGTAATAGACTTCAAGCGAAAAGCCACGAGCAAGAACGCCTACCCGGCTGATCAGTAGATGCCAAGCAGCATACGGGCACCATAACCCCATAGCAGTACCGTGGCGCCTAGCAGCACCTCGAGTACCAGTACACCGATCGCCAGGGTCGAACCGGTGACGATAAAGCCTTCCCGACTATCGATGCCAAGGAAATTGGGAATACCGAGATAGAGCAAATAGGCGCTATAGCAGAGACCAATGGTTCCCGCTAGGATACATAGCCAGATAAGAGGATAGAGTGCCACCAGACCGCTCAAGAACATGGGGGTGGCGACATAACCGGCAAAGACGATACAGCGACGCTTGCTCGGGGGAGTCGCGTAGCGTTTTGCCATCCAGTGAATCACCGTGCCCATGAAAACGACGGCGGCGATAATCGCAAGATAGAACACAATGCCTGCATACAAGGCATCATCCAGGTCGAGCTTGATGGCATGACCACTACCGAGACTCCATCCCACTTGCGTCGTCCCAATGAATGAACATATCACCGGAATCGCGGCCAGCTCGAGAACGTGATGCGCATAGAGATGATTGATCGTTTCGCGTTCGCTCTGAATCTGCTTCCATTCACGATTCGGGTGGGCCATTAATCCCCAGACATGGGTCAGCATAGGATCATTCCTCCTTGGGGCTCTTCACAATCCGGAACATCATCATTGCTTTGACAATATCACTCTATCTTCCTAGGCAGTATAGAATATATGAAGAAAATGGAATGCCTATCGTTAGCCTTTAGTAGGTGTCCTTGGAGTGCTTGCCGCCTGGACAGTCTGCAGCGCCTCCACCATGCTTGCCAACGCCGCCTGACCCTGCTTGCCTGCGGTGGCTTGCTGCCACCATAAGGCATGGACTGCTCGCACTTGTACCGGTATTTCTGCAAGCCCCAATACCTGCGCCATGGCAAGTCGGTGCAATCCGCGGTTGATTTTGACGACCTGCCCTTCTCGATCGATCGCGACGCCCAGGCGATCCTTACCCTGATTCGCATTAAAACCGTGAGCGCGCATATCCTGCATATAGCCAAGGTAAACGTTGAGATATGTCATCACCCGGTCCGAGCTATTGAGCAGGATGCCCTTGTGATGAGACCGAAAGGGTTTGCCCTGCTCGATTCGCTGCATGAAGCGCCGATAGGAGGTACTTTGAACAAGCGCCTCGCGATGCTGCCAAATATCATCGATGAATCGATAACGACTGCCCTTGCGAAAGTCAAAACGGGTTAGATCCCAATCACCTTTCCAAATGAACTGATTCATGGCTAGCCGCTTTTCTGACGCAACAGGAAAAGAGCGTGATATGGAAATGGCACAGCTCAATTCATTGGGTGCCAGACATAGCGTCAGTTTGTCATCCAGATAGGCTTCAACGCTTCGATAAGGCAAGCCTATGGCTTCCACTCGCTGTGCAAATCTATCCTGATTCAACCACCGCGAGAGCATACGGTCTTCAAGAGGCCTGACAATACGCGCTTCGAAGGCAGTACGGGTAGTGCTTGCCCAGCGTGAGCGCTGCATGGCCCAGCGTAGCTCGGGATCGTAGAGCGCCGGATGAACTTGTTCACCAGTGGGTGATTTGGGTAGTTTTTTCATTGAGATATGGCTGGTTTGGTTTAACCATCAATAATTAGCTACTTAATGAACAAAATAACATAAAGAATGCTATCGAATCTCGGGTTGCCAGTCATGAATCTTGCACATAGCCTATATAGCCCGATATGAACCAGCCCCACACTCAAGCCCAGAAGCGAACAGCCACAATGTCTTCGACAGCAAAGGAACGGCTTCCAATGGCAGCCATTGCCATTCGTCAGGTAGAAAAAAGCACTGGAGCGAGCCGTAACGCTTTCGAACAGTCAGCGGCACTGCAAGAACTGGGCTATCGTGTCGTGATACTTGCCGAGCGAGCGACTCGACGCTAGTAGAACGTGCAGGAGCCAGACTCGTTCGCCTGCGCCGCTGGCCATTCAAAGGTGCCTTTCGGCGTTTCTGGTTCAATCGCCATGTACAATCCTGGTGCAGGCGTCATCGTCCAGCGTTATTGGTCAGTCATGGTGATGCGCAGAGCCAGGATGTGGTTTACATGCACAACTGTGTGCATTTGGCCAGCCAGCGCATTCATGGAAAGGAGCTGCCCAAAAATCACGAAGTTGCCGCCATTCACGATTATGTTCTCTCCGACAATCAATTCAAGCGTATCGCCGTCAATTCAAGATTGATGGCCGAGGAATTCAAGGGCCGTTATGGCCTGTCTGAGCATCAGCTCGATATCAGCTATCCGGGTTACGATCCAACGCAGTTCAATCCTGTCAAGGCTCGCGAAGAGCGCGACGCTACCAGACAGGCGCTTGGCGTTGACCAGCATGAATTACTGATCGGATTGATCACCTCAGGCAATTTCAAGAAGCGCAACGTGGCAGGATTCGTGGAAACTGCAGCATTGGTGAGTCAGCGGCTTCCCGATCAATGTCGTTTTCTCGTGATCGGAAAGGACGACAACAGCGTTTATCAACAGCAAGCAGAAAAACTGGGGCTAGACGATCGCTTCATATGGCGTTCGACGGTTCCCGATATCGAACGTTTTTATGGTGCGCTGGATGTCTTCGTGCTACCCGCGCATATCGAGGAGTTCGGTCGTGTCGCTTTGGAAGCCATGGCCTGCGCCACACCGGTACTACTCTCCGCTTGGGTAGGCGCCGCCGAATTGATCGAGGGAGAATTTCCCGAGCTGATACTGGATGACAGTAATGACAGCGACGCTTGGGCCTCGCGAATCGTCGCATTACTCATCAACGACGAACACAAAGAACTAGGGGCTCGACTTGCCCAGCTCGCGACACATTACTCGCATCAACAGCAGTACAAGAAACTCAAAGCTTCGTTTCAGACGCTTATGGCCAGCAGTTGAATGAAGGAAAACGAGCCCATGCTCTATTTGCAAGACGATCTCTTGATCGGACGAGGCACCGAGCGCTACTGTTATCGTCACCCTCAAGACGACACGCGCTGTATCAAAGTCGTTCACAACGTCAAGAACAACAAACAGCAAAATCAAAAGGATTACGAGTATTTCTCTCGTCTGCAAAAACGCGGCATAGACTGGTCACACCTGCCACGCTGCTACGGCTGGGTGGAAACCGATCAGGGTAACGGTCTGGTATTTGATCTTTTGCAAGACAAACAGGGCAACCCTCTTCCGCGTCTGGACGTCCTATTGCAAAACGGTTATCTCGATAAAGCGGCGATCAAAGCGCCATTGAAAGAACTGCAGGATTACCTGCAGGCCAATCAAATATTCACAAGCGATCTGCGTGCCAGCAATATCGTATGTGAGTCAGAAGAAACGCCTCTTCGATTATTCTTGATCGATGGCGTTGGCGATCGTGACTTCATCAGACTCGCTTCCATGATCAAGCCATTGGCACGGGCCAAGACCAACCGTCAATGGAAACGATTCATGAAACGTATGAAGAAATAGCGACTGACTCAGGCAAAATACTCTTTCACTGCCGTAACGACACGACTCAAATCCTTTTCATCTATACCGTACCATAAGGGTAAACGAAGAAGCCGATCGCTTTCCTGGGTGGTGTACTCATCTTCACCAACGAAAGTTCCCCAATGCTTTCCTCCCTGGGAGGTATGTAAAGGAACATAGTGAAATACTGCTCCTATCCCCTTTTCTTTCAAGAACGCCAATAACTCCGAGCGCTCATCGATATCCCTGACTTTGATATAGAACATATGGACATTGTGTCGACAGGTGTCAGGAATTGTGGGGAGCTGCACGACGCCACGCTCGGCAAGCGGTTCAAGGGACTCGTTGTAATATTCCCAGGAACGTCGGCGATCGGCGTCAATACCATCAACGGACTGCAGCTGCCCCCAAAGATAAGCAGCCTGCAATTCACTGGGAAGATAACTGCTACCCACATCAACCCAGGAATATTTATCGACCATACCGCGAAAGAATTGACTGCGATTGGTGCCTTTTTCTCTCAGTACTTCTGCTCGTTCTGCAAAACGCTCATCATTGACAATCAGCAGCCCGCCTTCACCACCGCTGGTATAGTTTTTTGTTTCATGAAAGCTATAAGTACCCAAGTGACCGATACAGCCAAGCGGCTTCCCCTTGTAAGTTGAGAGCATCGCTTGAGCCGCATCCTCGATAACAAAAAGACCGTAGCGATCGGCAAGGGTCATGATGCTGTCCATTTCACAGGCGACTCCCGCGTAGTGCACGACTACCACTGCTTTGGTCTTCTGCGTGATAGCCGCTTCAATGAGGCGCTCATCGATGTTCATGGTTGCTGGATGGATATCGACAAATACAATCTTGGCCCCTCTCAAGACAAAGGCATTGGCCGTACTGACGAACGTATAGCTAGGCATGATCACTTCGTCTCCTGGACGAATATTGATCAGCATGGCCGTCATTTCCAGGGCATGGGTGCAGGAAGGCGTCAATAACGATTTGTAGCAACCAAGATGCTCCTCGAACCATTGCTGGCAATAAGACGCGTAAGCGCCACCTCCCGATATTTTGCTACTGCGCATGGCATCCAGCACGAAGTCATCTTCTCTACCGGTATAGGAGGGTTTATTGAAGGGAATCATCTTCTCGCTCCTTGAGAAATTGACTTTCAAGGGTAAGGATATCTCGTTTTCGCTCCTTTATACGATGCGCTGGGCTGCCGAAATAGATTCCCCAAGGATGAGTGCTTTTGTTCACCAACGTCATGGCTCCTATCGAGCAGCCTTCCTTGACTTCCACCCCAGGGAAAATGATCGATCCAGCGCCAACGATGACGTGTTTTTCCAGCACGACACGGCTAAAGAACTCATTTTTATATTTTTTGTCTACCAAAGAGCTGACCATGGTTGCGCCGCTATAGTCATCCGACTGAGAAAACACTTTCGTGCCATAGGCCAGACCGCAGAAATCCGCCATGAAAACCCCAGGCTCACCCCCCGCTATCAGGCATTGGGTAGAGATATGGCAAAATCGACCGATACTGACTCTGCCGGACACCACACAGAAATCGTCGATCCTTGAATGGTCACCTATTTCAATGACGTCATGATTGTAAATACTCGCTTTATCACTGATCTTGACGTTTTTACCAAGCTTCTTGAAGCCGAGCGCCTCAAGCGCTTGCTGAGTAAGATATGCCATAAATTCCTACAAGATATCCTTGAGTTGATGTATCAATCTTTCCTTTGAAAAGTAAGAACTAATGATTTCCCGATTGCGCTTTGCGGTCTCATCGTCCAAGCGAACGCTACCTATATTATCCAAGTCAAAAACCTTGACTCCGAGTTCTTCAAACATGGACCATGGTGTAATATTTTTGCGGATGAATACCGTTTTTCCCGAGCCTAGCAGCGTGATCATATTTCCCATTGCCTGCTGGCGCCGAAACGCAAAGCATGCGATATCGACCTCTGCTAGTATTTCAAGATATTCTTCCAGAGGTAAAAATTCGGTAAGCGCTATGAAATCCTCGCTGAATAACCTTTCTCCTTCTGTCATGACTTTTCTTGCATAGCGTCTATTGCCATAGGAAAGAGGGCAGATGATCTTGATATTGCCTTCTGGCAACATCTTGAGCCGCTCGAACGCCTCGCAATGCTCATTGCTGCGACTCGCTGAATTGCCAACCAGCACTGTAGCTTTTGTTTTTTTGGGACGTTGTCTTCTTTCAGGTAAATTTAGCGACTTATAAAGATTACTGGGATACACGAAGCTTTCAATATAGCTACCTTTGGCACCATACCACTGCCGTGCCAGATCGATGTCTCCAGGAATGTAGGTAACAAGGTGTCCGATGTCTGGAATGATCTTACGACGACACCATTCGACGAGTCTCTCTTTCAACGTCGTCTTTTCATTTTGGTAGCTATATAAATCGCCACCCCAGATTATCCAATAACAACGGCCCAATATTTTTGGATTCAATGCGAGAATAAACACGACATACTTATTAAATAATCCATGAAGGATTATCTTGTCGTATTTACGCATCTTGAAGTACAGCTTAAAAAAACCAAGCTTGCTGTTCTGTTGCTCTACGTCAGCGCCGGTTTGATAGGGATAGTCGTGAGACTTTTCTATGAGATGAAAATGATTATCCGAACCATCAATCTCTTCGCGAACAAATTCCATAAAAGCCGGAATGAACTTGTCCATATAGCATACATGGAGTATTTTTTTAGACATTATCACTTTCTTCAACAATCAGGTTTTCGAGATATTCTCCATAGCCGCTTTTCCTGTATTGAACAGCAAGTCGCTTCAGGTCGTCACTTGTGAGCCAGCCTCTCAGAAAAGCAATTTCTTCTAGACAAGCCACTTTCATTCCTTGTCGGTGCTCGATGGTTTGCACGAACATGCCAGCATCCAACAGGCTTTCGTGGGTTCCCGTATCCAACCAGGCAAACCCGCGCCCCAAGAGCACGATGTTCAGGTCGTTGCGCTGTAAGTAGGCTTGATTGATACTCGTAATTTCCAGCTCACCCCGAGAAGACGGTGCTACTTGTTTGGCAATCTCTACTACGTCGTTGTCATAGAAATAAAGACCTGTCACCGCGAAGTTCGACTTTGGGTTTTCAGGTTTTTCCTCAATGGAAACAACTCGTTGCTCGGCGTCGAATTCCACGACGCCAAAACGCTCAGGATTCTTTACTTGATAACCGAATATCGTGGCGCCCTGCTCTCGTCCTGCGGCTTCAAGCAGCTTGGGTGTAAACCCTTGTCCGTAGAATACGTTATCACCCAGTACCAGACAGACTCTATCATCGCCAATGAACTCTTCGGCAAGGAGGAACGCCTGGGCTAATCCATCAGGCTGTGGCTGAATCGCGTAGCACAAATCGATACCGAACTGATGCCCATCTCCAAGCAAACGTACGAAACCGTCTTGATCCTCAGGCGTTGTAATGATCATGATTTCGCGTATGCCCGCCAGCATCAAAACCGAGAGAGGATAGTAGATCATGGGTTTGTCATAAATGGGCAATAGCTGCTTGGAAAGCCCTTTTGTAATAGGATAAAGACGCGTACCACTACCCCCCGCCAAGACAATTCCCTTCATGACTTTTTCCTGTCGATAGTTCCAAGGCGCTCGCGTTGATAAGTGCTGCTCAATGCCCTGGTACACCAGCCTAAATTGTTCAAGTACCAGCTTACTGTTTTTTGGAGGCCACTTTCAAAAGATTCGTCAGGTACCCAACCCAATTGGCGTTGAATTTTTCCTGAATCGATAGCGTAACGAAAATCATGACCGGGCCGATCCTTTACTGACACGATCAAATCGCGATAATTGGCAACGCCCATTGGTTTTTGTGGTGCCATCTCTTCCAATAAATCGCAAACTTCTAGCACTACATCGATATTCCGTTTTTCGTTGTGGCCGCCAATGTTATAAGTTTCACCTATTCTTCCATTATTCAATACCAAGTAAAGGGCGCGAGCATGGTCATCTACATACAGCCAATCACGCACCTGCTCCCCCGTACCATAAACCGGAAGTTTTCTACCTTCCAAAGCATTGAGAATAATCAGCGGAATGAGTTTTTCAGGAAAGTGAAAAGGTCCATAATTATTGGAGCAATTTGTCACTAACGCGGGAAAATCATAGGTTCTCTGCCAAGCACGCACCAGATGATCGGAACTCGCCTTGCTAGCAGAATAAGGCGAACTTGGCATATACGGGGTAGTCTCAACAAACAGTTCGTCAGGATTTTCAAGATCACCATACACTTCATCCGTCGATATATGATGAAAACGAAAATCAGCTTGACGGCTGAAATTCAAACCCTGCCAGTAGTTTCGAGCAACCTCCAGCAGTGTATAAGTTCCAATGATATTGGTTTCGATAAAGGCGGCAGGACCGTCAATGGAGCGATCGACATGGCTTTCTGCGGCTAGATGCATGACGGCATCAGGGCAATGGACCGAAAACACTCTCTCAAGCTCGATCCGATTGCAAATATCTACTTGCTCGAATTTATAGCGTTCGTTGTTTGATACGGAACTCAACGATTCCAGGTTGCCCGCATAAGTCAACTTGTCGACATTTACAACGCTGCACTGTGTGTTTTTTATAATGTTTCGTATTACAGCTGAGCCAATGAAGCCTGCACCGCCAGTAATCAAGACTTTTCTCGTTGAATTATTCATGTAAAACTTTCCAAGATTGGTAAAAAATTCAACTGAGCTATCTTCATGTAATGCTTTTTACACCAATATCCTTTTCAGAGGTTAGCTGCCACCGCCAATAATGAGTCACTAATCCACCAAGGATAATATTATGCACGTATACTCCCGTCCAAAAAGAATTATATGACTCAAACTGGTTTGCTATCATCCAGTACACAAAGAAAATCACACCAAACAGCGCAATATCATTTGGCAACAAACCGCCCTTCCATGCAAGCCAGGATGAGCGCCCTACCCAGACTGCCAATGCCCCCATTACGGTCAATCCCAAGATCCCATACGCCACCCATATTTCGAGAAAGAAATTATGCAGATGGCCAAAGTTTTCCTTGATCGAATTCGGTAACCATTCGGTATGATCAATAACAAGGCTACGCCCTTGACCGCCCCACCCAACGAGAGGACGTTGCTCTATCCAATCAAAGGCGGCGCGCCATGTGTGAATACGAATACCAATACTCGAATAGGGTAAGTCCTCGAACTCTCCTTGTGCTATTTGACTGATAACTTGAGATTCCTGGTCTATACGCTCAGTTAAAGTATCGTGAAATTTTATACCTGCACCGGTTGTCACTATTAATAATAATATAAAACTGACCGAAAATTTCTTGAGATTTTCAGTAGTAAATTGACTGCTTCCTTTGTAAAGTAGCCATGTAATTCCTGCTGTACTCAAGGCTACGAGCAAAGCCAACCAGATGGCTCTAGTCTGGCCAATTAGTACACCTATAGAACAAATTATCAGTAAAAAACACCAGAATAGTATGCGTATCGACCGGAACTTGCCCGGCGTACAAAAACGCTTTGAAAATACGAATATACCTAAAAGTGCTACGCCAAACAGCATGGCGCCATGCTGCTTGTTGCGTATTCCAAAGCCAGCACGCTCACCTTGCAATCCTATAAGCCATTCATGAATACCGTCACCATGTATCAAGGTGGCCGGTAAATAGAAGATAAGGGCTAGCCCCCAGACGATTAGCGTATTGCGAGTACTACCGCCTAACCACCATGCCACGCCGATAAAGATGAACAGTTTCGCTAACCTGTCAACTTTAGGATCGCTATCCATCCATTCTGGATGATGTAAAACACCAAGCCACCAGGATAGCATTTGTACTAGAATCACGGCCAACAGTAGCCATAGTGCTGCAGAACGCCGCAACTGTTTCCCATATACAAGGATTGCGATCAATCCAAAAAAGGCCGTAGAGTATTCACCAAGTTTACCTAAATCTGGCCAAAGAACTCTAAAAGAGGAATACAGAACAAGGCCCAGGACCCCTACATATAATATCCATTTTGGATAAGGTAGAAGCTTATGAGGTTCCCAGAGCATTTTACTCTTCACGTTTAACATCCATCCTGGATTGCACAAAAGGTGATCGGTACAGGTATGATGGCATTCCTATAACGAATATGTCCCTTGTATTGTCACCTAAAACTATCTAACTAATCTTACCAAGCTCAAGCAAGGTGAGAAGTAGAGTATGGACGCTGGTATCGCTTTGCTGAAAATCATCCATCAGTCCACGCAAGCGTTGCTCAAATTCGTGCTTTAAATCTTTTTCATTTTCTTGTTGACGTCGTTTACTAGATCCTTCCAGATCCCGTAAGGCTTGAGAAAAGGCATCGTCAAGTTCCCGGAACCTACGTAGCTTCTCTCTTTCGTCCATATAACGAGGTTTATTAGATTTCATGAATTTAGTCTTGACACCGTAAATTAGGTTGAAAATCACCTTAAAGATTGGTCATGGCATAAAGCATTTAAAATTAAAACGTAACGTTGTCGCATATTAAATATTATTTATATAAATTAAATTCGCATGTTCCTGTAGTTGAAACTTCAAAAATCGCGGCTTGAAAATAACACAAAAATACAATTTCACACTTAACATCACAACAAGGTAGAAAATTTAAGCGCTAGCTTTTAAGCTGATATCTGTTGGTTTGCGTTTAAATCAAAATAATTACTGATGTGTATGCATCTTTTCTTGTCAAAAGACTGTTCAAGTAAACTCGTGCCAAAACACAGATACTGTGTGCATATAAAAACAGACCAGTTCATGTGGTATAAACGGATACAAAATTATTTTTGCAACTTACTATAATACGCTCAGCATGGCACTAAAAAAAGCCTTTATGTTTACAATTTCAGGGATAAAACAGCTAACTAATTTTTATGAGTCTTTGTAACAACAAATAGAAGCAAAAAAACCATGCTAAGCAATTGAAATTTTATTCGTTTTCTCAAACTTTTAAAACAATGGGGCACTGAAGCCTGTGGCGCTGACGTATTGTCTCATCAGCGCCTTGTCATTGTTTTACCAGCATTTAATTAACAAAGAATTAACCTTCAGTGCGGACTAGCCAGGACTCAACGGTATCAGCACCGTGCTCGTCCTTCCAGGATTTCAATGTCTTTTGATTTCCGCCTCTGGTTTCAACCACTTCGCCCGTATTGGGGTTTTTGTAAATCTTTAGCTTACGTTTGCGACGGCTCCCACCTGTTGCAACGCTTTTTGAAGTGCCGGAAGACCGTTCTTGAGGCTGAAGAAGGTCGATGACGTCAGCGGCATTTTTACTGAACTCCTGCATTAGTGCTTCAAGACGCTCCTTGAACTCGAGCTCAGATGTTAAGCGCTGGTCGCTTTCCATCTGTTCCATCTCTTCCTGGATTTGCTTGAGCAGTTGCTCTTTCTTCATGTATTCACTGAGTAGTGACATAACGTCTTAATTCCTTATGTCGGAAGTTAGCAAGTAGGATGCAATTATTAACGTTTTTAAGTTTCATGCCAAGGGCAGATTTGTTTTTTTCTAAAATTCACGGAACATCTCTTCTATGAGATACGCAAAAGCGAGCTTATCTATGAACAAAAAAGACCTGTGCACCGTGCTTGGGATATTCTCTTTTAACAAAAGACCCAGTGACCAGTACGCTCCTATGAGCAGCCATAATCGTTTGTCATCCTATTCACATCACTTAACCGAACGCAAAAAATATCATTAAAAACAATGCTCTATAATAACCACACCAAAATTGTGCTATTCAAGGGTAAGTACGATCTTAAAAATACGAAAAGCAGTCTTACCTGTAACTTGGAGTAAAAGAAAAGCATTGTCTGCGTTATCTGCTAGTAACGCATGACGCCTAGCCGTAATTCGATGAATAAGAATTCATCAAATAGATTTTCTTCGAATATCGCGTTCCCTGACACCTGTAGTAATGCTTAAAGCCACATCGCTGCCAGCCAGCCAAAGCCAATCAGCGGTATGTTGTAGTGTAGAAAGGTCGGCACCACTGAGTCCCAAATATGATCGTGCTGACCATCCACATTAAGCCCGGCAGTCGGGCCCAGGGTCGAGTCTGAAGCCGGTGAACCTGCATCACCTAGCGCCGCGGCAGTGCCCACGAGTGCAATCGTCGCCATGGGCGAAAAACCAAACTGCATCGCTAATGGCACATAGATAGTGGCAATGATCGGTATGGTGGAGAAAGATGAACCAATCCCCAACGTAATGAATAGACCAACCAATAGCATGATGAGTGCTGCCAGCCCTTGATTGTCGCCAATGATTTCGACAGCGTCACTCACCAGCAGTTCGACCTCGCCGGTGGCATCCATCACTGATGCAAATCCGGCAGCAGAAATCATGATGAAGCCGATCAACGCCATCATGCGCATGCCGCTGGTAAAAAGATCATCGGCTTCGCGCCATTTGAAAACACCACCCACCGAGAGCAAGGCAAAACCCACTAGCCCACCGAGGATCATGGAGCCGCTGTAGAGTTGGATGCCCAGTGCAGCAAGAATTGCCACCACGGACATCAAAAGGCCAAGGGTATGAATATTCACCTGCTCCTGCTGATGAGGCAGATTGCTGATATTCGTATCCTGAGTGTCGTAATCTCGCGGCTTGCGATAGCTTATAAAAAGTGCCACCAGTAGCCCCAAGGCCATGCCGCTAACCGGCACACCCATGGCCAAGGGCACCATGCCTCGCGTGATTTCAAGACCTAAAGACTGCCCCACCTCGTTTATATTGGCCAGCAGAATGTCATTGAGGAAAATGGCACCAAAGCCTACCGGTAATAGCATGTAAGTTGCCGTCAATCCAAAGGTCAGCGTGCAGGCTACCGCGCGTCGGTCCAGACGTAGCTGATTCATCACCTTCAGAAGCGGTGGAATCAGGATGGGAATGAAGGCGATGTGTACCGGGATCAAATTCTGAGACGAAATGGCTACCAGCAGTACGGAACCGATCAGCGTGTACTTTACCGCTGCCCGTCGCTTTGGCGATGCCTCCTGACCAAACAGCCTGATCAGACGCTGTGCCAGCAGATCCGGCAAACCGGCCCGTGAAATGGCCACGGCAAAGGCACCCAAGGTGGCATAGGCCAGGGCTATCTTGGCACCACCACCGACCCCATCGTTGAAGGCTGCCAGTGTATCGCCAAGGGATAAACCGCCTACCAGCCCTCCCGCCAATGCACCCGCTATCAAGGCGAATACCACCGATACTCGGGCCAAAGCCAGTGCCACCATGACCAATACGCCGAGAATTACCGCATTCATGCGCTCGTTTCCTGTTCAAAGATTGGCAGAAGCAAGTGAAAGCCGGCGATTCTACCAGAGCGATTGACCGAGCGTGATTTCTCTCTACTTTCTAGACTCAAAAAAACTGTCGCAAAACCAACGATCTTTGCTCGAGTGAAAGCATACCCTCGACAAATGTCGCATAGGCTGTCGCCACTTTATTCTTGACAAGTGGCGCCACCATCGAGGATTTTGGTATACAACTCTGGTACACAAAAACATCTCCGGCTTGCTGAGCAAGGCACCTGAACCACATCGACGTGGGTAACCCTAGCGTTCGAACAGATGCCGGCTCTCATGACCGAGGAAACCTCCATGACCGACAACACTACGCTCTGGATTCGTGATCCGCTCGACTGCGCAGACCCCGACGCAGCAGGCGGCATCGTGATTCAAGGCACGCGCATTCTCGAGAAAGTAGCGGCCGGCGCCAAACCCAAGCGACCGGTAGACAACATCTTCGATGCGTCTCAGCATGTCTTGCTACCTGGATTGGTCAATACCCATCATCACTTCTATCAGACCCTGACCCGCGCCTATTCGCCTGCGCTCAATAAAGAACTCTTTCCCTGGTTGACCACGCTGTACGAGGTATGGGCGAATCTCGACGAAGAGCAGCTGGCGCTGGCCAGCGAACTGGCCATGGTGGAACTGCTGATGTCCGGCTGTACCACCGTGGCGGATCATCATTATGTTTTCTCTGGGGCTTTGCTCAACGCTATCGATTGCCAGGTTGAGACCGCTCAGCGTCTTGGCGTACGCGCTGCGCTGACTCGTGGTTCGATGAGCGTGGGGCAGGAAGATGGAGGTCTGCCGCCCCAGTCCGTCGTGCAGGATGAACGGACCATTCTCGAGGACAGTCAGCGTCTGATCCAGCGCTATCATCAGCGCGGCGACGGTGCCATGACCACTATCGCTCTGGCACCCTGCTCGCCTTTCTCGGTCAGCCGTGAACTGATGCAAGAGAGTGCCCGGCTCGCCGAGACCCAGGACGTACGTCTACATACCCATCTTGCGGAAACCGAAGACGAAACCGCTTACTGCCAGCGTTTGTTCGGCATGCGCCCGCTGGACTATCTGGAAGAGTGTGGCTGGTTGAGCAATAGAACCTGGCTGGCTCACGGCATCCATTTCAACGACGACGAAGTCAAACGCCTGGGCCGTGCTGGCACCGGTATCGCTCACTGCCCGTCCTCCAACATGGTGCTGGGCTCCGGCATGTGTCGTGCCCTGGAACTCGAAGCTGCCGGCGCACCGGTCGGAATAGGCGTGGACGGTTCAGCTTCCAACGATCACTCCAACCTGGCAAGCGAAATGCGTCAGGCGCTGCTGCTGGGTCGCCTGCGCTACTCGCCTAGTCAGGTGACTCACGAAGATATCATCCGCTGGGCGACGCGAGGCTCCGCACACTGCCTGGGCCGCCCGGACATTGGCGACCTGGAACCCGGTCAGCAGGCGGATATAGCGCTCTTCAAGCTCGATGAACTGCGCTTTTCCGGTGCCGAAAACCCTCTGGCAGCGCTGCTTCTGTGTGGCGCCCAGCGCGCGGACCGGGTCATGGTAGCCGGTCGCTGGCGAATCATCGATGGCTTGCCCTGCAAGATCGATCTCGACGCCCTAATGGCACGCCACAACAGTGCCGCCAAACGCTTGCGCAACGCTTTATGACATTTCTTACGACAACAACATCCATTGCAACCCCACCCCTTAGCGACAACAAGAAGCAGGAGCATTGCCGACAATGAGCACATCGACGACCATGACGACGCCGCCGGAACACCCGGAGGATAGCCCACACCATGTCCGCAGCACCCACGACGTCAATGCCATGCCGCCATTGGGGCGCGCCGTCCCTTTGGGCATTCAGCACGTGTTGGCGATGTTCGTGGGCAACGTTACCGTACCCATCATCATCGCCGGGGCGGCCAATTTGCCCGAAGCCCAAACGGTTTTCATGATTCAAGCGGCCATGTTCGTTGCCGGTGTCGCCACCCTGTTGCAATCGCTGGGTATCGGACCGATCGGCGCACGCCTGCCTATCGTCATGGGTACCAGCTTCGGCTTCGTGCCGGTATTGATTCCCATCGCCGGCGACATGGGACTACCCGCAGTACTGGGCGCCTCACTATGTGGCGGCGTGGCCATGGCGTTGGTAGGCCTCTTTTTACCCTGGTTTCGCTTTCTATTTCCGCCGGTGGTCACCGGCACCTTCGTCATCATGCTGGGGGTGCTGTTGATGCCCGTAGGCTTCGCCTATGTCGGAGGCGGTTTTGGTTCTCCAGATTTTGGCGCCACTCACCATCTCCTGTTGGCCGCGCTGGTCTTCGCTGTCACCTTGGGTCTACACCAATATGGCCGAGGTATCTGGTCGGAAGCCGCCCCCCTTGCGGGCCTGTTGGTAGGCTATGGGGCCGCCGTTGCCTTCGGTTACGTGGAGTTCGGCAAGATCGGAACCGCAGAATGGATTTCGATGCCCGTCCCCTTGGCCATCGGTCTTGAATTTCATCTGGCTGCCATCGTGCCGGTCGTACTGCTGGCCCTGGTGACCTGCGCCGAATCCATCGGTGACATCGTTGGCACCACCGCTGGCGGCATGAATCGCGAGCCTACCAAGAAGGAACTTTCCGGCGGCGTCATGGCGGATGGTATCGCCAGCGTTTTCGCCGCTATCTTCAATGCCTTCCCCCAGATCAGTTTCAGCCAGAACGTGGGCATGGTCGCCCTGACCGGGGTCGTCAGCCGCTACGTGGTAGCCATCGGCGGTGGCTTTCTGCTGCTCGCCGGTCTGCTGCCCAAGCTGGGCGCCGTCGTTTCGAGCATCCCCAACTCGGTACTGGGCGGTGCGGTACTCATCATGTTCGGCATGATCGCCAGCGCCGGCATCAAGATGCTCAGCACCGTGGATTTCAACAAGCGAAACATGGTGATTATCGGTGTCTCGCTGTCTCTGGCCATCGGCTTGCCGGCCCAGGAAGGCCTCTATGCCAATCTGTCCACGAACATGCAGGCAATCATCGAATCCGGTCTGATTCCTGGCGCCATCGCCGCCATCCTGTTGAATCTGATCCTGCCAAAGGGTGAAAAGCCCATGCGCGACACCATCTGAGCTTTCCCGAAGGATCGTCTCAGTAAGCTTTTATAGATTCGTTTCTTGTCGGCCCTCACTCGCAGCATGAGTGGGGGCTTTTTTATGCTTACAGCATCCAAAATCCTGTCATCAAGAATTCTGCGACCAAAGCTCTACTTTACGTAAACGTCAACCCTATCTATTCTGCCATTATTATTTTGACGCCGAGCCCTAGCAGGTTCGGTGTACTCCTAATAAACGCCCAGATACGTTCAGGAGCAGCGCCATGTATTCTCCTTATACGCCCCTCGATTTCGGTCTGGATGAAACCCAGACCATGCTACGCGATCAGGTCAACGCCTTTGCCCGAGACGAAATCGCGCCACGAGCAGCGGATATCGACGCCGAGAACGTCTTCCCGGAAGACTTGTGGCAAAAATTGGGCGATATGGGCCTGCTGGGAATCACCGTATCCGAGGAAGATGGCGGCTCCGGCATGGGCTATCTTGCTCATTGCATCGCCATGGAGGAAATCTCTCGAGCCAGCGCATCCGTGGGGCTCTCCTATGGCGCCCATTCGAATCTTTGTATCAACCAGATAAAACTCAATGGCAGCCCTGAGCAGAAGGCCAAGTATCTGCCCAAGCTGATAAGCGGTGAGCACGTCGGCGCCCTGGCCATGTCCGAACCCGGTGCCGGCTCCGACGTGGTATCCATGAAGCTGCGCGCCGAGAAGAAAGACGACAAGTACGTGCTCAACGGCAACAAGATGTGGATCACCAACGGCCCGGACGCTCAGGTGCTGGTGGTCTATGCCAAGACGGATCCCGGAGCCGGCTCAAAGGGCATCACCGCTTTTCTCATCGAAAAGGACTTTTCCGGTTTCTCCACGGCGCAAAAGCTCGACAAGCTGGGCATGCGCGGTTCCAACACCTGCGAGCTGGTATTCGACAACTGCGAAGTGCCCGTTGAAAACGTGCTGGGTGAAGAGAACAAAGGCGTCAAGGTGCTGATGAGCGGGCTGGACTTCGAGCGTACCGTGCTGGCCGCTGGACCCATCGGCATCATGCAGGCCGCCCTGGATGTGGTGCTGCCCTACATCCACGAGCGTAAACAGTTCGATCAGTCCATTGGCGAGTTTCAACTGGTGCAGGGCAAGGTGGCGGACATGTACACCACGCTGAACGCCTGTCGTGCCTATTTGTATGCGGTCGCCGCCGCCTGTGATCGCGGTCAGACCTCGAGGAAGGATGCCGCGGGGGTCATCCTGTTCTGCTCCGAGAAGGCGACTCAGGTGGCGCTGGATGCGATTCAGCTCCTCGGTGGCAATGGCTATATCAACGAGTATCCGACGGGGCGTTTACTCCGGGATGCCAAACTCTATGAGATCGGCGCCGGCACCAGCGAGGTTAGGCGGATGCTAATAGGTCGCGAATTATTCAACGAATCTGCATGACACGGTAGGAGCCCAATTTATTGGGCGATAAATGGCGAATCAACGCATTCATCGCTCGGTAAACCAAGCTCCTACATCCACCGACTCAATGCCGATAGCCGAATTCAAGGAATCGCCATGGCAATCCTGCAGACCCAGATCAACCCGCGCACCGAGGCCTTCCAGGCCAACGACAAGGCGCTGCGCGCCGAGGTCGACAAACTGCATACCCTGACCGCATCCATCTGTCGGGGCGGTGGCGACAAGGCCAGGGAGCGCCACGAATCTCGGGGCAAGCTGTTCGTGCGGGATCGTATCGATCATCTTCTCGACGAAGGCGCGCCCTTTCTCGAGATCGGTGCCCTTGCCGCCCATGAGGTCTACGAATCCCCGGTACCTGCCGCCGGCGTGGTGGCCGGGATCGGCCGGGTATCCGGTGTTGAATGCGTGATCGTCGCCAACGACGCCACGGTCAAGGGCGGCACCTACTATCCGCTGACGGTAAAAAAACATCTGCGTGCCCAAGAGATCGCCCGCAAGCATCGTCTGCCCTGCATCTACCTGGTGGATTCCGGCGGCGCCTTTCTGCCGCTTCAGGACGAAGTGTTCCCGGACCGGGATCATTTCGGGCGCATTTTCTTCAATCAAGCCACCCTTTCCGCAGAAGGCATTCCTCAGATCGCCGTGGTCATGGGCTCCTGTACCGCCGGCGGCGCCTATGTGCCGGCCATGGCGGACGAGTCGATCATCGTGCGGGAACAGGGGACCATCTTCCTGGGCGGCCCGCCTCTGGTGAAAGCTGCCACCGGCGAAACCATTAGCGCCGAGGATCTGGGCGGCGCCGACGTGCATGCCAAGATCAGCGGCGTGGCGGATCATTACGCGGACAACGATGCCCATGCCCTGCAGCTGGCGCGCCGCGCGGTGTCGCGATTGAACTGGCAAAAACGCGGCCGGCTTGCAATGAAGGAACCCAAACCGCCACGCCTGGACCCGGCAGAGATCTACGGCATCGTCGGTACCGATCTGCGCAAGCCCTATGATGCACGGGAGGTCATCGCCCGCTTGATCGACGACTCGGACTTCGATGAGTTCAAACGCTACTACGGCGATACCCTGGTCACCGGCTTCGCTCATCTGCAGGGTCATCCGGTGGGCATCATCGCCAACAACGGCGTGCTGTTCTCGGAGTCGGCCCAAAAAGGCGCGCATTTCATCGAGCTCTGTGCCCAGCGCAGGATTCCCCTCATCTTCCTGCAGAACATCACCGGCTTCATGGTGGGCTCCAAGTACGAGCAGGAAGGCATCGCCAAGCACGGCGCCAAGCTGGTCACCGCCGTGGTCTGTGTCAACGTGCCCAAGTTCACGGTGTTGATCGGCGGCAGCTTCGGCGCTGGCAATTACGGTATGTGTGGCCGCGCCTATGAGCCTAATCTATTGTTCATGTGGCCCAATGCGCGCATCTCGGTGATGGGCGGCGAGCAGGCTGCTAACGTGCTGGCCCAGGTCAAGAGAGAACAGCACGAACGCCATGGCACTGAATGGAGCGAGGAAGACGAGGCGGCGTTCAAGACGCCGATCCATGAACAGTACGAGCATCAGGGGCATCCCTATTACGCCAGTGCGCGACTCTGGGACGACGGCGTGATCGATCCGATTCAGACCCGAGATATATTGGGGTTGGCTATATCCGCGGCGATGAATGCGGAGGTCGAGGAGACGCGCTTTGGTGTATTTCGGATGTAGGCCACTGTTTTGTGGGAGCCCAATTTATTGGGCGATCAATGCTGGATTGCCCACCATCGCTCGGTAAACCAAGCTCCTACATTGGCCAGATACTCCAAACCCACATGAGGCGAGATTGCCGCCATGCCTGATACAACGAGCTATTCCCGACTGCGCATCGACGATCGCAGCGTCGCCTGGCTGACCTTGGATCGCCCCGAGGTGCACAACGCCTTCGACGACGCCCTTATTCATGAACTCAACAACCATCTCGACCAGCTATTCGAAGCCGTTGAGCGCGATGAGGTTCGGGTACTGGTGCTCGGCTCAGAAGGGAAACACTTCTCCGCCGGCGCAGATCTGAACTGGATGAAGCGCATGGTCGACTACAGCTTCGAGGGCAATCTGAACGACTCTCGGGAACTGTCACGTTTGATGCATCGCCTCGATACCCTGCCCTGCCCTTCACTATGCCGGGTACAAGGCGCCGCCTATGGTGGCGCGGTGGGATTGGCCGCCTGCTGCGATATCGTCATTGCCTCGGAGGCGGCGCGTTTTTGTCTCTCCGAGGTGCGAATCGGTCTATCTCCCGCAGTGATCAGCCCCTATGTACAACGCGCCATTGGCGAGCGGCAGATGCGCCGCTATGCGCTGACCGCCGAAGTCATTGATGTAACCACTGCCCAGACGCTGGGGCTCGTGCACGAAGTGACCGCCAAGGAAGGGCTGGATGAAGGCATCGAATCCCTTATCGATACCCTGCTTGCCACCTCACCTCAGGCAAGTCGTGCCACCAAGGCACTGCTGGCGGATGTTGCCCAAGAACGTGATTCTGATGCCATCCGGGAACGCTGTTGCCAGGTCATCAGCGAGCTGCGTGTGAGCCAGGAAGGCCAGGAAGGACTCAGCGCCTTCTTCGACAAGCGCCTGCCAAGCTGGAAACCGACTGGCAATCAGAACGATTCGAGCGATAAGCAAAACGACGATCAAAACAAGGAATCGCGCCCATGAGTCTTGCCAACGCGCCGACGCCACTGTCCACGGTATTGATCGCCAATCGCGGCGAGATCGCCTGTCGCGTGATCCGCACCGCGCGACGGCTGGGCCTGAAAAGCGTGGCAGTCTACTCGGATGCGGATGCCATGGCCTATCACGTGCGAGAAGCGGATGAAGCGCTGCGCCTTGGCCCTGCGCCGGCCCGGGAAAGCTATCTGAACGTCAAGGCAGTCATTGAAGCCGCCAAACGGTCCGGGGCCTCGGCCATTCACCCAGGCTATGGCTTTTTATCCGAGAATGCCGAGTTCGTCGCGGCCTGTGAGCAGGCCGGCATCGTATTCATCGGCCCGCCGGCCAGCGCCATCGCCGCCATGGGGGATAAATCCGCCGCCAAGGCACGCATGGACGCCGCAGGCGTACCTCTGGTGCCGGGCTATCACGGCGACGACCAGGATGAGGCCACTTTAAAGACCGAGGCGGATCAGATCGGCTATCCGGTATTGCTCAAGGCCAGCGCCGGCGGTGGCGGCAAAGGCATGCGCATCGTCGAGCGCGGCGAGGATTTTCAGGCAGCGCTTGAAGGCTGCCGTCGTGAATCCCAGGCGGCCTTCAACGATCAGCGCATGCTGATCGAGAAATACCTGACCCAGCCTCGCCACGTCGAAGTACAGGTGTTCTGCGACAGCCACGGTGACGGTGTGTACCTGTTCGAGCGGGACTGCTCGGTGCAGCGCCGCCATCAGAAAGTGCTGGAAGAGGCGCCGGCGCCGGGCATGACCCAAGAGCTGCGTCGCCAGATGGGCGACGCCGCGGTTCGCGCCGCCAAGGAGATCGGTTATGTGGGCGCCGGCACCGTCGAGTTCCTGCTCAATGCAGACAACAGTTTTTATTTCATGGAGATGAACACCCGTCTGCAGGTGGAGCACCCGGTCACCGAGATGATCACCGGCGAGGATCTGGTGGAATGGCAGCTGCGAGTAGCGGCGGGTCTACCGTTGCCCAAGCGCCAGGAAGAACTGACAATCACCGGACATGCCTTCGAGGCAAGGCTCTATGCCGAAGATCCGGAACAGGATTTCCTGCCGGCTACCGGCCATCTTGAACGTTTTGAACTTGATATGGCTGGGGCAAATCTAGACCCCTCCCGGGTTCGTCTGGATAGCGGCGTCGAGGCCGGCGACGAGATCACGATGTACTACGACCCCATGCTCGCCAAGCTGATCACCCATGGGGACGACCGTGACCAGGCCCTGGCGACCCTCAACCGGGCCCTGTCGGCACTGGATGTTTCCGGCGTGACCACTAACCGCGCCTTCTTGCAGCGACTGGCCAGTCATGCGGATTTCCGCAAGGCCGAACTGACCACTCGTTTCATCGAGCTGCACGAGGCTGAGCTATTCAGCAAGGCAACTCTCGACAACGAGGCTTATGCCAGCGCGGCGCTATTCGCCCTTGATCTTTTACAGCGTGAGTCCCATAAGGATTCACCCTGGGCGCGTCGTGACGGCTGGCGGTTGAACGCGCCGGCCCGAATCCGCATCGCCCTGACGGACCCGGCCCACGCCGGTGATGACGCCGACAGCTCTGCCATCCTGACCGTACTGGCCGAGCGTCAAGGAAAGAGCGCCTGGCGATTGCAGGTGAACGATCACATCCTTGAAGGTCAGCTACAGAGATTGGAAGGCGATGGTGTTGCCATCCTGCTGGACGGCCATCGCCGTCGCTGGCTGGCCCGACGCGACCGCACTCCTCACGGCGACGTGCTGGTGCTTGGCGATGCAGAGCAGGAGACGCGCCTGTTCTGGCGTCGCCTGGACGCCGTCGATCACGGCCATCACGAGGTGGATGCCACCCTGACCGCCCCCATGCATGGCACCGTGGTAACGCTTCTGATCGAACCCGGTGAGCGGGTCGAAAAAGGCACGCCGCTGATGGTCATGGAGGCAATGAAAATGGAGCATACCCTGAACGCGCCCGCGGATGGGGTGGTCGAAGCGTTTCATTTCGCCGCCGGCGATACCGTCGGCCAGGGGGATGAATTGCTGACGTTCAATGCCGACGAGTGACAAAATCTGTCAATAATCGCCCGGTAAATCAGGCTCCTAACAAGCCAGCGACTACCGCTCTTGTAGAAGCTCGCTTCAGCGAGCGATAGTCGTTGACAGAGCACACAGACAGGAGAAACAGATGTCCTTTCCTTCCTCCGTGCGCCTTGTAGAGGTTGGCCCGCGAGACGGCCTTCAGAACGAGCCGGAGCCAATCGATACCGCCACCAAGCTTGCACTGATCGATCGACTGGGACTCGCGGGTATTCGTCATATCGAAGCCGCCAGCTTCGTCTCGCCCAAGTGGGTGCCGCAGATGGCGGATCACCGCGAGGTAATGAACGGTCTTGAGCGACGCGAGGGCATCACCTATTCCGCACTGACCCCCAACCTCAAGGGGCTAGAAGCGGCCCTGGAATGCGGTGCCGAGGAAGTCGCCGTATTCGGTGCAGCAAGCGAGACTTTCTCCCAGAAGAACATCAACTGCTCCGTGGCGGAATCACTTGAACGTTTCGCTCCAGTGCTGGAACGCGCCAAGCAAGCGAACGTTCGCGTGCGTGGCTATGTCTCTTGTGTGCTTGGCTGCCCCTACGAAGGCGAGATAGCGCCTGACAAGGTTGCCAAAGTTTCCAAGGCATTGTTCGAGATGGGCTGTTATGAGATCTCCCTGGGCGACACCATCGGCACCGGTACCCCACTGAAAGCCAAGCGCATGCTCGAAGCGGTAGCCAAAGAGATTCCCATGGCCAAACTGGCTGCGCATTTCCACGATACCTACGGTCAGGCGTTAGCCAATCTCTACGCGGTACTTGAAGAAGGCATCGCGGTCATCGACAGTTCCGTCGCCGGCCTCGGCGGCTGCCCCTATGCCAAAGGCGCATCCGGCAATGTTGCCAGCGAAGATGTGGTCTATCTTATCAATGGACTTGGAATCAAAAGCGGCATCGATCTGGATGCTCTGGCTGCCACTGGACACTGGATCACCCAGACCATTGGACGACCCAACCGCTCGAAGGTAGGCGTGGCGCTTTCCAAAAAGTGAATGTTCCAAAAAGTGAATGTTCCAAAAAAGTAAATGGCCACGAAATGACCGATCAGAAACAGGCTCAGGCTCAGAGATGTGACTCGTGATGAAACTTCGCCGCATTGGAATCATTATTCTTATCCTATTCGCTGTGCTTGGTGTTGCAGCTTTTGCTCTGGCCTGGCGCTCGGAAATACCCGCTGTCACCGAGAATGCGCTCCCCGACGCGGATCACTCTCTGGCATCCAAAGGATTCGTGCTGGCAGAACTTGGTAACTGTGCCAGCTGCCATACCGCAAATGACGGGCAGCCCTACGCCGGAGGTCGCGCCATGCCAACACCCTTTGGCACGATTCGCGCCACCAACATTACGCCGGATCGCGAGACCGGCATCGGCACTTGGACGGAGGAAGCCTTTGCCCGGTCCATGCGCGAAGGCATCGATCGCGAAGGCGCCCATCTTTACCCGGCCTTTCCTTACACTCATTTCACCAAGGCAAGTGATGAGGACATTCGCGCCCTTTACGCCTTCCTGCGCTCACTTCCCGCAGTAACACACGACGTGGCCGCAAACGATCTTGCGTTTCCCTTCAATATTCGCGCCCTGGTGGCGGGCTGGAATCTGTTGTTTCTCGACAAGGAAGAGCTCGAGCCCGTGTCGGATCAAAGCGAGCAGTGGAACCGAGGCCGCTATCTGGCAGAAGGCTTGTCTCACTGCGGCGCGTGCCACACGCCTCGCAACATAATGGGCGCCGAAAAGTCCTCGGAAAGGTATCAGGCGCGATGATCGACGGCTGGTATGCCCCGCCCTTGAGCGGTGATGATGCACGCCCATGGAGCGTTGATCAGCTAAGCGATTATCTTGCCACCGGCTTCCAGCAGGATCACGGTGCTGCCGCCGGTCCCATGGCGGAAACGACCCTCAACCTGCGTCAGGCGTCGCCCTCTGACATAGAGGCCATTGCCGTCTATACCGCCAGTCTGAGCGACGGCAACGAGCAGAAAATGACGCCTATCGACAATCAGAACATCGAGGTGTCCCCCTCGACCCACAGTCTGTGGGTAGGCGCCTGTGCGAATTGTCATGAACAAGAAACCGGCGTTGGCCCCTCGAATGCGCTGCCTTTGTCCATCAGCGCGGCACTCCGGCAGTCGAGTTCAGCGAATGCGGTACGCACCATCGTCGATGGCATAGCGTCCTATCGTGACGATGGCGGCCCCTACATGCCGGCGTTCGGCGATATCCTGACGAACGAAGAGATAGTGAAACTCAGCCAGTATCTGCGCCGCCGTTATTCCGATGAGGGGCAGTGGAGCGGGCTCGAGGATGAAATTTCGAAGGCGCGTTCCAGCGCGGATGGAAAGGAATAAAGGATGAGCGTCAAGATCAAGGTCAACGGCACCGTTCATGACATCGACGGTGACCCTTCGATGCCACTGCTCTATGCGCTGCGGGACAATATCGGCCTGCGCGGTGCCAAGTTCGGTTGCGGGCTGGGTCAATGCGGCGCCTGCACGGTGCATGTGGATGGGCGCGCCGTATTTTCCTGCATCACCCCCATCGCTGCTCTCAACGGCCGCGCCGTCACCACCACGGAAGGGTTGCTCGAGGACGGCAAGCCCAACAAGGTGCAGCAGGCTTTTATTGATGAACAGGCGGCTCAGTGCGGCTACTGCATCGCCGGCATGGTGATGCGCGCTCAGCATCTGCTCAATCAAAATCCCGATCCGTCGGATGAGGAGATCCTCACTGGCATGCAGCCGAATCTATGCCGCTGTGGCACCCACGCCGCCATTCTGCGCGCCGTCAAGCGCGCCGCCAGAGCCTAGGGAGAACCAGTTCATGAACCATACGCCCACGCTCTCACGGCGCACGTTCCTGAAAGGTGCTGGCGGGCTGATCGTGACCTTCTCACTGCTGGGCAAGGTCGTGTCCGCCCAGGAAGCTAAGCGCGATCTCAAGACCGGCACCCTGAAATCCGTCGAGGACGGCGTCGTCGAGTCCTATCTGGCCATCGACGAGAACGGCAAGGTCACCGTGTATAGCGGCAAGATCGATTTTGGCACCGGCGTGCGCACCGGCATGGCCCAGATCGCCGCGGAAGAGCTGTCCGTGCCCCTGGACGACGTCACGGTGATCGAGGGCGACACCGCTCTGACCCCGGATCAGGGGCCTACCTACGGCTCCAACTCCATTCAGGAGGCCGGGCAGAATCTGCGCTTTGCCGCCGCCACGGCCCGGGAGGCGCTGCTGGCCGCGGCGGCGAAGCGCCTGAGCGTCGCGCAAGAGGAGCTGACGATCAGCGACGGCGTCATCCAGGGCCAGAACAGTCGCCTAGGCTATGGCGAACTGGTCGGCGACGAGCGCTTTTCTCTCAAGGTAGACGAGAAGGTTCCACTAAAAGACCCGGCAAAATATACCATCGTCGGCCAGCCCATCATTCGTCGCGGCCTGCCGGGCAAGATCACCGGCGACTTCGTCTACATGCAGGATCTGCGCGTACCCAACATGGCTTACGGCATCGTCGTGCGTCCGCCGGCAGTCCAGGCGACCCTGGAAGCGGTGGATGAAGGCTCCCTCGCCCATCTGCCTGACGTGGTCCAGGTCGTGCGCAAGGGCAATTTTCTCGGCATCGTCACTGAAAGCGAATGGTCCGCGGTGCGGGCCGGCCGTGAGATCAAGGCGACCTGGTCGACGACAGAGTCTCTTCCGGAACAAAACAGTCTCTGGGAGCACGTCAGAAACACCAAGATCGTCAAGAACGACGTGACCAGCGACATTGGCAGCGTCGATGAAGCGCTCGAAGCTCCTGGCCGCACGATCAAGGCGACCTACGACTTTGCCCTGCATACCCACGGCTCCATTGGCCCCTCCTGTTCCATCGCGGACTTCAGTGACGGCAAGCTGGTGAGTTGGTCCTCCTCCCAAGCGACCCATCGCCTGCGCCAGGAGCTGGCGGAGATGTTCTCTCTCGCCGACAAGAACGTACGTTGCATCTATCTCGAGGGGGCGGGTTGCTACGGACGCAACGGCCACGAGGATGCGGCAGCGGATGCGGCGCTGCTTTCAAGAGAAGTAGGACGCCCGGTACGGGTTCAGTGGATGCGCCATGACGAACACGGCTGGGACCCAAAGGGCCCGCCCACCCTGATCGACCTGCAGGCTCGGATCGACGATCAGAACCAGGTGAGCGCCTGGCAGTCCGAGTTTTTCATTCCCCAAGGCGCCGGCGGGCGCGTCGGGCTGCTGCCGGCGACCCTGGCGGACCTGCCCACCACCACGGAGCTAAATCCAGGCGGCATCACCAACGACTCCGCGATCCCCTACGGGTTTCCCAATGTGCGCACTATTTGTCATCGGCTCGAATCCACGCCACTGCGCCCTTCCTGGATTCGCGCGCCGGGCCGCATGCAGAACACCTTCGCCAACGAGTCGTTCTTCGATGAAGTAGCCGCAGCACTCGAGATCGACCCTATCGAATTTCGCCGTCAACAGATCGACCCAAACGACCGACGTGGCCATGAGATTCTGGATCGTCTGGAAAAACTGACGGAATGGGAAAAGCGTACCTCTCCCAAACAGGATGTCGGCGACAGGATGCTTTCCGGCCGGGGGGCGGCCTATGTGAAGTATGAGCTCAAGCGCACCTACGTCGGCGCGGTAGCCGACGTCGAGGTGGATCGCTTTTCCGGCAAGATTCACGTCAAGCGCTTCTTCGTGGTGCACGACTGCGGCCAGATCATCAACCCCACTTCCGTGCGAGCCCAGATCGAAGGCAACGTCATTCAGACGACGAGTCGCACCCTTAAAGAGGAGCTGACCTTCGATCGCAAGAGGGTCACGAGCCTTGACTGGGCCACCTACCCGATCCTGCGATTCAAGGAGGTGCCCGAGGTGGTCATCGATTTGATCGACCGTCCGGAAGAAGAGCCCTGGGGGGTAGGCGAACCTTCCTCGGCCATTGTGTCCGCCTGTATTTCTAATGCGGTGTTCGATGCAACCGGTGCAAGAATGCGCTCCGTGCCGTTCAAGCCGGAAAAGGTGCGTGCAGCGCTTTCTTGAACATAAAGACAACCACGGACAGCAGTCATCGTGGCGCTGAAATCCTTTGCGGGAAAACGGCCTTCGCTAACTCCTGGCCACCGCCAGGCAGGACGCTCGGCTGCCATGATGGGATAAGAAGACAAACTCCTCCAGCTCAAGGCCAGCGGCGCGAAGCTGAGCCTTGAACGCCTCTTCGTAGGTCACGCGGCCGAAATCGATGCTCGTTACTCGCTTGAGTACGGGCTTGAAGCGCTCCATCCAGCGAGAAGGCTGCTTTTGAATGGTTTGGGTGAAAAATATCTGCCCACCCGGGCACAAGAGCCCACGGCAATGCCGCAGCGCCTGCTCGGGATCGGGCAGCAACATGAAGCTTGCCGAGAAGTAAACGGCATCATAGGGCCCGCCTTGATGATCGTAGACCGACTCGAGTCGCACTTCCGTGTAGTCAGCCAGTGAGGAGGCTGCCAGCCTTCGCCTGGCGCTTTTCATGTAGTCGGCGTCTATATCGATGCCCGTCACATGCAGGCGTTTACGCTTGACCACCTCGGCATTGGCCACCAGCGCGCCAGCCGTGCCGATGCCCACATCCAGCATGGTGGCGCCCTCGGGTACGCGCTCTAGCACCTGCGCGTACCAGCGGGAGGTGAGCTTGAGGATAAGGGTGTCGTATATGAAGCTACGCATCATGGCTCCCTGCACTGTTATTCTCCCGAAATGATCCAGCGCGCGGCTTTCTCCGCGATCATCAGGGTGGGCGAGTTGGTGTTGCCGCTGGTGATCGTCGGCATGATGCTGGCATCGACGACCCGAAGACCTTGAATGCCTCGCACCTTGAGCCGCGAGTCGAGTACCGCGAAAGAATCGTCGTCACGGCCCATCTTCACCGTGCCCACCGGATGAAAGATGGTACTGGCGATATCGCCGGCAAGCCGGGTCAGCTCCTCGTCGGTTTGATACTGAACGCCTGGGCGCCACTCCTCGGGCTGGTACTGGGCCAGGGCCGGCTGAGCTACGATCTCCCGCACCTGACGCAAACTGGCCGCCGCTACCTGGCGATCCTCATCGGTGCTGAGATAATTTGGCGCAATGAGCGGTGGATCATCGAAGCAATTCGAGCGAATACGCACCGACCCGCGACTAGTGGGGCTAAGGTTGCACACGCTTGCGGTAAAGGCAGGAAACCTGTGCAGTTCTTCACCGAAGGCCTCCAGGCTGAGGGGCTGGACATGGTACTCCAGATTGGCGTGAGGAAGACTTGGATCGGAGCGGGTAAAGGCGCCAAGCTGACTTGGAGCCATGCTCATCGGCCCGGTTCGGCGCAGCAGGTATTCAAGACCGATTTTGGCCTTGCCGAACAGGCTGTTGGTAAGCACATTGAGCGTCTTTACACTTCGTACCTTGAACACGGTGCGGATCTGTAGATGATCCTGAAGGTTCTCGCCAACCCCCGGGGCGTCCTGCACCACCTCGATGCCCTGGGTCTTGAGCAGCGCTGCCGGACCGATACCGGAAAGCTGCAGAATCTGCGGCGAACCGATGGCGCCA
Organism: Halomonas sp. PR-M31; assembly: GCF_001039575.1. Classification (GTDB taxonomy): domain Bacteria; phylum Pseudomonadota; class Gammaproteobacteria; order Pseudomonadales; family Halomonadaceae; genus Modicisalibacter. The sequence goes on from NZ_JIBT01000022.1 coordinate 50,391, forward strand.
GCGGAAAGAATGACTTCACGGTTGGCGCGAACGGTTGTCGTCTCGCTGCTTTTACCACTCTTGCTACCTCGGTGCAGGACGGCACCCACGCAGCGCGTACCGCCCTCTTCCGTTGCGTCGAATATCAGGCGCTCGACCTGGGCACCGGTCCAGACGGTCAGATTCGACCTATCCTTGACCGGGCGCAGGAACGCCTTTGACGTGTTCCAGCGCCAGCCGGAACGCTGGTTGACCTCGAAATAGCCCACCCCGGCATTGTCCCCGGTGTTGAAGTCCTCGGTGCGTTCGAAACCTGCCTGACCAGCGGCTTCGGCAAACGCTTCAAGAATTTCCCAGCTCAGGCGTTGCTTTTCGATCCGCCACTCGCCGCCGTTACCATGCACCTGCGCAAAGCGGTCGCCAGTCTTCGTCTCGGGAGTAGCGCCGTCATCGAGCCGATAATGATCTTCATGGGCCATGAAATCCGGCAGCGAGTTTTGCCAATTCCAGGCGTCATCACCGGTGAGTTCCGCCCACTGATCGTAGTCCCGGGCCTGGCCGCGCATGTAGATCATGCCGTTGATGGAAGAGCAACCGCCCAGAGTCTTGCCGCGGGGATAGCGCAATGAACGCCCATTGAGCCCCGCATCGGGCTCGGTCTGATAAAGCCAGTCGGTGCGCGGGTTGCCGATGCAATAAAGATACCCCACGGGAATGTGAATCCAGTGGTAGTTGTCTTTCTGGCCGGCTTCAAGCAGTAGGACTCGCTTCGAGGAATCCTTGCTCAGGCGATTGGCCAGCAGGCAACCGGCGGTACCGGCCCCGACGATGATGTAATCGAAGGCGTCTCGAGACATGGCGTTGTCCTCCGTCAGCGGGACGCCCCGAGTCAGGCGACTGACTCGGGAGTATTGTTATTGCAAACGAATGAAGGCTGTTGGCCTACTGCTTTGCAGCCCTTGCCGCCCGCGCCGCGTGCAGCTTCTTGTAGCTTTCGATCAGCCGCTGGTGTCTTTCCACCCCTTCCAGCTTCATGCTGGTGGGGGTCAAACCGGGAAAGCGCACCTCGCCATTCACCGAGCCCACCACGGCCTCCATGGTCTCGTTGCCGAACATGCGCCGCAGGTTGTAGAGATAGTCGTCCAGCGCCAGCTCATCGTCCAGAGTGATTTCCAGCACCGCCTGCATCGCCTGATAGAAAAGCCCCCTCGCGACGGTGTTGTCGTTGAACTGCAGGAACATCTCGACCCGCTCCAGCGCTTCCTCGAACTGCTGCAGCGCCAGGTGGATCAGAAGCTTCAGCTCCAGGATAGTGAGCTCGGACCACACGGTGTTGTCGTCGAACTCGATGCCGATCAGGGTGACGATCTTCATCTGCTCGTCGAGTTCGCTCTCCTCCAGACGCTCGAGCAGTGCGGCCAGCTGCGTATCATCGAGTGAATGCAGGTTGAGGATGTCCTCGCGGAAAGCCAGCGCCATGTTGGTGTTGTCCCAGACCAGATCCTCCACGGGATACACCTCGGAATACCCCGGCACCAGGATACGGCACACCGGCGCGCCCAGATCCTCATGGACGGCCATGTAGGCTTCCAGGCCCATTTCCTCGAGAATGCCGAACAGCGCTGCAGCCTCTTCCTCGTTAGTGCCCGAGAAGTCCCACTCGCAGAACTCGACGTCTTGTTTGGCACTGAAGAAGCGCCAGGAAACCACCCCGGAAGAGTCAATGAAGTGTTCGACGTAGTTGTTAGGCTCGGACACCGCCTGGGAATTGAAGGTAGGCGGCGGCAGATCGTTCAGGCCCTCGAAGCTGCGGCCTTGGAGCAGCTCGGTGAGACTGCGCTCGATCGCCACCTGGAGGCTCGGGTGCGCGCCGAAGCAGGCGAAGACGCCGCCGGTCTTCGGGTTCATCACGGTAACGGAGACCACCGGGAACCGCCCGCCAAGAGAGGCATCCTTGACCAGTACCGGGAACCCCTGGGCTTCCACTGCTTCGATGCCCTCAACAATCTCGGGATATTTTGCCAGCACCGCCGGGGGCACGTCGGGTAGCGTGATCTCTTCTTCGATGATCTGCTTCTTCACCGCCCGCTCGAAGATCTCCGATAGGCACTGCACCTGGGCCTCGGCAAGGGTGTTGCCGGCGCTCATGCCGTTGCTGAGATAGAGGTTCTCGATCAAATTGGAAGGGAAATAAACCGTTTCGCCGTCGGATTGGCGCAGGAAAGGCAAGGAGACGATACCGCGGGCCACCTTGCCGGAGTTGGTATCGATAAGATGCGAGCCGCGCAGCTCCCCGTCCGGATCAAAAATCGCCCGGCAATGACCATCCAGTATGCCCGCCGGCAACTCATCGTTGGGCCCGGGCTGGAACCACTCCTCGTTGGGATAGTGAACGAAGGCGCTATTGGCAATCTCCTCGCCGAAGAACTGATCGTTATAGAAGAAGTTGCAGCTCAAGCGCTCGAGGAACTCCCCCAGGGCTGAGCACAGCGCGGCCTCCTTGGTGGCGCCCTTGCCGTTGGTGAAGCACAAAGGCGAGGCCGCATCGCGAATATGCAGCGACCACACATGGGGCACGATGTTGCGCCAAGAGGCGATCTCGATCTTCATGCCAAGCGCCTCGAGCATCGCCGTCATGTTGGCGATGGTCTGCTCCAGGGGCAGGTCCTTGCCCTCGATCCAGGTGTTTTCGCCCTCCACGGTGCCGCTCATCAGCAGCGCCTGGGCATTCTCGTCGATGTTATCGACTACTTCGATCTGGAACTCCGGGTTGTTCTGGATCACCCGCTTTACCGAACAGCGCTCGATGGAACGTAAGATACCGGTGCGATCCTTCTCAGAGAGATCCGCCGGCAGCTCGATCTGGATTCTGAAGATCTGGTTGTAGCGGTTCTCCGGGTCGACGATGTTGTTCTGAGACAGCCGGATGTTCTCGGTGGGAATGTCCCGAGCGTTGCAATAGACCCGCACGAAGTAGGCGGCACACAGCGCCGAGGAGGCCAGAAAATAGTCGAACGGACCCGGCGCGGAGCCGTCGCCCTTGTAGCGGATCGGTTGATCGGTGATGACGGTGAAATCGTCGAACCTGGCTTCTTGGCGCAGGTTGTCGAGATAGTTGACCTTGATTTCCATGGAGAAGAGCCGGGTTGATGACTGTCGGCGCGCCGTAGGCGAGTGACCGGTCATTATCCCGGTTTTGTTGTCCGGCGTCTTGGGTAGTGGATGAAAAATCGGGCTGACTGCCCTGCCCGCTTGCAGTGATAGCCAGGATTGCAATCGGCGGCAAAACAGGTTATGTAGTGATTGATACACATATTTCAAATACGCGTCAATGGATTTCATAGTGACCGATACAAATAATGTCAAAACCTCAGGACGCCCAAGGCAATTTTCCGTGAGTGAGGGCGTTGCCAAGGTAATGCCACTGTTCCATGCGCGGGGCTATGACGATGTCGGCGTTGCGGAGTTGAGCAATACCATTGGCGTGAAGGCCACCAGCCTTTATGCGGCCTATGGCAACAAGCTGGGGCTTTTCGAACGGGCGCTGGCTCATTACGTTGAATGCAGCGGCGGATTCGTCGGCGAGGCCTTGTCCCGGGCCAATTCCGCCGAAGACCTGTTGCCTGAGCTGCTGCGCAGTGCTGCGATCGCCTATACCGAACACCCTGGGCGCCCTGGCTGCATGGTGCTCGACGGTGAGCTGATGACCAGCGACACTCAGGCCGCCGAGCTGATCCGGAACAACATCATTCGGGTCAGATCGGCCATCGCCGACCGGTTTCGGGAGTTCGGCTCGAACGAACCAGAGCGCAACGCCGACCTGGCTATCTTGTTGATGCGGGGAATCTCGGCGAGCGCCCGCACTGGCTCGTCTCGAGAGAGCCTGCTGGACGCCGCGGATTGGATGGCAACAGAATGAATACTCAAAATGTGCCTACTCGGCCTGACCGCTTCCTGTAGAAGACGAGTCTGCCAGCGTCTGATCGCGGTGGCGCACGTAAAGCTGAACGATGGCAGCGGATGCCAGGCGGCTGAGCGTATTGTCGGCGCGACTGGTCAGCATGATGGGCACCCGAGCGCCCAGCACCACCCCCGCTGCATCCGCGCCGGCGAGATAGATGAGCTGTTTGGCGATCATGTTGCCCGCTTCGAGATCCGGCGCAACGAGAATATCCGCATCTCCTGCCACCGGCGAACTGATGCCTTTTGCCTTTGCTGCCTCTAAAGAGACCGCATTGTCGAAGGCAAGCGGGCCATCGATGATGCCGCCGCTGATCTGACCGCGCTCCGCCATCTTGCACAGCGCCGCCGCCTGGATGGTCGAGTCGATCTTGGGTGTCACCGTCTCTACCGCGGATAGCAGCGCCACCTTGGGCACCTCGATGCCCAATGCCTGGGCAAGTTCGATGGCGTTCTGCACGATATCGCGCTTGTCATCGAGGGTTGGATAGATGTTGATTGCCGCATCGGTGATGAACAGCGGCTTGGCGTAATGAGGTACATCAAGGGCATAGACATGGCTCAGACGTCGCTCGGTGCGAATACCCTTGGAGCTGTTGACGACCGCTGCCATCAGCTCATCGGTATGCAGCTTGCCCTTCATCAGGCTTCGACCTTGGCCTGTCGGACCAGACTGACCGCCATCGCCGCGGCGGCGTGACTATGGGGCGTATCTATGATCTCGATTTCTCCGAGATCGAAGCCGGCTTCCATAGCGGCGGCTTCAATCTTGGCTCGCGGCCCCACGAGAACAGGAGTGATGAGTCCCAGATTCGCCGCCTCGAGTGCGCCAGAGAGTGACAGGGCATCGCAAGGATGCACGACGGCGGTACGCGCCGGTGCAAGATCCCGTGTCGCGTCAATGAGCGCCTTGTAGCGTGCCCCGGGTTCGTGCAAAAACACCTGGGGCAAGGAGACTTTCGGCCGACGTACTTTCTTGGACGGCGCAATCACCTCTGCCTCCCCCAGCACTACCGTGTCACCGGCCTGATTGACGCAGGAGCAATCCAGAATCACACGCTTCTTCTCGGGATTCTTCTCCCGCACGGTGACCCGCACCGTCAGGGTGTCGCCAATCTCGACGGGATGGCGAAAACTCAAGGACTGATTGAGATAGATAGTGCCCGGGCCAGGCAATTCGGTGCCAAGCACTGCTGAAACAAGGGCGCCGCCCCACATGCCATGGGCAATCACCCGCTGAAAACTGCCTTCCTGGGCGAAAGCTTCATCAAGATGGGTAGGATTCACATCTCCGGACATGATGGCAAAGAGCTCGATGTCCTCGCGTCTAAGGGTGCGTACCAGCTGTGCCGACTGGCCGACTTCCATCTCGTCGAAAGTTCTGTTCTCGATGTAGTGCATGTTGACTCCCTTTTCTCGTCAGCAGTGACGTCGCCAGACCCAGTGAACGATTACGCCCACCGGGCTAGGTCTTTGGACCAGCCTAACAAAAAGAGATAACGTCTTGTGCGACACCCAAGCGTTTCAAAAAGCACGAATAGAAGGATCACGGCATGAAAACCCAACGACCCAGCGCTACTCCGACAGTGCAACTGGACAACGACCGCGTGATCGTGACGCGCTGGGACTTTCCGCCCGACGGGGAAACCGGCTGGCATCGCCATGAATACGACTATGTCGTGGTGCCCATGGCGGATGGGGTCCTGAACCTAGAAACCCCAGAAGGACTCAAGGAAGACGAATCCTGTCCGAAGGTGTTTCCTACACCCGCTCGGCGGGCACCGAACACAACGTCATCAATGGCGGCGAAGAGTCATTTGCGTTTGTAGAGATCGAGCTTAAATAAGAAATCACCGCAGGCCGCGAAACGCCTCCACCACATGACCGGCCAGTACCTCACTGGCCGAGCCGGCGCTGGCAGCCTGAATCAACAACACCTGGTACTCGCCAAGGGACGGC
>NZ_JIBT01000023.1 GCF_001039575.1 Halomonas sp. PR-M31
TGACTGACACTTTTTGATGCAGCAACGCGGTTCGCGATGAAACGTCAACAGGCCCTAGGAAAGAGGAAAAAGCTTTTTCAGAAAACCGCTGAGAGCGGAGCGTTCGCCGTAGACGGCGCTTAGATGCCGGTCCGCTTCTTCCAACTGCTCGTTCAGCAGTCGGCGCACTTCTTGAGCGCCCAGCAGGTTGACCAGCGTGGCCTTGTCTTGGTCCTGATCGATATCCTTGCCTTGGGTCGCATCGCCATCACCCAGGTCGTCACACAGCTGATAGGCTTGGCCGAGCGCCAGGGCGAAACGCTCGAGTGACTCCGTTGCAGCCCGATCAATTCCGGTAACAACCGCCACCAACTGCATGCTGACCTGAAAGAGCACGCCAGTCTTGTGCCGGTTGGTAACCATCACATCCGCCACGGAGCGAGGCTTTTGCGCCTCATGCAGATCCTCATACTGCCCTTTGACCAGCCCTTGAGTCCCTACCGCCCGACTCAACTGACTGATCATCACCGCACGCTGCCCGGCGGGCAGCGCAGACAGGTCGGATACCACTCCGAGGGCACGGCTAAGCAAGGCCACCACCGCCAGCATGGCCACATCCTCTCCGTACTGGCGATGTATCGTCGGGCGCCCACGCCGCATACTGGCATTATCCATGCAGGGCAGATCGTCCAGGATCAGCGACGCAGTGTGTATCATTTCCACCGCGCTGCCCAGATCGAACAGCGCCGGCACCCGGCAACCCAACTCCCGGGCAGCAAGCACCAGCAACAGCGGGCGTATGCGCTTGCCCGGCACTAGCACGCTGCTACAGATAGCCTGACTCACCGGATCGTGGCTTTCCTGCGTATCGGAAAGCAGCTTCCCCAGACGCCTCTCGACAGCCTGACGAATTGCGTCAGGGCTATCGAATTCACCACTTTCAGGCGCAAGGCTGGTGAAGGATAAACCCATTGGGGAAAGCTCCCTTGATTCGTTCTAGATGATCGCTTCGTACAATTCTTGCACAACTTCCGACGCTGGCCTATACAATGGAGCTTCGGACCATGCTCTCTGACAAGGAAACCCACATGAAAGGCGAAGGCCTGGTCGAGCGCAAGAACGATCATCTGTCCATCGTACTGGACGCACAGGGTATCCCTGCGTCGACCCCATCGGGTCTTGCGGACTACCGATTCATGCATTGCGCCTTGCCGCAACTCAACCTCGACGATATCGATCTACGCGCGCAGTTTCTAGATAAATGGTTGAACGCGCCATTTTTGATCAGTTCCATGACCGGCGGTGCGGCAAGGGCTCGCTTGATCAACCAGCATCTGGCCCAGGCCGCCCAGGCCTTGGGTATCGCCTTGGCTGTCGGCTCTCAGCGGGTCGCCTTGCAGACCGACAACGATCATGGCCTGACCCGGGAGCTGCGCCGATTTGCACCGGACATTCCTCTGCTTGGCAATATCGGTGCCGGTCAGCTTCGAGAAGCCCAGGGCATCGATTGGGCACGTCGCGCGGTGGATATGATCGACGCGGACGCCCTCATCGTTCATCTCAATCCGCTGCAGGAAGCCGTGCAGTCCGGTGGCGATCGGGATTGGCGTAACGTTCGTCAGGCCATCGGCACACTGGTAAAAACGCTCGGGGTGCCGGTGGTGATAAAGGAAGTGGGCGCGGGCATTTCGCCTAACGTTGCCCGGGCGCTGATAGAAGAAGGCGTGACAGTGATCGACGTGGCAGGCGCCGGCGGTACCAGCTGGGCAGCGGTGGAAGCCGAACGCGCCGCAAGCGATGCCCAGAAGCGTATTGCCATGGCTTTCGCCGGCTGGGGCATTCCCACGGCCCAGGCCATTCAGGCGGTACGCCGTGAACTGCCGGATACGCCTTTGATTGCCTCCGGCGGCATTCGCGACGGTGTCGATGCGGCCAAGGCCATTCGCCTGGGTGCCGATCTCGTGGGCCAGGCCGCGGCGGTGCTTGCCAGTGCCACCCAGTCGAGCGAGGCTGTCATTGAGCATTTCGAGGTGCTTATCCAGCAACTGCGTATCGTCTGTTTTTGTACCGGTAGCGCCAATCTGAGCGCACTGCGCCAGGCAGCGCTGCTGGATGAACACGGCGTTGCGGTGAAGGGGCTTCATGGCTAGGCTCGGATACCGCTCCCCTACGCACAGGATGCGCCCTGCATGCCCCATCATTACGATCTAATTCTGGCCGGTGGCGGTCTGGCCAACGGGTTGATCGCCCTACGGCTGAAACATGATAGGCCCGAGCTTCGCCTGTTGATGCTGGAACAGGACGCTCGCCCCGGCGGCAATCATACCTGGTCGTTTCATGACAGCGATCTGAGCGATGAGCAACATGCCTGGTTGGCTCCCCTGATAGGATGCCATTGGCCACGCCATCGGGTGATTTTCCCCAACCGCGAGCGGCTGCTGAGGGGCGGTTACGCCAGCCTGTTCTCATCGACTTTCGCACAAGCGCTCGAGGACACGCTTGGCGATGCGCTGTGGGTCAATGCAACCATTGCCTCTCTCGCACCCGGCCGGTGACGCTTGAAGATGGCACCCAACTGACGGCGAACGCCGTGATCGACGGTCGCGGCCCGGCGCCGAGCCCGCATTTGTGCCTGGGCTATCAGGCTTTTCTGGGTCAGGAAATCAGGCTCGCAGCGCCCCATGGGCTGGAAGAACCCATCCTGATGGATGCAAGCCTCGCTCAGGGCGACGGCTATCGTTTTGTGTATGTGCTGCCCTTCACCCCGGACACGCTGCTGATCGAGGATACTCACTATGTCGATCAGCCCTTGGACGACGACGCCCAGCTGCGGGACAACATCCGCGCCTATGCCAAGGCCAAGAAGTGGCAGATCGATGAGGTGCTGCGGGAAGAGCACGGCGTGCTACCGATCACTTTGGCGGGTGATTTCGACGCCTTCTGGAGTGAAGCCGACGGACAGCCACGTAGTGGCCTGCGGGCCGGGCTTTTCCATCCCACCACGGGCTATTCGCTGCCCCATGCGGTGCGTCTGGCGCAGCGTATTGCCGCTCTTGATAACCTAAGCGCAGCGTCGCTATTTACCGCGATCCGTGACGAGGCAAAGCAGGAGTGGCGCCAGCAGGGTTATTTTCGTCTGCTCAATCGCATGCTGTTTCTGGCCGGCTCGCCTAGCCAGCGCTGGCAGGTCATGCAGCGCTTTTATGGGCTCTCTGAAAGCTTGATCGAAAGCTTCTATGCCGGACGCTTGAGCGCTGTGGACAAGGCACGCATTCTTGTCGGCAAGCCACCGGTGCCCCTGGGCGAGGCCATCCGCGCGGCGCACTGCTCTACTCCTTCTAGACTTCGTTCTTCTTATCGTCGCGACTCGACATTCTCTAGGAACTGACCATGACGCAACAACAAGCCCTGGTGATCGGCGCCGGCTTCGGCGGACTGGCCCTGGCCATTCGGCTGCAGGCCGGGGGCTATCACACCACCCTGCTGGAAAAACGCGACAAGCCCGGCGGCCGCGCCTATGTGTACGAAGATAAAGGCTTCATCTTCGATGCGGGCCCCACGGTCATCACCGACCCCTCGGCCCTTGAGGAACTCTTCACCCTGGCGGGCCGGCATCTATCCGACTATGTGAAGCTTCTGCCTGTCTCTCCTTTCTATCGGCTGTGCTGGGAAGACGCGCCGTCGTTTGATTACGTCAACGATCAGCAGGAGCTGGAACGTCAGATTGCTGAGCGCAACCCCAAGGATGTGGAGGGATACAAGCGCTTTCTCGACTACTCCAAGGCGGTGTACGAGGAAGGCTATATCAAGCTTGGCGCGGTGCCTTTCTTGTCCTTTCGCGACATGGTCAAGGCCGGGCCGCAACTGGCGCGACTACAGGCCTGGCGCAGCGTCTATGCCATGGTGTCGCGTTTCATTGAGGACGAACACCTGCGCCAGGTGTTCTCTTTTCACTCCCTGCTGGTGGGGGGCAATCCCTTCGTCACTTCCTCGATCTATACCCTCATCCACGCCCTTGAGCGTGAAGGTGGGGTGTGGTTTCCCCGGGGCGGCACCGGTGCGCTGATTCAAGGCATGGTCAAATTGTTCGAGGATCTGGGCGGCAAGCTCGAACTCGACGCGGAAGTGGCCAATATCGAGACTCAGAACGATCGCATCAGCGGTGTCACTCTTCAGGATGGCCGCCACTTCGCCACGGATATGCTGGCTTCCAACGCCGATGTGATTCACACCTACGCCCATCTATTGGGCAAACATCCTCGCGGGGTCAGTCACGGCAAGGCGCTCAAGAAAAAGCGCTACAGCATGTCGCTGTTCGTGATCTACTTCGGCCTCGACATGCCCTCGAATAACCTTCAGCACCACACCATCTGCCTGGGAGCACGCTACAAGGAGCTGATCGACGAGATCTTCAACGCCGATACTCTGGCGGAGGATTTCTCGCTCTATCTGCATTCGCCCTGCGTCACCGATCCCTCCCTGGCGCCACCCGGGTCCAGCGCCTACTATGTGCTGCGCCGGTGCCTCATCTGGGCACCGCACCCATTGACTGGGAAACCCAGGGGCCGGTCTATCGTGATCGCATCCTCGACTACCTGGAAAAGCATTATATTCCCGGGCTGCGAGAGCATCTGGTGACCTGCCGTCATTTCACGCCCCTGGATTTTCGTGACGAACTCAACGCCCATCTGGGCTCGGCATTTTCCCTGGAGCCAATTCTCACTCAAAGCGCCTGGTTCCGGCCCCATAACCGGGATCAAAAAATCGACAATCTCTATCTAGTCGGTGCCGGCACCCATCCAGGCGCAGGCGTACCTGGGGTGGTGGGTTCCGCCAAGGCCACGGCGAAGCTGATGCTGGAGCGTCTGGATGGCTGATGCGCTCGACCGCCACGCCGCCGAGACCATTCAGGCCGGATCGAAAAGTTTCGCCACAGCCGCCAAGCTGTTCGACCCGGCTACCCGGCGCAGCGTGATGATGCTGTATGCCTGGTGCCGGCATTGCGACGACGTGATCGACGAGCAGCATCTAGGCATGCCTTCTCATGGTGAAGGCTCGACGGACAGCAGCGAACAGCGCATGGCCGAGCTTCGTCGCATGACTCGGCAAGCCTATGCCGGCGAGCCAATGCAGAGCCCCCCTTTCGCCGCCTTTCAGCAGGTGGCGCTGCAGCACCGTCTTCCCGAATGCTACCCCTTGGCACATCTAGAAGGCTTCGCCATGGATGTTCAGGAGCGCCGCTACGACACCATCGATGACACCCTGAGCTACTGCTATCACGTAGCCGGAGTCGTCGGCATCATGATGGCCTGGATCATGGGCGTAGAAGATGATGCGACCCTGGATCGGGCCTGCGATCTGGGCCTGGCGTTTCAGTTGACCAATATCGCCCGAGACATTGTCGATGATGCAAAAGTCGGGCGCTGCTATCTGCCTCGAACATGGTTGAACGAGGCAGGCATACCGCCGAATGAGATCGCCGATCCACGCCATCGTGGTGCATTGGCCAATCTGGCGGCACGCTTGATCGATCTGGCAGAGCCCTATTATCAATCGGCTCGTGGTGGATTTGGCGCACTCCCGCCCCGCAGCGCCTGGGCGATCGCCACCGCTCATGGGGTTTATCGGGAAATTGGCATCGAGGTCGAGGCAAGAGGCGCCAAGGCCTGGGATCAGCGCGTGTCCACCAGCAAGGCGGACAAGCTGCGCTTATTGGTCAAGGGATTGGGCCAGACGGTGGCTTCTCGCTGGCAGACGCCGGCGTCTAGGCCCGAGTCTCTCTGGCAACGTCCCGACTAGAAGAATTCTGCAACGCCCCGCCGTGTTTTTCGCGCAGTTGGCGCTTCAAGGTGCTAACGGAGGGAGCAATCAGGAAGCCGAAGGAGACGCAGCCTTCCTTACTGTTCACCGCGTGATGCATGCGATGGGCTTGGTACAAGCGCTTGAGATAGCCGCGGCGTGGCACGTAGCGAAATGGCCAGCGCTGATGCACCAGGCCGTCGTGAGCCAGAAAGTACAGGAATCCGTAGGCGGTCACGCCGGCACCGATCCACTGAAGCGGGTACCAGCCCCAGGTTCCCAACGCAATCAGGGCGATCGCCACACCGGCAAATACCACCGCGTAGAGATCATTCGTCTCGAACCAGCCACGGGCCTGACGCACGCTCGCTGGCTCGTGATGAGAGCGATGCCAGCCCCAACCCCAGCCGTGCATGACGTACTTGTGCGCAAACCAGGCGAACACCTCCATGCCGACTATCGTCAGCAGGATGATCAATGCATTCGTAACCATGGACATGGCCAGCAGACCTCCGGGTTTGCGCGGGCTGGCAAAACAACATTTGCCACTCTCCCGATATTCTACCGGTAACAGTGCCTCAAGGAACCGCTGTTACTTGCCGATAACATAGTTAACCAAGCGTGACGTACCACGCAAGAATTCAAACGACTATAACAGCGCCGGGACCCAACCAATGCCATTCAATGAAGCCAAGGAGCATGCACTTGGGCGTCTGCATGCTATTTTCAGCGATCCTTATTCTGCCTTCGACAATTCGGTGACCGAGCGTCAGCTGCATTTGAACGTTGCCATTGAAGCACTGCTCGGCCAGGCAATGGCGGACAACCGAATGACCATCGACGTGATTCACGGCTGGGAAAACGGCGAGTGCGAGCCTGCTGAACTCCAGCACAGCAGCCACTCTTTTGCCTCTCTCGACGACCTGCGCCAGATCGCAAGGCACTACCGTAATGCAATCGAAGCGCAAGAACCGCTACCTCGTGATACCACCTCCTTGATCGCCGAACAATTGGCCGACGCCATTGCCGCGGCCCAGGCAGACGGTCAGGCGCTCGATGAGGAAACACGCACCATTCCTGCGCGCTGGCCGGCTTTCGTCAAAGGGCTCACCCTTTACACCTACTTCAAGATGTACCATCGCCTGACCTATGGCGAAGACGAGCCTTATCGCTCCATTCGCTGTGAAGCATCGGACGGCCTACGAGAGATACATGAATTCCACGTGGAAGAAGGTGAGTTTGCCGTCGTCCTGCCAGTCGAGGACGAGACCCTCGAGACTGTACTCACCCTACACGAGAGTCAGCTCGAGCCGGTATTGCAGATATTCGAGAAATTTCAGATAGGCGGTTGATATTTCGGCACCCGCCCCATCAAATAGAACTCATCGTTGGGCGGTGTGCCGGTAAGATTCACTAGCCGGTTGGACATGCCGAAGAAACCGGCCACTGCGCCAATGTCCCAAATATCCTCCAGGGTAAACCCCACTTCGAACAACCGACTCTGCCATTCATCGTTGAGCTCGCCCTGCTCGGTGCCGATATAAAGCGCGAAATCCAGCATGAGGCGATGGCGCTTGCTGATCGGGGCAGTGCGATGGTTGATCGCCACTTGGTCGGCCAGCAACGGATTCTTGCTGTAAATGCGCACCAAAGCGCCATGAGCAACCACGCAGTAGAGACAGCGATTGCGCGCGCTAGTGGCCACCACCACCATCTCCTTCTCTGCCCTGGTCAGGGTGTCGGATTCCCGCTCCATCAGCGCATCATGATAAGCAAAGAAAGCACGAAATTCCTCAGGGCGATGAGCGAGTGTGAGAAAGACGTTGGGCACGAAGCCAGCTTTATCCTGTACCGCCAGGATGACGCTGCGGATATCCTCGGGCAGCTCATCTAGGGTCTCGGGGACGGGAAAACGGCTGAGAGATGCACTCATGACTTGTTCCTTTTAATGTGACCTGAGCCAAGAAAACACCGCCAAAATTCTTGGCGGTGTTCAAGGGCTTGCCTATTTTTGCGCTGACTACATCGAGATCGTGCTGTTGATGCCGCCGGAAACGTTCTCCGGCTCGAACCAACGGGAGGTCACGGTCTTGGTCTGGGTCCAGAACTGGATCGCCTGCTTGCCGTTGGGGCCAAGATCACCAAGCTTGGAGGCCCGGGAACCGGTGAAGCTGAAGTAGGCCACCGGCACCGGAATCGGCACGTTGATACCCACCTGACCGACGTCGATATCGCTCTCAAAGCGTCGGGCTGCCCAGCCGGAATTGGTAAAGATCGAGGTGCCGTTGCCGTTGGGATTGGCATTGATGAAGGCGATGGCGTCATCCAATGTCTCGACCCCACCACGCACAGCACCGGCCCGAAGATCTCTTCCTTGTAAATGGTCATGTCCGCTGTCACGTCACTGAAGATGGTCGGCCCAACGAAGTTGCCCTCCGGGTAGCCCTCGACGTTGATGTTTCGGCCGTCCAATGCCAAGGTCGCTTCCGACTCGCCAGCATCGATCAGCTGTAAAACCCGATCCCGTGCCGTGGATGAGACAAGCGGGCCAAGATCCGCGTCGCGCTGGGAACCGGGGCCGACCTTCATCGCCTTGGACTTCTCGACGATCTCGTCCAGCCAATGACGTGCCTCGCCTACCAGCACCAGCACCGAGTTGGCCATGCAGCGCTGGCCGGCAGCGCCAAAGGCGGAGCCCAGCATGTTGTCGATTGCCTGGCTGCGATTGGCGTCCGGCATGATCACACAGTGATTCTTGGCGCCCATCATCGACTGCACCCGTTTGCCTGCCGCACCTGCCCGCTCGTAGATATGGGTGCCGATGGCCGTCGAGCCGATGAAGGAGAGCGCCTTGATGTCAGGATGGTCGCAGATGTGATTGGCAACGTCCGGCCCGCCGTGCACCACGTTGAGCACCCCGTTGGGCACGCCGGCCTGATGGGCCAGTTCGACCAGACGCATGGTGGAAGATGGGTCCTGCTCTGAAGGCTTCAGGACGAACGTATTGCCGGTGGCGATGGCCAGGGGGAACATGAAGCAAGGCAGCATGATGGGAAAATTGAAGGCAGTGATGCCGGCGCCGACCCCCAAGGCTGGTGCAGCGAGTAGACGTTGACATCACTTGCGACGTTCTCGGCAATCTCACCAAGCTGTAACGAAGTAATCGAGCAGGCATGCTCGATGACTTCCAGACCACGACCTACTTCGCCCTCCGCGTCCGGCAGCGTCTTGCCATGCTCTTCGGTGATCAGCGCCGCCAGCTCCTCGGTGTTGTCGCGCACCAGAGCCTGAAACTTGAGCATGATGCGCATGCGCTTGGCCAGGGATACCTTGCGCCAGCTGACAAAGGCTTGCTTGGCGCTGGCAACCGCTTGATCGACTTCATCGCGCGTCGCAAAAGGCACCCGGGCCACCACTTCCTGAGTGGCTGGATTGAGAACATCGCGCCACTGCTCGGCCTTCGAAGGGACGGGTTGACCGTCGATATAAAGAGCGATCTCGCGAACGGACATGGTGTTTTCTCCTTGGTGATTTGTCATCCTGTTTCAACGAGTCTAGTTGCAGACGCCACTGACGAACAATCATCGGGCCGATACTCACTCAATCGGTAGTCGCAGCACCCCTGTCTGCAGCAACACCCGTATTGGCACTGAACCGCCTGACGCTGGCCACGAAATCACCAAAGCGCTCACCTTGTATCAGGACATGGCCGCGCAGGCTCTGCTCGGCTTGAAGGGCGTCCCCCGCCTCGAGCGCCTTCACGATCTCTCGATGCTCTGCCAGTGAGGCAAGCATGCGATGTCGCACCTGTAACTGAAGACGCCGGTAGGGAGACAAACGCTGCTTGAGCTGGCGAGCCTCCGTGGCAAGAAAATCGTTATGACTCGCCGAATAGATGCACTGATGAAAGATCTCATTTTCGTGATAGTACTCGTCCGGATCGCCCGCCTGGGCCGCCGATTCGCAGCGCCCCAGCGCCTCTTGCAGTGCCGACAGTTCTTCGGGAAGAATGCGCCGCGCCGCCAGGCGGCCGCACATTCCTTCAAGCTCCGCCATCACCTCGAACATTTCGATCAACTGCTCGATGCTGACCTGGGTCACGAACGTGCCTTTCTTGGGTGAGACCGTCACGAGTCCGCTGGCAACCAGCTGCTGTATGGCCTCCCTGACTGGCGTGCGGGACACCTTGAATGCCCTGCCCAGCTCCTCGGGATCAAGACGCCCGCCGGGCGCTAAGCGGCCGTTGAGAATGTCATCCTCCAGCGACTCCTTGAGCTGCTGGGCATTGTATCGCTTCTCGTTTTCCTCGCTCTTCACACCGGTTTCCTATGCTGTCGCCCTGGGTCGATTGTCAGTCATCCACGACGTTTGTCTAGCGCCTTCATGTTTGACACAGAGGAGCCTTGAGGCTATTGATATATACATCACAGCTATTCATATATATTTCATAGTATCGCATATTCGACAAAAACAATGAACCCGGAGATCGCCATGCTACATCCATCATCCACATTGGCCGCCGCCACCGCTCTGTTGATCGCCCTTTTCAGCACCGCCAACGCCGAGACCACCCTTCGCGCCTCTCATCAGTTCCCCGGCGGCCAGGGGGACGTGCGCGACGAGATGGTCCAGTTGATGGCCAAGGAAGTCGAGGCTGCAGGTGTCGATCTGAAAATTCAGATCTACCCCGGCCAGTCTTTGTTCAAGGCCCAGGAACAGTGGCCCGCCCTGGTGCGGGGCCGCCTGGACATGACCGCCCTGCCACTGGATTACGCCAGCGGACGGCACCCTGAGTTCTCGGCCACGTTGATGCCCGGTCTGGTGCGCAGTCACGAACGGGCCCAGCGCCTCAACGACTCCGAGTTCATGGACATGATCAAGGAGGTCATCAACGACGCCGGCGTGCGGGTACTGGCGGATGCCTGGCTGGCGGGCGGTTTCGTTTCCAATGTTCGCTGTATTACTTCACCGGATACGGTCGAGGGCCAAACCCTGCGCGCCGCGGGTCCGGCTTTTGATGAGATGCTCGCCGAAGCCGGGGCCTCGATTGCCTCGATGCCTTCTTCGGAAATTTACACCGCCATGCAGACCGGCGTACTCGATGGCGCCAACACCTCATCGGGCTCTTTCGTTTCCTATCGTATCTACGAGCAGGCCAGTTGCCTCACCGCCCCTGGCGACAATGCCCTGTGGTTCATGTACGAACCGATCCTGATTTCTGAGCAAAGCTGGAGTCGTTTGAACGAGGAGCAGCAGAAAGCGCTGACCGAAGCAGGTGAGAAGGCCGAGGCGTATTTTGCCGGTGAGGCAGCATCGCTGGATCAGGAGCTGGTGGATGTCTACAAGGAGAACGGTGTCGAAGTGGTCACCATGACCCCGGAGAACTACCAGGCCTGGCTCGATATTGCCAAGCAAAGCTCTTATAAAACCTTCGCCGAGAATGTCCCCAATGGCCAAGCTTTGATCGACGCAGCACTTGCCGTTGAATGAAGGCACTCAAAGGAAGCTTTGCATGGCGCATAGTTCAAGCCACTCTCTGACGACGGGTCGCGGCATCATTGGTGGTTACATTCGCCTGATTGACATGCTTTCAGGCGTCTTTGCCTTCATTGCCGGTGCCTTGCTGCTGGCCGGCGTGCTGTCGGTCTGCCATATGATCTTCATGCGCTACGTGCTGGGACAAAGCACGATCTGGCAGACCGAGTTCACGATCTATGTCATTACCGGCGCGATGCTGCTCGGCGCGCCTTATGTATTGCGCAACGGCGGACATGTGGCGGTTACCGTGCTGCCGGATGCCCTAGATGGCTGGATCAAGAAGGCCATGTACGTTCTCTCCGCTTTGGTTGGTCTCGCCTTTTGTAGCGCCCTGGCCTATAGCGCCTGGCACTACTTCTACGAGGCTTACAGCATGAACTGGACCACCGGTACTGTGTGGAATCCGCCCCTATGGCCGGCACTGCTGCCCATGGCCGTCGGTATCACGCTGCTCTCATTGCAGTATGTCGCTCAGATCCTGCGCGGGGAGCACTAATCATGGACCCAATTACCAGCGGCATCCTCATCGTCGTGGCTCTACTCGTACTGATGGCCATCGGTACCCCCATCGCCTTTGCCTTGGGTGCGGTGGCTTTAGGAGGTCTAGTACTCGATCGCGGCATAGGTGAGCTGACCTATTTCGGCGAGACCTTCTTCGGCAACATCGCCTCTTTCGGCTTCGTCGCCATTCCCATGTTCATCCTGATGGGGGCGGCGGTGGCCTCATCGCCCACCGGGCGGGATTTGTACCGCTCCCTGGATCTATGGCTCGGCAGGATGCCCGGCGGATTGGCGATTTCCAACATCGGCGCCTGCTCGATCTTTGCGGCACTGTCCGGCTCCTCTCCCGCCACCAGCGCCGCCATCGGCAAGCTGGGTATTCCCGAGATGCGCAAGCGCGGCTACCCGGATGGGGTCGCCGCGGGCTGTATCGCCGCTGGCGGCACCCTGGGCATCCTCATTCCGCCCTCGGTCACCATGATCGTCTATGGCATCTCCACCGAGACCTCCATCGGTCGGCTGTTCATCGCCGGTGCCCTGCCCGGGCTGATGCTTGCCGGCTTGTTCATGGTCTGGACATTGATTGCCTGCAAGTTCTCCGGCGGCTACGGCAATCCGCTGGCGGATGCCGCCGCGAGCGCCAAGGAAAACGTCGAGGGGAATCTCAAGGCGCTGGTGCGGGTGTTGCCTTTCATTGTCGTGGTGTCGGCCATCCTGTTCGCACTCTACGGCGGTGTCGCCACCCCTTCCGAGGCGGCGGGCGCCGGCGCTTTCCTGTGCCTGGCACTGGCCATACTCGTCTACCGCATGTGGCAGGTGAAACCCCTCAAGACCATCATGCACGACGCCCTGAGTGAAAGCGTGATGATCATGCTGATCATCGCCACGGCGGAGGTATTCGCCTTCGCCCTCTCCTCGCTGTTCATCACCCAGACGGTAGCCGGTGCCATTGCGGATCTGGAAGTGAATCGCTGGGTGCTGATGGGCGTGATCAATGTGTTTCTCTTGGTGGCAGGCTTCTTTTTGCCGCCGGTCGCGGTGATCGTGATGACTGCCCCGATCCTGCTGCCGATCATCCTGGCGGCGAATTTCGATCCCTACTGGTTCGCGGTGGTGCTGACCATCAACTTGGAAATCGGCCTGATCACCCCGCCAGTGGGGTTGAACCTATTCATCATCAAGGGCATCGCGCCGGATATCGCGCTGCGGGACATCCTGCTGGGCAGCTTGCCCTATGCGCTGTGCATGGTGCTGGGCATCGTGATTCTGTGTTTTTTCCCGAGCATCGCGACCTGGCTACCCGATTTGATCATCAATAGCTGATCACCGACGACGGAACATCGACATCCAGGTCATCACCATGAACATGAGCTTTTTGCAGGAACTGTTCAGTACGATCACTCAGCGCGATGCGCTGCTCAGGCGCCGCTCCGGCGTCAGCAAGCATACCAGTCATCGTCATCTGATCGCCGCCTGTCAGGCATTGCTGGCAAGCGACGGCGAGGCCTCGAGCATCGCCCTTGCCAGCCGTGCACTGGAAATCTATGCGCGGCTGGCGCCGAAGGAAAAACAGCACTTCTTCGAACTGCTGGCAACGGATTTTTCCGCTGACCCGGAACGCATTGATCACGCCTACACGGCCTATCGCGAATCCCGGGACAATCAGGATCTCAACACCCTGTTCGAAGCCTGCGAACCCCGGCGTCAGGAGCTGCTGCGCCGCCTCAACCTGCCCAGCGGCGGCACCCATGATCTGGTCGATATGCGCGAAGACTTGCTGGCCTTGATGCGTGACAACGCATCACTCAAAGCCATTGATTCAGATTTCGCCCATCTGTTCGGCTCCTGGTTCAATCGCGGCTTCCTGGTCTTAAAGCGCATCGACTGGAATACCCCGGCGGTGATCTTGGAGAAGATCATTCGCTATGAGGCGGTACACGAGATCCGCGACTGGGCTGATCTACGCCGGCGGCTGGACGCGCGGGATCGGCGCTGTTTTGCCTTCTTTCACCCAGCGCTCGGCGACGAACCGTTGATCTTCGTCGAGGTCGCCCTGTGCCAGGGGCTGCCGGATCAAATTCAAGCCATCCTGTCGAGCGATCATTACGAGATCGACGATCCGGAGTCCGCAGATACCGCGGCTTTTTTCGGTATCAGCAACTGTCAGACCGGGCTACGGGGTATCTCCTTTGGCAACTTCTTGATCAAACAGGTCGTGCAGGAACTCAAGCAGGAACTTCCCAGTCTGCGCCACTTCGTCACCCTGTCGCCGGTTCCCGGCTTTCGCGACTGGCTCAAAACGCATTACCAGGATGGTGACAGCGTTCTGGAGGCGGATACTCTCAACACACTTGAACATCTCGAGACACCGGACTGGTCAGAAGACCCTGGGCGCATCGAAAAACTTAAAGACGTGATAAAGCCCCTCGCCGCGCATTACCTGCTCAAGGAAAAGAACGCTCAAGGGTTGCCACTGAACCCCGTGTCGCGCTTTCACCTTGGCAATGGCGCCGAGCTGCATCGCATCAACTGGCTGGGGGATGTCTCGGCCAAGGGCATGAGTCAGTCTACCGGGCTGATGGTCAACTATCTCTATGTGCTGGAAGACATCGAGCAAAATCACGAGCAATACACCACCAACGCCACCATTGCCTGCTCGTCGAATGTGCGTGATCTCGCCAAGCGCGCCCGCAAACTACTCAAAGGAGAGACCGCGAAATGAATCACAACCTGTTCGAGATCTTCGCTGCGCGCATGCGGGCGCGGGGGGATGCGGATTTCATCACGACCCGGGAAGGACAAGGTTATTCCTACGCCGAGGCCCTGGACACGAGTGCTTGTCTGGCAAGCGCTCTGCTCGATTTGGGGGTGGCGCCAGGCGACCGAGTCGCCGTGCAGGTCGACAAGAGCCCCGAGGCCATATTGCTCTATCTGGCCTGCCTGCGCATGGGGGGCGTCTATCTACCGCTCAACACCGGCTATACTGCCGAAGAGATTCACTATTTCCTCGACAATGCCGAACCGGCTCTATTCGTGTGTCGGCCCGCCAACCTGGAGGATGCTCAACGTACCGCCAGTCAGGCAGATTGCCCCCGGGTGACCACTCTGGGCGTCGACAGCGATGGCGAACTGATGGAGCTTGCTCGCAGCGCCACTCCCCAGGAATCCATCGAGCCTCGGGGGGCCGATGACCTGGCGGCCATTCTTTATACCTCTGGCACTACCGGGCGCTCCAAGGGGGCTATGCTCACTCACTGCAACCTGGCCTCCAATGCCGAGGCGCTGGTGAACGTGTGGCGTTTCACTGAGGCCGACCGGCTAATCCACGCCTTGCCGATCTTTCATACCCATGGCCTGTTCGTGGCCTGCAACGTCGTGCTGATGGCCGGCGCCAGCATGCTTTTTCTACCGCGTTTCAATATCGACATCATCATCGACGAATTGCCTCGCGGTACCACCATGATGGCGGTGCCTACGTTCTATACTCGCCTATTACAAGATGAACGGCTGACTACGGAGCTGACCGCCAATATGCGCCTGTTCACCTCTGGTTCCGCGCCGCTCACCGCCGAGACGCATGAGGCTTTTGCCCAGCGCACCGGCCACGCCATTCTCGAGCGCTACGGCATGACTGAAACCAACATGAATACCTCGAATCCTTATGAGGGCGAGCGTATCGCCGGCACCGTGGGCATGCCGCTGCCCGGGGTGGAGGCCCGTATCGTCGAGCGGGAAACCCGTGAAACCCTCTCTCAGGGTGAAATCGGCATTCTCGAGGTACGCGGCCCCAATGTGTTCATCGGCTATTGGCGAATGCCGGACAAGACCCGGGAAGAGCTGCTTGAGGATGGTTTTTTCATCACCGGCGATCTGGCCATGATCGATGAGAAGGGCTATATCCACATCGTCGGGCGCGACAAGGATCTGGTGATCTCCGGCGGCTACAACGTCTACCCCAAGGAGATCGAGCAGGTCATCGACGAGATGGACGAAGTGCTCGAATCCGCGGTGATCGGAGTTTCACATCCGGATTTCGGTGAGGGCGTGACCGCCGTGGTAGTGGCCCAGCCAGAAGCGCAGATCGATGAGGCCATGGTGCTCACGTTTCTTGATGGACGTCTGGCCCGCTACAAACAGCCCAAGCGGGTGGTCTTCGCCGACAGTCTGCCCCGCAACACCATGGGCAAGGTACAAAAGAATCAGCTGCGCGAACAATTCCAAGACCTTTACACCCCTGCCTGAGGGCATCACCACGAGACTGTTATCCATGACCCATAAAATTTATCGCATCGGTCAGATCGTTCCCAGTTCCAACACCACCATGGAGACCGAAATTCCAGCGTTACTGCGTGCACGAGAGAGCGTCGCTCCGGAGCGTTTCACCTTTCATTCCAGCCGGATGCGCATGAAGCAGGTGACCCAGCAAGAACTCGCCACCATGGACGAACAATCCGATCGCTGCGCATTGGAGCTTTCCGACGCCGAGGTCGACGTCATGGGCTATGCCTGCCTGGTCGCCATCATGAGCCGCGGGTCGGGCTATCATCGCGAGTCGCAGCAGCGCCTGCACGAGGTCACGCGCAGCAATGACTTCCCGGCACCGATCGTCAGCAGTGCCGGCGCCCTCGTGCAAGGGCTCGAGACGTTGGGCGCCCGGCGGGTCGCCATCATTACGCCCTATATGAAGCCCTTGACGCGGCTGGTGATCGACTATATCGAAGGGGAAGGAATTGAGGTTGCCGACAGCATTTCTCTGGAAATCGCCGACAATCTGGAGGTGGGGCGCCGCGACCCACTGGCCTTGGTGGAGATCGTCAAGCGTCTCGATTACCGGGACGCGGATGCCGTGGTGCTGTCGGCCTGTGTGCAGATGCCGTCCCTGGCCGCCATTCAGCCGGTGGAGGATGCCATTGGCCTGCCGGTGGTGTCCGCTGCGACCTGCACCGCCCATCAGATGCTCAAGGCGCTGAACCTGGCTCCGCAGGTACCCGATGCAGGGCGACTCTTGCAGAATTCTACAGGGGCTTGAGAGTCGTCAGTTATCCGGATAGCACTCGCGTAATTCCGCGTCGTGAGCGCCGTAGCCGCGGCCGAGATATACCTTGGGCAGCCACTGCAGATCGTGGCCCAGTCGGTAGAGCCAGTCGCGCAACTCGATATCTTCGACCCATTCGATTGGAATATCGGCCAGGCCAAAGCGTAGGCCCAATAGATTACCCGCCAGCAGTCCGATGCTATCGCTCTTGCCGCTGTGATTGACTGCCCATAGCACGCCCTGGCGATAGTCCTGGGCGGCAAGCGCACACCACACCGCGATGGCCAGCGCCTCTTCGGCGGATTCACCGTGACCCAGTGCATCGATGCCTTGTGGCGTGGGTGTGACGCCCTGGGCATGAAAGTCGAGTACGGTTTCGAGCAAGAATCGAATGTGCGCCTGACTACGAGGCACGGCCTCGCGCTCTTCGGCACATTCAATGAAGAAATCGAGCCAGGCGCCGCTGTCCATGAAATTCAAAGCGGCAGGAATCAATGATTCCAGAGAGCGCCCGTTGTCGATCATGCCGTTGATCACGTAAGCAAAAATACCGGCGCTGAGGTAGGCGCTGGGATGGCCATGGGTGCAACGGGTCAATTCGCAGGCAACGGAGAAGGCGCGATCGCGATGATGTAATAAAAAATCGCCCCAGGGGAACAGGCCAACGGGTGCCACGCGCACCAGTCCGTCGCACTGCTTGCTGGTATTGCGCGCCACCGAACCGAACGCCGGCGCCTGAGCCAGTGCTTCGAGACTGGTCGTGGCGGGAGAACGCCGGGCATGCAATCGAGGATCACTGATCAAACCGACTTTCGTGTCGATCTGAGCGATAGCCGGCTGCTCCCCTTGGGTGACCAACCACCGGATTAGCGCATGATGAAGCACCACGATGGGCGCATAGATCTCGCACTCCTGAATGCGTACGTAGGAGCGTAATGCCCCCTCCGCGACAAACAGCATCATCTGAGTGTCGTCTGTGATGCATCCTATACCGCCATGGGCAGGCGCATAGGTTTCAAGCCCATCATCGCCAAACTGTTCGCAAATGGCCTGCCAATCCAATGACGCCAAAGGCGCGCCTAGAGCATCGCCGATGGCGCCTCCGTAAAGGCAAGCTTGTGAACGTTCAATCCGTTGTACGTTTTTCATGCGCCCCCCTTGCCCAGGCCCCGCTTTCTGCTCCCGGGTAAGAAAGAGCATACGGCAATGTTGTCATCAGGCCATGCCTGACTATGAATTTTTTTATGCTGGCGGAATGGTTCTAACGACCACCTCACCGGAACAGGAAAAATCGGTAACGAGCGAAATTTGTTAACGAATTATATATTTTTATTTATTTATATCAACATTGTGTCACTTTTTGTTCTCAACGCTATAGCCGTACAGACATTATCTCATCTGAACAGCGCTAAGCGGTCGTTTTTGAAAGCCACCATTACGACCGCTCTTCCTGCTTTTCTACTGGCGATCACTCGGGCACCATAAGACATTTTTTGTTCCTGCATTGCCTGCAGTAAAAGGAATCATCATGCCGCCTGCCAGCACCGCCCACCTTCAGCCCGGCTTCATGGTCGTTCACGGCAATCGCCTGGAGGATCTGCGGGGCGTGGCGATGGAGTGGATGAAGCGCTACCCGCTTGCACCGCTGGAAAACGAAGTGATCCTGGTGCAGAGCAACGGCATCAGCCAGTGGATGAAGCTCGCCCTGGCCGCGGATGTGCGCGAGGACGGTAAAGGCGGCACCGGCATCGCCGCGGCACTGGACGTGACCCTGCCGGCACGTTTTCTGTGGCAGGCCTACCGGGCGGTGCTCACCCATTGCGAGAATGATCCACAAGCAGTACCGGCGACATCACCCTTCGACAAGTCACGCCTTATCTGGAGAATCCTGCGACTGCTGCCGGCACTGCTTGAAGAAGACGCCTTCGCCCCTCTCAAGCAGTTTCTCGACGGTGACAATGATCTGCGCAAACATCATCAGCTGGCGGAACGTCTGGCGGATCTGTTCGATCAGTACCAAGTTTACCGCGCCGACTGGCTGGCGGCCTGGGGGCGTGGCGAAAATGTTCTGATCGGCGGCCATGGTGAAATCACGCCAGTAAGCGCCGAGCAGTGCTGGCAGCCGGCCCTGTGGCGCGCCCTGCGCCAGGATATTGCTGAAAAGCGGCGCGCCCTAAGGACTGATGTTGGCAGCGACGGCATCGATTCCAGCCGCGCCATGGTGCATCAACGCTTTATCAGTGCCGCCCAGCAGCTGAGCGTGGATAATCGCCCCCCCGGCCTGCCACGCCGGATCATGGTCTTCGGCATCTCCTCACTACCTCAGCAGGCCCTAGAAGCCTTGGCAGCACTGGCCCGCTGCTGCCAGGTGGTGCTCTACGTGCACAATCCCTGTCAGTATTACTGGGCGGATATCATCGAACATCGCGACCTGCTGCGTGCCCAACGCTATCGCCAGGCACGCAAGGTCGGCATGCCGGAGCGCCTGGATGTACTGGGCGACGGCGATGGCGAAGCGGATCTTCACCTGCACGCCCAGCCGCTGCTTGCCGCCTGGGGCAAGCAGGGACGCGACTACCTGCGCCTGCTGGATGAACATGACGAGCGCCAGCAATATGAAAGCCTGTTCAGCGCCGAGTCCCTGCGCATCGATCTGTTTGAAACGAATGGCGAAGACTGCCTGCTGCATCAACTGCAGGACGACATTCGCGAGCTGCGCCCACTTTCTGAAACCCGGGAGTGCTGGCCGACGGTAGATAGCCGGGTCGATGACTCCATCGTCTTTCACGTCACCCACAGCCCTCAGCGCGAGGTCGAGATCCTTCACGATCAGCTGCTTGCCGCCTTCAGCGCGGACCCGCAACTGTGCCCCCGGGACATCATCGTCATGGTGCCGGACATCGACAATTACGCGCCGCATATCAAGGCAGTGTTTGGTCTGTTTGGACAGGGCCAGATCGATCGCGATGATCCGCGTCATATTCCCTACACCCTCTCGGATCAGGGCCAGCGCCATCGCCTGCCGCTATTGATCGCCTTGGAAAAGCTGCTGCGCCTGCCGGAACTGCGTTTGTCCGTCAGCGATCTGCTCGATCTGCTGGAGGTGCCCGCCCTGCGGGCGCGTTTTGGCATCGAGGAAGATCACCTGTCGACCCTGCGACGCTGGATCGAAGGTGCCGGCATTCGCTGGGGCCTGAACGGCGCTCAACGCCAGAGCCTTGATCTGCCCGGCGACATGGAACAGAACACCTGGACCTTCGGCCTGCGTCGGCTGCTGCTGGGCTATACCGTGGGCAGCGCCGCCGAGGGGGGCTGGCAAGGCATCGAGCCCTTCGATGATATTGGCGGCCTGGAGGCGCAACTCGCCGGCCCTTTGATGGCACTACTCGAAACCTTGGAGCAGCAATGGCGCATCCTGGGAGAGGAGACCGACCCCAACGGCTGGGCCAGACGGCTGCGGGAACTGCTCGAAGCGTGTTTTCTCGCGGAAGACGCCCA
Source organism: Halomonas sp. PR-M31 (assembly GCF_001039575.1). GTDB lineage: Bacteria > Pseudomonadota > Gammaproteobacteria > Pseudomonadales > Halomonadaceae > Modicisalibacter. The sequence goes on from NZ_JIBT01000023.1 coordinate 20,351, forward strand.
GGATAGCCTGGTGCTGTCCCAGCTCGAACTCGCCCTGCAGACCTGGCAGGAGAGCACCGACGAGGCCGGCCTGACCCGCGATCTGCCGCTATGCATCGTGCGGGAACACTGGCTGGCCCAGATCGATGAGCAGGGTCTGTCCCAGCGGTTTCTGGCCGGCGCGGTCAACTTCGCCACCCTAATGCCGATGCGGGCGATCCCCTTCAAGCGGGTCTGCCTGCTGGGCATGAACGACGGCGACTACCCGCGCAGCCATCCGCCGCTGGACTTCGATTTGATGGGCAGCGACTACCGCCCAGGGGATCGCTCCCGCCGGGAGGACGATCGCTACCTGTTCCTCGAAGCCCTGCTCTCCGCCCGGCAGCAGCTTTATATCAGCTGGATCGGTTACAGCATCATCGACAACACGGAGCGCCCGCCCTCGGTGCTGGTGGGTCAGCTTCGCGACCATCTCGAATCAGGTTGGCGACTGGCGATAAATGACAGCGATGAACAAGGCTCGGCCTTGCTCGATGAGCTTACCAGCGTGCATCCGCTACAGCCGTTCAGCCGGGTCTACTTTCCGACGCAAGCGCAGCTCGCTGCCCGATCCGTGCCCGACCGGCGGCTTATTACCTATGCCCATGAATGGCGCGAGGTGCATGGCCAAACGCCATCCAGCCAGGATGACGGTGAACTTGGCGAGTTCTTGCAGGAGTCACCGCTGACGCTTCATCAGCTGGGAAGCTTTCTGCGCGACCCGGCCAAGGCGTTCTTCAACGCCCGACTCAAGGTATTCCTCGAACAAGAGAACGTGACGAGTCTCGATCAAGAACCCTTCACCCTGAACGGCCTGGAAAACTGGCAGCTGCAAAATCTGTTGATCCAGGCCCAGCGGCGCGCCATCGACGATGGCGAACCCCGGGAACTTGCACTGCACGCGACGCTGGAACGGCTGCAAGGCCAGGGTTTACTTCCCTTTGGCGCCTTCGGCGAGCGCATGTGCGAAGCGCTGATCGAGCCCATGGGCAAATTGTTCGAGGCTTATCAGGAAGCGCTGACCCAGTGGCCTCACTCTATCGAGGAGCCGGAGCCGATACGCCTGGCGTTGCCCGGCCACCCGCCCTTGGAAGACTGGCTGGACAATCTGCGCGCCAACGAGACCGGCGAACGCTGTCGCTTGCTGCTGACCAGCAGCAGCCTGATCAAGGACAAGAAATATCACTGGCGCCATCTCTTGCTGCCTTGGGTCGCGCATCTGGCGGGGCAGCTTACGAGCCAACCGCTGACCACGCGACTGCTGTCCAAAGCCGGCCATGTGACACTACTGCCATTGGAACCTGAGATCGCCCGGGCGCAGCTGCGCAACCTCATCGTCGCCTGGCAGGCGGGCATGAACGCACCGCTGCCGTTGGCCATCGATACCGCTTTTGTCTGGCTTGGCAAGAAAGGCACGCCGGAAAGCGAGCCGGAAAGCGAGGCCTTCAAAGCTGCCGCCAGCACCTTTGAAGGCAACAGTTTTGGTGCCGGCGAGTGCGGTCGCAACCCTTACCTGGCGCACCGATGGCCGAGCTTTGCTGCGCTCATCGATGCTCAACGGGGAACGCCCCACAGCTTCGTCTCGTTGACCGATCGCCTGCTGGCGCCGGTGCATCACGTGGTGAAGGGAGGCGATAAATGAGCGATGTCACTCAACTCGACCCACTAGGCTTTCCATTACATGGCTCCCGTCTTATCGAGGCCAGCGCCGGCACCGGCAAGACCTTCACCATCGCCCTGCTCTATGTGCGTCTGGTGCTGGGACCGCGCTCAGCCGATGATGACGCAGCTTTCAGCCGCCCGTTGACGCCGCCGGAGATTCTGGTGGTCACCTTCACCAAGGCCGCTACTCAGGAACTGCGGGATCGGATTCGCAGACGGCTGGTCGAGGCCGCCGGCGTCTTTTTACAGGCGCCCGAAGCCGCACCTAACTTCTTACAGGCGCCCGAAGCCGCGCCTAGCTCCTTACAGTCCCCCGAAGATGTGACCAGGAACGCAGTTGACAGGCTCGACCCGCTGCTACTTCAACTTCGCGACGACTATCCCGAAGCCAGCTGGCCCGCCTGCGCGCGTCGCCTGCAGCTTGCTGCGGAATGGATGGATGAGGCCGCCGTCTCGACCATCCATGCCTGGTGCTACCGCATGCTGCGGGAGCATGCCTTTGACAGCGGCAGTTTGTTCTCGCTGAATCTGGAAACCGACCAGACCGAACTCGAAAGCGAAGTGGCGCGGGACTACTGGCGCAGCTTCTACTACGCCATGAATGCGAACGAGCTGGCCATCGTCACTCGTCACTGGAAATCGCCGGAAGACCTGCACGCTCAGGTCCGGCGCCTGCTGCCGGAATGCTCGGCATTGAACCGAAACGTCCCGCCGCCAAAAGAAACCCTGCAACACACCCAAGCCGCCATCGAGGCGCGGCTGGAAGAACTCAAGGCGCCTTGGCCGCAATGGGTGGAGGAATTGCAGACGCTGTTCGAAGAGGCCGCCAGGCAAAAAGCCTTCAAGGGCCAGAGCTTCAACAGCAAGAGCCGGGCAAACTGGCTGGGTGCACTGCGGGACTGGTGTCAGAGCGATGCGATTCGTCCGGCCCTGACCCCCGCCGCCTGGAAGCGCCTGACCCCGGACGGCATGGCGGAGATCTGGCAAAAGGGCGATCCGCCGAATCACCCGGCGCTGACGGCTATTGCGGAACTACAAGACGAACTCGACGCCCTGCCCGACCCCCAGGCCGACCTGCTCACCCACGCCGTTCACTGGTGCCGCTTCCGCCTGGATAGTGAACTGGAACGCCGGGCCGAGATGGGCCCCAACGAACTATTGACCCACCTCGACCGGGCCCTTGCCGGCGCCAACTGCGAGGCGCTGGGGGCCCAGATTCGCCGCCAGTTTCCCGTCGCGATGGTGGATGAATTTCAGGACACCGACCCGGTACAGTACCGCATCTTCGACTGCGTCTATCGCATCCGGGAAAACCGACCCGACACCGGGCTATTCCTGATCGGCGACCCGAAGCAGGCGATCTACGCCTTTCGTGGCGCCGATATTTATACCTATCTGCAGGCGCGCCAGGCCACCGAAGGGCGGCATGTCACCCTGGGCACCAACTTCCGCTCTACCGAGCCCATGGTTGCAGCGGTCAATCGCCTATTCGAATTTGCCGAGGCGCACCCGCCCGGCGCGTTTTTATTCAAGGAAGACGATGGCTCGAATCCAGTGCCTTTCCAGGCAGTTAGGGCCAAGGGCCGGAAAGATACACTGATTCTGAACGGCCAGCCGCTGCCGGCAATGACCCTCTGGCAACTCCACGCCGACGAGCCCCTTTCCAAAAGCGCCTACCACACGGAAATGGCCGAACGCTGCGCCTCCGCCATGGTCGAGCTGCTGGAACAGGGACAATGCGGCCGCGCCGGGTTTATGGATAGCGGCCTCGCAGGGTTGGTAGACAGTGACGATGCCCTCGACCCGGTGTCGCCCTCAGATATGGCGGTGCTGGTCAACGGCCTGGGAGAAGCGCGAGCCATCCGCCAAGCCCTGGCCCGACGCGGCGTAAAGAGCGTCTATCTTTCCGACAAGGACAAGGTGTTCGCCTCCCCCATGGCTGGCCAGCTCGAAGCCTGGCTGCACGCCTGCGCCAACCCGAACGACGATCGCGTGCTGCGCACCGCCCTGGCCACGCCGGCGCTGGGGCTGGATATCGCCGCGCTGGATGATTTGAACGAGAACGAACTGGCCTGGGAAGACCGGGTCATGCAGTTTCGCGACTACCATCGCCTATGGCAGAGCCAGGGCGTATTGCCACTGGTTCGCCGGCTGATGAACGACTTCGCGGTGCCCGCCCGGCTGCTGGCCGGCGGCCCGGCAAGTGATGGTGAAAGATGGTTGACGGATTTATTACATCTCGGCGAATTGCTCCAGCAAGCCAGCCAGGAACTCGACGGCGAACATGCGCTGATCCGCTTTCTCGCCGAGTCACGCGACAACCCCGACGACCAGAGCGACGCCCATAAGCTGCGTCTGGAAAGCGACGCGGATCTGGTGCAGGTGATCACCATCCACAAGTCCAAGGGACTGGAATATCCGCTGGTGTTCCTGCCCTTCATCTGTAGCCATCGCCCGCAAAAGAAAAGCGATTCGCCCCTGCGCTGGCACGACGACCAGGGTCGGCTCCACATCAGCCTGGAAGCGGACGATGCGACACTGGCCATCGCCGACCGAGAGCGCCTGGGTGAAGACCTGCGCAAGCTCTACGTCGCCCTGACCCGCGCCCGTCACGCCACCTGGCTCGGCATGGCGCCGCTCAAGGATGGCGAGAACAGCGCCATCGGCCAGTTGCTGGCCAACGGCCAGCGCCTCGATCCAGATGCCTTCGCTGCGGCGCTGGCCGCGCTCAAGGGCGATTGCCAGGCGATCACCCTTGTCCCGGCGCCGCCTATCGATTCGCGCACGATCGTTTTGACCGAACACGACGCCACCCTCGGCGAGGCGCAAACGCCTGTCCGCTCGGCTCGGGAGCATTGGTGGATCGCCAGCTACTCCGCCTTGAGCTTCTCCGGGGAAGCGCTTGCTCCAGATCCCGATTCCACTTTCGGCGCGATATCCAACTCTACAGTCGGGATGGCAACCGCACCGCCAATCCTGGAACCGCATGAAGCACCGCCATTGCCCGAACCGGCAACGCCGCTTGAAGCCACCACCTTCGAGACGCTCACGGAACCGCGAGACAGCGCCTTACCCAACCAGCCGTCGCCATCGCTGCATCGTTTTCCGCGGGGCCCCGGCCCCGGCACTTTCCTGCACGGACTGCTGGAATGGGTCGGCCAGCAAGGCTTTGCCAGCGTGCTCGAGTCTCCGGCAGCGCTGGAAGACACCCTGGCGCGGCGCTGCAATCTGCGCGGCTGGACCCAGTGGATTCCCGCGCTGCAGGCGTGGCTCACCTCGCTTCTACGCACGCCGCTGCCCTTGCCCGAGGCCGCGCCATCCGCCGCGGTGCGTCTGGATGGGCTTTCGGTCTATCAAGTTGAATTGGAATTCTGGTTCGCCGCCCACCAGGTCGATACGCAAGCGTTAGACGATCTGGTCAGTCGGCATTCCCTGGGCAACACCCCACGCCCCCGCGCCGATCGCGATCGACTCAACGGCATGCTCAAGGGCTTCATCGATCTGGTGTTCGAGTTCGAGGGGCGCTATTACGTCGCCGACTGGAAATCCAACCATCTCGGGCCGGATGACGACGCCTACACCTTGGAGGCCATGCGCCTGGCGGTGGCGGAAAAACGCTACGACCTGCAATACGCGCTCTATCTGCTGGCATTGCATCGCTTGCTCAAGTCACGATTGCCGGACTACGACTATGACCGCCATATCGGCGGCTCCCTGACCGTCTTCTTGCGCGGCGCGAATGCCGCAAGCCGTGGCGTGCATGCCGAACGCCCACCCCGGGAACTGATCGAAGGGCTGGATGCGCTATTCCAGGGCGTCGGCGCCGCTAGCCCTGCCACGGAGACTGCCCTATGAGAGACCTGTTCTCGGATCTTGAAGACGCCGCCGTCACCAGTGACGCTCCAACCCCATTCGACGACGTTCTGGGCAGCGTTGAGGCATTGCTTACGCTACTCGAGCGCTGGGTGGAGCGCGGCTGGCTGCGTGCCCTGGATCGCGCGCTGGTGGTATTCCTGCATCGCGAGGTGCCGGATGCACCGCCACTGTTACTGCTGGCTGCCGCCTTGGCCAGCCATCAGCTTGGCCGTGGGCATGTATGTCTTGATCTGAACATGACGCTGAAAGCCCCGGACCTGGCGCTTTCACTCCCCCCGGAAGGCGACGACTTGAATGACCCGCCGCCGCTGCCCAGCCAAGTGCTTACCGATGTGACCCTCGCGGGTTGGCGGGCCGCTCTGGATCATCCTGATTTGGTCAGTGGTGGCTGCGGCAGCACGCCCTTGGTGAAGTCCGAGACCGACGACGATATCCGCCTGTATCTACGCCGCTATTGGCAGTATGAACAGGATATTCGCCAAGCGCTTGCCGCCCGCCTGGCAGCCACGGAGATTGATGCGCCCGCGATCGAACTATTGCGCCATGCCCTCGAAGCGCTATTCGGCCCGGCGGACGGCAATGTGGCATCCCTGGACTGGCAGAAGCTCGCCTGCGCCCTTGCCGCCCGTTCGCGCTTTGCGGTGATTACCGGCGGCCCCGGCACCGGCAAGACCACCACCGTGGTCAAGTTGCTGGCGTTGCTTCAGGCGCTGCAATTGGGTCAACCCGACAGTAGAGCGCTGCGCATTCGCCTCGCTGCACCCACCGGCAAGGCCGCCGCACGCCTGAATGAATCCATCGCCAAGCAGGTCGAGAATCTCTCGCTGGTCGAACTGGCCGGCATCGGCAGCGATAACAGTAATGGCATCGACCTCACCACCCTGCGCGACGCCATTCCTACCGAGGTCACCACGCTGCATCGGCTGCTCGGCTCGCGACCGGATACCCGGCATTTCCGCCACCATGCGGACAACCGCCTGGCCCTGGATGTGCTGGTGGTCGATGAAGCCTCCATGGTGGATATCGAAATGATGGCTAGCCTGCTCGCCGCCCTACCGCCCCGCGCCCGATTGATCCTGCTGGGTGACAAGGATCAGCTTGCCTCGGTGGAGGCCGGCGCCGTACTCGGCGATTTGTGCCAACGCGCGGAAGGCGCCCACTACACCCCAGCAACCACTGCACAGCTAAACGATGCTACCGGCGATACCTTGCCCGAGCGCTATATCGACACCGACGGCCAACCGCTGGACCAAGCCATCGCCATGCTGCGGGTGAGCCACCGTTTTGACGCCGCCAGCGGCATCGGCCAGCTTGCCCAGGCGGTGAATGCCCCCCTTGGCAACCGCCTGCAACCCAAGGACAAACGCCGGGCCGTGCGCCAGATATTCGATCAAGGGTATGCGGACATCAGCCGACTGAAACTGGACGACAGCGACGACCCGGCACTGGACCGGCTCGTGATCGACGGCAACCCGGCAGGCTTTTGCGATGAAGGGCGCGGCCGCCGATCTCGCAATAATGAGCTGCCACCGCCCACCGGCTACCGGTATTATCTTGAGGTGCTCGCCAAGAAGCGTCCCTCCCCTGGTGACTTGGTCAAGGCGTCGGTTGACCGACAAAAAAGATTTTTGATAACTGGGCCCACGCCGTGCTCGGCGCTCACGGCCGTTTTCAAGTCCTGTGCGCCCTGCGCAAAGGGCCCTGGGGTGTGGAAGGTTTGAACCAACGCATTGCCAGTGCCCTCAAACGTCACAAGCTAATTCCTTTCGACTATGGCTGGTATATCGGCCGACCGGTGCTCGTCACCCGCAACGACTACGGCCTCGGCTTGATGAACGGTGACATCGGCATCACCCTCGCCATGCCCAACGCCCGGGAACCCGATAAACCCTGGCTGCCCCGGGTCGCCTTTCCCGCGGGCGATGGCAGCGGCCGCATCAAATGGGTACTCCCCAGCCGCCTGCAAGCGGTGGAAACCGTGTTTGCCATGACTGTGCATAAATCTCAGGGTTCGGAGTTCACTCACACCGCCTTGGTACTACCGGACGCCCCCAATCCGATCCTGACGAGGGAATTGATCTACACAGGGATCACCCGGGCCAGGGACTGGTTTACCTTGGTGGAAAGCGGACGCGGAATACTGGACGAAGCGGTACTGCGGGAAGTGACGCGAGTGAGTGGGTTAGGAGTTATTGAATGACTGAAACGCCCCAAAGCGGACGTTTTGATACATGCTGCTTGTGCGTTTACCTATGGGGTGAACTATGGATTTCAATCAGACCCTTAGGGCCAGATCTTGCCTTTTGTATGGACCATCAAACTCAGCAGTGAACTTCTTCTATCCTCGGCGTTCTCACAAATATGCCTTAGGCCGACATACCACGCGACACTCTATGCTAACAAGCTGAATACAGCGCTACTGCCTTGATGTACTGAAATTTCTAGTCGACGTTTACTTTGGGTTTCATAAGGAACATGACCTCAATGATACAGCGCAATACATCACTCAACTCTGCACGACCGGTCACCCCGCTTAGCTTGATTGTCGCCCAGCTCGTTGATTTGACTGAGCGTGCTGAAGAACTTTCATACAATGATCCAGATTTCGTTCGCATGCTACACAAGGTGTCGGCGCTTGCAGAAGGCCTGGACCCCTATATTGCTGCCTGCAGTACGCCTGAATCAGAAGCGCTTGAGGCACTGGCCACACGTACGCAACAAGAGGACTGGGCCGGTCGTCTTGCCCAGGGTGAAACGACGCTAGCGCTGGAGCAGGAAATGCTTTCCGGACACGTCGAAGGGCAGTTTCTGAAAATGCTGGTGCACGCAGCCCAGGCACGGAAGGTACTGGAGATTGGTCTTTTCACCGGCTATTCGGCACTGGCAATGGCAGAAGCGCTGCCCGAGGACGGTTCGGTTCTGGCGTTCGAGATGGATGCTTTTGCTGCGGGTTTTGCTCAAGAGCAGTTCGCCCAATCGCCCCATGGCAAAAAAATTCGCGTTGAAGTAGGCCCGGCGATGGAATCGCTAAAGCGCCTGACATCCGATGAAGGGCCGTTCGATCTGATCTTTATCGATGCGGACAAAGGCAACTATAGCGCCTATTTACAGACCATTATCGAGCGTTCTTTGCTGTCACCGCATGGGCTGATTTGCGTTGATAACACCCTCATGCAAGGGCAGCCTTATCTTGACCAGGAAAGGAGTGCCAATGGCGAGGCAATCGCCAGGTTCAACGAGACCGTCATGAATAACCCTAACGTCGAGCAAGTACTTCTTCCCTTGCGCGACGGGCTGACGTTGATACGTCAGGTATAGGTATCGAGCGAAAGATAGCTTATTTCCTGACTCTATCACGTGAGCCAACTGCACATGACAGAACAGTATTTTGGCAAGACACCCCTGACGCTGATCGCCCTTTTCTTGCTGCTGCCATTCAATGCGCTGATATGCCTGACGGCTTTAATTGCTTGCATGATAGCTCGTGCAAGGGGCTCAAAACTGGGCCGGGTCGAGGCAGAGAACCCCAAGACCGTGCTGGTCAGTGGCGGCAAGATGACCAAGGCACTGCAGCTGGCACGCTCATTTCATCAGGCCGGTCATCGCGTTATTCTTATCGAGAGCCCGCGCTACTGGCTCACCGGCCATCGATTCTCGACGGCAGTAGACCGGTTTTATACGGTTCCGGCACCGGACAGCCCTAATTATGCAAAGGCGCTTTTGGATATCGTTCAGCGCGAGAACGTCGATACCTACGTGCCGGTATGCAGCCCGGTGGCCAGCCTGTTTGATTCCAAGGCCATCACCACCCTCGCTCCTCATTGTGACGTTGTCCACGTAAGCCCGGACGTCATCGAAAAACTAGACGACAAACACCAATTTGCCGAAATATCTCAATCGTTGGATTTATTGGCGCCGAAATCCTTTCGTATCACCCATGCGGAACAGGTCACTCAATTCGACTTCTCCCAATATAACCGCCAGTTCATCCTGAAAAGCATTCGCTACGATTCCGTGCGTCGCCTGGACCTGACCAAATTACCCATGCCAACGCCAGCAGAAACTGCAGCATTTGTCGCGACGTTGCCAATCTCGGAAGAGAACCCTTGGGTGATGCAGGAGTTTATCCCAGGTACGGAATATTGCACCCACGGCACGCTGCGCGACGGCGAACTGAGAGTGCATTGCTGCTGCCTGTCATCGGCATTTCAAATCAACTACGCCTCCGTCGACGCACCTGAGATCGAAAACTGGATTCGCCATTACGGCAAAGCCCTTGCCCTGACCGGGCAGGCATCATTTGATTTCATTCAGGCCGACGATGACGGCAAATACTACGCAATCGAGTGCAACCCTCGTACTCACTCGGCTATCACCATGTTCTACAACCACCCGGGTGTGGCGGCTGCCTATCTTGAACGTAATACGCTTCCTGAACCCATTCGCCCGCTGTCATCTAGCCGCCCGACGTACTGGCTGTATCACGAATTATGGCGGCTACTCACGCACTTGAACTCGCCTTCATACGCTTTAGAACGGCTCAAGGTAATCGCCCGTGGCAAGGACGCCGTGTTTGATTGGCGCGATCCACTACCTTTTCTGATGCTGCACCACTGGCATGTACCACTTTTGCTATTGCGCGACCTGCGTGAGCGACGCGGATGGCTGCGCATTGATTTCAATATCGGAAAACTCGTGCAGCTGGGCGGCGATTAACGAATGCCGCTTTGCTGCAACGCGTAACCGTTGAGATAACCGGTAGCGCGGTTGTCTTTTTCATGAACCTACCAGGGAGGACCAGTCGCTATGCAACGCTTGTGTGCCAACACATATAGGTTTTCATTTCCCCTTTTGCATAACCAGAGCCCTGCTCTTCACAGGACATGGACGTATGACGCCTATTACAGACAGACTTATAGAGTTAATGAACAGTCAAGCGCTTACTGGCCCTGCATCATCAGACCTAAAGGCGACTCTCAAGACGCTTGGCGAGAGTGAATCCTTCGAGCAGCTACTACGCACCCTGATCGAAGCGCCAGCGTTTTCTGACGAGTTGGGTGCCGACTTCGCGGCAGCCCAGGCGGTTGAAGGCATTTCAGCTTGCCGCATGCTGCGAGGCGCGCTCAATCTACCGTTGGGGCAATTCTTCGTACTCTTGGGGCGGCTTTTTGAAGCGCTCGATTCAACTGAAGGCAAGCAAAAAGCCCGCTCGCCGTGGTCGGAGTTTGCCAACCAGATAATGCACTCGACACCCCTGGCTCAGACCAAGTTGCTGACCTATCTGACCACCGTGACCGACGACTCGGTGCGGCATCGGTTTACCGATATGGCAGCACGACTTGGTGAGTCCGATCCCCACGCCATTTATCCGACATCGGTCTATCGTGAGTGTGGCGGGAGCGTACAGTGCACGTCCGACCAGCAAACGGTGGAAGCCTTGATGAGCTTCAGCACCTTTGCCTCCATACGCACGATCGATCATGCCCTCGACGTAAAGCAACCGGCGCTGCGGGATATCTACAAGCCACTGGGTCGCTGTATTTGCCTGATCGATGAAACCGTCGAAAAACTGCATGGCGCGGCATTCGAGGCGTATTTCGACAGCCATGAAATCGTGCTGGAAAAGCGTGTGTACCGGGCAATGGAAGCCGACAAGGGGCTCTCCACGGTAGAGCGCATGCTGGGTGATTTCAAACATCTTGGCGTATCGCGCAACGAGCCGGTGCTTATCGCCGGCGGTGGTGTGCTGGCGGATACCGGGGGGCTTGCCTGCGCGCTATACGGGCGCAACACGCCCTACGTGATGCTGTCCACGTCGATCGTGACCGGCATCGACGCCGGCCCTTCGCCGCGCACCTGCTGCGATGGCTTTGGCTACAAGAACCTGATGGGCGCCTATCACCCGCCGATAGTGTCGATCACCGACCGGTTCTTCTTCGAGACATTGCACGAAGGCTGGCTGCGTCACGGCATTGCCGAGATCATCAAGATGGCCGTGGTCAAGAATCTCGAGCTGTTCAATGACCTCGAGGCAGCGCAATCCCGCTTGATCGATACCCGGTTCGGCACCATCGACTGCGCGCCAGACGATGACATCAACGACCTGTCCCAGCGTATCTTGGGCGGTGCTCTGAAGTCCTATATCGAAGCGGAATACGGCAATCTTTTTGAGACTCATCAATGTCGTCCCCATGCCTATGGGCACACCTGGTCACCAGGATTCGAGATCGAGGCAGGGCTGTTGCATGGCCACGCCGTGGCGATTGGCATGGGGTATGGCGCTTTTTTAAGCGCTCGTGCCGGCTGGATCACGGATGAAGAACTGCACCGCATTCTGCGTTTGATGAGCGGTTACGGGTTGAGTCTGACCCACGACATCCTCAACAACCGCCCCGTCATGCTGGAAAGCCATCGCAAGATTCTGCAAAAACGCGGCGGCAATCTGGTGGCGCCCATCCCCAAAGGAGGCATCGGCGAGTGTGGCTACCTCAATTCACTCTCGGAAGAGGAGCTTTTCGAGACCTTGAATGACTATCAGACGCTATGCGCCGACTATCCGCGGGGTGGCCTGGGGATCGATGCGCACTGTCGCGACGTAGGGTTGGAAGATCCTTCGGCGGCAGAAATACGTTAAACGAAAGCGTGGCACACTATTCCATTCGGCAACGGATGGAATAGTTTGCAGTCATTATCAGAAATAGCTAAGTAATAGGCGTCATTGCTGACGAACCGCAGCCAGGATGACTCAAGTGATGCAGACAGCACCAAGAATCGAAACGCCACGACTTCTATTGCGAGCACCGGTCATTGAAGACGCCGATGCCATCTTCGAGGAGTACGCCGCCGACCCAACGGTTACGCACTATCTGACCTGGCTTGCCCACGAATCCAAAGAAACAACGGCCGGTTTTCTGCGTGCACGAATTAACGTATCAAAGACCGGGAAAGAGTTTTCCTGGGCGATCACCTTGCAAGGCAACGACAGAGTGATTGGCATGATCGACGCCCGCTTCCAAGGCCATAGGGTGGAAATCGGCTTTGTATTAGGTCAAAAGCACTGGGGCCAAGGCTATATGACAGAAGCCACCACGGCGCTTGCAAAGTGGAGCCTTGGCCAGCATGGAATCTTTCGTGTATGGGCGGTGTGCGGTGAGGAGCGGTCGGCACCTCTAATACTGATCTTCCATAAAAAAACCTAATGAATGGGCGAGGCACGCAAAAATTGCTTGGCCTGCCCACGGTTCCGCTTCAGCCAATGCGTATCATAACGCAGCCACTCACCCAAAGCCGTCGGAAATGCCCGGTTGGTACAGCGCCGCTTTAACCAACTTCATATCACCTCGGCCGGGTTCAACTCGGGCGCATAAGGCGGCGGAGCTTCCAGGCGCAACCGGCCTTGTACCTCCGGGCAGCGTAGCAGCGTCTATTAAAAAACCCACGATGCTGGCGCCGGTGACCGTATCCGAGGTCCAGTGAAAATAGCTACGCCCTTTGTCCGAGAAGGCGCCGATGGCCATATGGCGCTGCGACTTTCCTCGCTTGCCCTTGAAGACCGGCGTTTGCCTTACAGGCGCAAAAGTCTTCTGATAATGCGAGCAGAGATGGAAGCTCGACTCATCGACGAAGATCAGCGTTTTATTTTGCGCCTCGGCTTCTTTTTTTTAACTCTGGACAGAGCTGCTCTCGCCAGTAGTCGATAGAGGCCTCATCACGCCGGCTATCCTGACGCTTGGCCGTTTGCCAGGACCAGCCCCATTGTCTGAGTAAATCACTGATCGATGAGGTGCTGTAGTGAATATCGGTCAGCCGGGCGATGGCATCGGCAATACGCTGCGTCGTCCAGCGCTGGTCTTCATAGCCGAAGTCTTCCGGCCCCCGGGCTTCGAGTGCCACCAGCACCTTGGCCATCTTGTCGGGAGAAAGACGCGGCGGCCGACCGGATCGTGGCTGTGTCTTGAGCGCTTCTTCACCGTTTTCTCGGTCCCGGACGACCCATTGGCTAATAGCCCCTTGAGTGACCTCCAGGCGGCGAGCAGCTTCCAATTGACTCATGCCGTCCTTGACCCATTAAACGGTGAGCGAACGACAATAGGCGTGAGCGGAATTCAGTAACATAAAGATATCATGTCAACGATCAGAGGATGTGCTCGGTCGACAGGCTATCCATTACGAAGCTCCTGTATTGTCTAAAGTCTCGTCTCTAATGGCCGATAAAAAGAATAACGCTATTCTCGCGATTGAAGGCCTCAAGGCACGTAACTTTCACTCGACAACAAATTTACTAAAAAAAGAAATCATTCAGATGAAACTAAAAATTTTTGTCTTTTTAGTCGCCACATTCGGTTTAATTTTTGGCGTTCACGCGCATGCATCATGTACTTCAAACACAATTGGGGACACTAAGCTTCATAACTGCTCGGACGGTACAAGTGGTACGTCACAGACAATTGGCGGAACAACCTTCCATAATTTCAACAACGGTGCCACTGGGACTTCCCAATCAGTTGGGGCAACGACTTTTATAACACTGATAATGGCGTATCAGGAAGCTCTCAAAGCATAGGGGGTACTACCTTTCATAACTACAATGATGGAACGTCCGGGACATCACAAAGCATTGGTGATACTACTTTCCACAATTACAACAATGAAATATCAGGGACGACCCAAAACATCGTCGGGACTGGTTTTTACAGCCACAACAGGTAATTCAGGCGCCTAACTTTGGCGTTAGGTACATAAAAGGAGAACATCATAATGAATATTAAAAAACTCGTAGCTGCCCTAACACTTTCTATAGGATTTTCTTCATTATCATTTGCGGCTTGCCCATATGACCAAAATTGCCTCAACAATCCGTATGGTGCAGGCAGTCGATATAAAGCTGATGGCCTTAATAATCCGTATAGCCAATATGGAAGTTCATATAGCAATAAGTCTCATACCAACCCTTACGCAACAGACGCACCAAAGCTCTATGACAGTCAAGGCAACTATCGCGGCAAATTAAGCAACAACCCATATGACCCAGATTCAACGTCAAACCCCTACGGTCGGTATGGCAGCAAATACTCACCAGACAGCATCAATAATCCGTATGGTGCAGGCAATCCGTACTCAAATGAACCAATTTATGTCATTCCGTCACGGTAGTGTATCTACGGGCAGCAGAACGCAGCTAAGCTGCGCCTCTGCTAGCGGCGTTACGTTCAATAAGAGTGCCTTTCAAAACCTGTCTTGGAGCTTGTTCAGACAGATCAGGAAACAGCCCAGTAGCGTAAAGGCGTAATGAATATCGACTCGCTGTTCATAACGCGTGGTGAGTCGCCTCATCCGAAGCAGCCAGGCAAAGGTTCGCTCGACAACCCAACGATGGCGCCCAAGCCGCTGACTGTCTTCTACGCTCCGACGAGCGATACGAAGCTGAATGCCGCAGGCCCGACATGACCGGCGACAGCGTCGATAATCATAAGCCTTATCTGCATGAAACTTTCGAGGACGCTGACGAGGGCGCCCTGGTCGGCCTGACAGCACTAGCTGCACGCTATCGAGCAAAACCGCCAAAGGGACACTGTCGTGCATACTGGCACCCGACAGCAGGATAGCCAACGAGACGCCTTGGCGATCCGTCAGCATGTGGCGCTTGGTGCCGGGTCTGCCCCGGTCCGTCGGGTTGGGGCCGAGGGCCGAGCCCCCTTCTTTGTCTGTACGGATACGCTATCCATACAGGCTCGCTCCCAGTTGAGCTGGTCGGCATGATAGAAATGTACCAATAACGTCTAGTGTAGATGTTCCCAGGCACCCGCCTGCTGCCAGTCGCACAAGCGACGCCAACAGGTGACGCCTGAGCTGCAGCCCATTTTCTGAGGCAACATTTTCCAGGGGATGCCTAAGCGCAGAACGAACAGGATGCCTGTCAAGGCTTTGCGGTTAGAGACAGGTGGGCGTCCACCACGCGCCTTGGGCGTCGGCGGTGGTAGCAATGGATCGACAATGGACCAGAGTTCATCGGATACGATCTTTTTAGCCATACCGAAAATCTAGGCATGGCCGAGGCTTTTTTCAAGGTTTTGAAAGGCACTCTATAACAGAAAATTCAATTACCAGATTACGATAAAGAGGAATAAAATTGGAAGTACTCTACTGGCAAGCATTTGTCGCTGGATCGACAATTATTGCGTACCTTTTTAAGTCACGCAATTGGGGGGCATCCGTCGCTGGCCTTTGGTCTTTATGGACGCTTGCAATGCTAGGGTACGCGCCGCTGATAACCACCCAACTAATTTCCGCATGGGGAGCATTCTTCGTAGTTGATTCCTTTACAAAGAAGTCACGTCAAATAAAAAAATTTGAAGCTACTCTTACCGGTTATCACAAGGAGGATCAGAAAGCCCTGATTACAGCTCGAAAAGAGAATCATTTTATCTTACTAACTGACTCAAGCCATTATGAATATATGTTAGCTGAAATAGATCGCTCGAAATCTACAATAATGATTCTTTCAGGTTGGATATCTGATAAAGTTATCGATGAGCGCTTCATATCTATAGTGAAAAAAGCGCTTCAAAGAGGAGTACAAGTATATCTGGGGTTTGGATTCGAGAATTCACAGGGAAGACATGAAATCACTCGACCAGCGAAGCGCGCACTTTTGAGCCTGCAAAAACTTAGTAAAACTCAGCAGCAACTGCACGTTGGGAAATTCAATAATCATCAAAAAGCGCTGGTAATTGACCAAAAGCGAGTCGTTTGCGGCAGTCATAATTGGCTGTCGAATAAAGCATTTAAGAATCGTGAGCAGAGCTTTATTATTGATGATCAAACCGCTGCTAAGGCGGTATTCGAGCACTCAATGCCGTTAATTCTTGAAAATCCCGCGTTCGACACCTAATATTAGCATAAACAATTAGCTGACCCGCTCAAGCCGACCGACTACTCCACCTGATGCACTAGATCGATCATAACGGCCTGAGCCCGCTGCTCGATCCGCTGCGGCAGAAGCAGCCTGAGTGACACCGCCCTTCTCACTATGAAGTGGATTCGGCAACAGCTTCGTTAATCACGCTGCGCCATAACTTGCCGGAGTTCTTCCCAATAAGCCTCGGTCTGCTGCGCCGGGTCGGTGGGAAAGCAACCCAGCTCCACTGCAAGATCAAAGAAGCCTTGAGCGGGTAATTCCTCTCCTCGCTGGCTGACGTCCAGGGCGGCAATAAAGGGCCGGCCCTGCGCGGCGTCCTCGCGCATCAGGGTTTCCAGTGCCTGGGCTACGCGCTGGATGGTGCGTGGCGGGCGCAGCGCAAGCGCCTCTGCGAGTTGCTGATAGGTCATCGGCAGCGCCTCGCGGGGCGCCGTTTCGAGAATATGGCGAGCCTGGGCGGCCTGGGCGGCAAGCGGTTGGCTGTCTGTCATGATTTTGGTCGGGCACTCTGCCTGCTTGGGAATGGGTGGGTTATGGCTCCTTAAATTACCCTCGACGAGAGAGGCAGCCACACGTGCTCATAACCAATCGACAAGGAAACGCCCGCCAGTAATACCGCCATCGTCAGACTAACCCCCTTCAGGATTTTTGGGTTCTCGATGCGTTTACCTAACAAGGCGCCGATCAGCGCGTAGCTGCCGGGTGCGCCGGCCGCCAACACCGCCAAGCCGATTGACCAGAGCATCAAGCTAATACCGTGAATCCCTACGGCGGGAAATTGGATCGTGGCGATCGGCAGTGTCGCGACAATGCCTTTGGGATTGCACAGTTGCATGATCAGGCCGTCACGAAAGCGCATTAAACGCGGTGTTTGTCGCACACCGCCCAGGTCGATGCTCGATCTGGCGATCTTGATGGCGAGGTAGAAGATATAGCCGCACCCCAGCGCAGCCAACACGACAAGCACATCGCCTTGCACCCAGGCGGCGCCGGCCCAGCCGAACAACAAGAACAAAGTCAGCATGGCGAGCCCTACCCCGAGATAGAACCCAAGCGAAGCTTTGGCCTGCCCATTTAGCCCCGCATTCAGGCCGAGCAGATTCACTGGCCCAGGCGAGTACATTACGCCCAAGGCATAGACGATGATGGCTAACATGATGGGTTCTCGGTTAGAGGATGCTGCGCTGATATTGGTAAGGCGTCATGGCGTAGATGCGCTTGAAGCGGCGATTGAAGTGGCTGAGATCGGCAAAGCCGTAGCGAAAGGCGACCTCGTTGGGCAGCGCACCATCATCCAGCGCATGGCGGGCGGCATTGATGCGACAATTGAGGACGTATTGGTGCGGCGTCATGGCGAACTGCTGTCGGAACAGGCGCAGAAAGTGGTATTTCGAGAGATGGGCGGCCTGACTGAGATCGTCCAAGGACACATCCTCCTCCAGATGCGCAAGGATGTAGTCCTTGGCGCGGCTTAGTAGTGCATCCGGGCGACTGACGCTGGCAGTGTTTGATTGAAACCTTCCCTCGCGCCGAACTAGCCGAGTGGCGATCCGATGGAGAGCATGTTCCTGATCGATGCGACTGCCGACCTGATGCGTCACTAGCCGAGCCAGTTCCAGGATGGCGCCGCGTAGCGCATGGTCCTGAATCAGGGTATCGGCGCTTCTGAAATGGCCAACGCCCTCACGCCCCACCGCATTGGCAAACGCTGCTTCGAGCTGAGCCGGCGGCACGTAGACCATCACGTACCCCAGCGTGCTATCGCCACCGGAGTGCCCATCGTGCACTTCTTCCGGGTTGAACTGTACGACGTTGCCGGGGGTGCTGCGGTGAAACTGCCCACCGCTGAAGAAGTCCTGGCGTCCGGCGAGGGTGACGCCAAAGGCGTATTCTTCATGGGCGTGTCGGTCGTAGTGGAAGTCATCCATAGCCGCATGCAGCACCGTGACCTCGGACACATGCCGACTCTTCAAGAACCGAAATTGGCTAGGCTGCTTTGACATGCCACACCTCCCTGAACGCTGATTCACCTAGCGTAGAGGGGTCATCATACTGGCGGCTTGGACGTTATTGCTCAAAAAGAATGCTCGTCAAAATGATGACTACGTATTGTCAAATAGACGTTACCACCCTATGCTGGGTTATCCATCTGCTTCAGGAGGCCCATATGGAGACTCAGGCTATCGGCATCGAGGGGGTCAGCGTTCCCGCCAAGGTGTTTACTGACCAGGCTGCCTATCTGGATACCGTCTATAAGGGTATTTCCGGCGATGTCATCCGACAGGCGATAAAGGCGATGGGCAACAATCGCGCGCTATTTCTGCGCCTGTTGGAGGTCGATTCCGCCAATCTCAGTCGGGTCTTCAAGAAAAAGCATTTAGGACGCACCGATACCGAAGAAGTGCTCGATACGCTGCGGATCTACCGTGAGGCGGTACGCATCTTCGAAAGTCATGAAGTGGCCCGGGATTGGCTCAGCTCCCCTATCCGCGCACTCTCGGACCGTGCGCCTGAGGAACTCTGCGATACCTTCGAGGGCCGCTCCCTGGTACGCGCCACGCTGCGCAAGATCGAGCAAGGTGACTTTTCCTGATGTACTTGTACCGCGTCGGCCCCAAGGCGTTTCTGGAAACCTTCAATGGCTTGGGTGGGAGCTACCAGTATGGGGGGCGCTGGAATGAAATCGGATCACCGGTGATCTACTTCGCCAGCTCCCCCGCTATCGCTCTGCTGGAGATGGCCAATTACCTGCACTCCCCCCGGCACGTACCGCCAAGCTACAGGATGGGCGTCTACGAGCTACCGGATGCCGTCACCGTCGAGACGTTGCCTGTGGACTCACTCCCCAAGGATTGGGACGATTTTCCTTACCCTGCTTCAACTCAGGCCATCGGATCTGAGTGGTTGATGTCCATGTCGGCGCTGTGTCTGCTGATGCCGAGCTGCACGGTCCCCATCGTTAAGGCAGGTGAAGGGGTCATTGTCGTCAATCCTCGCCATCTTAATATTTCCAAGATCAAGCTGGTCGATGCGACCGAAAAGCTCTACAGCAAACGCCTGTTCTCCGGAAAGTAAGCAAATCAGATTCATGACCTTGGCGATTTTGACGCGCAGAATCGGGCCTGGCGCTTAATCGTGCCAGCGGCTTGGGCATTATTGCTTCTTCACATCGCGATAGAAGTTCTCATGCGAGCCGAGCGCCATCAGCGTTAGCACGATTTTGCCGTCGTCGTAATGGTAACCGAGCAGGGTCAGTTGCTTGGTCATCTTGAATTTGTAGACACGCAGAAACGCTAGATCCCCCTTCTTCTGTTCGCCAAGATGAGGGTCCTTGATCAAGGCTCGAATAGCCTTGTCCAGATCGCCCTTCTGGTTGGCGTGAAGCTTCTTGACTGCTTTCTTAAAGGTTGGGGTTTGAAGAACCTGCATGGCTCAGTCGAACTCGTAGGGTTCGAGCTTGCCAGCGTCCAGTTCAGCCTTGGCGATAATGGCTTGCCTGACGAACTCATAGGGCAAATCGGGATTGTCTTCCATCATCTCGCCGATCTTCGCCCAATGCTCGATCTGCTTGGGCGTGGAGCGATTCATGGCCTTGGCCATGATGGTCGCCTTTTCAACCAGTTCCTGATCCAAGCGAACGCTTGCTGTACTCACTGTTATTTCTCCTAGTTACCTACTTGATGGCTGTGGCGAATTGCATCGTTTGATGCATCTTGCCTCACCTCGTTCCAAAATTGAAAGATGCGATGTACAGAAACTTTTGCCTTTGTGGATTACCAGCTAACGACCTTAGCGATCTCCACCCCGCTATGGATGTTCCTTAAATGATCGGTATGCTGAATCAATAGCCTGTTAAACGGAGCGCATGTACCCATGACGAAATCTTCACGAACGCAACGACTGCGGGGCGGACGCTGGCCACGGCTATTGGCTTGGCTAAGCGTACTGGTGGTAATCGCGTCAGCATTATTGATGGCCGGTTCAGGACTGGCCCATCGCCTGGAAATGACGGACCTGGGCACAGCCTTCACCTGGTTGCGCCAAGGGGCCTATCTAGCCATCGGCGCGGCAGTTCTTGGATTGATCACGCTTATCGTGGCGAGCCTGTGCAAACGCTTGAAGCCGGCGTTGGTGGGCGCTGTAGTAGTTGTCGTGGTCGCGGCGATGATGATCGTCCCCTGGCAGATGCAGCAGCGCGCCCAAGAGGTGCCGGCGATTCACGACATCACAACCGACATGCAGGATCCGCCGGCGTTCGTTGCGCTGGCATCCGCTCGGGAGGCCGCGCCCAACGAGGTAGCCTACCCCGGCGAGAGCACCGCGCAGCAGCAGCGCGAGGCCTATCCGGATATTCAGCCGATCATTCTGAAGCAGCCGCTGATTGATGCGATGGATGCCGTCGAGGCAACCGCGCAAGATCAAGGCTGGGAGATAGCCGACGTCGGCGACACAAAGCTTGAAGCCACGGCCACCACCCTCTGGTTCGGCTTCAAGGACGATGTGGTGATTCGCCTGAGCGAAGTGGAAGAAGGTGTACGGGTGGACATGCGCTCGGCATCGCGACTTGGGGCCAGCGATGTGGGCACCAACGCCGAACGGATTCGCAACTATCTGCAAGCGCTGCGTGAGCGAGCGGAATAAACCAAACTTTATACAGTCACAACCTGGTAACGCGTACTGCGCCCGCCTCCCGGCAGTTTCTCGATACAGCCCTTGCACAGCAAATCGGCCAGATGGCGGGTGGCAGTCGCTTTGCTCACCTTGGCAACTTTCTGATACTGCGCAGCACTGATACCGCCCTCGAAGCCCCGCTCCCCCCCATCCAGTAACTCGATTGAGCACTTTAGCTTGCGGGGGTAGTG
>NZ_JIBT01000024.1 GCF_001039575.1 Halomonas sp. PR-M31
GCGCTTCGCGCCTTGACTGACACTTTTTGATGCAGCAACGCGGTTCGCGATGAAACGTCGACAGGCCCTAGCCCAGGTTTATCTTCGATGATTGGGCATGACTTACCGGCGCTTGAAGCTGGCTGAGCCATATACGTAATCAAGCAAGATTTAAGTGGTTGGGTGAGTATGGCTAGTTGGGTAAGCTTGAGCCAACCCTTAGCTGCCGAGTTCTGCCATGCATAAGACGCTTCGTTTCACCAATCCTCTCGCCCTGGGCATCGGCCTGGGGCTTTTTGTGGCCAACGGTGTCTGGGCCGAGGATCGCTCCCTGACCGTCTACACCTACGATTCCTTTATCGCGGACTGGGGGCCGGGGCCCAAGGTCAAGGAGGCCTTCGAGAAACAGTGCGGCAACTGCACCGTCAATTTCTTGGCTCTGGACGGCGGCGTGGATATTCTCCAGCGTCTGCGTCTGGAAGGGCAGAGTACCGAGGCGGATATTGTCCTGGGCCTGGACATGAACCTGATGGCCGAGGCGCGGGAGCTCGAT
Source organism: Halomonas sp. PR-M31 (assembly GCF_001039575.1). Classification (GTDB taxonomy): domain Bacteria; phylum Pseudomonadota; class Gammaproteobacteria; order Pseudomonadales; family Halomonadaceae; genus Modicisalibacter. Next base: position 533 of record NZ_JIBT01000024.1, read on the forward strand.
CTGCTGGTGCCCCATGGCGTCGATCTTACGCCCCTGGCGCTGCCCATCGACTGGAACGACGAAATCTTTTTGCCCTACGACTGGGGCCAGTTTGCCTTCGTTTACGACAGCGAAGCGCTGCCGAACCCGCCGAAAAGCTTCGCGGAACTGCTCGAGGCGCCGGAAGACCTCAAGGTGATCATCTCCGACCCACGCACCAGCGTGCCAGGACAGGGGCTTCTGCTGTGGATCAAACACCTCTATGGAGATGAAGCAGGGGAAGCCTGGCAGCAGCTCAATAAGCATGTACTGACCGTGGCCAGCGGCTGGAGCCAGGCGTATTTTTCCCTGTTCATGAACGGTGAAGCGCCTATGGTGCTTTCCTACAGCACCTCGCCGGCCTATCACATGGCCATGGAAGACACGGATCGCTATCAGGCGGCGGAGTTCGAGGAAGGCCACTACCTGCAGGTGGAAACTGCCGCTATTACCAAAGCTGCAGAGGATCCACAGCTTGCGCGGGAATTCATGGACTTTATTCTCACCGAGGATTTCCAGCGCCATATTCCCCTGGGCAATGTCATGTATCCTGCCATCGATCTGGGCGACGAGCTGCCGGAGGTCTTTGATCGGTTGATCGAACCGGAAGGCTTTACTTTCAGCCCGGAGCAAGTACGGGAAAATCGTCGCGCCTGGATTCGTGAATGGCTCAACGCCAGCAGTCGTTGAATCGGCATTCCTTAAGCCGGCTGCCGCTCTGGGCAGGCCTGGCCGCCTTTGTTGCGGTCGTTGGCCTGGGCCTCGGCAGCTTTATCGCCCTGCTGTGGCAGGCGCCGGCTCTGCAGGTGGCGATGCTCTGGCAGGAACCCTATCTGTTTGGGGTGCTGCGTTTCACCTTCTGGCAGGCGAGCCTTTCCACGCTGCTGGCCCTGGGACTGGGCATTCCGGTAGCGCTGGCCCTGGCGCGACGGCCACGCTTTCCCGGCCGGGGGCTTTTACTGCGGGCCATGGAGCTTTCCTTGGTGATTCCCAGCCTGATCGCCCTGTTCGGCCTGGTGGCGGTGCACGGGCGCCAGGGCTGGGCGGCGCCGCTGTGGGAATGGCTGACCGGCTCGCCCTCCGGCTATCTCTACGGCCTGTCCGGCATCGTGCTGGCCCATGTGTTCTACAATCTGCCCTTGGCGGCGCGGCTGATGCTGCAGGAACTGGAGCGCTCGCCGGCGGTGCACTGGCGGCTGGTGGCCCAGCTGGGACTTTCGCGACTGGCCATCTGGCGCACCCTGGAATGGCCGGCGATTCGGCGTTTGCTGCCGCGGCTGGCGGCGCTGGTCTTCACGCTATGTTTTACCAGCTTCGCCATCGTCATGACCCTGGGCGGCGGGCCGGGTAGCAGTACCCTGGAAGTGGCGCTCTATCAGGCGCTCAAATTCGACAACGATCTGGCACTCGCCGCGCTGCTGGCGCTGACCCAGCTGGTGATCTGTCTGGGGCTGTGGAGCCTGGCCATCGCTCAGGGCGGCGCGCCCTCATTGATCGCCGGGGATAGTCAGGCGGCGCTTTTCACCAAGTGGCGTCGCCGGGATGCTCAGGGCCTATCCTGGCTGACGGATGGCCTGAGTATCGGTGGGCTGGCGCTGCTGCTCTTGCCGCCTTTGATTGCGGTGGTGCTGGCGGGACTAGGTGGGTTGCCGGATATTCTCACCCAGCAGCGTCTGTGGCCGGCGACCCTGCGAAGCCTGGTGATGGCGCTGGCCGCCGGGATTGGCGCGGTACTTCTGGCGCTGGCGCTACTCGGCGGCAGCGATTGGCTGCGTGCCCGGGGAAGGGGCTTTATCGGCGGGGTGGTCGAGGGCAGCGGTCAGCTGATCCTGGTACTGCCGGCCCTGGTGATGGGCACCGGGCTTTTTCTCTTGTTACGTCCGCGTCTCGGCGGTGGCCTCGAAGGCTACGCTCTGGTGGTACTGGTGAACGCCTTCATGGCGCTTCCCTTCGCCATGCAGGTATTGCGGGGGGCGCTACTGGAATTGCCCATGGCCCAGCGTCGCGTGGCGCAGCAGCTCGATATTCACGGCTGGCCACGTTTTCGCTGGCTGCTGTGGCCGCGTTTGCGCCGGCCGCTAGGCCTGGCCCTGGCCTACGCCATGACCCTGTCGCTTGGGGATTTCAGCGTCATCGCCCTGTTCGGCAGCCCCGCTGCGCCGACCCTACCCATGCTGCTGTATCAGGAGCTCGGCGGCTATCGCTGGCAGAGCGCCGCCGCTACCGCCCTGGTGCTGTTGATCAGCGTGGTGGCGGTATTCGGCCTTGTCTCGATGCTGACCCGCCGTGCGCCGCGCTATCCCTGGAAAAACCGACCGGAATCCGCCCATGCTGTACTGTGATGATTTGAGTTTCCACTACGATCGCAATGATCCGGGGGAGACGCCGGATTTCAGCTTCACCTTCGAGCTGGCCCCCGGGCAGTGTCTTTCCATCCAAGGGCCGTCCGGCTCTGGCAAGAGTACGCTGCTCAATCTGCTGGCAGGCTTTCTCGAGCCCAGCGGCGGCACGCTTGCCTGGAACGAGGAAAGCCTGCTGACCGAGCCGCCCTGGGAGCGGGGCATGACCACGGTGTTTCAGGAGCACAATCTCTTCGAGCACCTGCCGGTCTGGGCGAATATCGGCTTTGGGCTGGCCGCCAATCTGCGCTTGAACGAGGCTCAACGCGAGTGGATTTATCAAGGACTCATCGATGTCGGCCTCGGCGGCCTGCAGGACCGGCTACCCGGAGAGCTTTCCGGCGGGCAGCGCCAGCGGGTGGCGCTGCTCCGGGCGCTGCTACGTCAGCCAAGAATGCTGCTGCTGGACGAACCCTTCAGCGGTCTGGACTATGTCAACCGGGAAGTATTGTGGGGTCTGGTCAAGCGCCAGCAGCAGGAAGGCGTGGCGGTACTGCTGGTCAGCCACGATCCGGAGGACATCCAGGCTCTGGCGGATCGCTGCTATCAGCTCGAGGAAGGACGACTTAGCGTGCCAGCCAGGTAGCCAACAGCCGTGTGATGTGGGGCATGATCACATAAGTCAGCAGTAATAGTTGTACGACGACTTGGGCCAACGCCCACAGCCAGCCAGGAACAATGGGCAATGCCGCATTCAGCAGTGAAAAAAGCGGAGTCAGAACAGACGACAGTGAAAAAACGACGACCGTCAGCACAAATACCATCTTGTGGGCCTTCGGATGGAGCTGATCCCGAAACAGGAACTCGATTCCGGTCAGGCGGTCCACACGCGATTCACCTTTGACGATGCCCTCCAGTTTCCCGAGCCAATGTTTGCGCTCCTCCGATTCTTCCCAGTCTTGTAAATGTTCGACCGTATCGAAGCGAAAAATCACATGACATTCGTTGCCTTCCCCTGGAATCTTGTAGGTAATTCCTCGATGCCCGGGGAACTGTTTGACGACTTGCCCCACATCGTGCACCCAGGTTCGATAGTCTTGTTCGCGGCCCGGAATAACACAGCGCGTAATCACCGCGGTTACGGAGTGGTTTTCGTTCATAGGCTGGGTTGATCTCCAGATTTCGCACCAGGCGTTCTAGCGCTGATCATCAGTGGCAACCTGCACCAGTCGCGCCACTACTCCCACTACTTGATCATGAAGCTCAAGGCACGAATGGAAGGAATTCCCACGCCGGACTACGATCTACAGGAAGTGCATCACTTATCCTGATCGACTCTGCTTCCTTGCAACTCCTACCAAAGGAGGCATGTTCCTGCCAAGGAAGTATGTCGTGTTTCGCTGGCGTGTCCAACACTGTCAGTGGACCAGTACAACCATAACACTCTCAGGAGTCTCGTCATGATCTATGCCAATCCCGGCACCAGCGATTCGCTGGTGAGCTTCGACAAACGCTACGGTAATTACATCGGCGGCGAATTCGTCGATCCGGTCAAGGGCCAGTACTTCGACAACGTTACGCCGGTCACCGGCGAGGTGTTCTGTGAGGTGGCGCGCTCCACCGCAGAAGATATCGACAAGGCGGTGGACGCTGCGCGCAAGGCCGCGCCAGCCTGGGGCAAGACCTCGGCCGCGGAGCGCAGCAACATCCTGCTCAAGATTGCCGATCGCATCGAACAGAACCTGGAGGTGCTGGCGGTTGCCGAGACCTGGGACAACGGCAAGGCGGTGCGGGAGACGCTGAACGCGGACCTGCCCCTGGCGGTGGATCACTTTCGCTACTTCGCCGGCTGTATTCGCGCCCAAGAAGGCACCGCAGCAGATATCGATGAAAACACCGTGGCCTATCACTTCCACGAACCGCTGGGCGTGGTGGGCCAGATCATTCCTTGGAATTTCCCAATCCTGATGGCCACCTGGAAGCTGGCCCCGGCGTTAGCGGCGGGTAACTGCGTAGTGTTGAAGCCTGCAGAGCAGACCCCGGTGTCGATCTTGAAAGTGGTAGAGCTGATCGGCGATCTGCTGCCGCCCGGGGTACTCAACATCGTCAACGGCTACGGCGAGGAGGCCGGTCAGGCGCTTGCCACTCACAAGGGCATCGCCAAGATCGCCTTTACAGGCTCCACGCCAATCGGCTCGCATATCTTGAAGTGCGCCGCGGAGAACATCATTCCCTCCACCGTGGAACTGGGCGGCAAATCGCCCAACGTCTATTTTACCGACATCATGAACGCCGAGCCGGAGTTCATCGACAAGGCGGTGGAGGGGCTGGTGCTGGCTTTCTTGAATCAAGGCGAGGTCTGTACCTGCCCGTCTCGGGCATTGGTGCAAGAGAGCATGTACGACGACTTCATGGCCAAGGTCATGGAGCGCACTCAGGCCATCAAGCGTGGCAATCCCCTGGATACCGAGGTGCAGGTGGGGGCTCAGGTGTCCGAGGAGCAGTTCGACAAGATCATGTCCTACATGGACATTGCTAGGGAGGAGGGAGCTGAGATACTGACCGGCGGCGGCAAGGAGAGTCTCGATTCGGAACTCTCCAGCGGCTATTACATTCAGCCGACCCTGTTCAAGGGCAACAACAAGATGCGCGTGTTCCAGGAGGAGATCTTTGGCCCGGTAGTCTCCGTGACCACCTTCAAGGACGAGGCGGAAGCCTGGCGATCGCCAACGATACCGAGTTCGGCCTTGGCGCCGGCGTCTGGACCCGGGACATGAACGTCGCCTTTCGCATGGGTCGCGGCATTCAGGCCGGGCGCGTCTGGACCAACTGCTATCACCAGTATCCAGCCCATGCGGCCTTTGGCGGCTACAAGAAATCCGGCATCGGCCGCGAGACTCACAAGATGGCCCTCGAACACTACCAGCAAACCAAGAATCTGCTGGTCAGCTATGACATCAATCCGATGGGCTTCTTTTGATGATTGTCTAACGGGTAGAGGGTTGCAAAAGCCAAGGGCGCGACATTGTCGCGCCCTTGATTGATGATTGGCTGGAAAAATTTAAAAGCTTTGCCAATCGTCTTCCTGGGTAACGGGCCTGGCGCGTGGGCTGGCCTTTGCAACCGGCTTGGGACTGATCGGCTTGGCATTCGTCCCAGACGCTACATGTGTATTCAGCTTGCGTGAGACGCCTTCTTCCAGCTTGAAGATCGCCATTGCCTGGATGAGTTGCTGAGCACGACTGCTCAAATGATTGGCGGCGCTGGCGCTGTCTGCTACCAGAGAAGCGTTTTGCTGGGTGGTTTGATCCATCTGCGTGACTGCTTCACTGACCTGTTGTACGCCATCGCTCTGTTCGGCACTGGCACTGCTGATCTCCTCCATGATCTGGGTGACCCGTTTGATGGATGCCACGATCTCATCGGTAGTTCGACCGGCTTCGGCGACCAGCTCCGAGCCTTCCTCGACACGTTTGAGATTGCCGGTGATCAGCGTATTGATCTGTTTGGAGGCATCTGCGCTGCGCTGGGCAAGTAGACGTACCTCGCTCGCCACCACGGCAAAACCGCGCCCATGTTCGCCGGCACGGGCGGCTTCCACCGAGGCGTTGAGCGCCAGAATGTTGGTCTGGAAGGCGATCGAATCGATCATGCCGATGATTTCGACGATTTCCTTTGAACGCTCGTTGAGATCATTCATGGTGTCGACGACCTGACCCACGACTTCACCACCGCGCACAGCGACCTGTGAGGCATTGTTGGCCTGCTCGCTGGCCTGGCGGGCGTTATCGGCATTTTGATGTACGGTACTGCCGAGCTCTTCCATGGAAGATGCTGTCTCTGCCAGTGAGCTGGCCTGCTGTTCGGTACGTGAAGCCAGTTCGTTGTTGCTTTTGGCGATCTGCTCGCTGCTGGCGGCCACTGACTGGGCCGAATCGCGTACGTTCGAGACCGTGGACTGTAGCTGCTTTGCCATCATCAAGAGGCTGGCCATGATGCTGTGATGGTCGCCGTTGCGAAGCTGAACTTTTGTCGCAAGCTCACCCCGTCCAATCGCTTCGGCAAAACCCTTGACCTGTTGCGGTTCGGCACCCAGAGAACGGAGCAGCCAGCGTGTCAGCAGGAACGCGACCGCAAGGCCGATCGCAACAGCCGCGCCGCACAGTGCCAGCATCAGCATCTGGAATCCGCTGGCCATATCCCGAGCAGACGCAGTTTCAACCTGATTCATCGATTCCTGGAGGTCGATGAACACGTTGATGGTTTTCAGCCAGTTGGCGAACAGTGGCCCCACGTCACTCAATAGCAGCTCTCTTGCGCCCTCGATATCACCCCTCAGACGCTGGTCAATGATCTGTTTGACCAGCGGCTGAGCGCGACTTTCGATCTGATTGATGTTATCGAGTGCTTGATGCTCTGCAGGGGTAATGTCGCTGCGCTCAGCGAACATCGCCTGCATGCTTGTAGCTGCTGCTTGGTAATCGCCTTCGAGCTTGGTGATAAGTGCAAGCTGGGCGTCTAGAGAGGCACGATCCTCGACCAGGGTAATATCCCGCAAAGCGATGGCGCGATCATGCACACTGCCGCGAAAATCAATGGCATGACGCTGCTTCACGCTGTTGACATCGTTGATGGTGGTGAGGCCTTGATCGATGGCGCTGACCTGAAAGATGCCGATACCGGTCAGTACTACCGTAAGGGCAATGACGACCGAGAACCCTGCGATCAAGCGGGTCTTGAGTTTCATGCTTCCTGCGATGGAAAAAAATCTGTTCACTGCCGTCTCTCCGCATCCGCTGAGTAAAGAATACCGGCAGGAGGTGCCGGTATCCGCTGTTACTCTTATCGGCGACAGCAGTAATTTGCGTAACGATTATTTATATTTTTTGTATATATATGTAATAGAAAGACTCTATGACACACGCTGAATCGAGAACTTTAGTCCCACACTAAGACGCCGTCTGCAGCAGTCGCTCCATCAATCCTTCCATACGAATATTGTATGAGCCCGGTGGCAGTACTCTCTTGATACGCAGCTGCTTGTTGTCGAGTACCTTGGGATCGGCCAAGTCGAGAGATGTCTCCTGTATAGGCCTTTTTTGCTCATCGAGCATAAGCAGAATTTTCGGCTTCAGACGTTTATCAGGATCGACCGAAAGCACCACCGCAACCATGCCGTTATGCAACTCGACAATGGAGCCTGGCGGGTAGATGCCAATACACTCGATGAAGCGTATGACGAGTTCTTCGTCATAGTGGGTGCCTCGCAATTTATAGAGAATGTCGAGCGCTTCTGCAGTAGGGCGCGCCGGCCCGTAGACCCGGTCGCTGGTGATGGCGTCGTAGGTGTCGACGATGGCGATGATTCTGGCGGCCCAATCGATCTCATCCTTTCCTTTGCCGAAAGGATAGCCGGTTCCATTCAAGCGTTCATGGTGATCACGGCAAGCATCCTTGATAGCGGTCGACAGCTGTTTATCGTCCTTGAGCATATCGTAGCCTTCGAGCACGTGGGTCTTGATATGGGCGAACTCTTCCCGGGTCAACTTGCCGGGCTTATTCAAGATATCCTGATCGAGCTTCATCTTGCCTACGTCGTGCAGCATGCCGGCCAAGCCCAGCTCTTCTATTCGTGCGCGCTCAAAGCCTAGATGGCGACCAAAAATCATGGCGACGACGCCAACGTTGAGACAGTGTTCGGCAGTGTATTCACTCTTGTGCTTGATGCGCGCCAGCCAGCTCAAGGCGCTGGGGTTCGAGAGGATCGAGTCGGTAAAACGACTGACGGTACGTCTGACTTCCGGCAGGTTGCGATGCCAGTTCTGCTCGTCTCGCAGCAGACGATGCACCATCTGTTTGGCGTCTTTATAGTCGCCTCGGGTATGCCTGAACTCCTGTTCCACCGTGCGCTTGATGGGATACACCCGGCGTTGCGGCTTGAGACTTGAGTCAACTTTTGGCGTCGTGGCAACGTTTTTGGCCAGGTGCGAGAGCGCACCAGGGCGCGAACGGGAAGGATCGACATATACCTTCTGGCAAAAATGCCTCAGCGTCTGAATGTCCTTTGACTCCTGAAGCAGTAACCCTTCGAGTAGAAAGGGGGTCTCCAGCCAAGGGCGATCGAGAGCAGCGACATACATGCCGGGCCGAAGTCCTGCAACCGGGACTTCAATCAAATGTTCAAGAGAGCCATTGTGCTCACGGACCTGCTGCATGGTCATTGCCCTATATCGATCGATTGTAAGTATTGAGACAGTCAAAACCGGAATAGGCCCTACTAAGCAGCGCTGTTCGCTTGATCTGAACGGACCCTCGTGTGATGAAATGAGGGCTATCCGCCGCCCCAAGGGTGCTTGCTCAAGTCAGGGTTTGTGTCTCTTTAGCTTCAATAACGACCATTCATTTAAAAAGTTGAATGCTCTCATGCGGAAGTGGCAGTAGACTCTTAAGAGTACTTGAGTAGTTGGCTACATATCAGGACAATGCGTTTCACAAAAGACGTTGAAGCGCTACTAATTCGGGCATTGACAAAATGCCAATAATGTTGTCTTGTGTAACAAAATAGTTACAAATTATAACTTAATGCGATGCCTTCACGGCAGTACTCACTATCACCATAAAGAGCGCAAGGGAAAATTTATGGCATCCAACTCCTTTTCTGTCTTCTCCCGCGGTCTCAGCACCGTCATGACACTTGTTGTTGTCAGTGCGGTACTGTTTTTGCCGTTGCGAGCAGAAGCTGCCAATCCTCGTTATGCATCTATCGTGCTGGATGTAGAGAGCGGTGAGGTATTGTCCGCCTCAAACGCGGACGCCCCGCGCTATCCAGCCTCTCTTACCAAGATGATGACGCTTTATCTCTTGTTCGAAGCGATGGAAGATAACACTCTGACCTTGGAAGACACCTTTACGGTCTCTTCTCATGCTGCGGCACAACCGCCTTCCAAACTGTGGGTGCGCCCAGGCGACAAAGTGAGTATCAAAGATGCCATTCTGGCGCTGGTAGTACGCTCCGCCAATGATGTGGCCGTGGTAGTGGCGGAAGGGCTGGCGGGGAGTGAACGCGCCTTCGCCGGTCAGATGACCGACAAGGCTCATGCACTTGGCATGACCAATACTATTTTTCGTAATGCCTCGGGTTTGCCAGACGATCTGCAGGTCACCACCGCAAAGGATATGGCCAAGCTCTCCTTGAGCCTGATGCAGGATTTTCCGCAGTACTACGACTACTTTTCTCAGACCCGTTTTGTCTACAACGGCAAGACCCATACCGGCCATAACAATTTACTGGATAGCTACGCCGGCGCAGACGGTCTGAAGACTGGCTATATTCGCGCATCGGGATTCAATGTTGCCACTTCGGCGGTACGCGATGATCGACGCATTCTGACGGTGGTGATGGGGGGCTTCACCGCCAAGTCACGGGACATACATACGGCGGATTTGCTCGATCGTGGTTTCGTACGCGCCGGCCTTTTGAATCGTCATGACTGGGTTGCCAGCGCGGACGTTTTCGATAGCGCGAATGCAGTATCACGATTGAACACCCGTACTAGCACTGCCAGAGCGCCGGCGGTAGCAAAAAGCGAGCGCGATATCAGTACCACGGCCAAGACGACCGCTGCCACAAGGATAAACGCGGGGAACACCGAGCAGGCTGTGGACGATCCCATTCAGCGCATGATCGCCAAGACCGACGGCAGCTCTCTACGTCCCATGGATGCCTGGGCAGTACAGGTTGGTGCGTTCCGCGATCCGAATGGAGCCAAGACCCTGGCAAACCAGGCCGTCAGGCAGCTTGATGCCTCCTTGAGCGATTCTCGCGTGGCGGTCACACCCTCGACTCGGGAGCAAGGTGTATTTCGTGCCCAGCTCGTTGACATGGAAGAAGGTCAGGCGCGGCGCTCCTGTGCACAACTCATCCAGCAGGGGATGGAGTGCATGGTCGTGCGGGCGGACGTCGGAGGCTGAAACAGACCTCAAGACAATGTATGAACATGATACGTCCTTGTCGGTAACGACAAGGACGTTTTTCAATGGTCAATCAAAAAGGGACGGTGCATGAACAGCTTGAAGAAGAAAGCCTACCGGGTGAGCTACCGAATCTTTGCCTTGTTCACCTGGCTGGGCCGTCATGAATTTTCGATTCTCTTGAGTGCCGTGGTGCTGTCTGCAGGTGTATGGGGGTTCGTCGAACTGGCGGACACGGTCATGGAAGGAGAAACGCGTACGCTTGATGAACGAATCCTGCTGGCCTTTCGTACTCCGGGTGATCTTTCCGATCCTCTTGGCCCCGGCTGGCTCGAGGAGCTTGGGCGTGACTTCACCGCCCTTGGCGGCGTCGGAGTGCTGGTTTTTATTACACTGATCACTTTCGGCTTCTTGCTGTTGTCGCGCTACTACCGCGCTTCACTGTTTCTGCTGGCATCGATTGGCGGTGGTTTGCTGGCAAGTACGCTGCTCAAGATGCTTTTCGATCGGCCTCGGCCGGACCTGGTTTCTCATGGTTCGATCGTCTATACCGCAAGCTTTCCCAGCGGTCATTCCATGATGGCGGCAGTGACTTATCTGACCCTGACGGCCTTGCTCATTCGTATTCAACCGCGCTTTCGCCTGAAAGCGTATCTGTTGGTAGCCGCACTGCTGGTGACCTTGCTGGTGGGTATCAGTCGTATTTACCTGGGGGTGCACTGGCCCACGGATGTGCTTGCGGGCTGGACCGCCGGAGCTGCATGGGCATCCCTGTGCTGGCTGACCGCGCGCTGGCTGCAGCGCCGAGGCAGCGTCGAATCGAGCGCCCAGGGTGATTTTGAATGATCTTGAAAATGTCTGTGAAGTAGTGCAAGTCACTCCTCTGGTTGATATTTATAGCCGACGCCATAAACCGAGCGAATGATCTCTCGTTCCGGCCAGGCGTCGGCGATCTTGCGGCGCAGCTTCTTGATGTGGCTGTCGACGGTGCGCTCAGAGACGATGCGATGATCTCGATACATATGATCCATCAGCTGTTCCCGGGAAAAAATACGACCCGGTGCGCTCATCATCACCTTGAGTAGCTGAAATTCGACGGCGGTCAGCTCGATGTCCTTTCCATCTGCCAGGGCGCGCCAACCCTCTTCATCCAGTACCAGCTGATTAGGGGCATCATCGCTGGCTGAATCCTTGCTATTAACCCGACGCAGTACCGCCTTGACCCGGGCTACCACTTCCCGAGGCTGAAGGGTTTGCAGATATAGTCGTCAGCGCCCAGTTCCAGACCCAGCAGACGATCGACCTCTTCGACCCGGGCAGTAAGCATGATGACGGGCAGCTGGGGCCATTGATCGTGAATTTGACGGCATAGCGTCAGTCCATCCGTGCCGGGCAGCATGAGATCAAGCAGAACCAGTGAGGGTAGAGCACTGGCTGGACGATCCTGAAGCCAGGGGATGACATCGTCGCCATGCTCTAGATGATAGGTGCTGTAATCACTGGCGGTCAGATAATCGGCGATCAGCTGGGCGATTTTGATTTCGTCCTCGATGATCAGAATGGACTCGTTCATATCTTCTTCCCGTATTTAGTCGACGATAGTGCCATTGGCTTTTGTTTGATCGGCATGGGTCCGACTATCGCGCGCTCGGCCAAGGGTAGCGATAGAGTCCAGCGCACCCCACCCAGAGATGAGTGAGAGGCCTCCCATCGACCATTGTGCGCCTGCACTAGGGCTGACGCGATGGAAAGGCCTAATCCAGTTCCACCCCGGCGCCGGCTTCGTGATACATCCACGCGGTAAAGACGCTCGGTCAAGCGGGGCAATTCTGCACTGTCAACGCCTGGCGCGCTATCTTCCCAGAATACCTTGGCTTGATTGTTCACCAGCGACAGAGTGACCTTCAAGCGCCCTGGCGCATCGGTATAGGCACGGGTATTGGTCAACAAGTTGTTCCATAGCTGACGCAGCCGTTGCGGGTCACCAGATACGAATACCGAGTCGGGTATGTCGATTTCCAGCGCGATGCCGGCGCTTTCGAGCCAGCCCCGCGCCTCTTCCAGTCGCTCCCTGAGAACGCTGGCAAGATCGATGATGGCGAGCTGGACGTCCAATGCACCGGCATCGCTTTGTGCCAGCAACCGAAGATCGCGAATCAACCACTCGAGCTGATTCACCTCTTGAGACAGCGAATGCAAGCTGTCTTCGTTCAGGGGGCGAATGCCATCCTGCAAGGCTTCGATCTCGCCTCTAAGTACCGCTAGAGGCGTGCGTAGTTCATGGGCGATATCCGCCACCCAGCGCTGTCGCGCGGCGCGATTGGCTTCCAATGTCGCCGCCAGGCCGTTGAAGTCCCGAGCCAGACGCGATAGCTCATCATGACCACGCTCGCTCAAACGCATGCTGTAGTCACCGCCGCTCAGACGACGGGTCGCCAGGGTCATGCCACGCATGCGTCGTCCCAGCCACCAGCCAAGACCGCCTGCCAGCAGCAATGAGGCCAGCACGAGAGACGCTATGATGGCGGCCAGATTGCGCTGCTGACGAGACAGGAACAAACGATCCATGTCCGCCATCAACTGATTGGGCGCACGATAGCCTAAGGTGCCGACTCGTTCACCTTCATATTCGACGGGCAGCCAGTTGAGTACGACCGGATCGTCCTTGTCACTTCGGGGGGCTAGGCCGATTACCGGTAGATTGCCCGCGTCGTGCAAGACAAAATCCCGGGCATCGCCCAAGGCGCCTTCAACGCTTTGAGGCGGTTCGCTGTGTCCGGGCCAGAGTAGCTGTTGCACCAGATATTCCCAGGCCTGGGCATCGTCACGCAGCCACTGCCAGCTTCCGTGCCGGGACCATTGCTCGCCAAGGGTATTTGCAAGCATCTTGGCCCGGTTGGTCTGGGTATTTTCCAGGTAGTCGATAAAGCCCTTATCAAGGCTTCGAGAGACCCCTAGGAACGCGAATCCAGAAATCGCCACGTTGACCAGCAGGATGACGGCAAAAAGTTTGACGCCCAAACGAGTAATGACCGGGCGATGAAACCCCATCAGGCTACCTCCGAAATAGAATGGCTCAGCGTATCACTGCCAGCCGCTGGGCAGGGCGGCCAATTGTGCAAGCAAGACGCAAGCCGTTCTTGTCAAGACAAAATGCTGAAAGTGAGATGTCGGCTGGCAGTCCAAAGACCACAAGTTGATTTTGATCAAAATAACCTGATAGCAGGCTCAAGAGCTGGGTTAGAGCGTCGATATAGAAAGGCAGAGCATATTGATTGTGTACATGACACAACAAAAATTGCCTTTCTCGACGATCCCTCCCAACCTTGAGGCTACTAATGAACAATCTGCTGCATCGAATTCCCATGAGCAGGAAATTTCTGCTCGTACTGGCATTGCCGTTATTGGCCATGGCGTATTTTGCTATCACAGGCATCGTCGAACGTCAGCACACGACCAGCGCGATGTCCGAATTGCAATCTCTTACGGCACTTGCTCAGAAGGCCAGTAATCTGGTGCATGAACTCCAGCAAGAGCGCGGCATGACCGCAGGCTTTCTAGGCAGCAAAGGGCAAAACTTCCGCCAGGAACTTGGCCCGAAGCGCCAGGATGCCAACGCTCAAGAACAGGCCTTTCAAGTATTTTTGCAAGGCCTTGATGACGGAATGTTTGATGAGGCCTTGAATGCTAAGATCAAGACAGCCCAGACGCTATTGAAGAAAACCCCCTCAATACGTCAACAGGTCGATTCGTTATCCATTCCTGCAGCCAATGCGATTGGCCACTATACGGCAATTAATAGCGAGCTAATTGGTCTTGTGAGTGGCTTGAGCCATGCGACCCAGCAGGCTTCTGTGGCCCGTCGTCTCATTGCCTACAACAGCTTTCTGGAAGTCAAAGAGCGGGCCGGAATAGAGCGGGCCGTGCTGACCAATGCATTTAGCAGTGATGCATTCAGCCCTGCTCTTTATCAAAAATTCCTTACCATTCTAGGAGAGGAAAGCGCCTTTCTGAAGAGCTTTCACGCGCTGGCTCTCGACAGCATTCAGGCACGCTATAACGAGTTGATGTCTGGCCCCGACATCGAGCGGGTTGCTGATTTGCGTCAACTGGCAGTCGAGCGTGGCGCTGAGGGTGGTTTTGGCGTCGATGCGCAGCAGTGGTTTGCATGGCAAACGGACAAGATCAATCTTCTCAAGAAAGTCGAAGACGTCATGGCCGAAGACGTGCTGACGACGACTGCTACCCTTTACCAGCAGGCGCGCAATGCGCTGGTGCAGTACCTGGTGATTGCAGCGCTGGCCGCAGGCCTGGCGATTTTCCTGGCGTTCACCATTGTGCGCAGCATCGTGACACCTCTTAAGCGGGCACTCGGCAATATTTCTACTCGCGGCGGCGATTTGACCCAGCGTCTCGACGTGCCGGGCAGCGATGAGCTTTCCCAACTTTACCGGGCGTTCAATGAATCCACCGCCTCGACCGAGCAACTGGTCGCCAACGTCAAGCAGGGGGCGACGTCAGTCAAGGTGGCAAGCGGTGAGATCGCCATGGGCAATCAGGATCTGGCTCAACGCACCGAGGAGCAATCCGCCTCTTTGGTAGAAACCGCCGCCAGCATGGAGCAGATTACCGCCACGGTGCATCAGACCGCTGACAATGCTCGTCAGGCTCAGACCATGTCTCATGAAGTGACCGGGCAAGCCCATGAGGCCAGCGAAGTTGCCGGCAAGGCACGCAAGGCAATGACCCAGATTCACGAATCCAATCAGCAGGTCACGTCAATCATCAAAGCGATCGACGCTATCGCATTCCAGACCAATCTGCTGGCCTTGAATGCCTCCGTGGAAGCGGCTCGAGCAGGGGAGCATGGACGCGGCTTTGCGGTGGTGGCCTCCGAGGTGCGTAATCTGGCCAGCCGCAGTGCGGAAGAAGCCAATCAGATTCGTCAGTTGATTGAGAACAACGTCAACAAGATCAATGAAGGCGAGGCGCTGGTCAGCAACAGCAGCGACATTCTCGAGACCATTTCCGAGCAGATGAAAAAGATGGCGTTGTTGGTCAGTGAAATCACCACTGCCAGCACCGAACAATCCTCGGGCATCGAGCAGATCAACCAGGCCATGTCGCAGCTTGAAGAAGTCACTCAGCAAAACGCGGCGCTGGTGGAAGAGATGGCGGCGGCGAGTAAATCCCTGGACGAGCAGTCCGAAGAGATGGCCGGTGTCATCGATCAGTTCAAGGTCAGTTCCGATGCGGCCCAGGCAGTGACGCAGCACGCCCGAGTATTGCCTGCACCGACGGATCGTGAAACCAGCGCAGCGTATTGATCCATAGCTATAGCGAAAGCAAAAACAGGATCAGCGGCGGCGACAACAGCGACAGAATGAAACCGCTGACCACCGCAATGGGCACACAGGCAATCCCGCCATGCTGCTGGATGACCGGAAGGGTGAAGTCCATCGAGGTGGCGCCGCCGTAACCGATCGCAAGCGGCGTGGCGCGGTGAATGACCAGCGGTATCAACAAAAAGGCCAGCAGCTCCCGGGCCAGATCGTTGAAGAATGCGGCTCCTCCGAGCACTGGCCCTAGCTGATCGCCGATCAGAATGCCAGACAGGGAGTACCAACCGAAGCCGGCGGCCATCGCCAGGCCTTCGTTCCAACGCAAATCAAGAAGCGGCGCGGCCAGCAACCCGGCAACCAGGGAGCTGGCCGCCACCGTTATGGCAATCGCCAGGCCGTGACGATTGAGCAGAATCTGCTTCAAGCTCATGCCGGAATTGCGTAGCTGACAGCCGATCAGCGCCAACAATACATAAAGCACCCATTCCGCCAGCTGTTCCGCCAAGGCGGCTACCGTTGCCCAGCCTAGGCTGCCCAACACCACGCCGGCCACTACACCCAACGCCACTACGCCAGCCAATGCAAGCGAACCTGCCATGGCCGCCAGCTTGCTGGTTGGGGCATCCTTGACCACCGGTGAAGTGCCGGCATGCAGGCGGCTACGTCGGGATAGCCACCAAAGCGCGGCCAGGTTGATGGGCGTGATGATGGCAAACAGCAGAAGCGCCTGACCGCCCATGCGGGCCAATTGGCCGCCGAGATTTTCAAGCCCGGTCAGGCTGATGCCCATCAGCGCTAAGATGACGTAAACGGAAAGATTGACGCCGCGATTGATGAGCGCAAGAACGCGCTCGTCTTTCACGGGCACCAGATAACCTAGAATCAGAGGCAGTAAAATCAGCAACAGACCGGCCAGCATCGAAATTTTCCAGCAGCGAACGGGGCGGTCTACTTTAGCGGTTAGTGCAACGACTCGTAAGTGAGTTTCGCTGATATCCCATCAGGGTTGCTGATTGCAGGCTATTGAGAGGCAGAATTTCCGAGCGCGAGACGGCTCAGGGTGAGATGGCTCTTGCGCTCGCCCTCACGCTGATACTCGAAGCTCAACAAAAGCCCAGGCATGTCGGAATGAAAGCCAATAAACATATGGCGATCGCGTTCTTCAGGGTCCCAGACATCGACGACGACGCGAGGAAAAGTACCCGCAGGCACGGTTACTTGATCATGCTTGACGACCCGGTACTTCAGCAGCTTTTCTTCACCTTTATGGTTTAAAAAGCTAAAGCGACAGGGAGCGACCTGACTGTGGGTACAGCGCGCATTCTTGGCGGCACGGGAAAGGATGAACAGCGCCGTCTGCCTGTCCGGTAGATGGCTCAATTCGTTGGCATCGAGCTCATAGCGTTCGCCAAAGCCCAGAAAGCGATAGCCACTGGAATAGAACTGGGCATTTACATCGTTTCCCGCCAAGCGAAAGCGACTGAGCTCATCCCCCTTTGCCGTGGCAATGGAAGCGCTCATCTCGCTCTGCCATAAGGCTCCTTGATGGGATAGCCGGTGATGAATTCGCGCATCCGGCCAGCCCTTGATGACAAGTGAATAGGTAGCCTTGAAGGGTGCCGGCGTCGCCTGAACCTGATTCTGAGCCAACCCTGGCTGAATGGCCGCTACAGATAGAATAAAGAATACGAGTACATTGTATGCTGCCGCTTTCATCAACCTCTCCTTGACTGATTGTTCTTTGCCGTTGCTATCACGCTAGCATTTTTCACGCGAGTCTAACGCTCTCGTGCAGGACTTGCGCTTGCCCACTACGCTGCAGTGACACGCTGTGCTGTTCGTCATCCTGAAAACTGGAGACCTTAATGACTCAGGCAGTTCAATGAGCTGCTGAGCCAGGTATAGGGAAGACGAAGAATAAAGAAGGATGCAAGACAGTATTACTGTCGTCTGTTCGTGGTCGATGCGAGCTTGAGATGGTGGTGCAAACAATAAAATGCAGGAGCTGGAACCAGTACTGTCCTTTCACCGGAGCAGGAAAGTAGAACATCATGCAATCACGTCGCGATTTTCTCACTACTACGCTCTGGTTGGGCGCCGGCCTGACATTCGGCACGTCTTTTACGACGCTCGCTGCCGATGGCCAGAACAATGCTGATGCGTTGCCGCCTTCGGAAACGTTGCGTACCCGCACGATTCCCGGCACCGACGAACAGCTCCCGGTTATCGGCGCAGGCACTTCCGGCAGTTTCGTGACAGACATTGGCTCGGACAAGTATCAACGTCTCAAAGAAGTCATGACCATCTTCTTCGCAAACGGTGCCAGGGTGTTCGATACGTCACCGAACTACGCCGGTGCGGACCGGATACTTGGCGCCTTGCTGGAGGAGGGCGGTTGGCGCGATCAATGCTTCCTGGCGACCAAGATCGCCGCAGACAGCCGCGAGGTGGCACAGCGACAATGGGCAGGCTCCCTGGAAGCCTTGCGCACTGATCACGTTGAACTGTTGCAGGTCCATAACCTGCGGGACTGGCAAACCCAGCTTGCCTACGCACGAGAGCTCAAGGAGCAGGGCAAGACACGCTACGTGGGCATAACCCATTACACGCCCTATGGCTTGGATGAAATGGCGCGCATCCTGCGCCAGGAACCGCTGGACTTCATTCAGATCAACTATTCCATCACTACACCCCAGGCCGCTCAGGAAGTGCTTCCCCTGGCTCGGGGCAAGGGAGTAGCGGTCCTGATTAACCGCGCTTTCGATGACGGTGATCTCTTCTCCAAGGTGGAGGATAAGCCCCTGCCCGGTTGGGCCGGGGAGGTCGGCGCGCAAAGCTGGGCACAGCTGTTTCTCAAATTTGCCATCAGCCATCCGGCGGTGACTGCGGTGATTCCGGCTACCAGCAAGCCCGACCATCAGCGGGACAATCTCCGGGCCGGTTATGGCCTTTTGTTGAGCGAGGCACAGCAACGCGAACTGATCGCCATGGAACTCTAGGTGAATGGGTTTCTTGACGCGCCTGTTCAATCTCCGCCCAGGAGAAGCCCCGCCGGTAGTGGCCGGCCTGATCCTGTTCTTTCTATTGTTCACCGGCTATTTCATGCTGCGGCCGGTACGGGAAACCATGGGCGTGGCCGGTGGCGTGGACAATCTGCAGTGGCTGTTCACCGGCACCTTCGTGTCCACGCTATTGGTACTGCCGCTTTTTGGCTGGCTGGCATCCCGGGTGGCCCAGCGACGTATCCTGCCCTACGCCTACGGCTTCTTTATCCTCAACCTGCTGCTGTTCGCGGCGTTGTTCCTGAATCAGCCGGACAATCCCTGGCTGGCGCGCACCTTCTATATCTGGCTATCCGTGTTCAATCTGGTGGCGATTTCCCTGGCCTGGAGCGTGCTCGCGGATGTCTTTTCCACGGCCCAGGCCAAGCGCCTGTTCGGCATGATGGCAGGGGGCGCAAGTCTGGGCGGTCTGGTAGGGCCCAGCGCGGGGATCTTGCTGGTCGCGCCCCTACGGCACAGTGGTCTGCTGGCGTTGGCGGCCCTGTTGCTGGTGGGCAGTGTCGGCGCCGCCATGTGGCTCTACCGCTGGCGTGACAGACACCCGCTGGCCCAGGACGAACAGCCTGCAGAGGAGAAGCGCCATGTCAGCCTGGGGGGCAACCCCTTCGATGGCGCCGTGGAAGTGGCGCGCACCCCTTTCTTGATGGGTATTGCCCTGTTCGTGGTCCTGTTGGCCAGCGTCAGCACCTTTCTCTATTTCGAGCAGGCCGAACTGGTGGCGCAGCGCTTCCCGGACCCTGTCCAGCAGACCCAGGTATTCGGCCTGATCGATATGACGGTGCAGGCCCTGGCGATCTTCACCCAAGTCTTTCTTACCGGACGTATCGCCCAGCGCCTGGGCATCGGCGTGCTGCTGGTAGCGGTGCCGCTGGTGATTGCCGGCGGTTTCCTATGGCTGGCCCTGGCGCCCACCTTCGCCGTATTCGTGGTGATCATGGTGGCGCGCCGGTTCGGCGAGTACGCCTGGTGCGTCCGGGGCGGGAAATGCTCTACACGGTGGTGTCGCCGCAGCAGAAATTCAAAGCCAAGAACTTCATCGACACCGTCATCTATCGTGGCGGTGACGCCATCAGCGGTTGGCTCAAGCGAGGGCTGGATCTGCTTGCGGAACTGCCGGGGCTTGCCATGTTCATCGGCGCCGGCATCGCCCTGACCTGGGCCGGTACCGGCTTTGTGCTGGGTCGCGCCCAGCGGCGACGGGAAGCGCAGAGCATCGCGGTGTACTAGACGAATATCCGCTTGAGACGTTTCATGACCCTCTGTCTCGTTGCGATGAGTCGAGAGGTTGGCCGGGGACCAACACGAATTCGCCCCCGGCCGGTTCAGGATCAGTTACGGCGATCCCCATCCCCGCGCTGCTCCATGCGCTCGGCCTTCATCTCCCGGCGCTCGGCCTTCATCTCCCGGCGCTCGGCTTTCATTTCCTGACGCTCGGATTGCATCTTGGCCCAGATGTCACGCTGTTCTTCATCTAGCACCTCATAGAGGGCGCTGTATGTATCCGCACGGGACTGAACCCGCTGGCGGGCCATTTCGGCAGCCTTGTCCGCCGCCTCTTCAACCCTGGCCTGGTAGTCACTGCTGGTCGGGTCGCCGCTGAACAGCTGTGGACGATCCTGGTCTTGTTTCTGCTGGCGCTGGTCACGGCGCTCCTCGCGCTTTTCGTCAAAGATATCGCGCATTGCATCGCGCTGGTCTTCGCTTAGGCCAAGGCGCATGGCCATGTGCTCGAAGCGGTGCTGGCTCATCTTGCCCTGGGAGCCATGCATCATGCCGGACTGCTTGCCGCGCTGGCAGTCGCGCTGGGAGTGCTTGCTGTAACCGTCGCCACCGCCGTTGTAGCCGCCACCGGACCAGGCCAGGGCTAGCGGGCTGACGCTCAATGTGGCGGCAATGGCCAGGGGCAGGATCAGCTTGCGTGAAGTTGGAAATTTCATGATGTTCTCCTCGTGGTTCGCTGTGGGCCAGGGCGATCGCTCTGGATTGATGACAGCGTACCGCTTGGGGTGTCAGGTGCCGTCAGGGCGATGTAAAGATTGAGTAAAGGCGGAGAATGGCACTGATGCAGCAGGATACAATCCAGGCAGAACAATCGAGACGAGCCTCAAGCGGAGAACAACGAGTGCAGAGCCGCATCTTACTCATCGAGGATGACGACGAACTACGTAGTCTGCTGGCGCGCTATCTGAGCGGCCAAGGACTGGACGTGCGAGAGGCAGCCAATGGTCTCGACGGACTGGCGCTTGCCCAGGATGAGCTTGTCGATCTGGTGGTACTGGACATCATGCTGCCGGATATCAACGGTCTGGAAGTATTGCGCCGCCTGCGTGGCAGAACGCGCCTGCCGGTGATCCTGCTCACGGCGCGTGGCGAGGAAACCGATCGCATCGTCGGTTTCGAGGTCGGTGCCGACGACTATATTCCCAAGCCCTGCAATCCGCGAGAGCTGGTCGCGCGCATTCAGGCCATCTTGCGACGCGTTGCCTGGGATCGGGAAACCGATATCGATGACGCCCAGACCATAGGCGATCTGCGTGTCGAACCGGATCAGCGCCGGGTCTTCCAGAACGGGCAGCCGCTGGACCTGACCGCCACGGAATACGAGATCCTTCAGGTGCTGCTGAGCCGGGTGGGGTCGGTGGTGCGCAAGACCGATCTGATGCAGTGGGCCCTGGGCCGGCGATTGACGCCGCATGATCGCACCCTGGACATGCACGTCAGCAATCTGCGGCGCAAGCTGGACGGTGGGGAAGAATCCCGTATCGAGACGGTACGGGGCCTGGGCTACAGCTATCGGAGCCCGGCATGAGACGCCGTCTGGGTTGGCCGCTGTTCTGGCGTATCTTCCTGCTGATCTGGATCGCCATGATCGCCGCCGTGTTTGCCAGCAACATGGCGCTGCACGAGTTGGCTCGAAGGGAACGTGTCCAGCTCGAACAGCGCGAGGATCTCATGAGTCTCGCTCGGCAAGCAGTCGAATTGGAAACCTCGAACCAGCGCCGTGCGGCCCGGCGGTTTCTCCACCGGGCAGGTCAGCGCTTGCAACTGCAGCTGATTCTGCTGGAAGGAGACGAAACTGAAGGCATCGGTCCGAGGAGTCATCCGCGCAGTCGTCGAGAGGGCTATCCTCAGCGCCCGGCGGTGATCGCTGCGCCGCAAGGGTATCAGTTACTGGCCTGGCCGCGCGGTGGGCGTGGCCAGGGCTGGCTCGATCCTCGCTGGTTTCGATCGGTTGAACTTGGCCTGACGTTTGGCTTGATTACCTTTGCCTGCTGGTGGATTGCTCGTCACATCAGCCGGCCGCTGCGCCAGGTGGAAACCACTGCGCGCGCCATTGCCGAGGGCGATACCTCGCTGCGGGTGAGCGCAACCGTCGTCGATCGGCGTGACGAGATCGGCGCCCTGGCAAGCGCTTTCAACGCCATGACGGCGCGCCTGGACACGTTGCTGACCCGCCAGCATCAGCTTTTGCGTGATGTTTCCCACGATTTGCGCACGCCCCTGGCGCGCCAGCGCGTGGCCATCGAGCTGGCCGCGGACGGCGGACAGGAACCGGAGCTGATGACGACGATCTTGCGCCAGAACGAACGATTGGAGGCGATGACGGCACAGCTTCTCACGCTGTACCGGGTGAGCGAGAAGGGTGAGACGATCGCGCGGCAATCGCTGCGTTTTGTCGAGGTATTGAAAGAGGTATTGGACGGAGTGGCGGATTATGCAGCCCAGCGTGGCGTAGATTGCCAGTTGAACGTAAAGGAGCATGCAGACGAGGCGACAATTCTCGGTGACGCTGATCTGATCCATCGCGCCTTGGATAACGTGTTGCAAAACGCGCTGGATCACTCACCCTCAGGCTCCGAGATCGATATCAAGGTGACACTGGAAGAACAACGGCTGGTCTGCGAGATTCGCGACGAAGGCCCCGGTGTCCCGGATGAGGACCTGAACAAGCTGTTCGAGCCCTTCTTCCGCTCGGATCAGGCCCGGGGGGGCAAAGGCTGGGGGCTAGGGCTCGCCATCGCCAAGGATATCCTCGCGGCCCATGGCGGGAGCGTCGAGGCAGCCAATAGCGCCTCGGGTGGGCTAGTGATCAGGCTGATCATGCCATTATCTATTCCAGTTTCTAAGGCTTGATTCGATAGCCGGTCTTGAATATCCAGGCCACCACGCCGAGGCACAGCCCCAGAAACAGCAGGATCATGGCCAGGCTTGCGGTCACGCTGACGTCGCTGATGCCGTAGAAACTCCAGCGAAAGCCGCTGACCAGATAGACCACCGGGTTGAACAGGGTGATGGTCTGCCAGATTGGTGGCAGCATGTTGATCGAGTAGAAGCTGCCGCCGAGAAAGGTCAGCGGTGTGATTACCAGCAGCGGCACCAGCTGCAGCTTCTCGAAGGTATCCGCCCAGATGCCGATGATGAACCCCAGCAGGCTGAAGGTTAGCGCCGTGAGCACGAGAAACAGCAGCATCCAGAAGGGGTGCTCGATGCGCAGTGGCACGAACAGATTCGCCGTGACCAGAATGATCAACCCGAGCACGATGGTCTTGGTGGCGGCGGCTCCCACGTAGCCCAGCACGATCTCGAAGTAGGAGACCGGGGCGGACAGCAGCTCGTAGATCGTGCCGGAGAATCGAGGAAAGAAGATCGAAAACGAGGCGTTGGATACGCTCTGGGTCAGCAGCATCAGCATGATCAGTCCGGGCACGATGAAAGCGCCATAGCTCACCCCTTCGACCTCGGTAATGCGTGAACCGATGGCGGCGCCAAATACCACGAAGTAAAGCGATGTGGAAATGACCGGCGATACCACGCTCTGCAGCAGGGTGCGCTTGGCTCGGGCCATCTCAAAACGATAGATGGCGGCAACGGCTTGAAGGTTCATGGGCGCTCCCTTACCAGGCTGACGAAAATTTCTTCCAGGGTGCTCTGATGGGTACGTAGATCCTTGAAATTGATACCCGCTGCGTTGAGTTCGCCGAGCAGACCCGGAATGCCGGTACGATCCTGTTGAGAATCGTAGGTGTAGACCAGTTCATGGCCGTCTGAGGCGAGTTCCAGATCGTGGCCGTTCAGATTGCCCGGAATGGTCTCCAAGGGTTCCTGTAATTGCAGCGTCAGCTGCTTGCGTCCCAGCTGCTGCATCAGGGTGGCCTTCTCTTCTACCAGGATGATCTCGCCGTTGCTGATCACGCCGATGCGGTCCGCCATTTCCTCGGCTTCCTCGATGTAGTGAGTGGTGAGGATGATGGTCACGCCGCTTTCGCGCAGCTTGCGCACCACCTCCCACATGTCCCGGCGCAGCTCCACGTCCACGCCGGCGGTGGGTTCGTCGAGAAAGAGGATCTGCGGTTCATGAGAGAGCGCCTTGGCGATCAATACCCGGCGCTTCATGCCACCGGAAAGGGTGATCAGCTTGTTGTTGCGCTTGCCCCACAGGGCCAGGTCCTTGAGCACTTTTTCGATATGCTCCGGACTCGCCGCCTTGCCGAACAGGCCACGGCTGAAGCTCACCGTGTTCCAGACGGTTTCAAAGGCATCCGTGGTCAGTTCCTGGGGCACCAGGCCGATCTGGGAGCGGGCCTTGCGATACTCCTTGACGATATCAAAACCATTCGCCAGCACCGTGCCTTCGCTCGGGTTGACCAGGCCGCAAATGATGCTGATCAGGGTCGTCTTGCCGGCGCCGTTGGGGCCGAGCAGGGCGAAAATCTCGCCGCGCTGGATATCGAGATCAATCTGCTTGAGGGCATTGAAGCCCGAGGCATACGTCTTGGACAGGTGCGAGACGCTAATGACCGATGACATGCAGTGTCCTTGTCGAAAAGAGATAGGAGCGTCCGGGGTATGATCGCACAGGTTCAACTGGATGAACGAAGGGAGGCTTCTTTCGTCGCAACCGGCTCTGGTGCGTCGTTCAGGAAACCACCGGATTGACGGCGCCATAGCCGCGCATAGAGACCATTCTGGCGCAACAGCTCATCATGGGTGCCGGCCTCGACGACACGGCCGTGTTCCATCACCACCAGACGATCGAGCATGGCAATGGTGGACAGCCGGTGGGCGATGGCGATGACGGTCTTGCCCTGCATCAGGGTGTAGAGCTGTTCCTGAATCGCCGCCTCGACCTCGGAATCCAATGCCGAGGTGGCCTCATCGAGAATCAAAATCGGCGCGTCCTTTAGCAGCGTACGGGCAATGGCGATGCGCTGGCGCTGACCGCCAGAGAGCTTGACGCCGCGCTCGCCCACATGGGCATCATAGCCGGTGCGTCCTTGAGGGTCGGAGAGCGCACCTATGAATTCGTGAGCGTGGGCACGACGCGCGGCATCGATGATCTCGGCTTCCGAGGCCTCCGGGCGACCATAGCTGATATTGTCTCGCACCGAGCGGTGCAGCAACGAGGTGTCCTGGGTCACCATGCCGATATGACGACGCAGCGATTCCTGAGTTACCTGGCTGATGTTCTGGCCATCGATCAGAATACGCCCGCTTTCAAGCTCGTAAAAACGCAGCAGCAGATTGACCAGGGTCGATTTGCCCGCTCCGGAATGCCCAATGAGCCCGATCTTTTCCCCGGGTTTGATGGTCAGCGAGAGGTTCTCGATGACCCGCTGGGACTGTCGATCCGTCAGCGCCTCGCCATAATGAAAATCAATCTGCTCAAAGCGTATCTCGCTCTGGATAGTCGCAAGCGGTGCGGCATCCGGAGCATCCGCAATGGCGACGGGTTGGGAAAGGGTGTTGATGCCATCCTGTACGGTGCCGATGTTTTCGAACAAATTGGCAATTTCCCACAGAATCCAGTCCGACATGCCGCGCAGGCGCATCACGAGGCCAATGGCCAGGGCAATCGCACCCAGGGAAATCAGCTCCTGATGCCAAGTGATGATCGCAATCGCGCCGACGGCGACCAGCAGCAACGAGTTGAGGGTCTGCAGCACCACGGTGAGCTGGGTGACCAGGCGCATCTGCCGGTGCACCGTGCCCATGAACCCTTGCATGGCGCCCTGGGCATAAGCCTGCTCCCGGCGGGTATGGGCGAACAGCTTGATGGTCTGGATATTGGTATAGCTGTCCACGACGCGACCCGTCATCTCCGCCCGGGCGTCCGCCTGGGCCATTGACACCTTGCGCAGGCGCGGCACGAAATAGACCATGATGGCGATGTAGCCTGCCAACCAAAGCACCAAAGGGAGGGTCAGCCAGAGATCGCTGCTGCCCATCAGCCATAGGGCGCCGAGAAAATAGACGATGATGTAGACGAATACATCCATCAGCTTCATCACCGTCTCGCGTACCGCCAGCGCCGTCTGCATGATCTTCTGCGACACCCGGCCGGCAAATTCATCCTGAAAGAAAGGCAGGCTTTGATCCAGCACGTAGCGATGGGCAAGCCAGCGCACCAGCATGGGGTAGTTGCCGAAGATCCCTTGATGGGACACCAGCGAGCTTGCGAGCACCAGCAGCGGAAAGACCAACAGAATCAGCGCCGCCATGCCGGCGAGCTGCCAGCCGTAGTCCGCATAGAAGTTTTCTCGGGAGGCGTTGCTCAGCCAATCCACTAGATCGCCCATGTAGGCAAAGAACATCACCTCCACGCTCGAGACCGCTGCCGTCAGCAGCGACATCAGGATCAACAGCGGCAGTACCGGCCGGGAATAGTGATAAAGAAACGCAAGCAATCCCTTGGGCGGTGTCCGAGGCTGAGCTTGAGGGTAGGGATCGACCAGCTTTTCAAAAAAGCGAAACATGGCAACCTGTAGCGGCGTGATGAAGCGAAAAGAGCGCCATGGCATAAGTTGCCATGGCGTGGGGATGATACTACGTAAGCACTGAATGGTTTTTTGCGCGACTCAATGACTGACCGCGAATGGGCTACTCGAGTTCGACGCTTCCATCGAAATCGATCTTGAGATTGAGATCACCGATCTCCAGCGTCATGTGAGCAGGCAGGGTTTCATCGCCTTTCAAGCGACCTTCCTCGATAGCCTTGTTGACCGCCTGCTCGATCTCCCACTGAGAGCCGACGCCGACTTTCTTCAGAAACTTGCGAATACTCAGGTTGAAGGTTTCCTCATTCATGATGACATCCTTGACGATATTGGCGTGAGTGATCGTAATAGCCTAACGCTGGACGCAGCACTTGTCTCGCAAACACTCAAAGTGCGCGTTCCGATGTTGCCAGTCGCACCCCCAACGCCACCAGCACGGTCCCCAGCACTCGATCAAGCCACTTGCCCAGTCGCGGGCTAGTACGAAAGAAGTGAGTCGTGCGTGCCGCCAGCAATACGATCGAACACTCGATGATCACGGCGACAATATTGACCGCAAGCCCCAACAGAATGAGTTGAAGCGCCACGGGCCCTGCATCGACACGGACGAACTGCGGCAGAAACGCCATGAAGAAGATGGCGACCTTGGGATTGAGTACATCGATCATGACGCCTTGCTTGTAGGCGCCCCAGGCGCTGACGTGCTTTTTGTCCGCCGCTGCGGCATCGAAGCCTGCTCCGCTAGAACGCAGTGCCTGAATGCCGAGATAGATCAAGTAGGCGGCGCCGATATATTTCACGATCGTAAAGGCCACGGCAGAGGTCATCAGGATTGCCGAGATACCTGCGGCGGCGGCCACCACATGCACGAAGGCCCCAGAGCATACGCCCAAGGATGAAGCAATGCCGATCCGGCGGCCATTGGCGATGGTGCGCGACAGGATGTAGATCAGATCCGGCCCTGGCGAGATGTTGAGCACGATCGCCGCGCCAAGAAATAAAGACCAGTAGGTCAAGTCGATCATGGCAATACCTTCATGCGCTTGTTTGTTTCATCATGGCGAATAAAGTCCACTAAAGAACTCTACTCTCGACCGTCAACAATAACGAGGCGTGCAGGCTATGGCACAAACAAAGAACGTCAACTTTATCGATGAAAGCGAGGCGGCTGCATTGCTTCCCAGCCTGCCCGATCCCTTTGCGGTTCTATTCGAGCGGGGCGACGTTTCCGTCGAGCTGTTTTCTCCGCGAGGCGTTGATACGCAAACACCTCACGCTCAGGACGAGATCTATATCATTTCCTCGGGTCGTGGCACTTTTCGTCTTGAAAATGAGCTGTTCGATTTCGAGCAAGGCGACTTCTTCTTCGTGCCCGCGGGAGCAGAGCACCGCTTCACCGAGTTTTCAGACGATTTCAGAACCTGGGTGATTTTCTTTGGGGCCCACGTGACTGATTTTACACCACCAGATAACCGATCTTCTGCGCGGTTCGCTCGATGACGCTGGTGAGTGCTACGTCCTGCAGTTGACGATGGAAAAGGGGACGTGTGGCGATGGCTGATGTTCCCCGTTCGAACAGGGCGATGGCGGGTCGACCAGGATACATCGAGGAGGTATAGAGAATTCCGTCCGTGTCAGGGTAGGCGTCGTAGAGCCGTTGTGCCCAGCGTCGAGCCAAGGCGCGATCGCAACCTCCGATGGTAGAGGCACGAAGCTTGGTGGCGAAAGCGCCGGTCAGGTCTAGAAGGGTCACGTCGGCTTCCAGGGCGAAACAGCACAGCACCGGAGTTCGGGATCGAGTATTGATGACTCGCGCTGTCTGAAAGACTTCCGCAAGACAGGTAGGAATGGCCTCTGCTCCGGTCGCCAGGTACATGATGCCCCGGGACTGTTCATAGGCCCCACCGTCGCCATCGGGTAAGTGGTGATCGAAGCGCGAGGCGGTAGGACCAAAATAGCGAAAGCTGTCCCAGTTGGTGGGATATTCGCCCCCGGCGAAGAAGAGTCGATATACCTGCTCGCCCTTTTCCAGAGTGACGTTTACCGGAAGTAGGGTGCGCAATGCTTCCAACGACAACGGTTCGTCGGTCTTGATCATCTACAGCTCGCGGGCCATTCGTATCACCGGATCCGGGGAATGCCCGGCCAGCAACCAGTCGCGTGGGCTGAGTATGGCGTCCAGCAGATCCGATTCGAGATCCGCGTGTGGCGTGAGAAAGAAGCGCTCCACGGCGAGAGGATGAGCGCTGACACTGAGGGCGTTCAATACCGGCTCAAGATTGGGCAGGGTGGCCGATTCGCCGAACTGCCAGCGAGGATAAACGCGCCGATTGGCGGAGGTCAGCGCATAGAGCGAGCCTTCGTCGGTACGTTGCCGAATGCGACTGGTCGTGACCTCCAGTAATGTAGCGACCTCGCTCTGGCGATAAGCACGCTTGACCAGTTGGGCATACTGCGCGACCGCCGAGCGCAGATTGTACTGCGATGCCATGCGGTTCGGCTCACCAACTCCCTCGGCGCCTCCTGCCATGAGAAGGCGCTCCTCATCTACAGACAAGGCATTGGTCGGGTTGGCCTGTTCGTATATCGGATGCTCACGAAGGAACTCGACCGCACTCGCCGCAAGGCTCTCGATATCGGGAATACCTGCCTTTTCCAGCACGTGCATATCGTCCCGGGAGATCATGGCATTCACCTCACAACTTACTTTGGCTTAAAAAGATAGAAACCGTTAATGATGTCACTATAACGCTGTTCGTGGCATCTCACCATTCAGTTTTTTTGAGTCGCTATGGCGAAGAGCTATCTCCCAAGAGTCGCGCGCTCCTGGCGCTGACGGACTGCGCCACGAACTCCATCAGTGCGCGTATTCGTGCGACCCGGCGCAGGTCCGAGTGAGTCAGCAACCATAGGTCGGTGGCCAGCTCCGGAATCGGCTCGCCGACTCGGACCAGTCGTTCATCGTCATCGCAGAGATAACAGGGCAGCACCGCTCGACCGATACCGTCGCGAACGGCCGCCAGCATTCCTAGTAACGTATCAACGCGATAGTGACAATGTTTATCGTGCCCTTGCTGAGTCATCCAGATTTCCAGTGCCCGATACGCCATGCGCTCATCCGGACCGACCCAATTCACGGCGTCTGAGTCTTGAATGCTTGCCCTGTAGACTGCTTGGGCAATGGTTCCGATCCTACGTCCAACCAGGCTCTCAGGGGGAGCAAGTGAGGGTCGGATAGCGATATCTGCCTCACGCTTTGTCAAGCTGAAAAGCTGATTGGAAACCGCGACTTCCAACTCTATCTCGGGATGAGACCGTCGAAACTCCGCGAATATCGGCGATAGCAGTCCTAGCAGAAGTGTATCCGTTGTCGTGACACGCACATTCCCCGAGGGACGCAGGTCTTGGCCTGCAATTCGGCGTTCGACGGCCAGTACCTCGGCCTCGACGCGCTGTGCCGCCGCCGCGATGTCGTCGCCAGCGGGTGTCGGGATGTACCCGCTGCGCGCCCGTTCGAATAGCTGGGCGCCCAGTCGGCGTTCGATATCCGCAAGGCGGCGGAAGACCGTGGCATGACTCACCGCCAGGCGGCGTGCCGCACCCGAGAGAGTGCCTTCCTGGGCGATCGCCAGAACGATCCTTAGATCGTCCCATAGAAGGTTGTTTTCATTCATGCAAAGTCGGTTTTCATAAATAGGGAATGTTCGTTCTTTTTTGCAAGCTCCATAGTGTCGTGACTCTTAATCGAACTCACAAGAGGAACCGGTCATGCACGCACTGATCGTTCACTGTCATCCCGAACCCCAATCCTTTAACGCCGCGCTCAAGAATGTGGCAACAGAAACCTTGCAGCGGCTTGGGTATACCGTAGAAGTATCCGATCTTTACGCCGAGGGCTTCGATCCCGCGGAGGGCCCGACCCATTATCGGGAGCCTGCGAATACGGAGATTTTTACGGCTCTGACCGAGCAGCGCCATGCCAGCGAATTTAGGAGCTTGCCTACCGATGTGTGCCGCGAAATCGAACGGCTGGAGCGAGCGGATCTGGTCGTCTTCCAATTCCCGCTGTGGTGGCACGCCCAACCGGCCATGCTCAAGGGGTGGATGGATCGCGTATTCGTTTACGGCGGGTTATATACCGGAACGTACCGCTATGATCGCGGGCATTTTCGTGGCCGGCGCGCGATCTGTTGCGTGACCACTGGAGGGCCAGCGGCGACGTTTGCCCATAATGGGCGCGGTGGCGATATCAACCTGCTCCTGTGGCCCATGCACTATTCGCTCTATTACATGGGCTATGACGTACTGCCGCCGTTCCTGGCCCATGGCATCCAGGGCGGTGGCCCGGTCTACCAGGCCCGGGACACCTTCAAAGCGCAGCTCGAGACTTACAAAGCGGGTTGGGCCCGGCGATTGGAAACACTCGCAGAGAACACCCCGATCCCATTCACCGGTTGGAACGACTGGGATGAGCGCGGTGTCCTCAAGCCAGGCGTAGAGGGATATGACTATTTCATTCGCGCGCATCCCTGACGCCACTGATCACTCACTGCGCCGCTTGATCTGATCCTGTAGCGAGGTCGGGACTATCTATTGCCACTCAAAAGAGCAATGACACTGGAAACGACTTCACCGAGGTTTTGCTCTGTTAGCTGTCCGGCGATTGCTTTGAATAGCGATTCATTGGCAGTAAACAACTTGCCTGGCCGTGCGTAACTTACTCTCTGCAATGATCCTGAATAGAAATCCGGTTCATTGATCTCAATGGATAGTGGGTCCGAGTACGGATTGCTTGTGATCTGTATACAGACCCAATCGCCACGACCCGCAGCAGCGACAACCAAGGGGAGCGCAGTTTTGAGTCAGAAAGGTCGGAAAAGGGAAAAGGTACGAGAACGATGCTGCCTACTGCAGGTGTGACCATGCCTCGTCTTCCTCAGTTCTAGACCAATCCATCAAGCTCTGTTCTGAGAGCAGCGGCGTCTCCAGGACGTCTACTGGCGGTTCATCCAGGATCATGACGAGTGCGCGATGAGCGCCTTTCAACTCGACCTGCTCGGTGAGTCGAATGTCACCGGTTTCGTCCACTATGGCTTCAACGGTACGTATCATCGAAAACCTCTGGCATGCATTGATCATGTGAGTATGCACATGTTTGATGATTATGTCGGTTCAAATCATGAATGTCTTTACTCGGCATGTGTCAGGAAGACAGCCGCGACGATGGGCTACTCAGTCATTCCCGGCGCCGCTTGATCTGATCACGCAGCGAGGTCGGCACCTGGTGGATGATCAATTGATCCCGGGCCTCGTCGTATTCCACCTGAGAGCCGAGGAGATGGCTTTCGAAGCTCACCGAGAGGCCGTTGGCGCGGCCGGTCAGGCGGCGAAACTGGTGCAGGGTGCGCTTGTCCGGCGGAATCTCGGCGGCGAGACCGTAGTCCTGGTTGCGGATGTAGTCGTAGAAGGCCTTGGGCTTCTGGTCGTCGACCAGCTCGGAAAGCTCATCAAGGGTGATCGGTTGACCCGTGCGTGCCTGATTGTTGGCATAGTCGATCAGGGTGTCGGTCTTCTCCCGGGCCTGTTCCTCGGCGAAGTCCTCGCTTTCGACATAATCGCTGAAGGCCTTGAGCAGGGTACGGGTCTCGCTGGGGGCATCCACGCCTTCCTCGCAGCCGATGAAGTCGCGGAAGTAGTCGGCGATGCGCTTGCCGCCCCTGCCCTTGATAAAAGAGATGTACTGACGCGACGTTTCGGTGCCGCGCCAGTCGGTCAGGTCGATGCGAGCCGCCAGGTGCAACTGGCCGAGATCGAGCTGGCGAACGGATGTTAGCTCCAGCGAGTCAGTCACGCTCACACCCTCGCTGTGATGCAGCAGGGCGATGGCTAGATAGTCGCTGTCACCATGAGAATAGTGCGCGAATAGCACGTGCCCGCCCACCGAGAGATTGTTGCCCTCCATCAGCGTCTTCAGATGCTCCGCGGCCTGGCGGGTGAAGGCGACAAAATCTTCCTCGCCTTCCAGGTACTGGCCCAACCAGTTGCTGAACGGATAGGTGACGCGATCCGCATTGAAGAAGCCCCAGGCCTTTTGTTTGGCGTTGTAGCTGTCGTTCAACTCGTCCAGCAGGGTTTCCATGGCCGAAGAGTTGGGAAAGGCGCTGTCCCTGGCGTGCAGAGTGGCGGGCTGGCCATCGGGCTGTTTGTCGATGAGATGAACGATGCTTTTCTGAATGGGCATAAATAGTCGCTAAAAATGATGAGTCAGTAACCGGCCTGAGGGTCGACGGTATCAAGAGGATCGCCATTCTCCATGGCCTTGATCAATTCGGCTACCTGATCCGCAGCATCTCGTACCGGCGTGGGCCCGGCCATATGCGGGGTAATGCGTACCCTTGGGTGGGACCAGAGTGGGTTGTCGGCGGGAAGCGGCTCTGCATCGAAGGCATCGAGCAGAGCGCCGCGTAAACGACCGGGCTGTGATCCCCCACCCAAGGCGTCAAGCAGTGCGGATTCGTCGATCAGCGCACCACGACCGGGATTGATCAGGCTGGCGCCCTCGGGCAACTGTGAAAGCGTGTCCGCACTTATGATGCCGCGAGTGCTTGGGGTATTGGGCAACAGGGTAACCAGGGTGTGCACCTTGCCCAGCAGCTGCGAAAGGCCGTCATCTCCATGATGACAGGTCACGCCTTCAAGTGATTTGGGCGAACGGCTCCAGCCGTGAACCGGAAAGCCGTCCGCGGCCAGGGCCTGGGCCACATGAGCGCCAATTGCACCGAGCCCCAGCACGCCCACCGGCCAGTCCGCCTTGTCGATCAGTGGGTATTCCTGCCAGTGAGCGTCGATCTGCTGGGCGAAATAGCGATCAAAATCTCGCTGAAAATAGAGCACGCCAAAGCGCACATAATCCGCAATCAACGGCCCCATGCCTGCGTCGCGCAGTTTGACGATGGGCACATCTTTCGGCAGGGCGGGGCTGTTCAGTAGCGCATCGACACCGGCACCCAGATTGATAATGCCCTTCAACTGCGTTTGTTTTTCGAGTAGTTCAGCGGGGGGCTTCCACGCAGCCAGATAGTCCGCCGGTGTATCACGGTCGGAATCACTGGTGACGATTTCGGCGTTCGGCAAGCGCTTGGACAGCGCCTCGCGCCAGATATCAGCGTCATCAATATGCACCAGTACGCGCATGTGTTTTCCCCGTTCCATGAAATTGGTTTGAGGATACGCTAGGCGGGAAGCGTCACTGGATGCAAGGACGAAGAGATGTTAAGTCTGGCCCAACGAAAATGGCTGCCAATCCGGCAGCCATTTTGGACCTTCAAGAAGCGGCAATCATGCTGCCACAGGCGCGCTCATCTCGCTCATCTCGTCGGTTGTTGCTGATTCTTCTTGCGCCGGCTCATGGTCATTGCTTGTTTCATCGATCTGGAAGGTGGCGACCAGTTTCTTGAGATGCCCAGCCTGGTCTTCCAGGGACGCAGCGGCGGCGCTGGACTCCTGCACCAGGGTGGCATTCTGCTGAGTCACGGAGTCCATTTGAGACACCGCCGTATTGATCTGCTCGATGCCACCGATTTGTTCATTGGTGGCGACGGCGACGTCGTTCATCAGTCTGGCCAGCTGTTGAATGGAGGTCTCGGTATCGCCGATGGTACGACCACTGCGCTCGGCCTGTTCGGCGGAGGCGGTGATCTTGTCGCGCATCTCGTCGAGCAGGGCGCGAATCTCGCTGGCGGACGAGGCGCTGCGCCCGGCAAGATTGCGCACTTCAGAGGCGACCACGGCAAAACCCCGCCCCTGTTCCCCAGCCCGAGCTGCTTCCACGGAGGCGTTGAGGGCCAGGATGTTGGTCTGAAAAGCGATGGAGTCGATCGTTTCGATGATCGTGTTCATCTTGCTGGAACCGGCAGCGACTTCCTGCATCAAGGCAATGCTGCGCTGAACGTCGGCGTTGCCGCTTTGGGCGCTCTGAGAGGCGGCGGAGGCAAGCTTGTCGGCTTCCTTGGTGGCATCGGTATTCTGACGGACCGTGGCGGTCATTTCTTCCATGCTGGAAGCGGTTTGCTGTAGTGCAGCCGCCTGTTGCTCGGTACGGGCGGATAACTCCTGGCTGCCCAGAGATATCTCATTGGCGCCCAGATAGACGCTTTCGCTGGAACCGCGCAGGGACGCGACCAAAGTGGCCAGCGAATGGCTCATTTCTTTCATGGCGACGAGCAGCTTGGCGGCTTCGTCCTTGCCGGTAACGGTGATCTCCTGGCGCAAGTCGCCTTTTGCAACTTGCTGCGCAACGTCAAGGGCGCGACGAAGCGGCACGGTGATGCTGCGGGTGATGGTGAATGCCAGGGTTACGGCGAGAGCCAGAGCAATGGCGGCAAACACGACCAGAATGATGATGTCGGTACGATAGTGATCATTCATGGTGTGTGCTGCTTCAATCGTGCGCGCTTCGGCGACACTGCTGATGGAATCGGCCAATTCCGCCAGGCGATAGACTTCCTGCTTGTACTGACCGAACGCTTGATTGGCCTGGATCGTTTCGGTGATTTCGCCGCTGCGTATTCGCTCGTAAATAGCGATAAAGCCTGTCGCATAATCATCCAGCGCGCCACCTGTCTGGGCATACAGGCCGCGCAGTTCCGCACTCGAGGTCAGCGCTTCCCCGGCGCTGAATGTCTCGACTAGCTGGGTGCGTGTTTCATCCCATTTCTCTCGATAAGAGAGCACCTTGTCGGCATTGTCGATATTGATGAAAGCGTCTTTTTCGTAGCGACGAGCCTGAAGAGCCAGACGCTGTATCATCGAAGCGTTCAAGGCAATGGCTGCATCCCGGCTCAGCGCCTCGTCAGCGGAGTCTTTCATGTCCTTGAGGCCATATAGCCCCATACCAAGAACGGCCAGAAGTAGAAGAGACAGGGCAGCGAAAGCCACTCCCAGACGGGTACCGATTCGATAGTTATTTAGCATTGATTTATCTTCGTGGCTAATTTGGGGTTGTTGTTTACTAATTTTACATCGGCGGGGTGGCTGAACCCTTGAGCATTAATTTTCGGCTTCAAGAATCGCTTTTGACGACATGCGCTTGGCGAATGCTAGTATCGATCCATGAACACTGATAAATAGTGGAACCTATTCAGACGATGGGTGCGCGTGACGACAGTTACGCTAGACGATATAGCAAATGATCCTGATGACGCCCGGGCATTATCTGTCGGTAAACGGATAACCGGTTTTGTGATTTTCTGATGGAACGAGATCGATGAGTCAGGTTG
This sequence comes from Halomonas sp. PR-M31, assembly GCF_001039575.1. Lineage (GTDB taxonomy): Bacteria > Pseudomonadota > Gammaproteobacteria > Pseudomonadales > Halomonadaceae > Modicisalibacter. Next base: position 36,318 of record NZ_JIBT01000024.1, read on the forward strand.
TCCTGCCATTTACACGTGAAGAATATGCTCAGCGCTTATTGAAGGTGCGTACAGCGATGGCCACTCGTGGCATCGACGTGCTGATCGTCAGCGATCCTTCCAACATGGCATGGCTGACCGGCTACGATGGCTGGTCTTTCTATGTGCACCAATGCGTGCTGTTGGGCCTGTCAGGAGAGCCGGTCTGGTACGGCCGCCGTCAGGACAGCAACGGCGCTCTGCGCACCTGCTGGATCGATCCCGAAAACATTACCTACTATCCGGATTACTACGTGCAGAATCCGGACATGCATCCCATGGAGTACCTGGCCCAGTCGATCATGCCGGATCGTGGCTGGCATCTTGGCGTGGTCGGGGTTGAGATGGACAACTACTACTTCTCCGCCAAGGCCTATCAGAGCCTGGTGCGGGAGCTGCCCCATGCCCGGTTTCAGGATGCCAATGCCTTGGTCAACTGGTGTCGCGCCATCAAGTCGCCTCAGGAAATCGAGTACATGCGGGTGGCGGCCAGGATCGTGGAAGGCATGCACTCGCGCATCCTGGAAATGATCGAGCCCGGTCTTGCCAAGAGCAAACTGGTCTCAGAAATTTATCGGGTGGGCATCGAAGGCTGGACGGCGTCGGACGGCGTGGTACACGGTGGCGATTACCCAGCTATCGTGCCGCTACTTCCCACCGGTGCCGATGCTGCCGCGCCCCATCTGACCTGGGACGATACGCCGTTCCGCGAAGGCGAGGGCACCTTCTTCGAGATCGCCGGCTGTTACAAGCGCTATCATGCGCCCTTGTCACGGACCATCTTTCTCGGCAAACCGCCCCTGGAGTTCGTGCGGGGTGAATCGGCGCTGCTGGAAGGGATCGAGAACGGCCTGGCGGTGGCCAAGCCCGGCAATCGCTGTGCGGATATCGCCATGGCGCTGGGCATGGCCATGGACAAGTACGGCTTCGACCGTGGCGGGGCGCGCTGCGGTTATCCCATCGGCATCAGCTACCCGCCGGACTGGGGCGAGCGCACCATGAGCCTGCGTCCCTCTGATGAGACGATACTCGAACCCGGTATGACCTTTCACTTCATGCCCGGGATGTGGATGGACGACTGGGGGCTCGAGATTACCGAGAGCATTCTGATCACCGAGCGAGGCGCCGAGCCCCTGGCAAACTTTCCCCGCCAGCTGTTCGTCAAGTAACGTAAGCAAAGAACAATGAAACAAGGAGATGTCATGAGCAAGCGGCCCAGCCCGATTTCCGCCACCGTCGATTTCGATGCGGATGGCGTTCAGCACGGCTTTTTCAAGCTGCCGATCTCCAACGATGAATCTGCCTGGGGAGCAGTGATGATCCCCGTCACCGTGGTCAAGAACGGCGAAGGTCCCAGCGCCTTGCTCACCGGCGGCAATCACGGCGACGAGTACGAAGGCATCACGGCGCTGCTGAAGCTGGCCAACACCCTAAAGGCGGAGGACGTAAAGGGTCGGGTGATCATCGTGCCGATGATGAACATGCCGGCGGCGCAGGTGGGGCGGCGCACCTCGCCCATGGATGGCGGCAATCTCAACCGCAGCTTTCCCGGCGATCCGGATGGCAACGTCACCGAGAAGATTGCCGACTACTTCACTCGTACCCTGGTACCGCTGGTGGATGTGGTGCTGGATCTGCATTCCGGCGGTCGCACTCTGGATATCATACCGTTTGCCGCCTCGCACCTGCTTGACGACAAGGAGAAGCAGCGCCTTGCGGTGGAAGGCGCCAAGGCCTTCGGTGCGCCCACGGCCATGCTGATGTTCGAACTCGATGCGGCAAAGCTGTTCGACACCGCCGTGGAAAGCCAGGGCAAGATCTTCGTTGCCACGGAGCTTGGCGGCGGCGGCACGAGCACTCCCGAAAGCCTGGCGATCACCGAGCGAGGTGTGCGCAACTTCTTGATTCACTACGGCTTGACCAAAGGAGAACTAACGCCTCCGGAAACCTCTCAGATCTACATGGATATGCCGGATGCCGCCTGCTATGTGCAAAGCGAACATACCGGGCTGCTGGAATTGACCCTGGCCCTTGGCGACGCGGTGAAGGAAGGCGAGGTGATCGCCCGAGTTTATGACATGACTCGCACCGGCGCGGACCCGGTGGAGTATCGCGCCGCTCGGGATGGCGTGTTGATCGCGCGGCGCTTCCCATCCCTGGTCAACATGGGGGATACCATTGCGGTGATTGGCGTGGTGGTCGATTCGCTGGATTGATCGATGAAACTCGACCGCTATGACATCAAGATTCTCGAGATTCTGGCCAAGGACGGCCGGATCACCAAGTCGCGCCTGGCAGAGGCGATCAATCTCTCGGTCAGCCCCTGCTGGGAGCGGGTCAAACGGTTGGAAAAGGCTGGCATCATCGAAGGCTATAGTGCCCGCATCAATGCTCGAGTGCTGCACAAGCGTGCGCCGGTCTGGATGCAGATCGAACTCAAGCAGCACAATGCGGAAAGCTTTCTACGCTTCGAGAACGCCATTCATGCAACGCCGGAAGTCACCGAGTGTGTGGCGGTCGGGGGCGGCGTGGACTATCTGGTCAAGGTCGAGGCATCCTCCATCGACGCCTATCAGCGCTTGATCGACGACTGGCTGATGTCCGACCTAGGCATCGAGCGCTACTTTACCTACATCGTCACCAAGACGGTCAAGGCGACGACGCCGTCAATCCAAATCGAACAGGAATGATTACTCCATTCATGAACACTACTGATCGAGTCGCTGCACCCGAGCCCGCAGCTGTTCCAGCTCCTCGAGCAGATCAAGGGCCAGCGCGGCGCCCGCCATATTGACCCCAAGGTCTTGTCTGAGCCGCTGCACACAGCGAATTCGGCGCACGCTGATGCCATAAAAACGCCAGCCGGACGGATCGCGGCCCACGGGTTCGATGACGCCTTCATCAACCAGATCGACGACTTGATCCGCGGGCAGTTGACAGGTGCGGCATAGCTGGGCCAGGGTCAATTCGATGTCCTCTTCCAGCACCTCGGAGGTCAATGTCGGTAGGTCTCGTTTCGTCATGATCACACCCCCATATTCGTGCGTGGGTTGAATGTGAAGGCCTTCTCGAATTCTCGGTAGGCTTGCCTGGCGGCGTCATCGTCCGCTGGCGGCAAGGCGATCTTCACTATCACGTAAAGATCCCCCGGCGATTTGGCGGGCAGGCCGCGGCCCTTCAAACGCAGCTTGCGTCCTGCGGTGGAGCCGGCGGGGATCTTCAAATCCACGGACCCGGTGGGCAAGGGCGCCTTGACCGTTGCCCCAAGCGCTGCCTCCCAAGGCGCCACGGGTAAATCCAGAAACACATCCTTGCCTTCCACATGATAGAAAGGGTGCGGGCGAAATTCGACCTCGAGATACAGATCGCCCGCTTCGCCCTGGCCCAGGCCCGCCTCGCCTTGGCCGGCAAGACGAATATGCTGTCCTGGATGCACGCCCTTGGGAATCTTGACGTTGAGGGTGCGCTCCCGCGGATGTAGCCGACCGTCGCTACCAGGCTGTGACTGGGTCAGAGTCAAAGCGCGAGTTGCGCCGGTGTAGGCATCTTGCAAATCGATGACCACCCTGGCATGGCTATCCTGACCGCGCATATGGAACTCACGTTGCGAGTGAGGCCGATAGCCACCCCCGACATTGCCTCGACCGAACAGGCTCTCAAAAAAGTCGCTGAACTGATCCGTGTTCGTATCGGTGAAGCCGCCGCCATGAAAAGCGAAATCCTCGTTCCAGTCCGGCGGTGGCCGGAAATCCTGACCGCCTTGCCAATCCGCTCCGAGCTGATCATAGGCGGCGCGTTTCTCCGGGTCCTTGAGGACTTCGTAGGCCTCACCCATCTCCTTGAACTTCTCTTCGGCGTCCGGCTCCTTGTTGATGTCCGGGTGATACTTACGTGCCAGTTTGCGATAGGCGCGCTTGATCTCGTCCTGAGACGCGTCCCGCTCGACGCCCATGAGCTGGTAGTAATCCTTGAACTCCATTTCCATTCGATCCTTTCATGCTGCCCTGAAGGCATCCAAGCGTGTTTTGTGACGACTGTCCAGTGCCAACTGCTACAGAAAATTCTGCAACTCCCATGCTTAACTGCAAAAGAACTTCGTGCCCGCAGGCCTTGGGACAAAAATTATCCAGTCGAGACACGTAGTAACCTGAGGCTGTATTCAGGCAGAGCGCTGCCTGCTTTTTGTTTCAAGGAGGCACCCATGAAGCTCAACGATCCACGTCTATTGCGCCAGTATGCCTATGTCGATGGCAAATGGACCCACGGCGATGGTGGCCGTGAGATGGCAGTGATCGATCCGGCCACCGGGGAGACACTAGGGCACATACCCCTGCTCGAGCCGGAGCAGATTCGCGGCACCGTGGAAGCTGCCGACGCGGCATTCGTTCAGTGGCGGGCACTGCGCGCCGACGAGCGCTGCGAGCGTCTGCTGGCCTGGTACGACCTGCTGCAGGCCAATCGCGAGGATCTGGCCATCATCATGACCCATGAGCAGGGCAAGCCCTTGCCGGATGCCCGAGGCGAGGTGGAATACGGTGCCAGCTTCATTCGCTGGTTCGCGGAAGAGGGCAAGCGCACCTTTGGCCAGACCATTCCCAGTCATATTCCCAACGCCGCCCTTGGCACCCTCAAGGAGCCGGTGGGCGTGGCGGCGCTGATCACGCCTTGGAACTTCCCGTTGGCGATGATCACCCGCAAGGCCGCCGCCGCCATGGCGGCAGGCTGTCCGGTCATCGTCAAGCCGGCCGGCGAGACGCCGTTCAGTGCCCTGGCGCTTGCGGAACTGGCGGAACGCGCCGGCATTCCAGCGGGTGTATTCAACGTGGTGCTCGGTGAAGCGGCTGAGGTGTCCGAGGTACTGTGCAAGGAACCTCGGGTCAAGGCTCTCTCGTTCACCGGGTCCACGCCGGTCGGACGATTGTTGCTGGAGCAGTGCGCCAGCACCGTCAAGCGGGTGTCGCTTGAGCTGGGGGGCAACGCGCCGTTTATTGTTGGCCCGGACGTCGACCCCAAGGAGGCCGCCCTTGCCGCGGTGGCGGCCAAGTTCCAGACCGCGGGGCAAGACTGCCTGGCGGCCAATCGCATCCTGGTGCATGAAGACGTGCACGACGCATTCGTCGAGTACTTCGCCGAGCGCATGAAGGCTCTCAAGGTCGGCAATGGCCTGATCAGCGAAATCGATCTCGGGCCGCTGATTCATCAACGGGCCGTGGAGAAGGCGTCCAGCATCGTCGACGATGCCCTGTCCAAGGGAGCGACCCTGATTCATGGCGATCAGTCCATGGCGCCGGGGGAGAACTTCTTCATGCCGACGCTGCTGACCGATGTGACCGCGGACATGCAGATCTGGCGGGAGGAGAACTTCGCCCCGGTGGCCGGCGTTACAAAATTCTCGAGCGACGATGACGCCATCGCCATGGCCAACGACACCGAGTACGGACTGGCGGCTTATGTCTATACCCACGACATTCGCCGTATCTGGAAGATGCTGCGCGCCCTGGGCAACGGCATGGTCTCGGTCAATAGCGTGAAGATGACCGGCCCCCCGATTCCCTTTGGCGGGGTGAAACAGTCTGGGCTGGGTCGTGAGGGGGGTACTGCCGGGATCGAGGAGTATCTTGACACGAAATATTATTGCCTCGGCGGCCTCGGCTCTTTATCGGGGAGCTAGCTGCGCTCGGCTATACGGCGTTAAAAATCGGCTTAAAATGCTCATTTACAACAGTAAACTCCGCTTTTTCGCCGATTTTTGCCTTGTCTAGCCATCGCTCGCAGAGCTCTCTAGGTTGGTAGATATCACGTTTAAACTTATGTAATAAAAGCTTTCAGGAGAAGTTGATGAGTACCCATCAGGAGCTGATTGATCGTGACCGCAAGGTGACGTTTCATGCGTCCACCCATCTGCGCGACTTTGCCCAGGGCGATGCGCCGGGCCGGGTAATTACCGGCGGCAAGGGCATCAATATCGTCGACAAGGATGGCCGCGAGATGATCGACGGCTTCGCCGGCCTGTACTGCGTGAACATCGGCTACGGGCGTACCGAAGTGGCCGAGGCGATCTACAAGCAGGCGCTTGAACTGTCCTACTACCACACCTATGTGGGCCACTCGAACGAGCCGCTAATCGAGCTCTCCGAGAAGATCATCAAGCTCGCCGGCATGAACATGTCCAAGGTCTATTACGGCATGTCAGGCTCAGATGCCAACGAGACCCAGCTCAAGATCGTGCGTTATTACAACAACGTATTGGGCCGCTCCCAGAAGAAGAAGATCATCTCGCGCAGCCGCGGCTATCATGGCTCCGGTATCGCTTCCGGATCGCTGACCGGCCTGCCGACCTTCCACAACCATTTCGATCTGCCCATCGACAGCATTCGTCATACCGAGGCGCCGTACTATTACCGGCGCAGCGATGCCCAGGCCAACATGAGTGAGCGTGAGTTCGCCAAGGACTGCGCCGCCAAGCTCGAGGAGATGATCCTCGCCGAAGGCCCGGATACCGTGGCCGCCTTCATCGGCGAGCCGGTGCTGGGCACCGGCGGTATCGTGCCGCCGCCGGAGGGTTACTGGAACGAGATTCAGCAGGTGCTCGATAAGTACGACGTGCTGCTGATCGCAGACGAGGTGGTGACCGGGTTCGGGCGTATCGGTACCGACTTCGGCTCGCATTTCTACGGCATGAAGCCGGATCTCATTACTGTAGCCAAAGGCCTGACCAGCGCCTATCAGCCACTGTCCGGCGTGATCGTTGGTGACAAGGTGTGGCAGGTGCTGGAGCAGGGCACCGGCGAGTACGGACCGATCGGTCATGGCTGGACCTATTCCGGTCACCCGTTGGGCGTCGCTGCCGGCTTGGCCAATCTGGCCATCATCGAGCGGGAAGGTCTGGCCCAGAATGCCGCCGAGACCGGCGCCTATCTACAGCAGCAGATGCAGAAAACCTTTGCCGATCACCCCTTGGTGGGCAACGTGCGCGGCGTCGGATTACTCGCGGCGCTGGAGTTTTCGCCGAACCCGGTCCATCGTGAGCATTTCGCGCCGGCCCTCAAGGTCGCCCGCGCATCAGTGCTGCTGCCATGGAGGAAAATCTGATTGCCCGGGCCATGCCCCATGGAGACATACTGGGTTTCGCACCGCCGCTGGTGGTCAACCGTGATGAAGTCGATGAAATCATCGCCCGTGCCAAGTGTGCGGTAGACAAGGTAGCTGATGAGCTGACCCGTTCCGGCGATCTGAAATAAGCGACGTTTTCAGCGATTAAAGACCAGGTTGTCGAAAGCCAAGCTCTCAAGAGGGCTTGGCTTTTTTACCGTTTCCGACGCTACTATGGCAATAATATAGCGTCTAATAAGAAAAGGAGTTGCTCATGCCAGATCCCGGTCACCATTCAGTCACCCTAGAGTCGATTTACCAGGCCCGCGCACGGATTGCGGGTCAGGTGGTCCGCACGCCGCTGATTCGCTCCATGGAACTGTCTCGTCGCTTTGATGCGGAGATCTTTCTCAAGCTGGAAAACTGCCAACCCACCGGTGCTTTTAAGCTGCGCGGGGCGACCAATATGATCGCTACCCTGATCGAAAAACACGGTAGGGATTCACTTGACCAAGGTGTGACCACGGCCTCTACCGGTAATCACGGCCGGGCGGTGGCATTTGCCGCGGCCCGTTTTGGCGTGCCGTCGGTGATCTGTCTTTCGGAGCGAGTGCCGGACAACAAGGTGCGTGCCATTGAATCATTGGGGGCCGAGGTGAAGCGTGTGGGCCAGAGCCAGGACGAGGCTTTCGAAGCGGTCACGCGACTGGTCGAGGAGCAGGGCATGACATTGATTCCGCCCTTCGATGATCCGTTGATTGCCAGCGGTCAAGGCACCATTGGTCTGGAACTGCTGGAAGATCAGCTATCTTGATCGGGTAATCGTGGGACTTTCCGGAGGTGGTTTACTGGGAGGTATCGGCGCCGCCATCAAAGCAATTCGCCCGGATACCTGGGTGACCGGAGTGAGCTTGTCAAAGGGTGCGGCGATGTGGGAAAGCCTGGAGGCAGGGCACCCGGTCGACGTCGAGGAAAGCGACAGTCTGGCGGATTCTCTTAATGGCGGAATCGGTGTAAGCAATCGCTATACTTTCGATTTAGTGTCCGAGGTGATGGACAATCACTATCAGGTCTCCGAGCCCGCCATCGCTCGAGCCATGATTGACATGCTGGAGCACGAGAAAATGTTAGTGGAAGGCGCCGCCGCCATCGGTTTGGCCGCCATCGAGGAGCACGGAGTGAACGTGCAGGGCCAGAAGGTGGCGCTGATCGTATCAGGCAATGGCGTCTCTCTGGCAACCTTCGATCGTGCTCGCACTTTGGCGGGAACCGTCTGATTCAAGTTCCTGCGGCAACAGCAGGTACTGCTACAAGATGTTAAATTTTTTGCACAATGATGAATGAATGTAGGAAAAGAATGATCATCATCAACCTTCATGGTATTTCAGCTTGCTAGTATCTTGGGCAAGATAGCGTCTTCCTTCTCCTTGGCGTAAGAATGTATCCATGACTCGTTGTGTGTTTTTGCCTGTCTACCCTCGTGCTTTTCTCTGGTTGTTGTCCTTACTCACCCTGTGGCTCGTCTCTCCCGCTGCGCTGGCCATCAGCGGGGAGCTGGATATGACCAGCTCAACGGTCGGCGCTATAGCCCTGGTTGTCTTCGTCATTGCTTACGCCTTGGTGATGCTTGAAGAGAAGCTTCATATGCGCAAGTCAAAGCCGGTGCTGGTGGCGGCAGGGATCATCTGGGCACTGATCGGCTGGGTTTACGTTCAAGCAGGCATGCCCCATGCCGCCGAAGAGGCGTTCGGTGAGACCTTTCTGGAATTCGCCGAGCTGATGCTATTCCTGCTGGTGGCGATGACCTACATCAATGCCATGGACGAGCGGCGGACATTCGATGCCTTGCGCGCCTGGATGGTAGACCGGGGGTTCAGCTATCGTAGCCTGTTCTGGTTGACCGGTGGTCTGGCTTTTGTCATCTCACCGGTAGCCGATAACCTGACCACGGCGCTTTTGATGTGCACCGTTGTGATCAAGGTCGCCGAGGGAGATCGGGCTTTCATCAATCTGTGCTGTGTCAACATCGTGGTTGCCGCCAATGCGGGAGGCGCGTTCAGCCCCTTCGGTGATATCACTACCCTGATGGTCTGGCAGGACGGCATGGTCAAGTTTTACGAGTTTTTCGAGCTGCTGATACCTTCGCTGGTCAACTTCCTGGTGCCGGCCATCATCATGAGCTTCTTCGTCAAAAAACGCCGCCCACAGGCGCAGGATGACGTCGTTGATCTCAAGCGTGGCTGGAAGCGCATCATTGCCTTGTTCCTGCTGACCATCGCCTCCGCCGTAGCCTGCCATACATTTCTGGGACTGCCGCCGGTATTGGGCATGATGACCGGACTCGGCTATCTACAGTTCTTCGGTTACTACCTGCGCCAGAGTCTGCCGCGCTCCCTGGAGCGTAAGCGGAAGCGCTATTCGCGGCGAGGCGATCAGCGCAAACTCGAGCGTCTAGGTAGCGTCGTGCCCTTTGACGTCTTCAATCGTATCGCCCATGCGGAGTGGGATACGCTGCTTTTCTTCTATGGGGTGGTCATGTGCGTGGGGGGGCTGGGCTTTCTCGGCTATCTATCGATGCTCTCGGAGCTGCTCTACGTTCAATGGGATGCCACTTGGGCCAATGTCATCCTTGGCGTGGTCTCGGCGGTAGTCGATAACATTCCTGTGATGTTTGCCGTACTCACCATGCAGCCGGACATGTCTCATGGCCACTGGCTGCTGATCACCCTGACCGCCGGGGTCGGCGGCAGTCTGCTTTCCATCGGGTCCGCCGCGGGCGTGGCGTTGATGGGGCATGCGCGTGGCTCCTACACCTTCATGGGGCATTTGAAATGGGCGCCAGCCATCTTCCTGGGCTATGTCGCAAGCATCTTGACGCATCTATGGATCAATGCGGGAAGTTTTGCGATCAGCGGTTGATTGGTGACAATAAGAAGACATCGATATGACCGGGAGTCTTCTTCATGCAGCTTTTCAATCGGGACGTTATCAGTGACGCGGTCCACCTGGACCGCGCTGCGCTCGAGGCAATAGAGGAGGGGTTCAAGGCGCTAGGCCGCGGCGACGTGGTCCAGCCGCCCATCCTCTCGATGGCCATCGAGGAGTCCAATGGCGAGGTGGATGTGAAGACCGCCCATATTCGCGGCTTCGAACGCTTTGCCATCAAGGTCAGCCCCGGCTTCTTCGACAATCCCAAGCTCGGCTTGCCGAGTCTGAATGGCCTGATGATGGTGTTCTCTGCCAAGACCGGGCTGGTGGATGCGGTGCTCTTCGACGAAGGCTATCTCACTGCGATACGCACCGCCCTGGCCGGCGCCATTGCCGCCAAGCACCTCTCGCGAGAAAACAGTCGCCGCGTGGCCGTGCTTGCGCTGGCGAACAGGCTGAATTGCAGGTGAGGGCGCTGCAACTGGTGCGCGATATCGACAGCGTCGATGTCTGGGCGCGCAAGCGCGACTCCGCCGAGGCCTACGCCGAGCGTATGCGCACGCTAGGGCTCACGGTCAACGTACATGACAGCGTCAAGGCAGCCTGCGCCCAGGCGGATATCATCGTTACCACAACTCCCGCACGAACTCCCATTCTTACCGCTCAAGACGTACCGGAAGGGGCGCATGTCACCGCCATGGGCTCGGATAGCCCCGAGAAGCGCGAGCTTGATGAATCGCTGATGACCCGCGCCGACGCCTTCGTCTGCGATACCCGCGCCCAAAGCGAAACGAACGGCGAACTCAAGGCCTTTACCCGGCAAGCTCGTTCAAGATCAAACGACTCAAGTAGATCAAACAGTTTCGACGCTGATGGCAAGCCGCCATTCAAGGTCTATGAATTGGGAAGGGTTATCGCTGAAGGGCAGCGCCTGCGCCTCTCGGATGCCAGCATCACGGTCTGTGACCTGACCGGCACCGGCGTGCAGGACACGGCGATCGCCAACTTCGCGCTGGGGCGTTTGATGGGGTGAATAGAGCGCGGATTTGCAAGAAGGATGGTAGTGGCTTGCTGAAGCCTGCCGAGCTGTTCTTGGTGTTTTTTGATATCAATGAATTATATGAAAATGACGCACTCGATAATATTGAATGAACGCGTCAGCATTTTTATTTAATATTAGAGCGTTCCGTCTAATACTTGTTAGGTGGTTGGTCAGTTTGTGATTCAGGAGGTTATCTTATGGCAGAAGGGGAGAATTTGAGTGCCGATGCACAGGATGCGTATGTCAATCTTGGGACTCGCAACCACAAAACCATTAAAAAGATCAAAACCCGTCGGCTGATCAACGCAATCAGAGAATCCCAGTTTGTCGGCTACGACAAAACCCCACCATACAACTGGCTGATGTTTGAGTATGATAGAAGAAAGACGCAACGGAACTGGATATTGGGAGTTGTCGCAGCAATTCTTGCAGGCGCTGGCGTTCTGATAACAGCTTTCGCCTCCACGTAAAAAATCGCTTATGTTCGTTTCCGGCCCGGCGTCCGTCCACTGGACGCCCCTGACGGGCCACCGCATAGCTTTGCGTTAGGGGTTAAATCGATGCAGTTTGATGTTCGTGATGTTCGGCAGGATAGGGAAGTCCATGGCTAAACAAAAGAATTTATCTCACATCTCCTACGGTTTGGAAACACCGAGGGATTTGCTAGGGAAGTTACTGCATGATGCCGAGAAGATCAATTGCTCTTCTCACCGTTACGACTTGTTTAATTTCTTTGTGACGGCCGCTGTTCTTTACGAATGGTGTCAGCAATGCTTTCGGCAGTATCCAATATCTAAGCAGTTAACTAAAGCTGTCGGGCAATCGCTTTATGAGTCATTGCCACATAAAGCGTCTGAATGGATCAAGGACTATTCATGCCTGCCAAACAGCGGGCAAGATGCGAGAAGACACATAGTACATGCTCTTCGCATCTGTATTGAAACGGCTAATGCGAGCAAGCATTATCATTGGTTGCGTTCCAGCCAAGTTTCATCAATCGAAGATCAGCCCGTGGTCAAAGATTGGTATCAGTACTTCTTCACGGCAGTAGATGAAGGAATCTATATTGAGTACGCCAACCAGTACTACACGGTCGAGCAAGTTCGGGACATAGTGGTGCAATTCTTCGAGGGGTTGCTGGAATACGTCTCTTGCCCCCTAACAATCACAGTCAAGGCGACGGCTGCTCCATTGCGGCTTCGCTTCCATTTCGCAGCCGCGCGTGCTGTTGGCAGTATAACGGCTCTTTCAGACCAACGTCGCGAACGTGCTAAACTTATCCAATAAGCTGAACTGAAGACGAGGCTCCAAAGATGAAGCTTAAGCAAGTTATTGAAGAGGCAAAGTTTCTCTCGGCTAACGATCGGGCTCTGCTTGCTCACTGCCTGATATCCAGTCTTGAAACTCAGCACGAAGAGGATGTTGATGCCGCATGGTCATCTCTTGCGGAGCAGCGAATTGATGAGCTTGAGGCTGGCGAGGTCCAAGCGGTGTCGTGGGATGAAATAAAGAGCCAGCTCAAGCGACCCTCTTAATGGCTGAATTGAATTTTCATCCTTCGATTTATCAAGAAATTCAAGAAGCCTACTCATGGTATGAGCAGCAGGCTGCAGGTCTTGGAGGAGATTTCATCCGAGAGTTGGAGGCTGCCTATGAATCGATACGGTCGCTGCCAGAAACCTGGCCCAAATTCGGTAAGCGAACTCGCAGATTTCTACTGACCAAGTTTCCCTATGCTGTTGTTTACAAGCCTTCCACTTCAGCTTGCCTCGTCGTTGCTGTCATGCATCAGAGCCGCCGGCCAGGTTATTGGCTGCACCGGTCATAAAAAAGGCTATCAGATTCGTTCCGGTCCTTCTTGGCCTTCACCGAACGCGCTTGCGCGCACCGCTTAGCTAAATCGTCGAGCGTCAGAAGTTCGACGTATGGTGAAATAGCCATATCTGGCGTATTCTCATTACATGAGCGAATCGAACTTCGAGTGGGATGAGGCGAAGAACACTTCCAATCAGCGTAAACACGGGGTTTCGTTCTACGAAGCCCAGTACGCCTTTCTCGATCCAAAGCGTGTGATTGCCGAAGATTTGAGCCACAGTCAAAAAGAGAAACGGTACTACTGCTTTGGTAGCAATTGGGAAGCCACCGGCATTATCACGGTTCGATTCACATATCGATCTGGCTGCATCCGAATAATTGGTGCGGGTTACTGGCGCAAAGGTAAAAAGGTCTATGAAAAATCGAATTCGGTATAGCGAAGAACCGATTGGTGAGATCAAGCTAGTACCAGATTTTCTTCCATCCCCTGAAGAGCTGGCACTGAAAAACGAGCAAACAAAGGTCACTATTTCGTTGAGTTCCGAAAGCGTTGCTTTTTTCAAGGAAGAAGCAAAAAACCATCATATGCAATATCAAAAAATGATTAGGCAGCTGCTCGATGAATACGTTGCACAGCAGAAGAAGCGTTAAAAAGACGCTATAACGGATCGCTCGCAGCCTCCGCTGGATACAGTTTTAAAGCGATAAAATGGGCTGTGGCATCCGGTATCCCTCCAACTAATATGTCGCAAATACAGACGTTAACTTTCAGAAGGGAGGCTCATGGCAATTGAATCCTGGTTCGCGTTTGTTATTGCATCGGCGGTTCTGCTTGTTATTCCCGGCCCTACGATTCTGGCGGTAATAAGCTATTCAATCGCCCACGGCCGTCAGGCCAATATACCGCTAGTGGTTGCGGTTGCGCTGGGTGATTCAACTGCGCTGTTCGCATCTATTTTAGGGCTGGGTGCCTTGCTGGCGATATCGGCTTTTTGGTTCACGGTTGTCAAAGTAGCAGGCGGTCTATATTTACTGTACCTCGGCATCAAGCTGTTTCGCGCTGGTTTATTATCCGCCGAAACTGCTGCACCAGATTTTTCTTCCTCGCGCCTGAAGTTGTTTGCCAATACTTACCTCGTTACCGCCTTGAATCCAAAGGGTATTATTTTTTTCGTGGCATTCTTACCCCAATTTATTACACCAGGGGCAAACAGCTCATCTCAACTGTGGCTGCTTGCTGTAACCTTCGTTTTTTTGGCGACTATCAACGCTACGTTGTACACCGTTTTCGCATCATCCGCTCGTCGGTTGCTAGCATCAGCCAAAGCGCAGCGTAGATTCAATTTTATTGGTGGTGCGTTACTTTCAGCAGCAGGCATGTGGGCATTGTTTGCTAAACGTCCGACGATATAGGAGCGAACAAGTGCAGATACGGCGAGCCTATTACATTACGCCTTCGGCTGCATTTCATAGGCAAGAATTATCCAATATTTTAATTTTTAAAGGGCTTTATGAATGATCGATGTTATTGAACGTCCGGAAAGCCAGAGGTATTGGGTTGTAAGAGCTCAAGATGGAAATTACATCGACCATTTTCAGCAGGCAGGCACGGTAGCGATTGGCCATCTAGACGACTTAGACCTTCCGCATTCTAATCATCAACCGTTCTTTCCTGAAGTGAGTTCACTGCTATCACAAATTAGCAGCTTGGAAAGAAGAAAAAGAGAAGAAGGTTATATAGCTAGATCGCAAAGACGATGCGCGCAAGTCAAAACTTTCGTCGATGATTTATCTGTGGGTGACCTCGTAGTAAGCATTGATTCGGAATCTTTAATGGTTGGACGAATCGTTGGACATCCTCGGATAAACAATATCCCGGTTAGGGTGATTCTAGATAAAAAAACTGGCGTTTACACTGAAATGCCATTCTCGCTACGGAGATCCGTAAGATGGGGGCCAAAAATTAGAAAAAAACATGTGCCGACAGCAATGAAAAGGAGTATCTCCGCTAGACAGACAGTGTTTAATATTGATTCGTATTGGACCACGATTTACTATATGTTGTACCCAATATTCGTTTCAGAAGGAAAGCTTTTCTTTTCTACAAGTATAAATCAAAGCGATGCTATAAATAACTATAGCGTTTCCCAGCTATTTTCAATTCTTACTGATCTTGAAGTTTTAACAAGATCAATAGATGTTACGGAAAATCCTAGAGAAATTAGTTTTCAAAGATTGTTCGACCAGTTTCTCAAAGAGGATAGTTTTAAACTGGCAACTACCGCTGAATTTATGTCGCCGGGTTCGGTATGGAGTTATCTTGGCGTTGATGATAATACCGGACAAAAGATAATTTTAGGGTCTTTACTGTTTGGTGCTCTTTTCGGCGTAAAAATTGGTCCTTTAGAAGTTGATGGAATAGTTCATAAGGAGCTTAGGGAGAAAATAGTAGAAGAATTTACAGAAAGGCTTGAACATCACAATGCTAAGTCTATGAAAAAGAAGCTTGAGCTTTCATTTCCAGAATTCGACACTGAACCTCTTGAGAACAATGAATATGATGAAGCGGAGGATTTCCGGCAGCTGACACTATTTCAAGAAACCTAACTAAGCCCTGCTCGGTCACCGCGGCCAGACCCGGTTCGATGGGATGAGAATTTCACGAGGAGAATGTAGTCATGATGAAGCGATTCAAGACGAAGTATGTGCACGAGGGCAAGTATGTTGCCGAGGTTGATGTATCGCTGATTGAGGACAGCACGCAGTGGTCTCCCTACCTAAGCGTCGACGATGCTTACAAGCTGGACGACGTGCGTGATGCCCTTCAACAAGGTGATCTCGATGCGGCTGCACGGTACGGCCGAATCTACGAGATGCGGCCAGTAGCACACCAGTAACTGCATGCCATAACGAACGAACATGTTGACTTCCCTCACCTGACCATCCGCTGAATTGACACCTCCCTAGCACTATCCAATACTGAAATTTCAATCCACGGAAGGGTGAAAGAAAATGCGTAAACTACAGATTGCAGTTGGAATTGCGGCGCTGGGTCTGGTCTCGATCAGCGGATTGTCCTTTGCCGATCAGCCCGGTGAGGACTGGATTTCCATGGATAAGGTCAAATCCATCCTTGAAGACGACGGTTACTCTCAGGTTTCCGAAATCCAGGCAGACGACGGCCACTGGGAAGGAGAGGGCATGAAGAACGGCGAAAAGTACGAGTTTCATGTAGATCCCAAGAGCGGTGAGATTACCAAGAACGAACGCGATTCGGACGACTGAGCGAAGCGCGCTGAAAAGCGTTCTGACGGGCCCGATAATTCGGGCCCGTTTTATTTGTCCGGTGCCTTGCGTGCCAACAGAAACAGCCATTCGCATATCCTATCCGACTCTGAACCACTATCCTCGTGGTAGACGATTTCCCGTTTCAAAGGAGTGAGCGATGTCCACGGTTCTGGCGTTCGATGTCTATGGCACCCTGATCGATACCCAGGGGATCAACGAGCAGCTGCAAGAGCTGGTCGGCGATCAAACCTCAAATTTTTCCCAGCGCTGCGCGACAAGCAGCTCGAGTATGCCTTTCGCCGCGGTTTGATGGGCGCCTATGCGGATTTTTCGCAATGCACCCGGGATGCGTTGGAGTTCGTCGATCGCGCCTTGAGAACGCAGCTTTCCGACAATGACAAGGACGCGCTGATGGCAACCTACGGGCGCCTGCCGGCGTTTCCCGATGCAGCGGATGCCTTGGCGCGACTGGCGGATTCATCGAAGCTTCGCTGCGTGGCGTTTTCCAACGGCAGCCGCGAGGCGGTGAGCGGGTTGCTCGAACAGGCGGGCATTCTCGAACACTTCGAGGACATCGTCAGTGTGGAGGAGGTCAAGCGTTTCAAGCCCGATCCGGCGGTGTATGCGCATCTTCATACACGCCTGGAAGTGGCCGCCCAGGATGTCTGGCTGATCTCATCCAATCCCTTCGATCTGATCGGCGCCAAGCATGCCGGTCTTCACGCGGCCTGGATACGCCGCAGCGCCGAGGCGCCTTTCGATACTTGGGGCGGTGATCCGGATATGACCGTTTCGGATCTCAACGAACTGGTGGATCGCATCGGCTAACGGCCGCCTGGCGGCAGCGCGTGCATATTACAAAACAGGAGTTTGACAATATGAAAGCAAAGTTCTTGATGACATTGGCCTCGTTTGCGCTTGCGGCTCAGGTCGGTGTTGCTGGGGCGGCATCGGAAAATGCATTCCCGGGTATCGAACATGTAACGACCCAACTCCCTGTAGCCGAGGTGGAATCGCGGCTGAAAGATGCATTGGAATCCAAGGGGCTGACGCTGTTCACCGTGATCGATCATACCCAGAATGCCGAGAAAGTGGATTTACAGCTACCGCCCACCCGCACGGTGATCTTCGGCAATCCCAAGGCGGGTACGCCGCTAATGCAGTGCCAGGGCAGCACCGCGCTGGATCTGCCCCAGAAGATGGTGCTGCGCGAAACCGAAGAGGGCACCCGCATCGAGTGGAACGATCCCGCCTATCTGGCGGAGCGCCATGGGTTGCAGGAGTGCGATCTGCCGCTAGACAAGATCACTCAGATTCTTCAAGACGTGGCCGAGACCGCGGCGGGTTCCTGAAGCGTTTTCTTATGACGCCAGCTCATCGGTCCGAGCCGCCAGGATAAAGTCGTTCTTGTGCAGGCCCTTGATGGCATGGGACCACCAGGTCACCGTGACCTTGCCCCACTCGGTCAGCAGCGCCGGGTGGTGGCCGGCTTCTTCGGCAATCTCGCCTACCTGATTGGTGAACTCTAGCGCCTGCTTGAAGTTGCGAAACGTGAACACGCGTTCCAGCTGTGCAATGCCGTCCCGCTCGACGGTGTCCCAGTCGGGTATGGCAGTCTTGAATTCATCAATCTGCTCCTGGGTGACGTGGGGGGCATCGATGCTGCAGGCTTCGCAGGACTGCTGAGAAAGTTGACTCATGTAAAGGCTCCTGTCAGGGCGTTTATAGGTAGTCAGGCGCTGGCCGTCTGCTTGGGTTCGAAGGTCGGTGCGAACAGTCCATGCTGCATGGCCTCGTGCATCATGGCCATGATGTCCTGTTCTGCGAGTTCTTGCAGCGCGCTCAGCTCGTCGATCACATAGTAAAGCGGCTGCAGAATGTCGATGCGATAGGGGGTGCGCAAGGCATCAATCGGATCGAATGGATGATGCGCTGGCACGTTTGATAACGCATGTAGCGTCTCCTTGGGCGAGGAGATGATGCCACCTCCATAGATACGACGGCCTTGGGCAGTATCCACCAGCCCAAACTCGACGGTCATCCAGTAAAGGCGTGCCAGATAGACGCGCTCCTCCTTGCTCGCCGCCAGCCCCAGCTTGCCATAGGTGGCGGTGAATTCGGCAAACGCCGGGTTGGTCAGCATCGGGCAGTGGCCGAAGATCTCGTGAAAGATATCCGGCTCCTGCAGGTAATCCATTTCTTCAGGCGTGCGGATGAAGGTCGCCACTGGGAAGCGGCGCTCGGCCAGCAGCTCGAAGAAGGTGTTGAAAGGAATGAGTGCCGGCACCTGGGCGGTCCGCCAGCCGGTGGCCTGGCTCAACACGCGGTCGATATCGCCAAGCTGGGGAATACGATCCTCGGGCAGCGCCAGGCGTTCGAGACCCTTGAGGTACTCCTGACAGACGCGACCTTCGATGAGGTTCTTCTGGCGACGCATCAGCGCCTGCCAGGTCGCGTTTTCAGTGTCACTATAGTGAATGATGCCGTTCGCGTCCGGCTGGTGAGCCTGATACTGGGTCGGCTTTTTCGTCTGTGGCTTATTCATCTTGTGCTCCCGCCCATTGTGTTTGTAGCCGGGTTCAATTCTCAGAATAGCGTTTTTTCACTGACACGAAGCGCCGTGCTACTGAGCGCTCTGTCCGAAACACGAAATCTTGCGTCAATCTTTCATGACGCGAGCAAAGTCGTCGATTCAGTCGGCGTGGAAGACGCTGGCTGTCACGCCTAGGCAGCAGGCGGGTGTAACACAATGTTGACAGCAAGTCAGGATAGCGTGACGCTGAATCGTCATCAGCGTTTTCGCCCATCGGATCGAGTCGACCATGCGCCTCAAGTTTCATTGTCAGAATCGCGTCGGCATCCTGCGGGATATCGTGGCCCACTTCGCCGATTATGGTCTCAATGTGGCGCGCGGGGAGGTTGGCGGCGATCAGGGCAATAGCGTCTATCTGCACGTACCGCATCTGCTCAATGCCCAGTTGGCTACGCTCCGGCCCAGGCTCGAAGCGGTGGAGGGCGTCTTTGGCGTCAAGCGTGTCGAGCTGATGCCCAGCGAGCGGCGTCATCTGGAGCTCGATGCCTTGTTGTCATCGCTTCCTTATCCCGTCATGTCCATCGACATGCAGGGTCGTATCGTGGCCGCCAACCGGGCCGCCGGTCAGATGCTCGGCGTGCGGGTGGACGAAGTGCCCGGCATGTCGCTGGATCGGTATCTCCAGGATATCGATCTGCCCGAGCTGGTGCGGCGTAACAACGCTCGCGTCAACGGACTGCGGCTGACGCTCAAGGAAACCAGCTATCTGGCCGACATTGCGCCGTTGCATACCGGCGAGGACGATGTCGCTTCTCTGGCCGGGGCGGTAGTGACGCTGCACCGCGCCGATCGGGTCGGCGAGCGTATTTATCAGGTCCAGCGTCAGGAGATGCACGGCTTCGAGGCGATCTTCCAGGCCAGCCCGGGACTTGCGGAGGTGGTGCAACAAGCGCGACGCATGGCGCCGCTGGACGCGCCCTTGTTGATCGAGGGGGAAACCGGTACCGGCAAGGAACTGCTGGCACGCGCCTGTCATCTGGCGAGCCCCTGCGGCCAGGCGCCGTTCATGGTTCTCAGCTGTGCGGGTCTACCGGAATCGATGGCCGAGACTGAGCTGTTCGGCTATGCACCGGGTGCTTTTGAGCGCGCGCGGCCCGAAGGCAAGCTGGGGCTTCTGGAGCTGACCGCTGGCGGTACCATCTTTCTCGACGAAGTGGGCGAGATGAGTCCGCGCCTTCAGGTCAAGCTGCTGCGGTTTCTTCAGGACGGCGGTTTTCGGCGGGTGGGCAGCGACGAGGAAACCTATCTGAACGTGCGGGTAATGTGTGCCACTCAACAGGACCTGCCACGGCTGTGTGCCGAGGGCCTTTTCCGCCAGGATCTCTATCATCGTCTCAACGTCCTCTCGATACATATTCCACCATTGCGCGACTGCCTGGACGGCATCGAGGAGCTTGCCCGACGCTTCATCGATCGTGCCGCCCGCCACATCGGCTGTCGACCCCCAGGGCTTTCCGGGGCGGTGGTCAAGAAGTTGTCGACGTATCACTGGCCGGGCAATGTGCGTCAACTCGAGAACGTACTGTTCCAGGCAGTATCGCTATGCGAAGGCGACGAGCTTCAGGCGCGCGATCTGCGCCTGCCCGCCATCGCTCAAGCGCCGGGGTTTTCCGGTGTCGATCTCGACGGTTCGCTCAGCGATATTCTCGGCAAGGTGGAAAAGCGCGTGCTTGCCTCTCTCTATCCCGAATACGCTTCGAGTCGCCTGCTGGCGCGACGACTGGGCGTGTCACATACCACCATCGCCAACAAGCTCAAGCGCTACGGCATCGGCCATGATGATTGACGAAAGAAGATCGCTGTAAATCCAGTTTTACAGATCGTCAGCCTTTTGCGCCGCGAGAGGCCGCTATCAGGCGCTGTGTGCGGGCTTGTCAGTATTTCTTGACAAAGGGGATGCCGAAAATGCGCCGGTTAGGTGAACCGGAGGAATGAAAACGCGTCATGACGCGTCGCCGGGGCTTAGGCTGAATTCAGCGACCCAATAACAATCCCCTGGAGAAAGACCATGAACGTTTCCGCTTCCCCGACGCCACAGGTTTCCCAGCACAATCCCATCGGCACCGATGGCTTCGAGTTCGTCGAATACACGGCGCCTACCGCCGAGGGACTGCAGGCGCTGCGCGAGCTTTTCCTGCGGATGGGGTTCACCGAGACGCGCAAGCACCGCTCCAAGGCGGTCAGCCTGTTTCAGCAGGAAGGCATCAACTTCGTGCTCAACGCCGAGCCGAAGAGCCAAGCCGCCGAATTTGCCCAGATGCATGGGCCCAGCGCCTGCGCCATGGCCTGGAAAGTGGCCGACGCTCGGCAGGCCTTCGACTACGCCGTGGCTCAGGGCGCGGAA
This sequence comes from Halomonas sp. PR-M31, assembly GCF_001039575.1. GTDB lineage: Bacteria > Pseudomonadota > Gammaproteobacteria > Pseudomonadales > Halomonadaceae > Modicisalibacter. The sequence continues at coordinate 57,438 of NZ_JIBT01000024.1, forward strand.
CCCGCAGAAACGTCGGTAGGGCCAGGGGAGGTAGGTATCCCGGCGGTCAAAGGCATCGGCGGCTCGCTGCTCTATTTCGTCGATCAAAAGGTCGATAGCAAGGGGCGCACTATCTACGACATCGACTTCGAACCCTTGGCTGGATCGAGTGCCGGCATCGACAAGAACGCCAATAGCGTAGGGCTAAAGGTGCTCGATCATCTGACTCACAACGTCGATCGCGGCCAGATGGACGTCTGGGCGAATTTTTATACCGATATCGCCAATTTCCGCGAGATTCGCTACTTCGACATCGCCGGCAAGAAGACCGGGCTATTCTCTCGGGCCATGACCGCCCCCTGCGGCAAGATGCACATCCCCATCAACGAATCCGCCGACGACAACTCCCAGATCGCCGAATTCCTGCGGGAATACAACGGCGAGGGCATCCAGCACCTGGCCATGGCCACGGACGACATCTACGCCACGGTGCGCGGCTTGAAGAACAACGGCATCACCTTCCTGACCACCCCGGACACCTACTACGAGAAGCTCGACAAGCGAGTGCCCAACCATGAAGAGAAGATTGAGGACCTGCGCGAATTGAACCTGCTGGTGGACGGCGCCCCGCGTGAGGGGATCCTGCTGCAGATATTCACCGAAACGGTCATCGGCCCGATCTTCTTCGAGATCATCCAGCGCAAGGGCAATGAGGGGTTCGGCGAAGGCAATTTCAAGGCCCTGTTCGAGTCCATCGAGGAAGATCAGATTCGCCGGGGCGTGCTCAAGGAGTAATGAGCGACAGCGTTTTGATATCACCCTGTCAGCCATCGCGAGGAGTCCATCATGAGCCACCGCTGGATCAACTTTCCCATCCGGGAGGGCACGCATTCCCGCCAGGCCCACTGCGATCTGCCCGACGGCACCTTCGAGCGTGAACTGGGGCGCGAGGGCTTTTTCGGCCCGGTCAGCCACATGCATCATAAACATCCCCCCACCGGCTGGGTCGATTGGGAAGGGCCGCTGCGTCCGCATGCCTTCGATCTCAATGCCATCGAGGCGGCGCCGACCTGCCCCTGGCAGGCGCCGGTGGTACTCGACAACGCGGATATCGAGCTGCGCTTCTGGCGCCTGAATGAACCGATGCGCCATCTGGTGCGCAACAGCGACGGCGACCAGTTGCTGTTCATCCACCACGGCGAGGGGTCGCTCTATTGTGATTACGGCCACCTCGAATTCTGCGACGGCGATTATCTGGTGATCCCCCGGGGCACCGCTTGGCGGCTTGCGTCTCAAGCAAAATGCGAAATCCTGATGATCGAGAATGTCGATGGCGCCTACCAGTTGCCGGACAAGGGCATGCTCGGTCCCAACGCCATCTTCGATCCGGCGGTGCTCGAGCACCCGCACCTCGATCAGGCGTTCCGCGATCAGCAGGACGAGAGCACCTGGCAGGTTCGGGTCAAACGCCTGGGGGAAATTTCCACCGTGACTTTTCCCTTCAACCCGTTGGATGCGGTGGGCTGGCACGGTGACAACACCGTGGTGAGCCTCAACTGGCGCGACATCCGCCCGGTGATGAGCCATCGCTATCATCTGCCGCCGTCAGCCCATACCACCTTCGTGGCGCGTGGTTTCGTCGTCTGCACCTTCTGCCCTCGGCCCATCGAATCCGACCCGGGAGCGCTCAAGGTGCCGTTCTATCACAACAACGACGATTACGACGAAGTGCTGTTCTATCACCGCGGCAACTTCTTTTCCCGGGACAACATCGAGCAGGGCATGATCACCTTTCATCCCTGCGGCTTCGCCCACGGCCCTCACCCCAAGGCCCTCAAGAAGAGCCAGGACGATCCCGCGACCTTCACGGATGAAGTCGCGGTGATGATCGATACTCGACGCAGCCTGCGTATTACCGAGACGGCACAAGACGTCGAGAACCCGGCCTATGTGAATTCCTGGCGGGCCCCGGGCAAGGCCGAATGATGGTTTCAATTTCTGTGTTGGCAAGGAGTTTTCAATGAAACTGGCATCCCTGAACCGGGGGCGTGACGGCGAGCTGGTGCTGGTCTCCCGCAATCTCGAGCGCGCCGTGGCGGCAAACGATATCGCCCCAACCCTGCAGGCGGCTCTTGATGACTGGGCGCAGGTGGCCCCGCGCTTGCAAGAACGCTATCAAGCCCTGAATGACGGCCAGTGCAGTGAGGCCTTCGATTTTCAACCGGAAGACTGCGCCAGCCCGCTGCCCCGGGCCTATCACTGGGCAGATGGCAGCGCCTACGTCAACCACGTCGAGCTGGTGCGCAAGGCCCGCGGCGCCGAAATGCCCGAGAGCTTCTGGCACGATCCGCTGATGTACCAGGGCGGCTCCGATACCTTCCTGGCGCCGACTGCGCCGATTCGCCTGGCGGACGAGGCCTGGGGCATCGATCTCGAAGCCGAACTGGCGATCATCACCGACGATGTGGCGATGGGCATTGCTGTCGAAGCGGCGGAGGCGCACATCCAGCTGCTGATGCTGGTCAACGACGTGTCCCTGCGCAACCTGATTCCCGGCGAGCTGGCCAAGGGCTTCGGCTTCTACCAGGCCAAGCCGTCCTCATCCTTCTCGCCGGTGGCGATCACCCCGGATGAGCTGGGTGACGATTGGCAGGGCGGCAAGGTGCATCTCGACATGGTCAGTCATATTAACGGGGAGCTGTTTGGTCGTCCCAATGCCGGCATCGACATGACCTTCGATTTTCCTACCCTGGTAGCCCATGCAGCCAAGACGCGGGCGCTAGGGGCCGGCACCATCATCGGCTCCGGCACGGTCTCCAACTACGATCGCAGCAGGGGCTCCGCCTGTTTGGCGGAAAAGCGTATGCTCGAGGTGCTCGAGCACGGCGAGGCCCGCACGCCGTTTCTCAAGTTCGGCGATCGAGTGCGCATCGAAATGTTCGATCGTGACGGTGGATCGCTGTTCGGCGCCATCGATCAGATCGTGGAGTGCTACGCACCAAGCGAATGACACAGTCAATCAACCCGGGAGAGAGTATGCGCAACCAGCAACCTATTCTGTATGGCTACTGGCGCTCCAGTGCTGCCTATCGAGCGCGCATCGCCGTGAATCTCAAGGGGGTCGAGGTCGAGCATCGCAGCGTCCATCTGGTGCATGACGGCGGGGATCAGCACCGCGCCGAGTACCGGCAGATGAACCCCCAGGGCCTGGTGCCGCTGTTCGTCGATGACGATGGAACGCAAGTGTCCCAGTCCCTGGCGATCGTCGAGTATCTCGACGAAACCCGTCCCGAACCCGCCTTGCTGCCCCGGGAGCCGGCGGACCGCGCCCAGGCAAGGAGCTTTGCCCAGCACATCGCCAGCGAGATTCATCCGCTCAACAACCTGCGGGTACTGCAGTATCTGGGCGGCGAACTCGGGCTCGACGACGCGACCAAACGGGCCTGGTATCAACACTGGGTGACGTTGGGCCTGGCAGCGCTGGAACCTCAGGCGGCCGCCTTGCAAGGCGCTTTCTCCCTGGGCGAGCGGCCCGGACTCCTGGAGCTGTGTCTGGTGCCGCAGCTTTATAACGCCCGGCGCTACGAGTGCGATCTCTCGGCGTATCCCTTTCTGGTCGCACTTGACGCCCGCGCTCGGGAACACGAGGCATTTCGACGGGCGGCACCGGAGGTTCAACCCGATACGACGCCGTGATTCCTTAGCGATTTGATCGAGTGGGATCTTCGTCAGTGGCGTCTTGCTCGCCAGCGAGCGGCTTATAGGCATTACCAGCCTGATGCAATAGCTCGAACTGCTTGTTGCATTCGTGGCAGGCGCCGCACATGCCAACGTGCATGCGCAACAATAGGCGATTCTTGAAACCGAGAGGGGCGTCCAGGCGCCGGGACATCAGCTTGGTGATTTCTCGACACACCATCAGTTTGAACATTACGCTTTCTCCGCAAGCCAGCCGTTTTCGATACAAGCGCGCAGGCGCAATCGGGCGCGGTGCAGGATGACCCAGCAGTTGTTTTCCTTGATGCCGGTTTCCTTGCAGATGTCTTCGGTGGAAAGACCCATCAGCTCCCGCAAGGAAAAAATACGCGCAATATTGTCCGGCGGGGCAATCATGCAGGCATCGAAGACTTGCCAGAAACGCTCGCTGACGAAAGCGGCTTCCGGATCGCCCCAGTTCGAAGGACGCGCGGCTTCTTCCCAGCGCCCGTTACGTTTGAACTGACGCTCGATGGCACCGTCATTCAGCTCATCCTCCCAAGGACGCCAGTTGCCTTGTCGACGCTGGCTGCGCAAACCGTCGAGAATCTTGAACTTGAGAATGCCGAACACCCAGGTCTCGTAGCCCGAATGCCCCAGAAAGCTTGCATCTTTTTCCATGGCGGCAACCAGGGCTTCCTGTACTACATCTTCGGCCTGAGCGAGATCGCGAAGCTGCAGACGAGCAAAGGAGACCAATCGCGGTCGAATGGCTGCCAGGCGCTGCATTCTTTCGTTCTTGTTGTCGTTCGCAGATGTCGTCATGATCACATCTCGTTCGCAGAGTGCTTGCCATCATGTACGCCTGAATGGGCAGGTCAAGGCGTTCAACGCACTTGGCGATAGTGGTTGGTCAACGCACGGCTGTCGACGCCTCGCCAATAGCGATAACGCAATCGCCACATCAACAGGATAGTGCGCCAGAGGCCGTCATGCTCCCAGCGGCGCCCGGAACTCATTACGCGCTGACCCAGGCAGGCAGGTGATGAAAGCCTCTTGAGACGCGCCGACATCTCGATATCTTCCATCAAGGGCTGTTCAGGAAAACCGCCAACCGCATTGAACGCCTGGCGGGTCATGAATATCGCCTGATCGCCGGTGGCAATGCCGGTGAGTCGCGAACGCAGATTCATGGCGCCGGCCACCATCTTGAGCAGCGGATGGCGACCGCTAAGCGCTATGTCGAAACGCCCCCAGACGCGCTGGGTGAGCGCTTGGATGATCAACTGATCCGCACGCCTGGGCAAGCGCGTATCCGCATGCAGAAAGAGCAGAGTGTCACCCCGGCTGGCCCTGGCGCCTGCATTCATCTGTCGAGCACGTCCGGGTTCGCACACCAGCACCCGTGATACCAGCGGTGAAGCCAAGGCAACGGTCTGATCCTGCTACCGCCATCGGCGACGATGATTTCACAACCGCAGACCCATAGTCCCAGTAGCGAAACGAGCTGATCCTCGATCCCATGAGCTTCGTTCAAAGTAGGAATGATGATGCTGAGTCGGGGTCGTTGCATCGCGCGGCCCTCATGTACACGGGAAAGTGTTTTTATCGTTCGCCTTGGAGCGAGAACGCCCAGTCGTCAGTCCAGGGAATATTGGCCTGGTCCAGTATGCAGTGGTGCGTCTTGCCATGCATGAACACACCGAAAACAAAAATGACCTTGAATCTGTAAGTGATTCCTTCCTCGACCTACCAAATATCAGACGCCAGCGAAACACGGTGTCTTTCAGGTGGCGAACAACAACCGATGGAGTGATCCCATGATACTCAAGAAGCGTTTTTCCCTTTCTCCTGCAGGCAGGATTGCCTCTCGGATAGCCGGTACCGTACTGGCCGTATCGCTGAGCGGCGCAGCCATGCAGGCCATGGCGGCTTGTGGTGCCGCCAATCCCTGTGCCAGCAAGAACCCCTGTGCGGCAAAGCAGACCTGTGGAGCCAACCCTTGCGCGACGAAAAACCCTTGCGCCATGAAAAACCCCTGTGCAGCCAATCCCTGCGCCGCCAATCCCTGCGCGGCCAAGAAGAATCCTTGCGCGGCAGAGTCCTGACGGGTTGAAGCAGACTCAATCACTGAAGGCTGAAACAGGGAATTGCCATGACATCGGGCGGGAGGGCAGGCATCGCGCCCGGGTCATCGGAACAAAGCAAGTCTCAACCGTTAAGCTCAATCACACGTCCACCCGCCGCTTCGGCGTCCGCCACGTCATGGGTAACCATCAACGTCGGCAGGCCTTCCTGACGCACCCGTTCAAACACCAGCTGGCGCATTTCGTCTCGCAGGGTAGCGTCGAGCTTTGAGAAGGGTTCATCGAGCAGCATGGCCTTTGGCTTGGATAGCAGTACGCGCATGAGCGCTACCCGGGAGCGCTGGCCGCCGGAGAGGGTGGCGGGGTCGCGGTGGGCAAATCCTTCTAGGCCTATTTCCTCGAGTGCCGTCTCGACACGCTGCTGACGCTCGCGGCGTGAGCCGTCGGCGATCATGCCAAAGGCCAGATTACCGCCCACGCCAAGATGAGGAAACAGCAGCGGGTCCTGAAACAGCAATCCCACCCGGCGTGCCTCCGCGGGTAGCCGAGTGAGGTCGCGCTCCCCTAGCCGAACCCTGCCGCTGGCGGAGAAGGCAGGTGATAGAAAGCCAGCGATATAGGCCAGCAGCGTCGATTTGCCCACTCCGGAAGGGCCCATTACCGTCAATACTTCCCCGGGTGCAATGGCGGTATCGATGCCAAGCAGGGAACTGCCTTCGAGGGCGATATGTACATTTTCCAAGATCAACGAATGCATGGAGCTCCTGAAAATGAAAGATGGCGCGACGGCGTCATACTGATGTCAAAAGCCCGCTGCGTCGACGAAACAGCAGCCGTGGAAGCCCAAGGGCAAGAGCGAAACCCAGCGCAGGCATGGCCAATTGCAGCAGGGCGTAGACCGCGGTCAGACGACGATCACCACCGCTGGCAAGGCTTACTGCCTCGGTTGTGATGGTACTGACGCGGCCGGCGCCCAGTAGCAAGGTAGGAAGGTACTGGCCGATGCTCACCGCAAAACCCACTGCGGCGGCGGTCATCAGCGGCACGCTGAGCATCGGCAGGCGTACCCGCCAGAATACCCGAGCAGGGCTGGCGCCGAGACTGCGGGCAAGATGCGCCCAACGCGGGTCCAGCCGACGATAACTCTCCGCCAGGGATAGGAACACGTAGGGCAGCACGAATATCGCGTGGCCGAAAATGACGGCGGTGATTCCCGGCGGCACCCCTGCCTGAATCTGCATCAATACCAGCCCGAATAGAAAGGCCACGGATGGCACCAGTAGCGGCAGGTAGAGAATCAGCTGTGCCCAGGGTCGGGTCGGGCGTTGGTGCAGTGTTTCCGCTTCCAGGGCGCCGACTACCAGCGCAAGCGACAAAAGCGTGGCGACGATGCCGATCACCGCCGCCTGGGTCAATGGATCACCCATACTGGCGGCCGCCCTCGTCCAGTTGCGCAGCGTCAGGGGCTGGGGTAGCGCTTCGGGGAAAGGCCAGTAGGCGGCCAATGACCACAGCATCAGGCCTACCAGACTGCCCAGAATAAGCAGCAGCGAGAGCGAAACCGCACCAAATGCGATGCCGCCAAGCACGGCATCGCCATTGTGGCGACGTCCATTCGAAAGCCAGCGGCGGGTAAGCCGACGCACCAGGACTTCGATCAGCCACCAAGTGGCCAATGCGGCCAGGGTAACCCCCAACTGCAACAAGGCCCCGGCGGAGGCCATGAAACGCATCGACAGGTCCGGGTCGTTGAGCCAGCGTAATACCGCGACTGCCAGGGGTGGAGGCGTCGTGGGCCCCAGGATCAAGGCCACTTCGACGGTGGACGAGGCAAAGGCAATCACTGCATAGACCGGCAGTCGCAGCAATGGATAGAGCCCCGGCACCACCACCTTGAGAAAGGCCGAGAGCGGTCCGTAGCCTAGGGCGCGGGCCATGCGCAGGCGCTCACTGGCGCGACATTGGGGCAGTGCCGCCAGACTCATCAGCAGCAGAAAGGGCACTTCCTTGAGCACGAGACCGGCAATCATCGCAAGGCCGAAAGGATCACCCGGGAACAGGATATCCGGTGGGTGCTGCCAGCCGGTCAGCCCGGGTGACAGGGCGCGGCTCAGCAGCCCCGAAGGGGCTAGCAGGAATGCTAGGCCTATGGCCGCTGCGGCGTGCGGCACCGCCAGAAGCGGCGACAATAGTCGACGCACCGACGTGAACACTCGCGTGTGCATGAAGGCACCGAGAAACAGCATCACGATGGCAAGCGATACGCCGGCACTGACCAATCCCGTGACGTAGCTCAACTGCACCATGCGGCCCAAGCCCGGCCTGTCCAGCAACGCCTGCCAATGAGTCAGCGTCAGACTGTCGCCACCCAAGGCGGGTAGAAAGCCGAAGGCCGGCGCGATGACACCGGCTAGACCGCTTGCCACGGGAAGGCTCAACAGCGTAATCGTAAGCCAGGGCGCAAGACGTACACCCAGGGCATAACCTGAGGGCATCAACGGGTTCCGTAACGGGTAAGCCACTCTTGTTCCAGGCGCTCCATCCAGCTTGGATGCGGCTCTGCCAAGGTGCGCTGGAGGGCCTCTATGGGCAGTGTCGCAGGGTTGTCCGGCAGTGTCGCAAAGGCCTGGCGCTGTTTTTCGCTCAGCGTATCCAGAGCCAACACGGTGGCGTCGCCCCATACTTCAATATCCTGCTTGTGCGCCTGGGCCTCGGGAGAGAGCAGGAAATTGGCCAGCATCAATGCGCCGGTCTTGTGGCTGGCATTGAAGGGAATGGCAACGAAATGCACGTTGCCCAGAGTGCCATCATCGAGCACATAGCTGCGTGTGCTTGGCGGCAACTGATAATCCGCCATGGCGGCAGCGGGCTCCAAGGGGTTGAAGGTGAAGGCTAGGCTGAGCTCGCCATCCCCCATCAGCTGGCGCAGGGCGCTTCCGCTATTGGGAAAGCTCTGGCCGCTGCGCCACAGGTTGGGGTGCAGCGCATCGAGATAGTCCCATAGCGGGGCTGTGACGTTCTCGAAATTCGCCTCATTGACCGGCGCATACAGCGGCGCAGGATCGTCGATCAGCCCCAGCAGGGCCTGCTTGAGAAAGGTACTGCCGAGAAAATCCGGCACCAGCGGATAGGTGAAACGACCGGGATTGTTTCTGGCCCACTCGAGCAGTTCCCGCATGGTCTTGGGGGGCGATTCGACCCGGTCGCTATCGTAGTAGAAGGTAATCTGCGCCTTGCCCCAGGGAGCTTCCAGGCCTTCCACCGGCAGGGTGAAATCGCTTCGCATCTCCGGGTTGTCATCCGGTGCGGTCAGGGCGAAGTTGGGCAACTGCTCTGCCCAGGGGCCGTACAGCAAGCCGTTCTTCTTCATGGCCGCGAAGTTCTCGCCGTTGATCCAGATCAGATCGATGGCGCCGTCTTCATCGTTACCGGCGGCTTTTTCTGCGAGCACCCGAGATACCGCCTCGGCGGTGTCGCCTAGCTTCACGTGCACCACGTCGATATCAAAGCGAGACTGCATCTGCTGGCTTACCCAGTCGATGTAGTCATTGGTATTGGCATCCCCGCCCCAGGCGTTCCAGTAGACCGTCTGGCCCTTTGCCCTGGTTTCGATGCTCGCCCAGTCATTGAGATCCTGGGTCTCAAGTGACTGGGCCTGCAAAGAGCTGACCGAGAGCAAGGCAAACAGCGGTGCAAGAAGCCGGGAAACGAGTGATCGAGGCATGCAGGCAATTCCTTTTTGGTCTGTTGTGTAGTCAGTCGTGATGATCAGCCGAACAGGTTGAGTCGCTCAAGGAACGCAAGTTCCGTGCAGACTCTTGTCACGATCGGTAAAGACAGATAGTGATCGACCCGGTCGCGCACATGGGCAATCAGCGCTGGATCGCTCAGCGTATTCGACCAATCCTCGCCTGCATCCGTTGCGTCCCTAGCGCGTTGGTGTTCTACCCGCCACTTGGCGCACCAGGTGAGCGACCATAGCCACATGGCACGACGACACTGCAGCACTGCCTCCTGATCGCAGTATCTGTCGTCGTGATTCATGGCGCTTGCCCAGTGACGATAGAACCCGTGGACGTCGTCCAGGCCGAGTTCCGCGTAGCTGGCAACGTCCCAGGTGGTGGAGGTGTATAGCGTGGCATGGGCCAGATCGAGGCCGGGTAGGCCGTAGCGGCATTTTTCCAGATCCACCAGCATGGCGCGACCGTCATCACGAATTAGAAAGTTGCCCGGGTGGGCATCGAAGCTGATCAGCGCAACCGCCTCCGAATGATCCTGAGTCAACCAGGTTTGCAGGATCTGCAGCTCTTCGCCCAGCTGTTGGCAGGTAGCCGCACTCACTTGAGCGGCTTCAAGATAGCGCGCCTGTTCGAGAATCTCTTCGAGCATTGCTTGCCAAGGCGAAGCGGGGGCCAGCAAGGGCGGTCGCGCATTAAAAGAGGGAAGGGGTAATCGATGCAGGCTGGCCAGGGTCTCGGCGATGGCCGGTAGATCCTGAGGCAATCGGGCCACGCGACCCTTGATGGCAGAAACGATCAAGCTTCCCCGGGGCAAGGCATTGCTCGGAGGTAGCACCGCCTGCAGAGCCGGGGTGTGCCCACCCTGGCTGGCTCGTGCAAAGCAAGCAGCCTGATAGTCGAGATTGGCCCTGGGGGTGAGCTTCATCTGGCTCTGCTTGGGCAGACGCGCGACCCAATCCTCCCCATTCTGACGACACAGCCACACATGCTCATGCGCCAGGCCGGTATCCGCCATGGGGTGCAGTTCGCTGACATCGAGCCCCGCTTCCTGCAGGGACTGACGTAGGTTTAAGAGTCGTAAGTCAGTATTACCGACGATAGGCGAGTCTGATCGGGTCATAGCGGTCATCAACACGAGAGATGTCGGGTATTTGTCGCGTTCAAAACCATGACCTTACAGGCGAACCGGCAATTTCGCAGCGACTGTTTTCGGCTCTTAACTCAGTCGCTGCCCGGATACGCTTGGATGATAAAGCGGCTGCACGCTGTTGCCGTCCGGATCGAGGCAATAAAAACTGCGGCCGCCGTCGCCGTGATCATGAGGCGCGGATGTCACTTCCACACCCTGGGCCTTGAGATAGTCATGCCAGGCGTCCACGTCATCGCGTTCATCCACCACGAAGCCGAAATGATCCAGTCGCTGAGGATCACCGCCGGTCGGTTCCTTGGCCCGGCTCAAGGAAAAATTGTCGTTGCCAAGAGTGAGATAGACGAGATCCTTGTGAGCGCGACGCAGCAGCTGCATGCCCAGCAGTTCGGTGTAGAAGCGTTCGCAGGCGTCGAGATCCTGTACTTGCAGGGCGATATGGCGCATGCCATTGAGGGGGGCAGGACGGTTCATGTTGCTGACTCTCCGTGGTTTGGGTAGGCTGAAATTGGAAATTATTTCCACAAGATTAGAGTCGATGTTTCATCGGCGCAACCCGACAGGAGATCCCATGTACTGCATCATCGTCAGAACCCAGCTCAAGTCCGGCACCCGGGAGCGCTTTCTAGAGGCCATGCTGCCAAACGCCGAGGCGTCGGTACGCGAGGAACCGGGCTGTCATGTCTTCGATGTGATCGAGGATCGGGACACCCCGGAGCTGTTTCATCTCTACGAGGTCTATCGCGACGAACAGGCCCTGGCAGATCACAAGCAAACCGGGCACTACAAGGCCAGTCGCGAAGTGGTGAACGAATTGATCGCCGAGCAAAGCGTGACCCGCGCAGATGTGCTTGCACTCACTCCCACTCGATAAACCACCACTCAACCTCCTGCACTCCCGTATGGCTGCAGAGCCAGCCGCATTCGTGGATCACGAAAGAAATGGCGACGAGATGTAATGCCCCGGCACATTGCCCGACCAATCCATATGCGCAAGGCGAATCGAGAATCGCCGCCACTTTCAACGATACGCAGCTAAGCAGCAACGGTCTTGCCTGCGCCAGCTGCCACAGCGGCGATCAGCGCTATCAAACCACTTTAGAGCAGACCTATCCGCATCAGGTGGCCATGGGCATGAATCTCTATGGTATGAATGAAGTGCACGCAGACGAGATGGTCCAGATCTGCATGGTCAATCCTATGGCCGGCGATACGCTGGATTGGGCGTCGATGGATCTGGCGGCGTTGGCGGCCTATGTAGTAGACGTTCAGCAGGACTACGGCGGGCCGCAACAAAAGTAACGCCATTGTGGACAAGCACAAAGCGGAGGTTCTTCATGAATATGGCGCTATCGTCTTACTACATTGCCGAAGCCATTTGCGAGCCCGATCTCGCAGATTATAAAAGGGATGACGTGCAGCTCATGCATGCGGCTGCCATGGACGCCCTGGATTGCCAGCGGGTATTGAAGAAAGTCGGGCTCAATCTGGTAGGGGAACTGCTCAAGGGCCAGGGCGAATTCCTTGAGTTCAATCATTTCCCCGAGGGCGATGTTTACGACAAGGACACCGGCAGCCAGTATTACTACCATGCCCATCGTGGTAACGAAGAACACGGTCATTTCCATGTCTTCCAGCGTCCACCGGAGGACAATCGCCCCCGCCACCTGGCCGAGCCGACACACTTGATCGCCATCTCCATAGATGCCTGGGGCGAGCCCATTGGGCTCTTCACCACCAATCGCTGGGTGACCGGCGAAACCTGGCGCAATGCCACCGAGACCCTGGCGCTGGCCAGAACTTTCGAGCTCGACCATGCCTGGCCTTCCTGGCCCGTCAATCGTTGGGTGAGTGCCATGATCATCGCCTTCTATCCCTATCTGGAAGCGCTGATAAGACATCGCGATCGGGAAATAGATAGCCTTGAAACGTCCGGCCTGAGCGACATCTTCGAGAATCGCGATATCGAGATCATCGGGCAGCTGCCGATTTCCCTGCAGGAGTGGGCGACGTGTCTAGCGTCCAAGTTGGACTAAAACGATAAGCAAAGTGGAGTAGGCAAGCACAAACACAAACACGTTTGTGCTTGCCTACTGTGTATCGATCCTGCCAACGATGACATTATGCCGATGATCGTCATTGGGCAGGCCTAGCAGGCGCTCGAGATCGGCGGGTCTGTCGATATCCCATACGGTGGCAGGGCAGGCGTGACGCCAGCCTAACGCATCTAGTCGTTCCAATGTCTGCGTGAAGACGCGCTCGGTTCCCCAGTCAATGTCCTGAAATAGCCGAGGGTCAATCAGGCGTGCGCCGACGAGCGCATAACCGCCATCCTCTGCGGGCAGCAGCACGCACTCCGATGATGCCAAGGCAGTCTGGCATTGGCGTAACAAGGCTGCATCGAGCATTGGACAGTCGCAGCCGATTACCAGACCCGGCCCAGGCATGGCAGCTAGCGCGGCATACATGCGCAGACCAAGATCGCTCTCCGGCTGAGGCTGCAGCTGAATACCGAAATGCGCGCTGCAGATATCAAAAAAAGCGTGCTCAGGCTCACCTGGAAAAGCAAGACTCGTCCATAGCGTGATCGACTCTGCCGCCGTAGCGGCGACGGCGGTTTCCAGTGTCCGCCAGACTAGATGGCGGTGCAGTCTGGCAGCACCCTCGGCGCCAAGTCGTGGAATCAGCCGCGTCTTGACCTGGCCCGGCAAAGGGGCCTTGGCCAGGATGGCCAGTGGAAACTTCCTCATGGCGGCCACTGCATCACCTCTTTATTTCAGCACCTCATTGAGCAACAAAAATCCCGGCAGCCAGCCGGTCAGCACACCTTGAACCATGGACATGTAGCCCGTGGCCCGAGCAATGGGCTTTTGCATCGCCAGCAGCAAGAAGAACATGAACCACAACACCGCCCAGGCCGCCCAGCATAGGCTAAACCACACACTCCATACCGAATTTCCTGCCAGAAAGGTTTGCACGGCTACCGGCACCGCCGTGATGGCGACGAACAGACTGAACCAGCCCAGGCCACGGCCATCGGCGCCGTTGTAGCGATTGAGTGCCACCCATAGATAGGTGAAGCTGAACAACAGCGTCAGCGCGGCGGATTTGATGGTGGCCGCACTCGTGTCGGGGCCGAAGGCGGTGTACAGCGCAATTATCAAAGACAGCCCGCCGACGAACATATTGATGACGCTGATTTCCTTGTCGCCAATATGACCCAGCATCCACAGTCCATTAAGCACCAGTACGGCACCGACATAAAACAAGGAGAGTCCAAGTAGCATAACGAGTGATCTCTAATCACGAATAAGGGCGACGAGATAGTACTTCCATCGAATGTGCCTGGCGAGAAGCATTGTCGAAGTTGGGCAAGAGGGGATTCTCCTGCCATTCTTAAAGCCTATTCGTGATCTGCTGCTTTTTTAAGGAAGTTCAATGACATCGACACGGCAGGGTTCGTCCAAGCGCTGGTGGCTCATTCCATTGATTTTAATCGTCGTGGTGGGGCTGCTGCTGATCGCCTGGCTATGGGCGCTGCCGTATTACATCGAGCAGCGCCTGGAGACGACGTTCTCATCCATCACTGGGCGCGAGACTACCATCGAGAGCGTTGCGATCGATAATCCATTCACCTTGGAGTTGACGCTTGAGAATGTACGAGTTGCCGGTCAAGAACAGACGCCGGTGCTGTCCAGCGAACGTATTACCGCAGACGTGGCATGGCGCTCGCTTTGGTCGCCGGGCTGGCGCCTCGAAAAGCTGGGCATCCAGTCGCCTCGTTTACAGCTCATCTGGCAGGAAGACGGCAATTGGAACCTGGTCGAAATGTTTGCCGGCGGCGGTTCGAACAAGGACAACAATCAAGAGCCCACCCCGATTCTAATCGAGCACATCACCGCCATTGACGGGCGGCTAGACTGGATCAATCGACGCATCGATGAGCCGATCACGCTCTCCTTCAAGCAAGTGAGTCTGGATGCCAAGGGGTACGACAACACCTCCGACGCACCCTTTTCCCTACAGAGTGAGTCCCGACTCAATGGTGCTGATCTGAGCGCCAAGGGAAAGATGGGATTCTCACCCTGGCGGGTGGACGTGGACATGACCGCTGAAAAGCTGCCACTGACCACGCTTTCCGGCTATCTAGATAAGCTGGTGAGTGCCCAAACCCAAGGCGGGACATTAGCCACCCAGGCACGAATGCAGGCAGGGGAGGCAACGGATGCCGGAGTGCGCATCAGCGGCGATACGGATCTGCGAGATGTGGTAATGCTCGAACCCAACGGTGAACAGCAGATCGCCCGGGTAACCCATGTCGATATCGATGGCTTCCTGTTCGAGCTCGATCGGCCTCGCCTCGAAGCCGATCGCATCACCCTCAAAGAGCCCTGGTCCAAGGTGGTCATCAACGAGCAGATGGGAACCAATCTTTCCGCCTGGACGCCTCCCGGTGCTCCAAATCAGAAGAAGCCCGAGCAGAAAGACAACGGGCAGAAGAACAAAGAACAAAAAGACGCAAAGCCAAAGTCCTCTTCGTCCAGGCGCTATGCACTGGACGAGCTTGTCATCGAAAAAGGAGCCATGGCCTTCGCCGATCGACACCTGTCACAGCCCTTCGAGATCGATTTTTCAGCGCTGGAAGGCAAGTGGAAAGGGCTCTCCTCGTCGCAGCAGGATGGAGGTAAGCTCGCGTTGAAGGGCCAGGTTTCAGATGGTTCTCCACTGAATATTCAAGGTGCTTATGACCCTTTGAGCGATCCCTGGCAAGGTCGCTTCAACATGCATTTCGAACGTATGGCATTGGCCACCTTCGCGCCTTATCTGCGCCGGTTTGCAGGCTATGAAATCGAACAGGGCGAGGTAACGCTGGATCTCGACTACCGGCTGGAAGACGGCCGACTCGATACCGACAACCAGCTCATGCTGCGCCGGATCAGGCTGGGCGAGCAGGTCGATGATTCCGCCACGGACTTGCCGGTGAAAACCCTGATCGGCGTATTGCGTAATGATGACGGCACCATCGAACTCGAGATACCCATCACCATACCGCTGGATAAATCCGGCTCCATCGAATTTGGCGACATCGCCGGTCAGGCCATTCGCAAGGCGTTGCAGAATCTGATTTCCTCACCGATCGAAACCCTAGGGGAAGTAATAGAGGGTGGTAGTGGCGATGGTAGCAACGGTGAAAGCGACGCTAGCGAAAGCGATAACAGCCGCAATGAAAACTCGCATAACGGCAATGAAAGCAACGAGGGCCAAGAAAGAGAAGACGGCAGCAATACTGGAAACCGCAGCGCAGAGGATGAAACCCAACGAGATTCCCAGGGTCTGTATAGAAAGCTCCAGACGCCAAGTTGACCTTGCAACAATGATCGGCCCTTAAAAGGGCGGATAGATTTCAAGCGGGGATGCAATGCCAGGCACTCGTCACATCCTGTCCAATCGCTTTCGTATCTTATGGCTGCTGTGTTTGCTAAGTGGCCTGCTGCTGGCTTTCTTGGCCGCCGCCCAGGAAGAGCAAACCGGGCAAAAAAGCGCCTTGGTGATGACTATCGAGGGCAGCATCAATCCTGCGACCAGCGACTATTTTCAGCGCGGCCTGGAAATGGCGGAAGAGCAGAATGCGGCCCTCGCGATCCTGCAGCTCGACACCCCGGGCGGCCTGGCTTCCTCGATGCGAAGCATGATCAGCACCATGCTGGCATCAAAAGTGCCGGTGGCGGTGTATGTCGCGCCCTCCGGGGCCCGGGCCGCCAGTGCCGGGACCTATCTGTTGCTTGCCAGTCACGTTGCTGCCATGGCGCCTTCCACGCACCTGGGATCGGCCACGCCGGTACAGCTCGGCGGCGGTGGCATGCCCGGCTCGGAAGAGGACGAATCTGATTCGTCAGAGCAGTCTGATCAAAGCGATCAGACTGAAAATCAAGCTTCCGACGATGGGCAGCAGGCTGAAGAACAGAGCCAGGCTCAAGATCAAAACCAAGACCAAGACCAAGACCAAGACCAAGACCAGGAAGCCGGCGACGATAAACGCCGTGGTGAGACCGCCATGGAGCGCAAGGTGCTCGAGGACGCGGTGGCCTATATCCGCACGTTGGCAGAGCGCCATGGACGTAACGCGGACTGGGCCGAACAGGCGGTGCGGGAGGCGGTGAATCTTACCGCCCGGGAGGCGCTAGAGCAGAACGTCACGGATGTGGTGGCGATGGACGTGCAGGACCTGCTTACCCAGATCGATGGCCGCGAGGTCGTCATGAGTGATGGCACCGCGACCCTTGAAACCGCGGATCTGAGCATCGAGCGCTTCGATCCGGATTGGCGCACCGAGCTCTTGTCGATCATCGCCGACCCCAATATCGCCTATTTCCTGATGCTCATTGGTATCTATGGCCTGATTTTCGAATTGATCAATCCCGGTGCCCTGGTGCCGGGTACCATCGGTGCCATCTGTCTGCTGCTGGCGCTGTTCGCCTTTCAGGTGCTGCCGATCAACTATGCCGGACTTGCCTTGATTCTACTGGGGCTGGGGCTGATCGTTGGCGAGGCGCTGATGCCGAGCTTCGGTATTCTTGGCATCGGCGGCATCATAGCCTTTGTCACAGGCTCGATAATCTTGATGGATGACGAAAACATGGCCGTATCGATTCCTCTGATAGCGGGAGTGGCCCTGGTGGCTGCCGGTTTGTTGCTGTGGGTCGCGATGCGCTTTGTCGGGCTGCGCAAGAAACCCCCGCTCAGTGGCGAAGAAGAGATGATCGGCATGACCGCGATTGCGCTGGAGGATTTCGACCATAAAGGGCATGTGCGGCTGCGCGGCGAGCGTTGGAATGCCCGTAGCGGCGAGGCGGTGCGCAAGGATCAGCGCGTCCAGGTCATGTCCTTGGACGGCTTGACCGTGGAAGTGGCGCCTTACCGTGCCGATTCAAGTTCCGATGTATCAAAACCGTGAATGCGTTCATTCAGCCTCTGCTAGAGGCGATCCGAGGAGATGTTTCCATGTGGGTATCCTATCTCGTTCCCGTAGTGCTGGTGTTGCTGCTGTTGGCGGCATCGGTGCGCATTCTGCCGGAATACAAGCGCGGTGTGGTGTTCTTCCTGGGCCGCTTTCAGGGGGTCAAGGGGCCAGGTCTGTTTATCATCGTTCCCATCATTCAGAAAATGGAAGTGGTCGATCTTCGAGTGGTCACCATGGACGTGCCGGAGCAGGACGTGATCTCCCGGGACAACGTCACCGTGCGGGTCAATGCGGTGCTGTATTTTCGCGTGGTGGACCCGGAAAAGGCGATCATTCAGGTAGAGAACTTCACCGTCGCGACCAGTCAGCTGGCTCAGACCACACTGCGTTCGGTGCTGGGCAAGCACGATCTGGATGAAATGCTCTCCGAGCGGGACAAGCTCAACAACGACATCCAGGAGATCATCGACACTCAGACCGAGGAGTGGGGCATCAAGGTGGCCAACGTGGAGATCAAGCACGTGGATCTCGATGAAAGCATGATTCGCGCCATCGCTCGGCAGGCGGAAGCGGAGCGGGAACGCCGAGCCAAAGTCATTCACGCGGAAGGGGAGCTGCAGGCCTCGAAAAAACTGGTCGAGGCCGCCAACGTCATGTCCGGCAATACCGCGTCCCTGCAGCTGCGCTATCTGCAGACTATGAGCGACATGAGCAACAAGAACGCCTCCACCATCTTCTTCCCACTGCCCTTGGATATCATGGATGTGTTCAAGTCGATGGTTAAGGGCGGTGGTAGCCCGCAGCCAGCGTCTAGCTCTGCGCCTGAGCCAACCGACGGTGAGCCAAAGCCAACCCAGAACGATATCGGCTCATCTCCTCGAGATATCTGATTCAATGGCTTGTCTTCGTCGCGCAATTTGAGCAGGCTTGAACGCTGTCTGAATTGCCCTCGAGGACGCCTTGTTTTCCACTCTTTCCTTCCGACAAAAGGGGCTGCTGCTGACGGCGGCAGGCCCTTTGATCATTTCCCCGGATGCCTTGCTGATCAAGCTGATCGATCTGCCGGATAGCCAGATGCTGTTCTGGCGAGGGCTGCTGACAGCACTGGGTTTCTTAATCATCGTGATGCTGCGCAGTAGACGTTATACCGTTATCTCATTTTTGCGCTGCGGCTGGGTGGGTATTGGCGTGGCAGCGCTTTTCACGTGTTCAAATTACGGCTTCGTGTTGGGCAACCAGTACACCAAGGGTGGCAACGTGCTGATGATCCTGGCTGGCGCACCCTTGATCGCAGCGCTACTGTCGCGATTTTTCCTGCAGGAACACCTGCCCCTTCGAACCTGGATTGCCATTGCCCTGTGCCTGCTGGGCACGTCATTGATCGTGTTCGACGATGCCGGCGCCGGTTCCTGGATCGGCAACGGCTTCGCCTTACTGGCGGCGTTTTCCCTGGCGGCCAACTTCACCCTGTGTCGCACCCGCCCGGGTGTGGATATGAGCCCGATGCTGACCCTGGCGGGGTTGATGGTGGCGGCAACGGCGCCCTTGCTTGCCAGCGGAGGAGTGGCGCTGCCCAATGCGGATCAAGCCAGCTTGCTGGTACTGCTGTGCCTGATCTTGATCCCCATGGGTTTTACTCTGATTCAGCGAGGCCCGCTTTATCTTCCCTCAGCGGAGGTCAGCCTGCTGTTTCTGCTGGAAACCGTCGCCGGCACCCTGTGGGTGTGGTGGATTCTGCATGAACAGCCTTCCCGTTTGGCCTTTGTTGGCGGCAGCTTGATCATCGGTACCTTGTTGATCAAGGGCATGATTGATCGGCGTCTTGAAAAGCGCAGGCGCGAGACCTTAGGGATTCACTCTTCAAGATGAAGTGATAGGGGCTAGCTGATAGAATGCGCGCTCCCATTTCCTGATGTGTATTCACCGCCTTGTTCGTTGCGGCGCGGCGCTTATTGCGTTTGCTGCAGGCTGCGTTCGATGCTGGCTGCGCGCTAGAACAACCCAACGGAACCGAGAATGATCCGATCCATCCGCCACGCCTGGTTTTCCAATATCAAGAACGATCTGCTGGCCGGCATCGTCGTCGCCCTGGCATTGATTCCCGAAGCTATCGCCTTTTCCATCATCGCCGGCGTTGATCCCAAGGTCGGGCTGTACGCTTCGTTTTGTATCGCGGTGATCATCGCTTTTGTCGGCGGTCGGCCCGGCATGATCTCCGCCGCCACCGGGGCCATGGCGCTACTGATGGTGACCCTGGTCAGGGAGCACGGTCTTGAGTACCTGCTGGCGGCCACGCTGCTCACCGGCGTGCTGCAGATCGTCGCCGGCTATCTGCGCCTGGCGGATTTGATGCGCTTCGTGTCGCGCTCCGTGGTCACGGGGTTCGTCAATGCCCTGGCGATCCTGATCTTCATGGCGCAACTGCCGGAGCTTACGGATGTCACCTGGCATGTCTATGCCATGACCGCTGCCGGCCTTGGCATCATCTATCTGTTCCCGCTGCTGCCGAAGATCGGTCGCATGGTGCCATCGCCGCTGGTATGCATCCTGGTGCTCACCGCTGTCTACATGGCAAGCGGCATGGACATTCGCACCGTGGGGGACATGGGGGAGCTGCCGGATACTCTGCCGGTCTTTTTGTGGCCGGACGTGCCGCTGACCTTCGAGACGTTGAAGATCATTTTCCCTTACTCGGTCATGCTGACCGTGGTCGGTCTGCTGGAATCCATGATGACCGCCACCATCGTCGATGAACTCACGGATACGCCGAGCGACAAGAACCGGGAGTGCAAGGGCCAGGGCATCGCCAACATCGGCGCCGGCCTGCTTGGCGGCATGGCGGGTTGCGCCATGATCGGTCAGTCGGTGATCAACGTGAAGTCCGGCGGCCGTACTCGGCTGTCTACCCTGGTAGCCGGCGTCGTGCTGCTGCTGATGGTGGTATTTCTGAGTGACTGGGTGTCCCAGATTCCCATGGCAGCGCTGGTGGCGGTGATGATCATGGTGTCCATCGGTACCTTTAGCTGGGAATCGTTGCGGGATCTCAAAAAGCATCCCATGAGCACCAATATCGTCATGGTGGCCACCGTGGTGGTGGTAGTCGCGACTCATAACTTGGCCATCGGTGTGTTCGTTGGTGTGCTACTGGCCTCGCTGTTCTTTGCCAACAAGGTGGGCCAGGTGCTCTATATTGGTAGTGAAATGAGCGCCGATGGGCGTACCCGGGAATACACCGTGATCGGTCAGGTATTCTTCACCTCGTCGGTTCGCTTCATCGAGGCCTTTGATTTCAAAGAAAGCGTCGAGCGGGTGAAGATCGATCTTTCCCGGGCGCATTTTTGGGATATCACCGCCGTCGGTGCGCTGGACAAGGCGGTGATCAAGTTTCGCCGGGAAGGCACCGAGGTCGAGGTGGTGGGACTCAACGAGGCGAGCGCAACCATCGTCGATCGCTTTGCGGTGCACGACAAGCCTGCCTCCGTGGAAGGGCTGATGAGCGAGCATTAGGCCTGTTCATTGACGGCAAGATACGATAGAAACGCTACAGGAACGCTGCTGAAAACGACAAAGGAAGGAGCCCCGCATGAGCGAACACGTAATGGCCTGTATCGATGGCTCCGGCTACTCCACGGCAGTGAGCGACTACGCCGTCTGGGCCAGTCAACGTCTTGCGGCGCCACTGACGTTCCTGCATGTGCTGGATAATCATCTGCCCCCGGAAGAGGGCAATTTCTCCGGTAATATTGGCTTGGGAAGCCGGGAACATCTGCTCGAAGAGCTTGCCTCCCTGGATGAGCGACGCGCACGCATTGCCCGAGAGCAGGGGCGTTCGATGCTGGATGCGGCCCTAGAGCGGGCAAGGGATCAGGGCGTGGAGGAACCATTGGCCCGCCAGCGCAACGGTGAACTTGTCGAGACCTTGAGCGAGCTTGAAAGCGAGACGCGCTTGCTGGTACTGGGCAAGCGAGGCGAGTCCGCCCACTTGGCCAGTGAGCACGTAGGCTCCAACCTGGAGCGGGTGGTGCGCGCGATGCATCGGCCGATTCTGATGGTGCCGGAAACCTACCGTGACCCCCAGCGCGTCATGATCGCCTTCGATGGCGGCAAGAGCACTCGCAAGGGTATCGAGATGATCGCCGCCAGTCCGCTGTTCAAGGGAATAAGTTTTCATATCGTGATGGTCGGCGCCGGGGTGGCGGATTATCGTGCCCAGCTGGACTGGGCCCTGGATACGTTAAGGCGCGCCGGCCTTGGCGTGCAGGGCGCCATTCGCGCCGGGGAAGTCGAGGCCACGCTGCGCGCCTATCAGCAGGAAAACGATATCGACATGCTGGTGATGGGTGCCTATGGGCATTCGCGCATTCGCCATCTGCTGGTAGGCAGCACGACCACCGCCATGCTGCGCAAGGCGGATATCCCTTTGTTGCTGTTACGCTAGTCCTGTTTTCAACCGTCCGTTGATAAAAGACATACACCGTCAAAAAAGGAACCCGCATGACCCTTCAGCGTCACGATACCCAGACTCGCATGAGCCGCGCCGTCATCTACAACGGCGTGGCTTATCTATGTGGCCAGGTGGCCGGCCCGGAGGTGCGCCAGGGCAGTATCAATGAGCAGACCAACAGCATGCTGTCGCGTCTGGATGCACTGCTCGAAGAAATCGGCTCCGACCGCGAGCATTTGCTTTCCGCCACGATTTATCTGAAAAATGGCAGCGATATTGCCGCCATGAATGAAATCTGGGATGCCTGGGTGCCGGAAGGCCATGCACCGGCGCGCACCTGCGTAGTGGCGCAGATGCCCGCGGAAGAGCTGAAGGTGGAGATTACCGTGACCGCTGCGATCAAGAATTCCTAAGCTGTTTCTTCGTCACTTTCCTTGACCTGGGGCTGGTAGCGTAAGAATGCTTCCAGCCGTTTTTCGTCGGACTCGTTGATACGGCAAAGCTGATCGGCGATTTCCGCGTAGTGGCGCAGCACGGGTTCGAATAGACGCCGGCCGGATTCATCATCCTGGGCGGCATCGGCTTCCTCTGCCAGCCATTCGAACAGTCTGCCGAGGCGTTGATAATTGGGATCACTGCGGCCACTGTTGCCGCGTAGCGCGTCTACCGCCAGGCAGCGTTGTACGCTGCGCTTGTTGGGGTCCAGGCTTTCCTTTTCAAGCAGGGTTTCTGCCTGCTGCACGAAACGCTCCGTGAGCTGAGCGATGATCAGGCTACGCTGCTGATCCATTTGCGCACCAAGACTCTGCTGCAGCGCACGCTGCTGGGAGCTAAGCGTGAGCACGAGTACGGTCAGAAGCATCAGCAATCCCATACCCACGACCAGAACCAGCCCATATAGGCTGACCGTGATCAATGCTGTCTCGGACAAGGGCCAATGCAGATCGCTGGCCTTGATACCCACCGCTCCTAAAGCCAGGGCAGCCAGCAGAATGAGGATAATCGCTATTCGCACGCCGTTCTCCTGATTCGAGCTCATGGTTCAAGAGGACCCGTCATCGATATCAGGCAATATCAGGCAATCAATATCAAATAAGAGGCCGCTTATTGTCCTATCGGCCTTTTGGGTTACAACTTAATTCTCTTCTCCATTACCTTCTTTATTTTCCGCGTCGTTCTCGCTATTTTGCTGCGCTGCCGCCTTTTCTTGCAGGGCTTCAAAGAGAAGCTGCGCCCCCTCGGCATCCACCAAGCGGTGATGATCGGAGAGTTCCAGCGTCAGCTTGTTATCCTCCGAAGAGGTTGCGCTCAGCTCGTTGATGAAGCGCCCTCCCTCGAGGGTAAGCTTCTTGGGGGCGGTCTCGCTTCTATTTCGAGGCAGTAGAATAAGCTCCCAAGAGTCGCGGTCACCTTTCAGCAACAGATGATAGTTTTTCTCCAGGGCGACAAGATCGCCGCTCAAGGCATGCATCAATAGCGTCGCGATCTGCTGTTCACCGGGAAGGTTGTCGTCGCTCTTTTCCAGAGGAGGGGCGGCGGTAGCGCCATCTTCCGTTGGACTTAGATCGAGCAGCTGTCCTGCCTTGTCGAGTTCGATCAGACGTGGCACCGGAGAGAGCCACTGCCATACCAGCGCCTCGTAGGGTGTGAACAGCATTTGACCGCTCGCATGAACTCGAATTTGTGCTTCTTCAAGCCAGCGGCTTTGCTCGATCTGACTTTGAAACGCCGGGGTGGCGGCCTGCCATTCCTGCCACTCATCAAGTTCGAAGGCCTGGGCGTGAAGCGAACACA
Organism: Halomonas sp. PR-M31; assembly: GCF_001039575.1. Classification (GTDB taxonomy): domain Bacteria; phylum Pseudomonadota; class Gammaproteobacteria; order Pseudomonadales; family Halomonadaceae; genus Modicisalibacter. Next base: position 81,286 of record NZ_JIBT01000024.1, read on the forward strand.
ACAACACTAGTCCCGCAGCGAAATATTTCATGAACGAATTCCTGCACGGAGGTATATGAAAGGCGATAGGGTAGTCGGTGTGATTAAAATCAATGCTGCGAAAAGCTCTTATATTAACGTGGATCAAGATCGCTTAGCTGCCAAATCACTCAGACGTTGCTCATGGACTAGCACATCCCGCCGTTGACGGCGATCACCTGCCGTGTGACATAGGAGGCATCAGCAGAGCAGAGAAAGCTCACCGCGCCAGCCACTTCGGCGCCGGTTCCCACGCGCTGCATGGGAATGATCTTGAGGGCTTCTTCACTTATTTCACTCGTCATGTCCGTATCGATCAGCCCTGGCGCAACGCAGTTGACCGTGATGCGACGCTTGGCAAGCTCCGTCGCGAGGGCCTTGACCGCACCGATCAACCCCGCCTTGGCGGCGCTGTAATTGACCTGGCCTCGATTGCCCATGATGCCGGACACCGAGGACATCACCACGATGCGCCCCGGCGCCCGACGCCTGATCATCGGCATGATCAGCGGCTTGACGACATTGTAGAAACCGTCAAGGTTGGTATGAATGACGCTATCCCAGGCCTCATCGGTCAGGGCGGGAAAGGCGCCATCCGCGGCAATGCCCGCGTTGCAGATGACCCCATGATAGGCGCCGTGGGCGTCCATATCCGCCTCGAGTACTAAACGTGCCGTCTCCCGATCTACAACGTCAAAGCACAGTACCCGCGCCTTGCGACCCAGGGCACGAATCTCTGTGACCACCGCCTCGGCGGCTTCACGCTCACGGCGACAATGCACCACGATGTCGAAGCCGTCCTGGGCCAGGCGCAGGGCAATGGCACGGCCAATGCCGCGACTCGAACCGGTCACTAGAATCGTATCGTTCATGGAGACGTCTCCTGTTGGGCGGCTTGTTCAGGCCGTTCCTCTGCGGGCGGCTGAAAGACGGTAAGCGTGCCATGTGCGAGACGAACACCCTCATCATCCAGGATCTCGCCGTCGAAATGCCCCAGACCGTTCTCTGCCTGGAAATCGAGACGGACGCTCACCTGATAGCTGCGGCCGAGTGCCAGATGTTCTCGGTGTGATTCGAAACGCTTGCTGCCAATTAGAAAGCCGATGGCGGGAGGCTTGCGATGGATGCGAGCATGCCAGCCGGCCCAGGCAGCCACGGCCTGGGCCATCCACTCGAGACCCACCCAGCCGGGAATACCCGCATCGGTGGCAAAGACGTCGTCGGCGCTTGGTATCACATCGGCTACCAGGCTGTCACTGTCTACGGCAACGATACGATCGAGCAGGCACATGCCTTGGCTCTGGGGAACGAAGGGCGCGATAGAGCAGGGCAGCTGAAGCTCTGCGGGATGAACTGATGAACTCATATCAATCCGCTCTGCTCAGCAACAAAGAGGCATTGCTTCCGCCAAAGGCGAAGGAGTTGCTCATCACCTGCCGGGGCACCCTGGCATCGGCATCATCGACCAGCGGTAAGTAGGGAAGTGTCGGATCGTAATGCCTGTCGTAGACATGCAGCGGCAGTTTCCCATGGTGCAGAGAAAGCCAGCAGAAGGCGGCCTCCAGGGCGCCGGCGGCCCCCAGTGTGTGGCCGGTAAGCGCCTTGGTGGAGCTGCATGGCGGCGGCGTGGCAAATAGCTCGGCCACTGCCTGGGACTCCATGAGGTCATTCTGGGAGGTACCGGTGCCATGCAAATTGAGATAGTCGATCTCATCGATGTCGCGACGGGCCTGGGTCAGTGAAGCTTTCATGGCGGCCAGCGCACCACTGCCGTCCGGGCGAGGGGCCGAAATGTGGTAGGCGTCGGCGCTTTCCCCGACGCCTTCGAGCTGGATGCCGCCGGGCTCACGAGTAACGATGAACAGCGCCGCCGCTTCACCAAGATTGATGCCGCTGCGATTGGCTGAGAAGGGCAGGCAAGGGGCATCGCTGATCGCTTCCAGGCTGGCGAAACCGTTGACCGTCAGACGGCACAGGGTATCAGCCCCCCCGGCGATCACCGCATCGCATTCACCGGCGCGCAGAAGACGCCGGGCGCTGGCCAGGGCTCGGGCGCTGGAACTGCAGGCGGTGGACAGCACATAGGCGGGGCCTTCGAGCCCCAGCTGTTGGGCTACGAACTGTGCCGGTGCACCGAGTTCCTGCTGTGCATAGCGAAAGCTGTCGGGAAGCGGTCCTTGGCGCCCGGAGATTGCCAGAGCCTGTTCGGTTTCACCGATGCCGGAGGTGCTGGTGCCGATGACGACACCGATGCGCGAAGGCGAATAGCTGGCGAGCAGCGACGAGATATCGAGACGCTGCAGGGCGGTGGCTAACAGGCGATTGTTGGCGCTGCGATGCTCTGCCGGCCAGGCGGTATCATCCACAAGCGCGCTGGTGACTTCTCCCAAGGGCAACATACGCCCAGGGGTATAGGTATCGCTTTGCACCAGACCGCGACGACCGTTGAACAGGGCGGAGGCGATAACGTCCAGGCTATCTCCCAGGCTGCACACGATGCCTGGGGTCGAGAGCCGACAGGGCATACTCATCTGATCCTTCTGTCCACTCACGGCGATGGCTCTTCAGCTGCTTCGTCGTCGGAGGGCTTCTGGTTTGACTCAGTGGCAGACTCCTCGAGCGGCTCGATCCGTAGACGAAACTGCCCCTGACGATCCTCCAGTATCACCGTTTCCTCCCGGGAGGCATCCGTCATCGCCGGGGTGATGCGAGCGATTAGGGTGTCATAGCGACGGATCTCTCGGGCATCGCCTGCAATGCTCATCGACCAGGGGCTATCGATGAAGGCCTCTTCAAGGGCCACCGCCGGCCAGAGGCTCCATTCAAGTCGCGACGCCAGCCACTCGGGGGAGGCAGGGAAGGCCTCCTTCACCATTTTCTCGGGCACGTCGCCTTCCTCGAAACGGCTGCCTTCCTCGTCGTGGACCAGGGTCGTCAAGCGCTGGCCGTAAGGCGTCAGGAATACGACCCGCAGCTTTCCCTCCTCAAGGCGAATCAACCCGATCAGGTTCGCGCCTGCTCGGGTTCTTCCTCCGGCGTAAAGGTCAGGCGGCGCTTGAGGGTATCGGACAAGGGCAGGTTGGCGAAGCGCGGCGAGGGCGCCGTCGAAGGCAGCAGGGAGCAGCCGCTCAGCAGCGTCAATAGCGCCGTCAGCAGCACCAGTGAGCGCAGCGGAGTAACAAGGTGATTCGTCATGCACGCCTCTCTTGATACAGATCTCTTTATGCAGGGCTGGATTGGGTTTGGCGCGGAAGATAACCGCAGAGCTGTGCCAGGGTCGACAGACGTCTGTTCGCATTACTGACGAAGGGATTGTCCTGGTCCCAGGCATAGCCTGCCAGAACCGCGCTGATCATGCGCTTGAGTCCGTCGGGCTGGGATTCGCTGAAGACGATGCTCTGTAGCCGACCGTCGTACCAGGCATCGACGAAGGCGCGGAAGGTAGCAATCCCATGGCGCAGTGGCGCTTCGAACTCTGTCTGCCAATCCACGCTCTCGCCGTGTAAATGTCGATTGACCAGCGGAGCGGCCATGATGGCGGAGTGCAGCGCGATGGTCACTCCGGAGGAAAAGACCGGATCGAGGAACTCCCCTGCGTTACCGAGCAGGGCATAGCCCGGCCCGTGCAGATTCGAAACATCCGCGGAGTAGCCCTTGAGTTCGCCGAAGGGGCGAAGCGGTCGGGCGTTGCGCAACAGCTGGCGATAGCGGGGTTCCGCGTCGATCAAGGCATGCCAACGCGCTTCGGCGCTGTCGCCATACTGCTCCAGGGTTTCGATGGCGCCGACCACGCCTACTGAGGCGTGGCCGTTGGCAAAGGGAATCAGCCAGTACCAGATACTGGCATCCTCGGGATGCACCCCGATCAGGATCTTCTCACGATCATAATCCGGATCGTCAATGTGATCCTCCACATGAGTAAATACCGCCATACGCGGCTCGAGCCGCGGGTCCCGCTCGAGATCGAGCTTGCGTGCCAGTACTCGGCCATAGCCGCTGGCATCCAGCAAAAAGCGCGCGGTCAGGGTCGTCGTCTTGCCATCTTCATCAACGTAGCTCACCCGAGGGCGTGTAGCGTCGGGGCAAACATCCGTCACGGTGACACCGAAGTCCACCTTGGCGCCACGATCGGCGGCGGCTTGGATCAAACGGTGATCGAAGTCTGCCCGCTCGATCTGGTAGGTGGTGCCCCAGCCCGGGGTAAACTTTTCGCGAAAGTCGATGGCAGTCGTTTTGGTACCGCAAGTGAAGGCAGCGCCATTCTTGAACTGATAATTGGCGGCCTGCACGGTCTCGAGCAGGCCGGCGGTCTCGAGATAACTCATGCACTGAGGCAGCAGACTTTCACCGATTGAGAAGCGGGGAAAGTGGCTGCGCTCCAGTACCCGCACATCATGACCCAGGCCCGTCAGCTGCGAGGCGGCGGCAGCGCCGGCAGGGCCCGCGCCGATGATGACGACATCGGTATCGACATCAGAAGAGTGTTCATGGGTCATGGGATTCTCCACCGAATATTGTCAGGCGTGCTCTCGGCTGGGCCGCACCCAGGGTACCAGACACCATACCATTGCCAGCCCAATCAGACAGGATAGCCCCAGGTAGTGCAACGCCGGGGTCGCGCTGAAAGTGAGCAGGCCAAAGGCCAGCAGGCTGGTCAGGGTCGAGAGGCTGATGGCCAGCCAGGTCGAGGCGCGGCTACCGTGCTCGACGCTGAAGATGCCCGCATCCAGGCCGATGCCCAGTACCAGCAGCAGCCCCAGCTGGCTGAAGACGTTCAAGGGAATGCCGATCAAGGCAAACAGCGTCAAGGTGCCTAGCAGGGCGCCCAGGGGCGGCGTCAATACCCGCCAGGTATTCTGGCCATAGCGCCAGATCAGCAATAGACTCAGCGCCATCACCGCCGCGGCCACCCACCAGACAATGTTTTTTCGCAGCTGACCGAGCAGTTCGCCGATGCGCGCCACACGATTGACATAGATGACGTCGTCATCGTTACCGGCCAGCGCCGTCAGCCGTTGTTCCAGCGCTGACGCCTGGCCATCTTCGCCGGTGAACTGAACCAGCAAAGCGGCGGCGATACGAACGCTTTCCTGGGTTTCCGGCTCGCTTTCAGGCTCGCCCAGCCACAGCCGCCGTTGAGAATTTCCCAAGGGCGAATCCAGCCAGGTGGCGACATCAAGCACGGGAGCGTCCTCGAGGCGCGTCCGGGCACGCTCGACGACCTTGTCATCAAGACCCGCCTGCTGCACCAAGGCTTTAAGGGGCTGGCCGTACAAGCGCTTCACGCGAGCCAGACTCTCTTGCTGCACGCCTAGCGGCGGCACGCTGTCGGCCAGATTGGTGATTCTCAAAGGCAGGCCTTCGTCGATCCAGTCACCCAGGGTGTCGCCCAGTGTCGCAAGACGGCTGAGCAGTGCTGCCTCATCGGTGGCGGTGACCAGCAGATAGCGGTTGCCGGTATCGCTGCCAAGCGCCTGCTGTACCTGACGCTCCTGATCGAGCAGCGTTTCCGGGGAGGGATTAAGCAAGCGCAGGCTGTCATCGCTGGTCAACTGCCAGCCGATCAGGGCACTACAAATCAGCAGCCCGACCAGCGCAATGCTGGGGGTAAGGCCGCGGCGGGGCGTCGTCCAGCGCCACAATCCTTCCGCAAGTCGCCGGGTCGCCGCCGGACTGGGCAGGCGCATGCGCGGCAGCCAAAGCACCACGCTGAGCCAGGCGCCGAGCAGCCCAAGAGCGGCGAAGGTGGCCATCTGACGCAGCCCTGGCATGGGGGTGAGGGTCTGGGCGAGATAGGCCAGCAGGCTCGAGACCAGTCCCAGGGTCAAGCCCGGCAACAGTCGGCCCAGTCGAAAATCGCGCCCGTGTACGGCGCGGTCGCACTGCAGATGCAGGGCGTAGTCGATGGCAATGCCGATCAGGCTGGCGCCGAAGGCCAGGGTCATCAGATGCAGCCGGCCAAACAGCATAAGCGTCACTGGCAGGGCGAGCAGCAGGCCGCAGGCCAGGGGCAGCATCATCTGAGCCAGCACCCAAGGCGAGCGGAACACCAGCAGTAGAATCGCGACCAAGCCGATAAAGGCGCCGAGCCCGATGGTAGTGATTTCCCGTTGGGCCTGGCGCGCACCGGCGGCAGCATGAAAGATCAATCCGGAGCGCAGCAGAGTGGCCTGAGGATGATCTTGCTCAAAGTCTTTGAGGGTTCGCGTCATGGCCTGCTGCGCGCCGATATCATAGGGGCTGCCAGCCAGATCGCCGATCAGCATCGCATGAGGGTTGCCCTGCAAAGTGACGGTGAGCAGGCCGTTTCGGGCCTGAACCGGGCTCTCGTCCCGAGCGTCGAGCCAGCGTTCCAAAAGACCGAAAGGGTCGGCAACCGGGTCGGGCTGCCCTGTGGGTGAGAATAGATTGCGCAGGGCCGGCTCGATTAGCGACTCACCGCCATCCTGATCGATGATGTGCTGCAGTTCCGGCGTCAGGAGACGATAGCGGTAGCGACCCAATGCCTGGCGCGGGTCGCTGTCAATCAGATCGGTATCTCGCCAGTCGATCTTGGCAAGCAGCGGTGTATCCTGGCCTTCGTGCTTGCCGGCATCACCCAGCGCTCTGGCCAGCGCCTGGGTGTCGGCTTTCAGGTTCGGGGACGACAGCAGCAATACGAAGCGATCCTCGAAGCCGCGCCCCAGTTGAACGTTGGCCTGCTCGATCAAGGGAGATTGATGATCCTCCGGCAGCATGGCGGTCAGGCGCGTATCCACCGGCAGCCCGTCCCGCACAAGCCAGGCCAAGCCGAGAACGCAGCCAAGCAGCACCAGGGCCCACAGCCAGGCGAACAGGCGCAAAAGCGTCGCCATCCTCTTCGACTGCGGTTCAGCGCTCAGGGTCATTGCCTGCCTCGGCGGCCGATGGATCAAAAGGCCGCTGATCGAAGAAGCGCACCCTGAGCACGTCCTCGTTGGCCGCGTAGAGCGCAATATTGTCGAGATAATCGGCGCCCTTGAGCTCAATGCGAGTGAAGCGCTGGCGCAGGGCTTTGGCCTTGGGTTCGAGAGTGACCTGCCAGGCCTCGTTCGTACCGGACACGTCGAGGGTGAAGCGCTCCTGCAGGGCATGCCAGTCCCCTTGCAGCAGCTGCAGAAGCAGCGTGCCGACCTGCTGGCGCTGGCGGTCGCTGCCGGCGCCAGCCTTCTCATCCAAGCTGTCCGCTGCGTTCTCGGCGGTGAACACGAGGCGATCCTCGATCGGGGTTTCCAGCACCCAGACCATCCGGGCGTCCCGCTCATAGAGAAAGTGACCAGTACTTTTCAGTCGGGTATCGAGATCCGCGAGATAGCGCTGCTGCTCGAAGCGACCCTCGAGAGTCTCGGTCTGATTCAATCGATCCTGCAGGTCGTCAAGCTCGAAGGCCAGCGTCGGACCGGACAAGAGCAGCAGCACGACAAGTGCATGACGCAACGATTTTCCTTTAATCCGCATACATTCCCTCCGCCAGATCGGCCAGGTGGACGCATAAATAGCGCAGATCGTTTTCCAGGGCTCGGTCTTCTTCAACGAAGGCAATACGTTCCCGGCACAGACGATGAAAGTCCCCAAGCGTCGGTGGAAGAAGAACGTCCTGGACGTGAGAGCCAGTCGCCTGGCGCAGATCCACCGCCTGGCAGGCACCGTGCAACAAGGCGGCAACCACCTGCTCGCTCAGAGTGAGTACCCGCAGCGCATCCCGGGCGGCAATGGTGCCCATGCTTACCTTGTCTTGATTGTGACACTCCGTGGAGCGAGAGAAGACACTCGCCGGCATGGTCAGCTTGAGGGCTTCGGCGGTCCAGGCGGAAACACCGATCTGCACCGCCTTATAGCCATGATTGAGCGGCGCTCGCTCCAGCGTGGCGCCGCTCAGATTGGCGGGCAGGCCGTGGTTGTAGCGGGTGTCGACCAGCAGGGCGAACTGCCGATCGAGCAGGTCGGCAATATTGGCCACCAGGGTCTTGAGGGAATCCATGGCGAAGGCGATATGACCGCCATAAAAATGTCCGCCATGCATCACCTTGCCGGCGACCGGATCGATCAGCGGGTTGTCGTTGGCGCTATTGAGCTCGTTTTCGATGAAGCTGCGAAGCCAAGGCAGGCTGTCTTCCAGCACGCCAATGACATGAGGCGCGCAGCGGGTTGAGTAGCGATCCTGCAGCCGCGAGGAGTTGCGCGGTGTCTCATCGTCATTGACTCGTCCAGGATCGTGGGCGAGGTCTCGATGTAAACGCGCAGCCACTCGCTGCTGCCCGATATGGGGCTTGGCGGCAAATAGATCCGCATCGAAATGATAGGGGTTGCCCTCCAGCGCCCAGCTGGTCATGGCGGTGATGCGGGTAGCCAGGCGCGACAGCCGTTCGGCGCGACCAAACGCCAGACAGGCCAGAGCCGTCATCACGGCGGTGCCGTTCATCAGCGCCAGGCCTTCCTTGGGACGCAGGCGGTAGGGGGTCAGACCGCGCTCCGCGAACACCTCCGCGGTGGAACGCCGCTGGCCGCCATCGAACACCTCACGCTCGCCGCATAGCACCGCAGCCAGATAGGAAAGCGGCGTCAGATCGCCGCTGGCGCCTACGGAGCCTTCGCTGGGAATCACCGGAATCACGTCTTCTTCGAGCAGCCACACCAAGCGCTCTAGAAGCTCGACGCTGACCCCGGAAACACCCCGGCAAAGCGATACCAGGCGCACCAGTACCACCGCCCGAGCGGACTCGATATCAAGAATCTCGCCTAGACCGCAGCCATGAAAGGTATAAAGGTGGCGCGGCAATTCCGCGTGCTGTGCCATGGGCACCGCTCGGGTACAGGCATCGCCGTAGCCGGTAGTGACCCCATAGACCACGCCGTCCTCCTCGAGCAGACGATCGAGAAAGGCCGGCCCGGCGGCGATACGTTCGCGAAACTCTGAAGAATCCGAAAGCTGGACGCGAGTAAGGCCAGCGGCCACGTCCAGCACGGTTTCGAGTGCGACGGCGCTGCCATCGAGTATCAGCGGGGTCGGGTGTCGGTCAGCGAGCATGTCGATCATCTATTTGCCAAAAGGGAAAGAAGTTGAACCACTGCAACGGGTAGCGGCGACATTGGTCCGTGAGCCAGGTGACGTAGCGCTGCATAGCGTCCTCGCGCCAGGCCTCGCGGTCGGCCCGGCGCAGGCGAGTGGTGTCGTCGAAGGGTTGGAACTCGATACGATGCGCCCGGCCCTCTCGTAGACAGCTCATCGTATAGATGGGGCAGCGCAACAGGGCCGCCAGCCAGAAGGGGCCCTCCGGAAATGGCGCCGGGGCACCAAGAAAATCGATATGGCGTACCCGGCCGCCGTCGTTGATCGGCACTCGATCCGCGGCGATCACCACGAATCCGCCGGCGTTGATGCGCGCTGCCAGGGCCATGGCAGTCGCCGGGGTAATCTCGGTTACCTCAATGATCTCAGGGCCGCGCCTTGCAGTGGAGCGGTCGAGCAGCTGGTTGAACTTGCGAGAATTGCGGGTGTGCATGAGCTGGGTGACATGGAAATCATCCCGGGTATCGCTCATGGCGCTACAGATTTCCAGATTGCCGATATGAGAGACCAGCATTAGGCCGCCTCGGCCGCTGCGAATGGCTTGGTCCAGACAGCGGCGATCCTCTTGGGTGACACGCACCTCGAGGGGCATGCCGCTCCAGGCATCCACCTTGTCCATCAGGGACTGGCCAAAGGCCATGAAGTGCTTTAACCCAAGCCAAAGTCTCCAGCGCGGCGGCGATCCGGCATGTAACGGCCAAATGCGTTCGAGATAGCGGCGCGACGCGCGCCGAGGCAATGCCCGGCCAAGATAGTAATAAAGAATGACTGGCGCGAGCATTACCCGGAAGGGCAGACGCCCGAGATGGCGACGAATCCAGACCATGATGCGCATGCCGGCCACGGAGCCGGATTCCTGGATGCGTGCCCAATGCTGGGGGGCGCCGGAAGAGTGACTCATGAGGCGTGATTCAATGTTCCCGGTCGCTTGAAAAGCAGTCGTGGCAGGCGTCGCAGCATGCCACAGAATAGTCGCCCATGCATGACGACCAGCAGGGCATTGTCCCGCCACATATCAAAATGCGACACGCCGTCCAACGGATAGTGAACCCGCACCGGTAGATTCACGACCGGCAGGCCGGCCCATAGCCAGCGCACCGGCAGCTCCGTATCGAACTGCATGCGATCGCCGCAGCCATGGCGGGCCACCAGCGATTGACCGCGGCAACCGGATACAGCTTGACGCCGCACATGGTATCGCGAAGCGTGAAGGAAAGCGTGTTGAGCCATACCAGGGCATGGGTGGCGTAGCGGGCGTAGAAGCGATGCCGGGGCACGCTCCGATCGTAGTGAGGATAGGCAATCCGCAGCTCCTGGCGATCGGCGGTCAACCCCTCCAGAAAAGTCGGGAAATCCCTGGCATCATGCTGGCTGTCCGCATCGATCTGAAGAGCATGGGTGAAACCCTGGCGCTGCGCCTCGCGCAGGCCTGCCTTGATTGCTGCCCCCTTGCCACTGTTCTTCGCTAGACGTACCAACGTTACATCTTCTGCCTGGGCGAGGGTGTCGAGTACGCCGGCGCACTCCAGGTCGCTGCCATCATCCACCAGCAATAGCGGCACACCCAGACGGCGCGCCCCGGCACAGGTCGCGGCAATCGCCCCGGCATGGTTGTAAACGGGAACCAGCACGCAGGCGCGAGCCGATTGCTTACTCGACATCACTTGTCTCCCTATCTGAAAAAATGGCCTTGCCGCTGGCATGGGTGGCTTGCCGGCCCTTCAGGGTGAAGGTCAGCTTGGGGTTCTGTTCGCCCTGGGGCGGGACGGAAGATAGAAGGAGAGAAAGCTCGGCGCGATCTCCAGGACGCAGCAGTTGGGGAAATTTGACTCGCTCAAAGCGCTTGAACGTGCTTTGAAGACCTAGATGCTCCCGGGCAAGTTCGATGATCCACTGCAGAATGACGACGCCAGGCAACACCGGCTGTGCATCGAAATGCCCCTGCAGATAGATCAGTCGTTCCGGGACTTCCAGGGTAACGCGGCAGCGCTCATCGTCCTCAAATGTCACCCCCAGCCAGCGAGGCAGGCGACGGTTGTGCAGGTCTTTAATTTGCAGGTCTCTAAAAAGACGCGCCATGACGGTGCCGGAAAATTTGCCTTGGGCATTGGCCGGCCAGGTATCCACGAAACGCCAATAGCGCGGTATTACCGTAGACTCAAAGGTTTCGAGCAGGTGCCGTCGCAGCCCTTCGGTCAGCGCGCGCCGCGCTGCGTGATCGTAAGGGATCAGCTGCGGCTCCAGTTGAACGATGGCGCCCAGTCGAGTGTTGCGTTCTGGCAGATTGATGGTGCGTGCCTGAAGCACGCCGGGGTAGGTGGCGAGGGTGCGATCCATGCTCGTCAAGGACAAACGCTTGCCCCCCACCTTGAGAATACGATCGACCCGGCCCAGCAGGCGAAAGCCTGACTCTTCAATAGCAATACGATCCGCCTGACGCTGCCAGCCGGTGGTGTCCAGAAAGGGGGAGCGCAACCATAGGGTGCCCTGGGTGTCGTCACGGATATCGATTCCGGGAAGCGGCGTCCAGCATTCGCTGCGCTGCTGAATGCGCCAGGCGATGCCGCCGGTCTCGGAGCTGCCATAGATCTCGCTGACCGGTACTCCCAGAATCCTCAGGGCGCGTTCACTAGCGGCCTGGGACAGCGGCGCGCCGGAGGAGTGTATGCGCGACAGCACCTGGGGCGCGGTTTGCCAGTCAAGCTCCTCGGGCAAGCGTTCAAGAGGCGGCGGCGCGGTGATGAGTACCGCATCGCAAGGCGCGGTTACTGCATCAGGCACCATGTCGGCAGAGCTTGAAGGATGCGTCTTGGCCAGACGGGCCAGCCAGGCGCTCAGGGTTTCCGGGTAGCGGCACAGGCTCGTGGCCATGGTCGCCCCTTCGCAAAGCGGACGCAGAATGGCAAACAGCAGGCCGTAGATATGCTGATGGCTTACCTGGCTGATCACCAGTCGCCCCTCTAGAGGCCATAGACGCGCATGCATGCAAAGCTCCGCGTCCAGTTGGGCAAAGCATTTGTCGAGACGCTGCGGATCGCCGCTGGAACCGGACGTGTACAAGGAGAGTGCGAGAGCACCGGCATCAAGGGTTCCCCAGCGCGGTATCCCGGCATCAGGACCGGCACGATGCCCGCTCATCACATCGCCGAGGCGCCCCGCGGTCAAGCGATCTACTCCCGCCAGGGTTTCCGGCCGATCGTCTGCGGGCAATACGACGCTATCGCCGCGCTCCCAGCAGGCGATCAGGGCGGCGGCAAACTCAAGCGGCTCACGCAGATGCAAAAGCCAACGCCGGCCTGAAGGCGCCAGGGAATCCAGCAGGTCCTGCCAGGCACCGATACGGCCATGGAGCATCGACCAGGGTACAGCAGCCTCGGCGATCGGCTCGGCGCAGCGCCAGCCAATCGGCTGATTCAGCGAAGCATGACGCCAAGGGGCGCTAAGAAGCGAAGTGTCAGTCATGGCTCGCCTTGCGCCGCACCCGTTGGCGAACGCACCACTCTCCGGCAAACAGGGCGCCGCTCAACCCATAGGCGATGCCACCGTTGTACAACGTCCAAAGCCCTAGATCCGCGTAAAGCGCGGTCCACAGAGCAATACTGCCATTGATCAAAAAGAAGCCGCACCACAGCTGGGTGACGCGCCGGGTATAGCGCACACCGCTGGGGGGAAGATCGGGTTCCTGCCGCCGGGCCAAACGCTCGATCAGGCTTGGCGGATGGCGCAGGCTCCAGGCGAATAAAATGAAAAGCGCAGCATTGATCAGTACCGGCCAGGCGCGTACCCCGATATCCACATGGCCCGCCAACGCCAAAACCACTACGCCGAGCGCCAGTAAAAGACCCCAGCGTTTATATCCTTGTGGAAGCCGCCAGCTGATCAGCGCCACTCCCAGTGCCAGCAATAGCACACCACCATCTCTGGGCAGCAGAAAGAACACCAGCAGCGGCCAGGCCAGTACCATCAACCCGAGCAACAGTGAGACGGGGGCTGGGTGAGCGCGATGGCGAGCGTTCATGGGGACGATCATGGGCTACGTCTTCTTTTGCATTAGTGAATGCGTCTTTCTTCCACTAACGCGGCGAGGCTTTTCAGACTGGCAAAGTGCCGGCGGGACTCCTCGCTATCCGCTTCGAGCTTGATGCCGTAGGTCTTTTGCAGCGCTAGACCCAGTTCCAGGGCGTCGATGGAATCAAGTCCCAGCCCTTCGACGAACAAGGGTTCGTCACGGTCGATGTCTTCCGGAGTGACGTCCTCGAGTTCCAGGGTGTCGATGATCAAGTGTTTGAGTTCAAGTTCCAGCGCGTTCGCCATGGGCGGTGTCCTTGTCCATCAAAATTGAAATAGAGGCCGAATGACCGTTCATTTTCCGAGCCTTCGTAGGCATGTGCAATTATCCGGGCATGCTCCTGGAAAGCTTCGAAGGAAGCCCTGAACAAGCACCTGAATAAAGCCCTGAACAAGGCTTTGAACAAAGTCAGGGTCAAGCATGTTCCGATGAGGCAAAGCATGGCAAAGCAGTCATATATTATGATGACATTGTCCATGCTCGGCGGCGAATGGGGCAGACTAACGGTGTTTCACCGAGTAGCCAAGCGATCACGTCATCGGGCTGGGGTGGACGGTACTCATGGGACGTCGATTCGCTGACGCTATGGGCAGTAATAGTCTGCTTTCCGCATGCCGTAGCGTTCATTGTCAGGCGCATGGCTACCGCCATCATGGTCGAAGGCCCCGGCGTGTGATCGGCAAACCGTGGCGGAATGGGGGCGTCGCTGAATGCCACGATCACTTGTTTCTCTCCTTCCAGGAGATAGCCTAGGCGTCGCTGAACAGCGCAGAGACTTCGGCACCGGAAGCGGCAATGGCCTGCAGGGAGCGACGATTGCCACTGGCAATGGAGTGAACGCCGATCGTTGCATTGTGTACCGACATGCCAAACCGCGCCGGCGAGAGAGATTCTCCTTCGTTGAGCGCGTACAGCATTTCCAGGGTGCGCTCCGAGTCGCCGTGCCGAGACGCATGCAGAAGCACGCATTCGGCGTCCGGATCGAGCTCTGCCAGCATGTCGCAGAGGGCGCGCCCCAGGCTATTGAGACGGCGACGCAACATGGGCGCACCCGGGTGGCGGCGGGGCGTTCTTCAACGGATAGACGTGGATCATGAGCGGGTTTGCGCCCAGGGTGCCAGGCGCGCCAATCTTCGAGGATAAGCGATGCGTCATTCATCGAGCATTGAGTTCCAGGCTTCAAGCGTAGTCAGCGCAACGCGCATACCCTACGCCACTCTATAGCGATAGGCTACCGGGAGTCGTGTTGAGCAAGAAGCAGGACCAATCCGGCTAATCGCCGTTCATTTTTCATGGGGGTAGCGGGTCGCCTGGAGGCTGTCCTTGATCTTCTTGAGATGGGGCAAGAAGCCTTCTCCCCGGCGTAAGGTGACACCGGTTGCCAGCACATCGATCAGAGCCAGATGAATCATGCGGGAGGTCATGGGCATGTAGACATCGGTATCTTCCGGAGTGACGACTTCCAGGGTTTCGGTGCATTGAGCGGCCAGAGGCGATGACGGCGCGGTGATGCCAAGTACTACCGCGCCGCTGCTGCGTCCTAGCTCGGCGATATCCACCAGTTCCCGGGTGCGCCCGGTATAGGAAATAATCACAATGACATCGCCGGTATGACTGGCGGCGGCCACCATGCGCTGCATCAGCACGTCTTCGTAGACCATTACCGGCAGATTGAAGCGAAAGAACTTGTGCTGGGCATCCTGGGCCACCGGGCCGGAGGCGCCGAGCCCGAAAAAGCTGATCTGCTTGGCCTGAATGAGATAGTCCACGGCCCGCTCGATGCTGCGAGAATCCAGTGCGCGGCGAGCGTCGTCCAGGGCCGCGACGCTGGCGCCGAATATCTTGTCCGCATAGCTGGCCGCGTCGTCTTCGGGTTCCACGTTGCGACTGATATAGGGGGTGCCCCCGGCCAGGCTCTGGGCCAGCTTGATCTTGAAATCAGGGTAACCCTTGGTTTCAAAGCTGCGGCAAAAACGATTCACCGTGGGTTCACTGACCGACGCGCGTTGAGCCAGGGTGGCGATGCTAAGCCCGGTGGCGGTCAGCGGATCCGCAAGAATGACCTCCGCCACCTTGCGTTCGGAACGATTGAGCGACTCCAGACGCTGACGAATGCGCTCAAAAAGATCGTGGCTGGCCATCAGACGGCGTTCTTTACCATGGGATGATTCCTACCATACTGTGATGTAGCGGTCTAACGGGAAAGACGTCATTTTGGATCGACCCCCTCCCGGCAAAAAGATCAAAACGTTCAATACAATATATTTGTCAAAGTTACCAAACTATTTGCGGGGCGTAGCATTAATAACGTACTTTATTAGTAATTTAACCAGAATTTTAAGGGGTGGTTCATGGTTCAAAGCACCACATCCGACGTCGATCTCGCCCTGTTCGGTGGCTTGGGTGATCTGTCGCTACGCAAGCTGTATCCGGCGCTTTATCACCTGGATCGAGACAACCTGCTGGCCAAGGGCACGCGAATTCTGGGTTTAGCACGCCAGGACACGGATACACAGGCCTTTCGCAAACGGGTACACAAGACCCTGAATACCTACGTCAAACCAGATGCTTTGGAGCAGGAGTGTCTGCAGCGTTTTCTTGAACGTCTTGATTATCTACGGCTCGACTTCAACGATGCGGAAGGCTTCCAAGCCATTCGACAATGGCGAGAAAGCGCGCCAAAAGAGAAAGACAGCCGTCCCATGACGGTTTATATGGCAGTGCCGGCGAGTATCTTCGGCGACATCTGTCATAACCTGCATAACAGCGGCAGCCTTGACGACGAGACTCGAGTGGTGGTGGAAAAACCCATCGGCTACGATCTCGAGTCCTCCCAGGAAATCAATGATGCCATCGGCGCGGTATTTCCCGAATCGCGGATCTATCGCATCGATCACTACCTGGGCAAGGAAACCGTCCAGAATCTGATCGCGATGCGTTTTGCCAATCCGCTGTTCGGCACTCAGTGGAACCAGAATCATATCTCTCACGTCGAGATCACCGTCGCCGAACAGGTTGGCATCGAAGGGCGCTGGGGCTATTTCGACAAGGCTGGCCAGTTACGGGACATGGTGCAGAATCATTTGCTGCAGCTTTTATGCCTGATTGCCATGGACCCGCCTTCCAATCTCGATGCGGATGCCATTCGCGACGAAAAGGTCAAGGTGCTCAAGGCGCTCAAGCCTTTCAGCCGGGAGTCGATTCAACGAGACGTGGTGCGAGGCCAGTATATTGCGGGCTCGATCGAAGGCGATAGCGTTCCGGGGTATCTTGACGAGGACGGCGCCAATGCGGATAGCCATACCGAAACCTTCGTCGCCATGCGCACCGAAGTGGCCAACTGGCGCTGGGCCGGCGTGCCGTTCTATCTGCGTACCGGCAAGCGCATGCCGGAGAAGCTGTCCCAGATCGTCATTCATTTTCGTCAGCAGGCGCACTACATCTTCGACCCGGATCAGCGCAGCCTGGCCTCCAACAAGCTGATCATCCGTCTGCAGCCGGAAGAGGGCATCGCGCTGCAGGTGCTGACCAAGGATGGCGGGCTCGACAAGGGCATGCGCCTGCGTCCCGGGCCCTTGCATCTGGACTTCAACAGCGCCTTTCCCAAGACGCGTATTCCCGATGCCTACGAGCGTCTCTTGCTGGAAGTCATGAAAGGTCAGCAGTATCTGTTCGTGCGCCGGGACGAGGTCGAATACGCCTGGCGCTGGGCAGATCGTCTGGTCGCTGCCTGGGATGAAATCGAGATGCCGCCGCGCCGATATCCCGCGGGTTCCTGGGGGCCGGTGGCCTCAATCGCCATGATCACCCAGGATGGACGTTCCTGGTACGAGGATTACTGATGAGTGCATCTGCGTCTGAAAAAGTCTCGCCGTCGCGCAAACATCTGGCGAACCAACTGGCGGAATCCGTTGCCGGCGCGCTGGCAGTGGATCTAAGCAATCAGGAGCGGGTGTTGCTGCTGGTTTCCGGCGGTTCGACGCCGGTGCCGTTCTTCAGGCGGCTTGCATCGGTGGATCTATCCTGGGAGCGGGTCGACGTGGCCCTTGTCGATGAACGCTGGGTAGACGACGCGCATCAGGACAGCAATGCCCGACTGGTGAAAGAGCATCTGCTTCAAGGGCCTGCGGCCAAGGCACGCTTTCATTCGCTGACCACGGCCCACGGTACCCCGGAGGAAGGCGCGATAGAGGTTGCCGAGCGTCTTGCCGAGCTTTCCTGGCCCGCGAGTGCCGTGGTGTTGGGCATGGGCGGCGACGGCCACACGGCCTCACTGTTTCCTGACAGCGGCGAACTGGGCCTGGCGTTGAGTACCGATGACGCGACGGTAGCGGTGCGTTCCCCCAGTGTGCCGCAGCCCCGTATTACCTTGAGCGCGAGCTGGTTGCATCAGGCAAGGCGCCATATGCTGCACATCGTCGGCGACGACAAGCGAGCGGTATTGGCCCGGGCCATGGGAGGCGATGACGTGCGGGAACTGCCCATTCGTGTGTTCTTGAGCTGTCCCCTTGCCATTTATTGGGCGCCCTAAGCTGAAATTTTGATGGAGTACAACATGAGTATCGAAAAGCAACTGCCTTCGACCCGTACCACGGAGCTCGATAGTATCTGTCAAAGAGCCGAGGTCATCCCGGTACTGACGATCGAGCGACTGGAGGATGCCATCCCCCTTGGGCGTGCCCTGGTGGAAGGTGGGCTGCCGGTAATCGAGATTACCCTGCGCACCGACTGTGCCCTGGAAGCTCTCAAGCGCATGAACGAGGAATTGCCTCGGGCCAGTGTCGGTGCCGGCACCGTGCTGACCCCGGCGCAATATCGCCAGGCCGAACAGGCCGGGGCGGATTTCGTGGTCACGCCGGGGGCGACGGATACCCTCTATCGGTATGGTGTGAGCAGCCCCGTGCCGATGCTGCCGGGAGTCGCCACCGTTTCCGAGCTGATGGCGGGCTGGCAGTATGGCTATCGGCGCTTCAAGTTCTTCCCGGCCCAGGCCAGCGGTGGAGTTGCAGCGCTCAAATCCTTTGCCGCACCGATTCCCGGCGCGCTTTTTTGTCCTACCGGTGGCATCACTCTGGAGAACGCCGAGAGCTATCTCGAGTTGCCCAACGTCATGTGTGTGGGAGGCTCCTGGATCACCCCCAAGAAACTGATCGATGCAGAAGACTGGGACGGCATTCGGAAGTTGGCAAGAGAAGCGGCAGATCGTTTTCACCACTGAGAACGCATTGTAGAAGGTGCTGTATTCGTGTCTCAAAATTTGTTTGATCAACGTCTTTCCAGCCCCGCCGTGGCGCGCAATCGCGATGCGATTCTGGCAGTACTGCGAGACGTGCTGCCACAGCAGGGCAAGGTGCTGGAGGTCGCCAGCGGTAGCGGCGAACATGCGCTGTACCTTGCCCGCCACCTGCCTGCCATTCTCTGGCAGCCAAGCGATCCGAATCCTCAGGCGCTGGCGTCCATTGCCGCCTGGCGCAAGACAGAACCTCTCGACAACCTGCTCGAGCCGGTACAGCTGGACGCTACTCTTCGCCCCTGGCCAGTTGGGGATTTTGACGCCCGGGTGTGCATCAACATGATTCACATCGCCCCCTGGGAGGCGGCGCAGGCGCTGTTTGTCGAGGTCGGCAAGGTTTTAGAAGAGGGCGGCGTGCTGTATCTGTATGGGCCGTTCAAGCGCGACGGACAGCATACCGCGGCGAGCAACGCGGCCTTCGATGAGGATCTGCGCCGTCGCGACCCGCGCTGGGGTGTTCGGGATCTGAGCGACATAGCGGCGCTGGCTCAAGAGAATACTCTACGTATCGAACGCATCGTCGAGATGCCCGCCAACAATCTCAGCCTGGTGTTGCGAAAATAGTATTGTAGAAAAAGGATGTAAGCGGTATTTGCTTGATTAATTTGGCGTTGCCCCAAACACTAGTAGTCAATAACTGATTTCGACGGGTCAAGAAAGGAGGCTATCCATGTCCGCATCCGATTTCGCAGAAGAATTTCGTATGGACAAACCCTGTCCCAGCTGCGACAGCCATCTCATGCGTGTCTCTCAAGAGAAGAACCCGGATGACAAGGTGTTCTGCGCCTCCTGCAATACCTACGTATGTCTTTTTCGGGAAGCCGAGGAGCGTCTGGAAAATGATTCCAAGAGCGAGAAGGAGGAGCTGATCGAGAAGGTAACCAACAAGGATTTCGACAAGGGGCTCGATGAGGATTTAAACAAGGGCACTGAAAATTGATTTCTCGCCGTTAAAACACTTTTGCGCCACGGCCTCTACTCATCGCCGTGGCGAACTCGTCATGTCATCGCGTATTCTTTGCTTCCCTTCCGTCGTGCTGTCTCTTTCTTTTCATAATTCGACTTTGGTCGCATGCGCTTGAGACCTGTATTGTGCATTGCAGCAGGTTTCCGGGGTGTAACACGCACGCTGGGCCTATACGTTGCAATCGACGCGGAGTCTCGCAATGTGGCAGAAACTCGCAGGTTTGATGGGCGGTTCGTCCGTTCCCGAGGTCAGTCTTGCCTTGCAGGGTGGTGGCGCCCATGGCGCTTATACCTGGGGAGTGCTGGATCGCTTGCTCGAAGAAGGTTGGCGCATCGAGGGCGTCAGTGGTACCAGCGCAGGGGCAATGAATGCGGTCGCTTTGGCTCAAGGGTGGATGAACGACGGTGCGGCAGGTGCCCGGCAATCCTTGTCGGACTTCTGGCAAGCGGTTGCGAATCGCGCCCCGTTTCACATGAATTTTCTGCAGCAAATCGATCCCAATGGCGACGCGGCCATGCCCGCCTCGATGCACATGATGCAGGCACTCACCAAGATGCTCTCGCCCTATCAATTCAATCCGCTGGATATCAATCCTCTGCGGGATATCCTGCAGGAACAGTTCGATTTCGAGCGCCTGCAACAAGACTGTCCGCTCAAACTCTTCATCGCTGCCACTCATGTCGGCACTGGTAAAGTGAAGCTGTTCGAAAACCAGGAAATCAGCGAGAAGGCACTGCTGGCCTCTGCCTGCCTTCCGAGTGTGCATCAGGCGGTAGAGATCGAGGGTGAGTACTATTGGGACGGGGGTTATAGCGCCAATCCTGCGATATATCCGCTGGTTTATGATTGCAAGACCCAGGATATTCTATTGATCCTGCTTGACTCTTTCGAGTCTGGGCCGCTTCCCCGCAGCGCCAAGGGAATTGCCAGTCGCAGTATGGATCTAGGATTTTCTTCCGGTTTTCTGCGGGAGATGCGCGCCATTTGTCAGGCGCGTAACTACATCGCTACCTCGTCATCCCGTGTCTGGCCTCGAGGGCGTCTGGAACGCCTGCTGGGGCGGCTGCGGTTTCATCTCGTCGAAGCAGACGATCTTGCAGATATGAACGGCATCAGCAAGCTCAATGCATCCTCTGACTTTATCAATCGCTTACGCGATCTTGGACGGAATAGAGCCCAGCGCTGGCTGGCAAACAACCAGCGTTCACTGGGGCATAAAGCGTCGGTACAAATAGAGCGGCTCTTTACGTGAATTGCTCCACCTGAGCCGCTCCTGGCGTTTTTATCTTCCCGTTACAACAGTTCTTCCGCCGCCAGGGCCAGGCGGGAGCGCTCCACGCTCTTCAAGGTGACGTGGCCGGCATTGGGCCAGTCGCGAAAACGCTCGACCACCGCCGCCATGCCACAGGTATTGGTAGTGAGATAGGGCGTGTCGATCTGACCGACATTGCCCAGGCAGACGATTTTGGTATTGCGCCCGGCCCGAGTGATCAAGGATTTGAGCTGTTTCGGAGTAAAGTTCTGCGCCTCGTCGATGATCAGGAAGGTATCGTTCAGCGTGCGCCCCCGCATGAAAGTGGGGGAGCGTATCTGCACTCGAGCGCCGATCAATTGGCGGGTGGCGCCCTCGCTCCAGCTGGAGGTGCCGTCCCTCTCGTCCCTCAGCAGATTGTCCATGTTGTCGTGGAACGCCCCCATCCAGGGCGACATCTTCTCCTCTTCGGTGCCCGGCAAAAAGCCGATGTCCTCCCCCATGGGGATCG
>NZ_JIBT01000025.1 GCF_001039575.1 Halomonas sp. PR-M31
AAAGCCTCCCCTCGCACTAGACAGCATTTAAGCCTGAATCGTGTTTAACCAAACTGCCCCATGGTGTTGTCCTTGCCTCCTGCCTTGAGTGCACCTTCACCGGAGAAGAACTCCTTGTGGTCGTCGCCCAGGTTGGAGCCGGCCATGTCCTGATGCTTGACAGTGGCGATACCCTCGCGGATCTCCTTGCGTTGCACACCGGCCACATAGGCCAGCATGCCTTCGTCGCCGAAGTAGCCCTTGGACAGATTGTCCGTGGACAAAGCCGCAGTATGATAGGTCGGCAGGGTAATCAAGTGATGGAAGATACCCGCTTCCCTAGCGGCGTCACGCTGGAAATTCTGAGTCCAACGATCCGCTTCCTTGCCGAGCTCGGTATCATCGTATTCGACGCTCATCAGACTGGCGCGGTCGTAGTTTGAGACGTCCTTGCCTTCCTGTTCCCAGGCATCGAACACCTGCTGACGGAAATTCAGCGTCCAGTTGAAGGACGGGCTGTTGTTGTAGACCAGCTTGGCATTGGGTACCGCTTCACGGATGCGGTTGACCATGCCGGCAATCTGGCCGACGTGAGGCTTCTCAGTCTCGATCCACAATAGATCGGCGCCGTGTTGCAGGCTGGTGATGCAGTCCAGCACGACCCGGTCTTCGCCGCTGCCCTTCTTGAACTGGTATAGACCGCTGGCCAGACGCTTGGGCTTGATCAGCTTGCCATCCTGCTTGAGTACCACGTCGCCGTTGTTGATGTCCGAGGCGGAAGCGATCTCTTCACCATCCAGGAAGCTATTGTACTGATCGCCCAGATCGCCGGGTTCATTGGTCACGGCGATCTGTTGAGTCAGGCCGGCCCCCAGGGAATCGGTACGCGCCACGATCACACCGTCGTCGACACCCATTTCCAGGAAGGCGTAGCGCACGGCGTTGATCTTGGCCAGGAACTCGGCATGGGGCACGGTGACCTTGCCATCCTGGTGACCGCACTGCTTGACGTCGGAGACCTGGTTTTCGAGCTGAATGGCGCAGGCGCCGGCTTCGATCATCTTCTTCGCCAGCAGGTAGGTGGCTTCCTCGTTGCCGAAGCCTGCATCGATGTCGGCAATGATCGGCACCACATGAGTCTCGAAACCGTCGATCTTGCTCTCGATCTCCTTGACCTTCACATCGTTACCCGCCTGCTGAGCTTCTTCCAGGCTGCGGAACAGGTGATTGAGTTCCCAGGCATCCGCCTGCTTCAGGAAGGTATAAAGCTCTTCGATCAGGGCCGGTACCGCGGTCTTCTCATGCATCGACTGGTCCGGCAGGGGACCGAATTCCGAACGCAGAGCGGCGACCATCCAGCCGGACAGGTACAGGTAGCGGCGCTTGGTGGTGCCAAAATGCTTCTTGATGGAGATCAGCTTCTGCTGGCCGATGAAGCCATGCCAGCAGCCCAGAGACTGGGTGTACTGAGCGCTGTCCGCGTCATAGGCTGCCATGTCGTCCCGCATGATCTGAGCGGTGTACTTGGCGATATCCAGGCCAGTCTTGAACCGGTTCTGCAGGCGCATGCGGGCTGCGTGCTGGGGATTGATGCCATCCCATTTGCCAGCCTGGGCTTCACGCAGTTGGGCAATAGCCTTGATCTCTCTTTGAAATGCTGACATGGAATCATCCTTCATCAGTTGAAAAAAATGCTTGAGCTGCTTGGGCGATCCGAAACACCCTGACGCATCGATACAAAAGTGTTGTCACAATCGACCGGTGTAGCATGATGCATAATGTCATGCTGCACCAGCGAAGCCTCGGTCTCGTTGCCACCATCGATGGACGATCGGTGGTAATGAACGCGCTAGAGACAAGCCGATATCAGAGCGATTGAAGAAACCCGTAGATAATGACTACATATCTGTCGCGCTGACGTTCCAAACTTGTCATGACCAGCACTATCACCCATGGGAGTAGGCATTAACAACTATTACTTAGGGGTAGAGAGGGTTGTAGTTTGACTACAGAACGAGTCGTTCGGTACTGCTCCTGTAGTTAAATTCCGAAGAATAAGAAGGAGAGAGATTAGAAATGATCGCGTCGTTCGCCCAAGGACAGCCGCATGCTGCGATGCGGTATGCCGGCGTCGAGAAATTCGTCACCGAAGGCTTGAAAGCCGAGTTTGCGATAAAAGCTCAAGGCTTGTAGTTGAGCATCCAGCAGCACTTCAGGATCGCCACGTTTCAGCGCTGCCGCGATGATGGCGCCCATCAACTGCTCGCCGACGCCCTGGCCGCGCTCCTCCTTGATCACGGCGACGCGGCCGATGTGGCCGTCCGGGAGCAGTCGCGCCGTGGCAATGGCATGATCGTCGCGGCATACCAGAAAATGCAGACACTGGGGGTCGCGTCCGTCCCATTCCTCTTCCTGGGGAACCGCTTGTTCTTCGATGAAGACAAGCCGGCGGATATCGCCGGCGGCTGATTTCAGCTGCTGCCAGCTGCCTTGGTGAATCACAGTCCGAGACATGGGGCTCATTTCCTTGCTTACTCTTCCTGTTCGCTATCGTAGTGCTCTAACTCATAAGGCCAGCTCAGGCTGCCACGATCGAGCAGTTGCTTTAGCAACTCGGCGCTGCCGGTATGGGACAAGGCATCAACATTGATGGGCTCACTGCCTGCCAAAAGCTTCGCCAGTTCGATA
Source organism: Halomonas sp. PR-M31 (assembly GCF_001039575.1). GTDB lineage: Bacteria > Pseudomonadota > Gammaproteobacteria > Pseudomonadales > Halomonadaceae > Modicisalibacter. The sequence goes on from NZ_JIBT01000025.1 coordinate 2,668, forward strand.
TTACATGCCTGACCATCGCCGTCGACGAACAGGGTGGCGCCTGAGTCGCCATGATACCGATAGGCGAAACGCGACCCCAGGCTGCGCTCGAGTACCGCGCCTTCCTGTAATTCTGCGACAAGCGCATCAATGTCCGTGGGTGATTCACTGGGCACGAGTTGATCCGCGTACTTGGGTTGCGTCATGGCGCGACCAAACCACGCGCTCATCTGGGCTGGGTCATCGAGAGTGTCGAGAAGAAGGGCGCGCAGGCGTGCGATGGCGGCATCGTCGATTTCTCCCGCATGAGTCTGAGGCGCAAGATCCGGATCGGTATAGCGACGTGAGTCCGGCAGCTGCTCGCCCAGGTAGTCGGCGAATGAGGTAATCGCCTCATCCGCGGATAGTGCGCGAAAGCCCACGGAAAAGGTCATGCAGTCCTCGGAGCGGCTGACGCCGTGATGAGCGATACCCGGTGGCAGATAGAGCATGTCGCCGGGTTCGAGCAGCCAGTCCTGACCAGGCTGAACCTCGAAGCTTTCGAGAATGCGCAGATCGATGCCTGGAATAATGGGGGCATCGTCGCTGATCTTGCCCCCAAGCTGCCAATGTCTCATGCCGCTTGCCTGAAGCAGAAAGACATCATACTGATCGACGTGTGGACCGACGCTACCGCCGGGAGGGGCGTAGCTCACCATGATGTCGTCCAGGCGCCAGCGGGGCAAAAAATGAAAATGCTCGAGTAGCGCGTTGATCTCGGGCACATAGTGATCCACCGCCTGAACCAACAGCGTCCAGTTCTTCTCCGGCAGATGCGCGAAGGTTGCCTCATCGAAGGGGCCATGACTGACCTTCCAGGGCTTGTCCTGACCATGTCCATCTTGGCCATGCTCTTCTACGAGCCGCGCCTCGATGCCGTCCTCGCAGGCCAAGCCGGCCAGCTCGTCCGGGGAAAGCGGTGGAGCGAAATCAGGAAAGGCACCGCGAATCAGCAGCGGTTTCTTTTGCCAGTACTCGGCTAGAAACTCGGCAGCGCTGAGGCCGCTCAGCAGCGTCAGCGGTTCGTTGGCAGCGGTACTCATAGTGAACGGGCCTGTTCCACGGCGTTGCCGATATAGGTGCCGGGTGTCAGGGCCTTGAGCTCGGTCTTGACGTCATCCGGCAGTTCCAAGCCATCGATGAAGGCGGCAAAACCGATCTGATCGATGCGCTTGCCGCGGGTCAGAGCCTTGAGTTTTTCGTAGGGCTTTTCGATGCCGTAGCGACGCATCACCGTTTGAATCGGCTCCGCAAGCACCTCCCAGCTATTGTCGAGGTCGTCGTTCAAGCGTGCCGGATTGGCCTCGAGCTTGCTGACACCTTTGAGGGTGGCCTGATAGGCAATGAGGCCATAGGCTAGCCCCACCCCCAGGTTACGCAGCACCGTAGAGTCGGTGAGATCGCGCTGCCAGCGCGAGATCGGCAGCTTCTGAGCCAGATGGCCAAGCAATGCGTTGGCCAGGCCCAGATTGCCCTCGGCGTTCTCAAAATCGATGGGGTTGACCTTGTGGGGCATGGTCGAAGAGCCGATTTCGCCTTCCACGGTCTTCTGTTTGAAATATCCCAGAGAGATATAGCCCCAGACATCACGCTCGAAATCGATCAGGATGGTATGGAAGCGGCAGATAGCATCGAACAGCTCGGCGATATAATCGTGAGGTTCGATCTGGGTGGTATAGGGATTGAAAGTTAACCCCAGGCTCTCGACGAACTGCCCGGCATTTTCCTGCCAGTCGATTTCCGGGTAGGTAGTCAAGTGGGCGTTGTAGTTGCCCACCGCGCCATTGATCTTGCCCATTATCTCCACGGCCTGGATCTGCTTGAGCTGGCGGCGCAGACGATAGGCGACGTTGGCCATTTCCTTGCCCAAGGTCGTGGGGCTGGCGGTCTGGCCATGGGTGCGGGAAAGCATGGGCTGCTCGGCATGCTCATGAGCCAGGCGTTCGATGGCGGTGACGACTTCCTGCATGATCGGCAGCAGATCGCCGAGACCGTCCTTGAGCATCAGGGCGTAGGAGAGATTGTTGATATCCTCGCTGGTACAGGCGAAATGGATAAATTCGGATACAGCCTGCAGCTCCGACTGGTCTGCGATCTTTTCCTTGAGAAAATACTCCACCGCCTTGACATCGTGGTTGGTGGTGCGCTCGATATCCTTGATGCGCTGGGCGTCGTCCACCGAGAACTCGGCAATCAGCCGATCGAGAAAGGCCTGGGCATCGCTTGAAAGCGCCGGCACTTCCTGGATGCCCTCATGGGCTGCCAGGGCCTCCAGCCAACGCACTTCCACGGTGACCCGGGCGCGAATCAGACCGAACTCGCTAAAATGCTCGCGCAGGGTCTCGGTCTTGTTGCCGTAGCGGCCATCGACGGGAGAGAGGGCGGTAAGCGAAGAGAGCTGCATGGGGTTCTTCCGGTAGGTCGGACGCCCTTGAGGAGTCGGCGTCTAGAGGTCAATGTTCGAATCGAATCAGAGCAGTCGATCCAGAGATTTTTTCATTGCGCCGCGTTGGAGCAACAGTTTCCAGCGCCGGCCACCTTGCTGATGCCAGAGCAGGGCAAAACGAATACCTGATAGCAGCAGGGCGCGAACCCGTTCCGGCATCATGCGTTGCTGCAACAATGAAGGTTCGCCCTGCACCACAATGCGCTGGCGAAAGGTGGAGATGGTGTTCTGATAGAGCTCCCCAAGGCTTGCGACGACGTTTTCATGGGTGCCGCCGAAGTGCTCCGCCTGATCCTGAATGCGGACAAGGCGCTCTCCTAAGGTGTCCAACATCTCCGTCTGCTGGCGCAGCTTCTGCATCAGCATCAACAAAGTGAAGCCATAGCGCAGCACGTTGGGATTGATATCCCGTTCCCGGCCCACCACGGCGTTCAATATCTTGAGGCCTTGACGCAGATTGTTGTGGTGGCCGCCGTAAATGGCCTCGAAATTTTCCGGATCTGTGTCCAACGTGGCATTGATCAACGTTTCCCAAGCGCGTTCGTCGCACTGCCCGGTGCGGGCCAGCTGATCGACCAGCGTTGCTGCCTGAAATACGCCGGCCAGGGCAATGACCTGGCGGGCAGTAGGATCGTTCGGGGCCGTTTGAAAGGGAACTACGCTCATGCCGCCCGCGCCTCTTGTTGTCCTGTACTGCAAATCACCCCGCCACCCAGGCAGACATCGCCCTCGTAAAGCACCAGGGACTGACCCGGCGTCACCGCCCATTGGGGCGCATCGAATATCACATCGACACCGCCGTCGTCTCGCAGGCGCAGGTGACAAGGCTCCTCTGCCTGACGATAGCGGGTCTTGGCGGTCAGTCTTGACGGGCTAGCGGGAAAGGAGAGGGAAGGCGGAGTGCCGGCGATCCACTCCATCGCTTCCGTGGTCAGGGTGTCCGTGTAGAGCAGCGGATGATGCTTGCCCTGCACCACGATCAGGACGTTACGCTCGAGATCCTTGGCCGCCACGTACCAGGGCGCGTCAGGGTAGTTGGCCAGACCACCGATACCCAAGCCCTGACGCTGACCCAGGGTGTAGTACATCAGCCCGAGATGGTCACCGATGATATCGCCTTGCGGTGTTTCGATACGACCGGGCTGGGCGGGCAGGTACTGCTGGAGAAAGTCGCGAAAGCGGCGTTCGCCGATGAAACAGATGCCGGTGGAATCCTTCTTTCTGGCGGTAACAAGCGCGTGCTGCTCCGCCAGCTTCCGCACCCGGGGTTTTTCCAGTTCGCCGACCGGGAACAGCGTACGGGCGATAGCGGCTTCCGGGACTGCATGCAGAAAATAGCTTTGATCCTTGTTGGCATCGAGCCCCTTGAGCAGTCGGGGGCGGCCGTCACGTTCGCCGCGACGCACATAGTGGCCGGTGGCGATCATGTCCGCGCCGAGCATTTCGGCATACTCGAGAAAGACCTTGAACTTGATTTCCCGGTTACACAGGATGTCCGGGTTCGGCGTTCGCCCGGCCCGGTACTCTTCAAGAAAATGCTCGAATACATTGTCCCAGTACTCCGCAGCGAAATTGGCGGTATGTAGCTTGATACCCAGCTTGTCGCAGACCGCTTGAGCATCTGCCAGATCCGCCTTGGCGGTGCAGTATTCGGAGCCGTCGTCCTCGTCCCAGTTCTTCATGAACAGGCCTTCGACCTGGTAGCCCTGTTCCAGCAGCAACAGCGCGGACACGGAGGAGTCGACGCCGCCGGACATACCGACGATGACCTTTCCTGACGTGGCGCAAGACTCCGTGACTTCAGACATGAACGCTCTCGACTGAGAAGTGTGAGAATTTGATTGCGCGAAAGTATACCTGAAATCGGCCTGGGGCTTCGAGGGTCACCGCTCGTGGATGATATCGAGTGGATAAAGCTTTCCGCCGCGCAAATCCCGTAGGCGTTGCATGACCAGCGGGCTGCGCAGCCGCCCGGCACGATTGAGATCGTCGATTTCATCCAGGGTCAGCCAGTGCGCAGCAATGATGCCCGTATCCAGAGGATTGTTGAGCCGGGCCAGAGGCAGGCCCACGAAGCCATGGCTATGAAAGACCAGACCATCCTTGGTCGTATGGATGTAAAGCCCCAGGTAGTCGGTGATGGCTACTTGCCAGGCGGCCTCCTCGCGAGTTTCGCGAATCGCCGCCTCGGTTAGACGCTCCCCTGGCTCCAAGTGGCCGGCGGGCTGATTGAACAGACTGAAGGGGCCGCCGCGGTCTTCCTCTACCATCAAATAGCGCCCGCTACGCTCGATGACCGAGGCAACGGCGACCCGGGGTGTCCAGCGTTTCATGAGCGTCTCCTTGAGGCTCTGGAAAAGGTGGAGCGTCGCTTTATCGGCGCATGCAGTGTCTCACTGCGCCATTGACCCGTTGCCAACCCAGATAGCTGCCAGGGGCCAATGGCGGTACGAATCAGGCGCAGCGTAGGGTGGCCGATATGTGCCGTCATGCGCCTCACCTGGCGATTGCGCCCTTCACTGATGGTGATCTCAAGCCAGCTCACCTTGGTCTCGGCACGCCGACGGATCGGCGGCTTGCGCGGTGCCACGGCGGGTTCCATCAAACGTTGGACCCGCGCTGGTCGCGTCACGCCATCCTTCAATGCGACACCCTTGCGCAAGGCATCGATGGCTTTGTCGTTGGGTTCGCCCTCGACCTGAACCCAGTAGGTCTTGGGCTGCTTGTGCCGGGGATCACTGATGCGATGAATCAGTTCGCCGTCGTCCGTGAGCAGCAACAGTCCTTCGGAGTCGTAGTCGAGCCGGCCCGCGGCGTAGATGCCGGGTACATCGATGATGTCTTTCAGGGTGGCGCGTCCTTGATCATCGGTAAACTGGGAAAGCATCCGATAAGGTTTGTGAAGCAAATAGAGGGTACTCACGGGTCTTGGCGATCTCCGCCTAAAGATTGTCGGCATCTAGCAAGGCAAAGCCTACTCGGGGTCCATGAGGCGATGCTATACTTTCGGTTCTACTGATTACAGCACAGGGAGTCATCAATGGGATTCCAGAAAATTGTCGTTCCTGAGGGCGGCGAAAAGATCACCGTCAACGACGACGATACCTTGAACGTGCCAAATGAGCCGGTCATTCCTTTCATCGAAGGTGACGGTATCGGGGCCGATGTTACCCCGGCCATGAAGATCGCCATCGATGCAGCGGTTCAGAAAGCCTACAACGGCGAGCGCAAGATTCACTGGATGGAAGTCTATGCCGGTGAGAAGGCGACTCAGGTCTACGATGCGGATACCTGGCTTCCCGAAGAAACCCTTGAGGCGGTCAAGGACTACGTGATCTCTATCAAGGGGCCGCTGACCACTCCGGTAGGGGGTGGCATTCGGTCGTTGAACGTGGCGCTGCGTCAGAAGCTCGATCTGTACGTCTGCCTGCGTCCGGTACGCTGGTTCGAGGGCGTGCCCAGTCCGGTCAAAGGTCCCAAGGACGTGGACATGGTCATCTTCCGCGAGAACTCCGAGGACATCTACGCCGGCATTGAGTGGAAGGCGGGGTCCGCGGAAGCCGAGAAGGTCATCAAGTTCCTGCGCGAGGAGATGGGCGTCACCAACATCCGCTTCCCGGAAATGTGCGGCATCGGCGTCAAGCCGGTTTCCGAGGAAGGCACCAAGCGTCTGGTGCGTCAGGCTCTGCAGTACACCATCGATAACGATCGGGAATCCCTGACCTTCGTGCACAAAGGCAACATCATGAAGTTCACGGAAGGCGCCTTCAAGGACTGGGGTTACCAGTTGGCCAAGGAAGAGTTCGGTGCGGAGCTCTTGGATGGCGGCCCCTGGATGACCTTGAAGAACCCCAACACCGGCAAGGAAATCGTCATCAAGGACGTCATTGCCGATGCCATGCTACAGCAGATTCTGCTGCGTCCGGCGGAATATGACGTCATCGCGACCCTGAACTTGAACGGCGATTATCTGTCCGATGCGCTGGCGGCAGAAGTCGGCGGTATCGGTATTGCGCCCGGCGCCAACCTGTCCGATACGGTCGCCATGTTCGAAGCGACTCACGGTACTGCGCCCAAGTATGCCGGCCAGGACAAGGTCAACCCCGGCTCATTGATCCTGTCCGCGGAGATGATGCTGCGCCACATGGGCTGGGTCGAAGCCGCGGATCTGGTCATCAAGGGCGTGGAGAAAGCCATCGCCAAGGGCGAGGTCACCTACGACTTCCATCGTGTGATGGAAAAGGCTGTTTTGCTCAAATGCTCTGAATTTGGCCAGGCGGTTGCCGATAACATGTAATACTGACGTTGAAACGCGACCCCCGTTCGCATCGCGTGCGGGGGTTTTTTCGTCCTGGCCCTTGTAAGCTTGGCCCTATGGACGCATGTTTCAAGTGAACCCCGAGTGCTTCTCCACGTCTAATCAACGACGTTAATTGCACTTCGGCTTGTATTGATGGATATAGCCTCTTATGTTCAATAGTGATGAGAGATTGTCGATGACTGCCGCGGCAACACCTTTCCGGGTGGGAATGACACGCCCACCTGGTACGCAAGACGATACGGATGGCTATGTATCGGTTAGCCCAGCGGATCCAGAGCTGGACAAGCCACCACGCTACAAGGTGATCTTGCACAACGACGATTTCACGCCCATGGAATTTGTCGTCGAGGTGTTGCAGACATTTTTCTACATGGATAGTGAGAAGGCCGTGCAGATCATGCTGGCGGTGCATACCCAAGGCAAGGCGACCTGCGGCATTTTCTCTCGCGATATTGCCGAGACCAAGAGCCATCTTGTCAACGACTACGCGCGGGAATGCCAACATCCATTACTTTGTGATATCGACAGGGCCGACTGACGCCTGGCAACGTGCCAGTCTGGGGTTGCCAAATGCCCCAATGTGCCCGATTGTGAAAGTGCCGACGATGCCCGACGCGGCGAAAAGGGGACTGCCATGCTGAGCAAAGAACTTGAATTAACCCTTAATACGGCCTTCACGGTGGCGCGCTCCAAGCGTCATGAGTTCATGACCGTTGAGCACCTGCTGTTGGCCCTATTGGATAACGCCTCCGCGGCGGATGTGCTGCGTGCCTGCGGAGCCAACCTGGACAAGTTGCGCTCGGATCTGCAGGACTTCATCAACTCTACTACGCCGCTGATACCCGAAGGTCAGGAGGATCGTGAGACCCAACCGACCCTTGGTTTTCAGCGGGTTCTTCAGCGCGCGGTATTTCATGTCCAATCTTCCGGCAAGAGTGAAGTAACTGGTGCCAACGTGCTAGTGGCGATCTTCTCCGAGCAGGAGAGTCAGGCCGTCTACTTCCTCAAGCAGCAGAATGTGGCCCGCGTGGATGCCGTCAACTACATCGCGCATGGTATCTCCAAGGTGGCGGGGCACGGTCAGCCCTCCTCGCCCTCCCAGGATGCCGAGGAGGGTGAGGAAGGTATGAGCGAAGGCAATACGCATCCACTGACAGGTTATGCAACCAACCTCAACGAGCAGGCCCGCCTGGGTAAGATCGATCCGTTGATCGGTCGTGACCAGGAACTTGAGCGCACGGTGCAGATCCTGGCCCGGCGGCGCAAGAACAATCCCTTGCTGGTGGGTGAGGCCGGTGTTGGCAAGACCGCCATTGCAGAGGGGCTGGCCAAGCGTATCGTCGAGGAGGACGTGCCGGATGTGATCAGCGATGCGGTGGTCTACTCCTTGGACATGGGGGCCTTACTTGCCGGCACCAAGTATCGCGGCGACTTCGAGAAACGCTTGAAGAGCCTGTTGGCGGAGCTCAAGAAGCAGCCCAACTCGATCCTGTTCATCGACGAGATCCACACGGTGATTGGTGCCGGTGCGGCTTCCGGCGGTGTGATGGACGCTTCCAACCTGCTCAAGCCGCTGCTTTCCTCCGGTGAGCTGCGCTGTATCGGCTCGACCACCTTCCAGGAATTTCGCGGCATCTTCGAGAAGGATCGGGCGCTGGCGCGGCGTTTCCAGAAAGTCGATGTGGTGGAGCCTTCCGTCGAAGACACCATTCGCATCCTCAAAGGGCTGCGCGGGCGCTTCGAGGAGCATCATCAGCTCAAGTACACCGATTCCGCTCTGGACAGCGCCGTGCGTCTGGCGGATCGCTACATCAACGATCGCCACTTGCCGGACAAGGCCATCGACGTGATCGACGAGGCGGGGGCGCATCAGCGGCTGTTGCCTGTTGAAATGCGGGTGCCCACCATCGACGTCGAGCAGGTCGAGGCGATCGTGGCGTCGATTGCGCGGATTCCGCCCAAGAGCGTGTCCAGCTCCGATCGCAAGCTGCTGGGCAATCTTGAGCGGGATCTCAAGATGCTGGTGTTCGGCCAAGACGAAGCCATTCAGGGTTTGTCTGCCGCCATCAAGCTGTCCCGCGCGGGTCTCAAGGCCCCAGACAAGCCGGTGGGCAGCTTCCTGTTTGCCGGGCCGACCGGGGTAGGCAAGACCGAAGTGGCGCGGCAGCTTGCGCTGCTGATGGGCATTGAACTCGTGCGCTTCGACATGTCCGAGTACATGGAGCGGCATACGGTGTCACGCCTGATCGGTGCGCCTCCTGGCTATGTCGGCTACGACCAGGGTGGCCTGTTGACCGAGGCAATCACCAAGCAACCGCACTGTGTGCTGCTGCTCGATGAGATCGAGAAGGCGCACCCTGAGGTCTTCAACCTGCTGCTGCAGGTCATGGATCATGGCCGCTTGACGGACAACAACGGACGGGAAGCGGATTTCCGACATGTTATCGTGATCATGACCTCGAATGCCGGGGCGGAACAGATTTCACGGCGTTCCATTGGCTTCCAGTCCCAGGATCATTCGAGCGATGGCATGGAGATCATTCGCAAGACCTTCACGCCAGAGTTCCGCAACCGTCTGGACGGCATCATTCAGTTCCATGCTCTGGACCCAGCCGTCGTACGCAACGTCGTCGACAAGTTCCTGGTCGAGCTACAAGCGCAGCTGGACGAGAAACGCGTTCAGCTCGATGTGGACGAGCAGGCTCGCGCCTGGCTGGCGGAGAAAGGCTATGATCCGGAAATGGGGGCACGTCCCATGGCCCGGGTGCTTCAGGAAAAACTGAAAAAGCCGCTGGCGGAGATGATTCTGTTTGGCGAGCTGGCGGAAAATGGCGGGGTGGTTCACGTAACGGTGGACGGTGACGAGTTGCATCTGGAGACAGAAGCAGAGCTTGCCTGACCTTTCTTCCTAGCGTGGGAATCAGCCAAGTGGCCTGTGCGGACAAGAAATTGCCGTACAGGTCACGAAGGCTGTGTAAAACATTGGCAACAAAGCGCTCTATCGCCATCGATAGGGCGTTTTTTTTTATGGTTCTACGGGCAGGTATTTCGGTCGGGCACTTTCACGAATCGATTGCTGACGTCGAGAAACGACGGTATCTACTGCCAGGCAAGGCTAGCGAGAGCGATATACGATGCGCCCTTTGGACAGATCGTAGGGTGTCAGCTCTACCTTGACCTTATCGCCGGTCAGGATGCGGATGTAGTTCTTGCGCATCTTTCCGGAAATGTGCGCCGTGACCACGTGACCATTCTCCAGCTCGACGCGAAACATGGTGTTGGGCAGGGTGTCGACCACGACACCTTCCATTTCAATATGATCTTCTCTTGCCATCTAGGCCTTTCCTCGGATAGTCGTTCAAAGAGTCTTCATGCTGTAAATCACCAAAGCGGCCCACGAAAAAGCCGTCCTCGCTGATCAAGATAGCCCGATATTGTGCCGTATGCCGGGCGTCATGGCAAAAAATCGCTGATTATAAGGGGATGGTTCGCCGCCATTGGCGTCCATTGAGAAATTCCAGCGGTTGGAAAGCGCGCTTGTAGTTCATCTTGGGCGCTTCACGGATCCAGTAGCCAAGATAGACGTGAGGCAATCCGCGTGATCGAGCCAGTTCGATCTGACTGAGAACGGCAAACGTGCCTAATGAGCGTCGTTCGTGAATCTTGTTCGGATCAAAAAACGTATAAATGGCGGAAAGACCATGACTCAACAGGTCGATGGCTGCCACGGCCAGCAGTTTTTCTCCTAGCCGGAACTCCAGCAGGCGTGCATAGGGGTGTTCGAGGGTCAGGAAGGTGCGGTATTGCTCGTGACTCGGCGGATACATGTCCCCATCCGCATGACGGGCACGAATGTAGCGTGCATAAAGTGTGTAGTGCTCCGGATCGAAAACCGCGCGACGCTCGTGCATGACAAGATCCGCATTACGGTGCATCAATTTGCGCTGAGTGCGGCTTGGAGTGAAATCATCGACCGGGATGCGTACCGAAATACAGGCGCTGCAGCCTTCGCAATGGGGCCGGTACAGGTGTCGGCCACTGCGCCTGAAACCAAGGAGTGCCAGCGCATCATAGACTCCCTGGCCTGGCGATTCTTGAGGATCGAGAAACAAAGTGGTCGCCTCGCGATCCGGCAAGTAGCTGCATTCATGCGGGACGGTCAAAAAGAAGCGCAGATCCCGCTTGGGCTGGGGCGGAGCGCTACTGCTCACGATACTATCCTCCTGTGGTCTTCGACGAAGCGGCCTTGTTCCAGGCGGCTGTCGGCTGACATGTATATTGCTCAAGATAGTCGATGAATTCATCTCGAGCGATGTCTCTTGCCCCTAGACTGACCAGATGTGACGTATGCATCTGGCAATCGATCAGACCGCCTCCGTGAGCGTCCAGTCGATGAGCCAGATGAACCAACGCAACCTTGGAAGCGTCGCGTTCGATGCTGAACATCGACTCGCCGAAGAACATGCGGCCCAGGCCAACGCCATAAAGACCACCCACCAGGCGTCGATCCAGCCAGACTTCCACGGAATGAGCATGACCCAGGCAATGTAGCCGACAATAGGCATCCATCATGCTCGAGGTTATCCAGGTGCCTTCCGCATCGGCACGGGACTTAGCGCAGGCACCGATGACAGCATCGAAATTTTGATCGAAAGTGATTGTAAAACCCGCATTGCGCAGGCGCTTGGCCAGGCTGCGACGAACACGGATTTCCTCGGGAAACAAAACCAGGCGCGGATCTGGGCTCCACCACAGGATGGGTTGGTCCTGGGTGTACCAGGGAAAGATGCCGTGACGATAGGCGGTCATCAACCACTCGGGGGTCAGTTCCCCTCCAGCGGCGAGAAGACCATTGGGTTCGTCGAGCGCATGACGTGGGTCCGGAAAACCCACACAATGAGGTACAAGCCAGGGCAGCATGGAAAATTCATATCGCTGAGCGTTACGCTAGTCTGACGCGCTTGAGTGGTGATCTCAACGTCATTGCAAGACTAGCGCCATTTTACGGCCTGTTCTTCCCCTGTGCGCCGCCGCTCAGGCTCGGTATGATATTGGCCTGGAAAAATTAATATTCTTGCGCGTTAGAGAGGTGGTTCTTTCCTGTGAAGGTGAAAACGAACGTGCAGGTTAAAGAGGGGCGTCATTTGAGTGTCAAGAAGAAACCCGTGAATCGTCAGCAAACTACAGCCAAGGCAAAGGAAAAAGCACGCCGTTTTGGCTTGCGTCTGCAAGGATCCACTCGGGAAGGGGTCGTCATTCTACTATTGGCCGCCTGTGTGTTCCTGTTGCTGGCGCTGTTCAGCTATACGTCTCAGGACCCTGGCTGGTCCCAAAGCGGTCCTGAACAAAGTGTCGTCAACTGGATGGGGCGCATCGGTGCCTGGCTATCGGATGTCCTGTATTCCCTGTTCGGCGCCAGTGCCCTATGGTGGCCGGGCATGTTGGGGTTTGCTGCCTGGCGGCTGATGCGTCGTCGAGAGGTGCGTCTTGAGTGGGACGCCACCGCCCTGGCAGTCAGGGCAGGGGGATTTATCCTGCTCCTGTTGGCGACCACCAGTTTGGGGGCATTGCATTTTTATAGCCCCAATAGCGAGCTTCCCTATTCCGCCGGGGGCATTCTGGGGGAAGGGCTGCGTGATGCGCTGGTGCCGCTGGTAGGTCTGCGCGGTGCGACGCTGCTTTCCATGGCCTCTTTTTTATGCGGGTTTCCGCTTTTTAGCGGCCTGTCCTGGCTTACGGTCATGGATGAACTGGGGATGCGTGCTCAGCGACTATTGCGCTGGTTACGTACCCAGTTCGGCGGTGCCCGAGAGCAACTGGTGCGTACTCGTGAAGCCCAGCAAGAACGTCGTGAAGCTCGACAGGAAGAGACTCGACGGGAAAGACTTGATCCGTCTACAAACGCTATCGACGAATCCCCCTACGAACAGGATGAAGCATCACCCTGGTGGAAGCGCTGGTTGCCTTGGGGGCAGGACAAAAAATCCGGGCCGCATCTAAATCACTGGCAGACGGAACCTGCGCTAGCCGGCGGTCGGCGTTTGGAGCCGCATTTCGATGCTCAGCGTGATACCCAGCTGCAAGCGTCGTCGCGTGATGAGCCTGGCATGCCGTTACGTGCCGAGCGCGACACCAGCACGGCAATTCCCTGGGAAGTGCCAGCCCACACCCCTTCGGCCAAACAACCAGGTGCTGCGTATACGGCGCAAGCGCAAGAGGCGCGTCTCCAGTCAGGCTTCAGCACGGCGCCTGTTCAGCAGAATTCTCAACCTGAGACGCCGCGGTCAGATTCTGCTGTCAAGCAACCTGGCTCCGTTGCCAGCCCTGGCCACAATGAATCGAGGATTCCGGCCAGTTTGATGCGTCCTGTTCCCAATGAAGGGACCGCGCTTTCTACTCCTGTTTCTACTCCGGCTGCTACGCCCGTACCTTCCTCTCCGGCTACGTCGTCATCTTCCTTGGAAGGTCAGGCGCCAGCAGCACCCGCTCAGGAAACGACGCATCAACATGCTAGGGAGCCGCGAGGATTCGCCTCATCTGCCTCGTCACCTCATTCCGTGGTGCGTCAGGAGCCACCGGATATCAACTGGAACGAGTGGGACGAGAAGGAAGAAGAGGAGGATGAGCCTCGTCTTACCTGGAGCGATACAACGGCAGCAGCGAGCCGGGGAGATGCTCGTCAGGATAGCCAAACCTTGCCCCCGTTTTCGATTACCGATGAGGATACGGATATCCGTGATTCCGAACTCGAATCCGGCCAAGAGGTCGAAAATTCCCAAATTCAAGAGAGCATCAATATCCAGGAAGGCGGAGCCTCTGAAAATGGAGCTTCAAGCCCCCAGGTTGCGACCGCAGAGCAAGCGCGAGCTGCTGCCGCGAATCCCCAGGGCCCAACGCTTTGGACGGTAGAGCACCTGCAAAGCCAGCGCCCCAGTCTGGGTGATCTATCCGCTGAACCGGATGGCGAGCTGCCCTCGACGCGGTTGCTGACCCCCGCGGACCCGGCCAAGCCCAATTACAGTCCTCAGCAGCTTGCAGACATGGCGGAGCTGCTGGAAACGCGGCTACGGGAATACGGGGTCAAGGCAGAGGTGGTCGAAACCTGGCCTGGCCCGGTCATCACCCGATTCGAGATCAAGCCGGCGGCGGGGGTCAAGGTTTCCAAGATCAGCAATCTGGCCAAGGATCTTGCCCGCTCTCTGATGGTCAAGAGCGTGCGAGTGGTGGAGATCATTCCCGGACGGCCCACGGTGGGTATCGAGATTCCCAATCCCAATCGGGCGATGATTCGCCTGAGCGAGGTCACGGATTCCGATGCCTTCCAGCAGCCCACCTCGGCCCTGACTCTGGCCCTGGGGCATGACATCGGCGGTGGGCCAGTGGTGGCGAATCTAGGCAAGATGCCCCACCTGCTGGTGGCCGGCACCACCGGCTCGGGTAAATCCGTGGGCGTGAACGCCATGCTCATCTCGATGCTGCTAAAGGCCACGCCGAATGATCTGCGCATGATCATGGTGGACCCGAAGATGCTCGAGCTGTCGGTGTACGACGGCATCCCGCATCTATTGGCGCCGGTGGTCACGGACATGAAGGAAGCGGCCAACAGTTTGCGCTGGTGCGTGGCGGAGATGGAGCGCCGCTACAAGCTGATGGCGGCCATGGGGGTGCGTAACATCGCCGGCTTCAATGCCAAGCTCAATGAAGCCGAGCAGGCCGGCGCCCAGGTGGCGGACCCGCTGTGGGAGCCCCAGCCCTGGCAGATGCATGAGCAGCCACCGGTGCTGGAAAAGCTACCCTATATTGTCGTGGTGATCGATGAATTCGCCGACATGTTCATGATCGTCGGCAAGAAGGTTGAAGAGCTGATCGCACGATTGGCCCAGAAGGCTCGGGCCGCGGGTATTCATCTCATTCTTGCCACTCAGCGACCCTCCGTGGACGTGGTCACCGGGCTGATCAAGGCTAATGTGCCGACCCGCATGGCGTTCCAGGTCTCTTCCAAGGTCGATTCACGCACGATTCTCGATCAGGGCGGCGCCGAGGCCTTGTTGGGTCATGGCGACATGCTCTATCTGCCCGCGGGCTCGGGCATGCCAACGCGAGTGCATGGCGCTTTCGTTGATGACGACGAGGTTCATCGCATCGTCGAGGACTGGAAGCGTCGCGGCGAGCCGGAATACATCGAAGAGATCCTGACCGGTGGCGTCAATGCGGATGCCTTGGCCGGGCTCGAGGCGGAAGGCGGCGACGGCGACGATGCGGAACAGGATGCGCTTTACGATGAAGCGGTGATGTTCGTCACCGAAACGCGCCGCGCCTCGATTTCCGCGGTACAGCGCCGCTTCAAGATCGGCTATAACCGGGCCGCGCGGCTTGTCGAGTCGATGGAGTCTGCCGGCGTCGTCTCTTCCATGGGGAGTAATGGGAGTCGAGAGGTGTTGGCGCCACCTCCCGTAGGCGATTGAATAAATGCTTGGTTATTCGACAATGTCTGGGCGAGCGAAATCATGCAATCAATGAGAAAACAGTGATTTCATGACAGCAATCGTCTCGTTATGGCGGTCAATGAAGCGGTGCGATAACGCGAATTGAAGATTGAACAGTGAACGAAGGAGCAGGCATGAAGGTGTCAAACAGACTGGCAGTAATGGGAATGGCACTGATGATGCCCCTGGCCGCAAGCGCCGATGAGCAGGCCGCCTCGCGGTTGACGAGCTTGCTCGAACCTCTTGAAACCTATTCTGCCGGGTTCGAACAGCAGATTCTCGATAGCTCCGGTTCTCAACTGCAGAGCGCCGAGGGCACCATGCTGCTGTCGCGTCCGGGCAAGTTTCGCTGGGAGGTCGAAGAACCCTACAAGCAGGTCGTGGTGTCCGATGGTGAAGAAATCTATCTGTACGATCCGGATCTGGCTCAGGTGACGGTACAGCCGCTGGATACTCGGGTAACCCATACGCCCGCACTGCTGCTATCCGGCAGTGCCGACGCCCTGTCGGACGATTATGAAGTCTCCCGGCAGCAGCAAGGGGCCACCGAAACCTTCAGCCTGATACCCAAGAGCCCGGATACCTTGTTCGAGCAGCTCAAGCTTGTCTTTCATTCCGAGCAGCTAAGAGGCCTGCGCATGAATGACAGCACGGGCCAGCAGACGGCCATCAGCTTCCAGGACCCCCAGCACAATCTAACCATCGATTCATCCACGTTCGAGTTCGAGATCCCCGAGAACGTGGACGTGATTCGTGAGTCTCGCTAACGGTTGGCGATTTGCCTGTTGAGGCCGTTTTCTACAATAGCCAATCGATGGGTAGCAGCGTGAAGAACTTGACGGACTGACGCTTCCACCAGGACGTGTTGGGTTCGGTGTCGTAGCGTTTAGTCTGGCCGTCCACCTTGGAAAGCCAGTAGAGATCGTTCTTCTCGTTGAGTCTCACTTGATAAGCGCGGGTAGGAATTTTCTGCTCGAAGGTCTGGTGCAAAGCCTGGGCGACGCCCGGGTTCTCGATCAGAAAACCCAGCTCGGTATTGAACGTTGCCGAGCGGGGGTCGAAGTTGAATGAACCGATGAAAAGCGTTTCACCATCCAGGGCAAAGGTCTTTGCGTGCAGACTCGAGCTGGAACTGCTCAAGGGGGCTGGGCTGGCGCTGGGGGGTGCGTTTCTTTCAGTAGACTGCATTTCGAAGAGCGAAACCCCTGCCTTGAGCAGGGGTTTGCGCCATTTGGCATAGCCCGCGTGCACCATTGCCACATCCGTTGCCGACAGCGAGTTGGTGAGCACGTTGACGTTCACGCCTCGGTTGGCCAGACCGGTCAACAGCCGTGTGCCATGCTTGGTGGGCACGAAATAGGCGGATACGATATCGAGAGAGCGTTCGCTGTCTCGAATGATGCTGGATATCTGATCGATCAGATGACCGTTCGTCGGGGCCTCGCCAAGCCCTTTGGCAGGATCATCGCTCAATAGATGCGTAGGCGCCCAGACAAGCTCGAGTTCGCCGCTGAGTAGCTGGGTAACGGTGCGATTTTCCTCAAGTGCTTTTATGTAGGTCTGGGCATCGGGCTGCCGTTTGACACGTGCGGTGTGGGACGATAGATCCTCTAGCGTGCCTGGAGATGCCTCGGGAAGCAGCCGATTCACGGGGTAAGCTGAACCGCTGGCCCAGTAGCGGTCGAAATCCTCGGAGACTTCCTGTACCACCGGCCCTATGGCCAGGACGTCGAGATCGGAAAACAGCGTGCCGTCCGTGGCGCCGAAATACTCATCGCCGACATTGCGGCCGCCCACGATGGTAGCCTGGTTGTCAGCGGTTAAGGATTTGTTATGCATGCGCCGATTGGTTCTGGAAAAGTCCGTGACGAAGCCCAGGTACTTGAAGTTGCGGTGCTTGAAGGGATTGAACAGGCGTACCTGAATGTTCGGATGTTCGCTCAGAGCCGCCAGAAGGTTGTCCGAGAGACTGTTGCCGAGATCATCCAGCAATAGGCGCACTCGAACACCGCGCTCGGCGGCATCAAGCAGCGCCTGTATCAGCAGTGTTCCTGTCAGGTCGTCTTCCCAAATGTAGTACTGCACGTCTAAGGTGCGCTCCGCGGCCCGGGCCAGCAGCGCTCGAGCGGCGAAGGCGCCCCGCGGGTCGTCGAGCAGATAGAGACCGCTTACCCCGGGGTGTTTGGTCCCATGCTCACTGACTGCCTGGCCGAGCTGCGTCTCCTTGGCCTGGGCAAGAGGCAAGACGGACGTGTGAGAGCGATCTTCCAGAGAAGGCAATGAGGTGCAGCCACCCAACAGGGCCATACTGAACAAAGAACCAAACAGGGAAGCTGCAACGCCGAAGGAGGGCGTTGATTTCGAAGGCATGGCTTTCAAGGGCGCGGCTTTCGAGGGCATGGCGAAATCCTTTTCAAGGGTAAGATTTAGTCTGAGTTATTCGTATTCGTTTGATGATCGTCGGCTTGGGCATCTAGCTCCGCACGATAGGCCTGCATCTGCTTGAAGCGCTTTTCCTGGCCGTGTTCGCTAGGATCGAAGAAACGGGTCTTGGGTAATCCCTCTGGCCAGCAGTCGTGGGCGCTACCCGCCGGATAGCCCTGGGGCTCCTTGTGGGCGTAACGATAGCCCTCGCCATGGCCCAGGGATGCCATTAACTTGGTCGGCGCATTGCGCAGATAGACAGGCACTTCCAGGTCCGGGTTTTCCTTGGCAAATCGTTTGGCTCCCTGCCAGGCACGTTCGATGGCATTGCTCTTGGGGGCCACCGCCAGATGAATGGCAGCGTGGGCGATGGCCCGCTGACCTTCGTAATCTCCCAGGCGCAGATAGGCATCCCAGGCAGCGATGACCAGCGGCAGGGCCCGGGGTTCGGCGTTGCCCACATCTTCGGACGCGATGGCCGTCAGACGGCGCACCACATCGAGCGGATCGCCACCGCCTTGCATGAACTGGGCCATATACAGTAGCGCCGCATCCGGCCGGGACGAACGAATCGACTTGTGGATCGCCGAAAGCAGATCGTAATAGTGATCGCCTTGCTTGTCGAAAGCGCTGGCCTGATGACCAATGACTTCTTCGAGGGCATCCTTGTTCAAATACTCCTTGCCGTCCTCGGCGTGGGTGAAATCGCAAGCGGTTTCCAAAAGCCCAAGGGCACGTCTTGCATCGCCACCGCTGGCCCGGGCAAGTACTGTCAGCACCTCGTCATCGGCCTGGATATGGCGCCTGCCAAGGCCGTTTTCTTGATCACTCAGCGCATGGCGCAGCACCTGACGAAGCTCATCGTCGTCGAGCTTCTTGAGCACATAGACCCGGGCCCGAGACAGCAGGGCGGAATTGACCTCGAAGGAGGGGTTTTCCGTGGTGGCGCCGATCAGTGTCAGCAGGCCAGATTCCACATGGGGCAGCAGAGCGTCTTGCTGGCTCTTGTTGAGCCGATGAATCTCATCGAGAAACAGCACCGTGGGACGCTGCTGGCTCTGAGCGACCCGGGCGCGCTCCACGGCAGCGCGGATCTCCTTGACCCCAGCCATGACTGCGGATAGATGCTCAAGCTTAGCCCCGGAAGCCTCAGCCAATATTTCTGCCAGGGTGGTCTTGCCCACGCCTGGGGGGCCCCACAGGATCATCGAGCGCAATACGCCGCTTTCTGCCATGCGGCGCAAGGGTTTGTCGGGACCGACCAATGCTTGCTGGCCCGTGTAGTCATCAAGACTGCGAGGGCGCATGCGAAAGGCCAGGGGAGCGCTATCGCTCCGGGCGTGCTGACTGAACAGATCCATGAAATTGACTCGTGCCGAAAAAATCAGTGCTGGGGATTGCGCTTGAACTAGAGTAACGGTAAACGCCTGGTGACAATTTTAGCGAGCGCAATATGCCAGTAGCGACTAGGGTAAACATTCGAGTCGGGAAAGCGCATCTCATATCGCGTTTTATTTGACTCTGCTTAGCCCCCAGCAGAAGGAGGTACTACCATGCCCATGCTGACTCAATTACGACGAGATCATGCCAACATGGCGCGGTTGCTTCATGTGCTATCGCTCAAGCACAGAACCTTGGCCCATGGTAAGCGTCCGGATTTCCAACTGGTACGAGAAGTTGCGGACTACATTCTCGACTATATGAATAGTTTCACCATTCCCCTGGAGCGGCTTTACAGTGAACATCTTTTGGCCAAGGCGCCGGAAGCGGATGAGATGAGTCGCCAACTGGCCATCGACTATCAGGGGCTGCACGAGCGTCTGAATCAGCTTTCCCACAATATCGACATGATCCTCATGGATGCGGTCGTTCCCATGGATCGTTTCGCCGACGATCTCAAGGCGTATCTCGATGCGCACCGGGCCTATCTTCGCGCCGAGCGTGAAAAGCTGTTTCCGCTGATTCGAACGCATTTGACCGATGAAGACCAGCAGCGGCTACTCAAGATGCTGCCGGCGGGTGCAGAAGCCAGTCTTTCCCGGCTGCAAGAGGCTTATCCTCAGCTGTATGCGGAGTTCAAGGAGGCGCCGTCTCCCTTTGATCGTGATACGGAGAACGAGAATAAAAGCCAGAGCCAATAACGACGGGCATTAACCTGAACGTACGCTGGGCAACTCATCCCAATGAGTCGTGTAGCGGGCGGAGCGGTGGCGGCTGTTCATGCGCCATGCGCTCTGCTGGTGCTGTACGCCAAGGGTCAAGGCCTCGCGTCCATAGCGTTGACGAATGGCGTCCCAGGCCTGCATCAGCGCTTCTTGTCGTATCGGTTCACAGCCATCGAGCAGCGACGACTGGCTATGGCGCCGTGGGCTCAATTCGCTGAGCATGACGCCCATTTTCTGATAGGCATACCCTGGGCGCCAGAGCCGTTGCAGCAGCTGCTGAGCCTGACGATTGAGTCGTACCGTATCCGCGCTTGGGAAGGGCAATGTCATCCATAATGGGTGATGTTGTTGCGGGCCAGGGTGATGATGGCTGGTACGCAAAAAGACGCCCACGGCGCCTGCCAGCATGTCGTCCCGGCGCAGTTTTTCACCGGCCCGCTGACAGTGATGGCGCAATGCCTCGCTGAGTTGTCGGGGGTCGTTCAGCAAGCGGCCGAAAGAGCGTGAGCACAAGATGCTGCGGCGCGGTGACTCCAGATCCTGAGCCTTGATACAAGGCGTTCCCTTGAGCTCTCGGGCCGTGCGTGCCACCACGACACTGAAGCGTTTGCGTAGCAAGGACTCCGGGGCGTCCCGCAGGGCGGCGGCGCTGTCGATCTTTAGATCAAGAAGCCGCAGCGCCAGCCGTGCGCCGATGCCCCAAACGTCCTTGACCGACAGCTGGCGCAGATGCTGATCCAGCGCCGAGGCCGTGGCATCCGGCCAGATACACACCTGAGGCCGATTCGGCATGCGCTTGGCCTGATGATTGGCCAGCTTGGCCAGAGTGCGGGTCGGAGCGATACCCAGCGATACGGGCAGCCCCACTTCACGCTCTACGCGCTTCACTAGATCACGTCCCAGGCTTTCGAGATCGTCATTGATGCCGCGAAGATCGAGAAAGCACTCGTCGATGGAGTAGGGCTCCAGGGCAGGCACGAACTGAGCTAGAACCCGCTGCACGCGTCCTGAAAGATCGCCATAGAGCGCATAGTTGGAGGACTTCAAGACCAGTTTTCGTCGTTGAGCAGCCGGGATCTTATGGGCCGGCATGCCCATGGCGACGCCAAGCGCCTTGAGTTCTTGGGAGCGCGCAATCACGCAGCCATCGTTGTTCGACAGCACGCCGACCGGCATGCCTTCCAGCCGAGGGTCGAACAAACGCTCGCAGCTGACGAAGAAATTGTTGCAATCGATGAGGGCGTACATGCTCAGTTTGGCCTGCGGCAGTCATGAATGACATGACACACCAGCCCCCATAGCCGATAGTCATCGCTGTCTTCCAGAGGCAGGCACGCCTGACGTGAATCGCCGCCACGCAGCCACCAGCGCCTGCCTTGGCTCTCCAGGCGGTACAAGGCCAGTTCGCCATTGACGACGGCTACCAGCCATTGACCTGGCATGGCTTTTTGAGAACGATCGACGATCAGCAAGTCGCCGTCGTGAAAACCGGCCTTTTTCAAGGTGCTACCGGACACCCGCATGAAAAAGGTCGACGCCGGGCGGGGGATCAGGTAGTGATTGAGATCCAGCGGCGCTTCCTGGTAGTCGTCCGCGGGAGAGGGGAAACCACTGGCGCCGCGTCGTTCCCCGACACCAAAGGCATTTCTATCTCCAGAGGGCGTGGTAGTGGCGAAGCGGCTGATGGCCATGGGATCTCCAGAAACAAAAAGTGTCGGCGAATTGATACTGTAAAAATAACCAGTATTCAGTTTGCCGGCAACCTTTGAATAGAAACACCTTGGCCACGCTTTTCAACGTTTCTTCAAGTTAAAAAACTCATGAGGCGCTTCACCAGGCCGCCTTCAGAGGGGCTAACGGCACTGGGCTCGGCGCGAAACACGTCCGCATGAATGTCGTTTGGCGAGACGCCCTTGATAATGCCCATCTCTCTGACCGCCTCCACCATTCCTGGAGAGCCGGCGGTATAGAGAGGAATGCCGGCCAGGGAATCGAAGTCCGCCGCGAACACATGATGCAGGGCGCCTTTACGATACGTTTTTGGTAAGTGCGCGTCGGACAGTCGAGTCTGGATTTGATGGGTTTCCGCCTGGGTGGATTTCGTTAGAACGATATGTACCCACAGGTTGGAATAACGATCGGCAAGCCATGCCAGCTCCTCTTCCGCATGAAGGTCGCCATGCTCTCTGACGCCGTAATAGAGGTGAATGGGCTGCTCCGGCCGTTTCGCAAGCGCCGTGCGCACAATCGACAGAATAGGCGCAAGGCCGCTACCTCCCGCCACTGTCAAAATGGTGTCTTCATGCTCCTCGCGTAGATGAGCGGTGCCGAAAGGGCCTTCGAGGTGCACGGTATCGCCCGGTTGCAGACGTCGAGCAATGTGGTCGCTGACCAGCCCCTCCGGCAGATGGGTGATATGGAATTCCAGCAGGTCGGCGCCGGACAGGTTGGCCATGGAATAGGAGCGTGCCGGCAAGTCGCCGATTCGAAGGCGCGCGTACTGACCCGCCATGAACTCCATGGGAGCGCCTACAGGCGTCAGCCAAAGCCGAATCACGGAGCGCGATTCCCGCTCTATCTTGTGAACCGTCGCACCGTGACTGGCCGGGGCAAAGGCAGGTTGCTGCGCCCCTGTTTCCTGCCAGAACACAACGATATCCGTCTTGGGTCGGCAGCGACAGGCCAGCACGAACCCGTCTCGCCGCTCTTGAGGGCTCAGCGCAACGTTCAGGCAGGGATCGTGACGAACCTCACCCTGCAACAGACGCGACTTGCACTGGCCGCATTCCCCGGAACGGCAGTCGTGAGGGTAGGGAATACCGGCCTTGAGGGCCGCATCGAGTATCGTGTCCTTTGAAGTCTCAACAGGATGAGGCCACTGCTCTATCAAGATCTGCTTTACCATCTGCTTCTCCTTTGCCTGGCGGCAATATGAGTCAAGCGTTACCGCATGACCATGCGTACGGGATGCAGATGCTGGCTGTGACGTGTCTGGGTATGATCGAACACGGCAACCCACATATAGAGCGGCTTGTCCGGACTCAAGGCCGCATCGAATTTCGAGCCGGTATCGAGTTTGCGCTCGGCTTCCAAGGTCCAGCGTCCGTCTTGCCATTTTGCGGCAGACAGCACCTGACCACGATCGCCTTGAGTCTGGCCTTCATGCAGTACCGAAGGCATGATCGTGCCCACCGGGTAGGTATCCGCTTCCTTGCTATAGGGGATGGTGTCCTCCATGGCCAACCAGAACTGACCTTCGTCACTCGTTTCCGGATCAAGAGAAGCGTTCTGCAGTCCATCGATCAACCCGGGGTCCTTGGGTAAGCGTTTGGGTATGACGATCTCGGTGTCGAAGCTCTCCCAGTTCGAGGTGTAGCCGCCGCCGGTCTTGGGGTCCTGGGTATAACCGCCGGTATAGCGATCCTTTTCCGGATCGGGATCCATCGGCGGGCCGAAGTAATTATCATCGATCTGGCCTACGGCGCCGGTACGCACGGACTTCCAATGCCACACATCGACCAGGGAGTCATCGGTGGTGTAGTGCAAGCCGCGGCCATTAGCCGGCGCGGGCTTGTCGGCAATCGGCTTCGGACCCAGGTGAGAAGTACCGGCCCCGGCAATAGAGGAAGACGAGGCAAACATGACGCCGAACTTGTCCTCGTAATAATCGTTTTCATCATTGATGTCGTATTGGGACTGCAGCACCTGCCACCCTTGATCGGTTTTCTGCAGGGGCAAATGCTTGCGACTGCGCGTCGAGTCGGGCCATTCGAACAGCGTATAGAGCTTTTCATCGTCGTGAATCATGCGCACCGTGACATCTTCCCCGGCGGGATTGTTGACCCCTCGACCGGTCGCAATGGTGACCGCCGGCGCCTTGGACCATGCCTCGTCATCTGCTTTGCCATCGATCAAAGGTGCAGACTGTGCCTGGGTGACAGGCAAATCTTCGATGACATTACGGTCGAGTGTATATATTCCCGCAGCGGCAGCACCGGCGACTGCAACGGCACTAATTGCCGCTGCACCATAGGCAGCGGTAGGGTTTAAAATCTTGAGAAGCTGCGGAATGCCGCCAAGTGCCAGTTGGGCGATAACGTGCAGCAACACATAAGCAATGATGGCCCAGGCAAGAAACTGATGGGTATCCGTGACCAGCCAATAAGGAAATAGCCCTGGCGCAAGATAGAGAATAAGTCCGGTTATTACCGCCATGAAAAGCAAAATGAAAGCTATCCAGTAAATAACTATATTTAATGTTTTCAGCCGAGTGCGGCGATCATTGGATGTTAATCCACCTTGTTGACCGGTTTTAATAGAGACTCGATTAGCCAACCGTGCTCTGATCAGAAAGATGATATAAGCGATCATGACGACGCCCAACGCCATGGCGGCCCAGCTATGCCACTGAATCACATCGCCTTGAAGAAGAATGCCGTTGAGTATGGGTGCCAGGGTGGCGTTGGGGTTGTCTGCAGCGATTCTAAAGCCGCTCAAGAGGCTAAATATTAGCGTTATAACCAATGCCCAGTGCAAGCAGATTGTCGTGATATCGGTCTTGGGGATTTTTTTTGAAGCCACTGCATTTATCCTTTTTGATGTGATGGCAATGATGCTCAAATTGTCCGCGAGACATTAATAGTTAAAATGTTTATTGGCAACTCAAATAAAATTGAAAACAGCGTTTTATATTTTTCGCAAAATATTACCGTGTCAACTTAAGTAGGTAAAAAGTGTTTTTTGTTTTCTGCAATGTTGTGAGAAATATTACAGGCATTGGTGGCGTAATTTTCATATTAAGAAATTAAATTAAAATAATATAAATATTTTGTTTGTCTCTTTGTAGAGACATTTATGATGGGGTTTATCCAATAGCAACAATTAATTTCTACGCGATCTTTTTATATGACGATGTTATCGTCTTAATTATGCTCAATTTAATAACCACTTGAGCGCTGATTGTCCCATTGAATACTGGGTGTCGCCGTTCGCCGAATAGTCGGCCCTGCAGACATTGATATAATGTTTTTTTTAAAATGCGAGAACATGAATAGAAAGTAAAATCACATGAGCAGACCAATCCTTGTCTTCGATTCCGGTGTTGGCGGCCTGTCGGTCGTTGCGGCCCTACGTCACCGCTTACCCGGAGCGGCGCTGGCTTATCTTTGCGATAACGCCATGCTGCCCTATGGCACCAAGCCGGATGACTGGCTGGTGACACGCATTGCGGATGTCTGCTGTGCCGCAGTAACGGCAAGCAATGCCAGCGCCTTGGTGGTTGCCTGTAACACCGCCAGCACCCTGGCACTGCGCGAACTGCGTGCTCGTCTTAACATTCCGGTAATCGGCACAGTGCCCGCCATCAAACCCGCCGCGATGGCGACCCAAAGCGCCACTTTCGGTTTACTTGCGACCTCGGCCACGGTTCGTCGACCCTATACCGACGCCTTGATAGGCGATTTCGCCGCGCACTGTCATATCGTTCGAGTGGCTGCGGATAGCCTGGTCACACAGGCC
Organism: Halomonas sp. PR-M31; assembly: GCF_001039575.1. Taxonomy (GTDB): domain Bacteria; phylum Pseudomonadota; class Gammaproteobacteria; order Pseudomonadales; family Halomonadaceae; genus Modicisalibacter. Next base: position 28,045 of record NZ_JIBT01000025.1, read on the forward strand.
GAACGTAAGCTTCGGGGGGAGGCAGTGGACATTGCCGAAATAACTCACGCGCTGTCGCCTTTCTGGACCGTGGCCGAACTCGATACCGTGGTGCTGGGTTGCACGCATTTTCCGCTACTGCGCGATGAGCTGAATGCCTGCGCGCCGCGCCGGATCACCTGGATCGACTCCGGTGACGCCATTGCCCGACGTGTCGCGCAGGTCATGATCGACGTTGCGCCAGCCAAAACCGTAGAGTCTGCCTGGAGCAGCGCCCCGACCCCGGCGCTGGCCAAAGTGCTTGCCGCCTATGGTTTTGCTTCGCTAGAACCGTTGCCACCGTTGCCAACGTCATCGCCACTGCCTTGAGCCAGAGCGCCGACGCTTTATCATTCATCATTTTATCGAGGAGACTGTGTGGCCGTACCCGTCGTCGAACCCGAGCGCTACTCGCAGCAGCTAAACGCCAAGCGCGATGCCATCACTCACCGTTTCGCTCATTTGAATCCGCCGTCGCTGGAGGTCTTTGCCTCGCCGCCAAGCCACTTTCGCCAGCGCTGCGAATTTCGCCTCTGGCACGAAGACGACGATCTGTTCTACGCCATGTTCGACGTCGATCCTGACGATCCGAGCAGCAAGAAGATCGTTCGACTCGATCAGTATCCGGTGGCAAGTGAGCGCATCAATGAGCTGATGCCGCAGCTGATCGAGGCGTTGCGTGACGATCCCGTGTTGCGCCACAGGCTGTTTCAGGTGGATTTTTTGACGACCCTTGCCGGCGAAGCGCTCGTCAGCCTGATTTATCATCGCACCCTGGATGATGCCTGGGAGCATAAAGCGCGAGAATTGCAGGCACGCTTGAACGTCATGATCATCGGCCGTGCCCGCAAGCAGCGCCGGGTGCTCGAACGGGATCATGTCTGGGAACGACTGACGTTGGACGATGATCGCGAGTTCGTCTATCAACAAGTGGAAAACAGCTTTACCCAGCCCAACGCCCAGGTAAGCCGTAAGATGCTGACCTGGGCAAGGGACGTGACCCGCAACAGCCAGCGGGGCGATCTGGTGGAGCTTTACTGTGGCAACGGTAACTTCACCGTCGCCCTGGCGGGGAATTTTCGCCGGGTGCTGGCTACCGAGATATCCCGCACCGCCGTTGCCTCGGCCCAGATCAATCTCGACGCCAACCATATCGACAATGCGGTGGTAGCCCGCATGTCTGCGGAAGAGTTTGCCCAGGCCCTGGCCAACGAGAAGACGGGACGGCCGCAAGGTCGGCGGGCGAGCGCCATGGGTCTCGGGGAGTACGTCTTCACTACGGTGCTGGTCGATCCTCCCCGGGCCGGGCTTGACGAACATAGCTGCGAACAGCTGCGGGACTATTCCCGCATTGTCTATATCTCCTGCAATCCCGCCACGCTGTTGACCAACCTCGAGCAGCTCAAGGATACCCACGCCATTACTCGGTTTGCGCTGTTCGATCAGTTCCCCTGGACCGATCACTGCGAATGCGGCGTGTTGCTCGAACGGCGTGCATAGGCTGCATTTCCCGAGGTTTGCCCTGCACCATTCAAGGGCAATGCGCTTCTGGCATGCGCCATGAAGAAGCGGGCATGTCGATAGGGGCGACCAGGTGAGCTAGAGTAAACTCATGCACACGCGCAGCGGCGCAGCCAATCAAGTTGCGCCGATGAACATTTACCGGCCGCAAATGGCGCCCGGAAGTAGCCGAGGTGATTGATGCAACACGTCGCAATCGATGACAAGAATGAATTTCTGGCGCAGCTAAGGGAGCAGCTCAGGAAGCGCTTGCCTCAGGACAAGGTGAAGAAGATCGCTGCGTTCGCCGAGGACTTCTACGCCAATGCACCCTTTGAGGACCTGATCGAACGTCACCTTGACGATGTCTACGGCGCAACATTGTCGATCTGGCACTTCATTCAGCAACACGATCCTAGCCAGCCCAAGGTCGGCGTCTACAACCCGGATTTCGAGCGGCACGGCTGGCAGTCTACCCATACGGTGGTGGGCGTGCTGCATGAGGACATGCCGTTTCTGGTGGACTCGGTGCGCATCGAGCTCAACCGCCGTGGGATCACTGTACATGCCATTCACAACGCGGTGCTGGCGGTAGAACGCGACAAGCAACATCAACTGGTCCGGGTTACCTCGGTCAATGCCAAGGATGCACCCAAGACCCGGGAATCGATCATCGTCGTCGAAGTCGATCGTCATTCCGACGAGGCGGTACTAGAAGAGCTTGAGACCAGCCTGGAAGGCGTGCTGGTGGACGTTCGCACCGCCGTGGAAGACTTCGAGCCGATGCGCGATCAGGCCAAGGCGGCGCTTGATGAGCTCAAAAAATCACGCCCCGAGCCCGTCGATTCAGAAGATTACAAAGAGACCCTCGCTTTTCTTGAATGGCTGATTGACGACAATTTCACCTTTCTCGGTTACGACGAATACGAGGTCGATGGCAAGAAGGGCAAGGCCAAGAGCGGCAAGGGGCTTCATCACGTCGAGGGCAGCGATCTGGGCGTTTTCAGACTCGATCAGCCTCGTTATCGCGAACATATTCGCAGTGAAAAGCACATCGTGGATGAGCATATCCGTACACCGGAGCTGATCTCCTTTGCCAAGAGCGCTCATCATGCCAGGGTGCACCGCCCGGCCTATCCGGACTACATCATCATCGATCGCTACGATGACAAGGGCAACGTCATTGGCGAGCGGCGTTTCATGGGGCTTTATGCGGCATCGGTGTACAACGATTCGCCGCGCAACGTGCCGATGCTGCGCAAGAAGATCAATACGGTATTGAAGGCCTCGGGATTCAATCCCAGCGGTCACAATGGCAAGCAGTTGATGAACATTCTCGAGGTCTTTCCACGAGACGATCTGTTTCAGATCGATACGCAGGAGCTCACCGATACCGCCCTTGGCATTCTCAATATCCGCGAGCGCCGCCGGGTGCGCCTGTTCGTGCGAGAGGATCGTTTCGGACGCTTCTACTCTTGCATGGTCTTCGTGCCTCGAGATGTGTTTTCCACGGATCTGCGGGTGCGCATACAAAAGCTATTGTGCGAAGAACTCGACGCAGAGTTCGGTGACTTCAATACCTATCTTTCCGAATCGGTGCTGGCGCGAATTCAGTACATTCTGCGCTTCAACGATGAGAAGCCGGTCGAATACGACCTGCGTCGACTCGAGAAGAAGATCTCGTCGATTGCGCGTAGCTGGAAGGACGATCTGCAGAGCGCCTTGGTCGAAGGCTTCGGCGAAGAGCAGGCCAATGTGCTGCTTAATCACTATCGCGATGCTTTTCCGGGAAGCTATCAGGACGACTTCACGGCACGTACGGCGGTTTACGATCTGCATCATATTGGAGAGCTCGAAGAAGGCGCTCCGATCTCCCTGAGCCTTTACCGTCTGGTGGAAGAGGACGTCGAAGGCATCAATCTCAAACTGTTTCACAAAGACAGCCCGATTCCCTTGTCCGATGTTCTGCCGGTCATGGAGAACCTGGGGCTGCGGGTGATGGAAGAGCGCCCCTACGGCATTCACGCCGAGGATCGCTCCTTCTGGATTCATGATTTTGCCTTGGAGCACCACGCCAGCGAGATCGTCAACCTGCAAGAGATGCGAGAAGTCTTCGTTGATGCCTTCCGACGCATCTGGACCGGAGAAGCGGAGAACGACTCCTTCAATCGGCTGATCATCGGCGCCAACCTGAACTGGCGCGAAGTAGCCATGCTGCGGGGCTATGCCCGCTATTTGAAGCAGATACGCTTCGGCCTTTCCCAGCGTTATATTGCCAATGCCTTGGCAAGCCACCCAGAGATCACTCGAGAACTGGTGACGCTGTTCGAGCTGCGTCTCGATCCGGAGCAACAGGAGCGGAAAAAAGAAACGGACGCCTGTCTCGAGCGACTCAACGAACTGCTCGACAGTGTGGCAAGTCTCAACGACGACCTACTGCTGCGCCGTTACATCGAACTGATTCAGGCGACGCTGCGAACCAACTACTATCAGCGTGCGGACGACGGCGGGAGCAAAAGCTACATCGCCTACAAGCTCGAGCCTACCCAGATTTCCGACATGCCCAAGCCGCGGCCTGTGTTCGAGATATTCGTCTACTCGCCCCGGGTCGAAGGGGTGCATCTGCGTGGTGGCAAGGTGGCCCGAGGCGGGCTGCGCTGGTCGGATCGCCATGAAGATTTCCGTACCGAGATTCTCGGGCTGGTGAAGGCCCAGCAGGTCAAGAACGCGGTCATCGTGCCGGTGGGCGCGAAGGGTGGCTTCGTGTGCAAGCGCATGCCCGTCAATGCGGATCGCGACGCGATTCAAAAAGAGGGCATTGCCTGCTATCAGCTATTCATTCGGGCTCTGCTCGATGTCACGGACAATCTCAAGGGAAGTGAAATCGTGCCGCCAGAGGCGGTAGTGCGCCATGACGAAGACGATCCCTACCTGGTTGTCGCGGCGGACAAGGGTACGGCTTCGTTTTCCGATATCGCCAACGAGATTTCTTTTGAGTACGGCCATTGGCTGGGGGACGCCTTCGCTTCCGGTGGCGCCAACGGCTACGACCACAAGAAGATGGCCATCACGGCCCGGGGTGCCTGGGAGTCGGTGAAGCGCCATTTCCGTGAGCTTGGCGTGAATACCCAGGAAGACGAGTTCACCGTGGTGGGCATTGGCGACATGGCCGGGGACGTGTTCGGCAACGGCATGCTGCTCTCGGACAAGATACGTCTGGTGGGTGCCTTCAACCACATGCACATTTTCATCGATCCGGAGCCGGATGCGGCCAAGTCCTTTCAGGAACGCAAGCGTTTGTTCGAGCTGCCGCGCTCGAGCTGGGAAGATTATGACAGCAGTCTGATCTCGGAGGGCGGTGGCGTCTTCAAGCGCAGCGCCAAGTCGATCACCATCACTTCTCAGATGAAGAGCCTGTTCGGTATCAAGCAAGACAAGCTCTCACCCAGCGATCTGATCAGCGCCATGCTCAAGTCAAAGGTCGATCTGATCTGGAACGGCGGTATCGGTACCTATATCAAGTCGAGCGAGGAATCGAATGCGGACGTGGGTGACAAGGCCAACGATGGTCTACGAATCGATGGTCGCGAAGTCAACTGCCGAGTAATCGGCGAGGGCGGCAATCTGGGCATGACCCAGCGCGGACGCATGGAAGCGGCTTGGCGTGGGACTCAGCTCAATACCGACTTCATTGATAACGCCGGCGGCGTGACCTGCTCGGACCAGGAGGTCAATATCAAGATCCTGCTCGACGACATCGTCAAGCAGGGCGACATGACCGACAAGCAGCGCAACAAACTGCTGGCGGACATGACCGAGGACGTCGCCAAGCTGGTGCTCTCGAGCAACTATCGTCAGGCTCAGGCGCTTTCCTTGTCGGTGATTCTCGCCAAGCAAAACATGGGCCCCTATCGGCGCTTCATCAACGAACTCGAAGCCAGCGGACATCTTGATCGAGAGCTTGAGTTCCTGCCGCAAGACGACGCCTTGGTCGAGCGCTCCAATGCGGATGAGGGTCTGACCCTGCCGGAACTGTCCGTATTGATTTCCTATGCCAAGAGTACCTTGAAAGGCGATCTGATCGAATCCAATGTGCCGGACGATCCCTACGTCCAGACCTGCATTGAATCCGCTCTCCCGGAGGTGCTGGTCGAGCGTTTCGGCAAGCAGCTCTACGAGCATCGTCTCAAGCGGGAGATCGTCGCCACTCAGATTGCCAACGATCTGGTCAATCACATGGGCATCGTCTTCACCAGACGCCTGATCGACACCACCGGGGCGGGACGCGCGGAGATCGCACGGGCCTATATCATCGCTCGGGACAGTTTCAATCTAAGCAGTCTGTGGAATCAGATCGAGGCGCTGGACAACAAGGTCGATTGTCAGGTGCAGTATCGCATGATGCTCGAGCTGAGAAGCCTGATCTATCACATGGCCCGCTGGTTCCTGCGTCAGCGTTCCAGTCAGTCGGTGCAGGAAAACATCGAGTACTTTGCGCCGCGCTTGAAACAGCTTCAAGAGAGCATCGGCAAAAGACTGAGCGGAGACGATCTCAAGGCCTGGAAGAAGCGTCGCGACGATCTTGAAAAAGCCGGTGTGCCCAAGGCTCTTGCGGACATCATCGCCGCGACCAATCAACTCTACGCAGGACTTGGTATCATCGGTGCGGCGCGTCAGACCGATGAGAAGATCCAGCGGGTAGCGGACGTCTATTATGAACTGGGCCAACGTCTGGATCTGCCTTGGATGACGGATCAGGTCAACGCTCTTGAAGTACACGACAGCTGGCAGACCCAGGCCCGAGAAGCCTTCCGGGACGATCTTGATCGTCAGCAGCTGGCGCTAACGGTCAACGTGCTGAACCTGGAAGATGCCCCGAAGGAGGCCGAGCCTCGAGTAGAGGAGTGGATCAAGCGTCATGCAGATCTTTATGAGCGCTGGTGCAAGTTGATCCACGAAATGAACGCTGGCGCACAGACAAGCTTCGCCTTGTTTGCCGTTGCGATTCGCAAGCTGGTCGATCTCTCGGAAAGCAACAGCGAAGTCTGAACGGCCAGCGAAAGCCAGCCGTAGAGTATCAAGCCGTACAAGGCCCCTGTCCGACATGGCTCGGACGGGGGCCTTGTTTTTTTCTTGAATTTTCTTCCAAGTGAACGGCACGAAACGCTTTTGTTACTCAAAGGATGCGTATACCGTTCTCTGGTATGCTGTGCCACGAATCGGGCAGCGATTTTTTTAACGTCATTGTAGAGAGGCTTCATGAAATATCGTGCACTCCCTGTCGTCGTGGCGCTGGGGTTGTCCAGTGCGGCGCTCCCCGCCCTGGCGGACAGCCCGGCGTTGCAACGTGCCGAAAAGGCTGCCGCCAAGGTCGATCTAAGCCGTTTCTTTACCTCGCGCACGGATGCACGCAGCCAGAGCTTTGGTTTTGGTGGCACTCACGAGCATGCCTTTACCGTTGAAAGGACAGGGCGCTACGTATTTACCAGCAATACTTTCGTCGGCGATTCCGACGACTACCGTATCAACGCGACGCTGCTGGACGCTCAAGGCAACGAGTTGGCGAGCGCAAAAGGGCTTGGCCAGAATGGCGGTTTGCGCCTGGTAGAAGAACTCGAGCCGGGCAATTACGTATTGCGCGTTTCCGCGGATAAGTTCGGTAGCGAGGCCGGAGGCGGTGGCAATAGCTATACCGTGTCGGTGGCGGGACTCGACGCCCAGGGCAAGCGCCTGGATGCGGATACCAGCGGTATCGATGGCGGTTCGAGCATTCAGTTCGGTGGGCCCGGACGGGATGGGCGTACCACTGGCTTCGTCAATAACAACGATGAAGTGGCCACCATCGCGGCGCCCAAAACGAGCCCCTCTACAAGCACTTCTCAAGAGGCGCCCAGCGAGGGGGCTTCCGGGTCGGCAAGCGTGAACGCAAATCAGGCACCGCCGTCCTTGTCCTCTCAGCAGCAAAGCGCGCTTGACGTGCCTCCACCGCAAACGTCCGCTAGTGATAGCGTTGGCGTCCAGGAGCGTAGCGCCAGCACAGGAAAAGAAGGCGATGCAGGAAGCGAAGAAGCGTCTTCTAAGCAAGTGCCGGAGGCATTCGATGAGCTCGTGGCGGATATCGATATTCGCACCAAGGGCGAAGTGTTGAGTTTCGATGTGGCCCAGGCCGGCACCGTTTCCATCACGAGTTCTACCTTTGTTGGCAGCGAAACCAGCTATCGTCTTGAAGCACGGGTGCTGGATGAAAATGGCAACGTGGTCGCCAGTGACAAGGCCAAAGGGTTCGAAGGTGATTTCGATATCGAAACGCGGCTGACGCCAGGACGATATACCGTCTGGGTCAGTGGCCAGAAGTTCGGTAGCGCCAACAGCGGGGTCAACAATTACACTCTGCGAGTCCAGCAGCTCGACACTCAGTAGATATTTATGACAGCCACTTGCAGTAGACACTCATGATGTACGGCCTTGCCCGCGCGCTGCTTTTTCGGCTCGACCCGGAAAGGGCTCATGATCTCTCTCTCAAGAGTCTGAATTTTATGCACCGTGCGGGCATCTTGAATGCCCGCCATGACAGTGACGATCCCATCGAGCTGATGGGGCTTCGCTTTGCCAATCCGGTGGGGCTTGCGGCAGGGCTGGACAAGAATGCGGATCATCTTGATGCCCTGGGGGCGCTGGGATTCGGCTTCGTCGAGGTAGGCACGGTGACTCCGAAGGCTCAGCCGGGCAATCCGCGCCCCCGCATGTTCCGGGTACCCCAGCGCCAGGCCATCATCAATCGCATGGGGTTCAACAACGCCGGTGTCGATCATCTGCTGGCCAATGTACGCAAGAGCCGTTACAACGGTGTGATCGGCATCAACATCGGCAAGAATCTGACCACACCGGTGGAACAGGCCGTCGATGACTATCTAACCTGTCTGACGCGCGTTCATGCCCACGCGCACTACATCACCGTCAATATCTCCTCGCCCAATACCCCGGGGCTGCGCAACCTGCAGTTTGGTGAGCATCTCGATGCGCTGTTGGGGGCGCTACGAGAGGAATGCTCTCGTTTGGATCGGCAAAAGGGCAAGCCAGTGCCCCTGGCGGTCAAGATCGCTCCAGACATGACGCCGGAGGAAGTCGGTCTCGTTGCCAAGGCTCTGTCTTCCAATGCCATTGATGCGGTGATTGCGACGAACACGACCGTCTCTCGTGAAGCGATCAATGGATTGCCACATGCGGATGAGCAGGGTGGCTTATCCGGCGGGCCGGTGTTCGAGGCGTCCAACCGGGTGATTCGCGAGCTGCGACGACAATTGCCTAATATGCCCATCATCGGCGTCGGGGGCATCGATAGCGGTGAGAAAGCGAAGGCAAAACGTGAGGCGGGAGCGGACCTGGTACAGCTTTATACTGGATTCATCTACCGAGGACCTGGCTTGATCAACGAGTGTATCCAGGCGCTACAGAGCAACAAGAAGTAGAGCATCCTGAAAAAAGAACATGCTTAGACGATGAGTTAAAACAGAAAGGCCCGTGGTAGAAACACGGGCCTTAATGGGGCTCTTTAACCGATCCTTTGGCTGAACGCTTTCGCTGATCAATGGACCGGAAAGCTATTTCAGAATCAAGTCACCATGGGGTTTTTATGGATACCGGAAACGCCTGTCATTCCCGACCATTGATCCCCACGACCTTCACGCCAACCGCTCATCCAGTACTCGCGAATATTGATATCCTGACTGGGACAATCATCTCGGGAGCGGCCTCCCATACCAGCCTTGTACCCGTGGACATACGCACGCTGGAAGGGATCACGTTTCTGTCGTTTCATCGGATGACCTCACTAAAGATCGAAATTTGGACTCAGAAAATACCAATCAGGAATACAAGAAAAATTCCTTGCATCATTCCCGAGCCCGGACACGAAGCGCATGCGTTTTTTAGTAGCTACTAGACTTAATGTTTAGACTAGTTTACTTAGGATTGTCGAGTCTAAAATTGTTACACGCACGTTACAGGCAAGATAACAGAGGATTGAAGCGCACCATGCCGGGATTCATACGCCATGCCTGAGCACCAAAAAAATGACACCATGACCTTCTTCGCGACCTGTCCCAAGGGTAATGAAGCGCTACTGGCTGCTGAAATTTTGAGTCTGGGCGGGCAGGCGAGTAAAAGCACCGTGGCCGGACTCTATTTTCAAGGAACTCTTGAGACGGCCTATCGCGCCTGCCTGTGGTCGCGACTGGCCAATCGTATCGTGCTGTGTCTTGCACGAGAGGAGGGCATCGAGCGCCCGGAGGATCTTCAGGAAGTAGCGAAGCATATTGACTGGACTCAACATCTAGCGCCTGGGGCGACCCTGGCGGTGGATTTCCACGGTCAGTCCCAGCATATTCGTCATACTCGGTTTGGCGCTCAGACGGTCAAGGACGGGGTGGTGGATGCGCTACGCGAAGCCGGTCAGGAGCGTCCCCAGGTAGAGCTTCGTCAGCCGGATCTTCGTCTGTTCGCGCATCTTCATCGTGGCCGACTGACCCTGGGGATTGATCTGGCCGGTACCAGTCTGCATCAGCGCGGCTATCGCCGCGATCCTGGCCATGCACCCCTCAAGGAGAATTTGGCCGCGGCGCTTTTAGTGCGAGCGGACTGGCCGGCCCGGGCCAAACGCGGCGAACCGCTCATTGATCCGCTGTGCGGGTCCGGCACCCTGGTCATCGAAGCAGGACTGATGGCGGCGGATATCGCGCCCAATCTCAATCGAGAACGCTTTGGTCTGCATGGCTGGGCAGGCCACGATGAAGCGCTCTGGCGCGAACTCAAGCGCGAAGCCGAAGCCCGGGCAAGCCTTGGGCGACGGCGAATCAAATCAAAGCTCTACGGCGTCGATCAAAGCCCTCAGGCGTTGTCTGCTGCCAAGAGCAACGCCATGCGCGCCGGCATTCCCGCGCTGATCGACTTTCAAGGCGGCGCAGTCGTTCGACTACGTCGGCCAGAAGATTGCAATGAGCCGGGGTTAATGATCACCAATCCTCCTTACGGCGAGCGTATTGGCGAGCTGCCGGAGCTGGTGCCCCTGTATGCGGACCTGGGCGAACGAGCACGCCGTGAGTTTCCTGGTTGGACTCTGGCCCTGTTCACCGGCAACCCGGAGCTTGGCCATCGTACCGGGCTGCGGGCACGCAAGCAGTACGCCTTCAAGAATGGCGCCCTGGACTGCAAGCTGTTGATGATGGATATACCTGCGAACGACGTATCTGAAAGCAGCGCGTCGGGAACCCTCGAGCAGGAAACGTCAAAGCCGGAGTCCGTATCCCGGCGCTCGGAAGGCGCGCAGATGTTTGCCAATCGCCTGGAAAAGAACCGCAAGCGGCTAAAAAAATGGCTCAAGCAGAGCGGCGAGAGCTGCTATCGGCTCTATGACGCGGACATGCCGGAATATGCTCTTGCGGTGGATGTGTATGGCGATCGGGTGCATGTGCAGGAGTATGCGCCGCCAAAATCCGTCAACGCTGCCCTGGCCCAGCGCCGATTGATGGACGCGCTGGGGGTGATTCCTGAAGCGCTTGAGGTGCGGCCCGATCATATTTATCTCAAGCAGCGCGAGCGCCAGACCGGCAAGGCCCAGTACCAGAAGCGCGACAGCAGCGGCGAGCGTTTTCAGGTGAGAGAGGGCAAGGCACTGCTGTGGGTCAATCTGCGCGACTATCTGGATACGGGGCTTTTTCTCGATCATCGTCCGGTGCGGCGCCGAATTGCCGAAATGGCCGCCGGCAAGCGCTTTCTCAACCTGTTCTGCTACACCGGTACCGCCACGGTGCAGGCTGCCTTAGGTGCTGGAGGGCGAAATGAAAAGGGCGGCGCCAGCGACAGCGTGAGCGTGGATCTTTCCAACACCTATCTGGAGTGGGCTCGGGACAACCTGGCGCTCAATCGTATCGATCTCAGTCGTCATCGGGTGGTGCGGGAAGACTGCTTTCACTGGCTTCAAACCGCTAGCAGCGAGTTCGATCTGATCTTTCTCGACCCGCCGACCTTCTCCAACTCCAAGAAGATGGAGGAGAGTCTGGATATCCAGCGCGATCATGGCCGACTGCTGGATCTGGCCATGGCTCGTCTGGCAGCCGGAGGAACGCTGATATTCTCCAACAATCAGCGACGCTTCAAGCTGGACGACGGCGTGCTCGAGCGCCATGCGGTGGAGGACATTTCGGCCCAGACCTTCGATCCGGATTTCCAGCGCCGGCCCAATCTGCATCACTGTTTCCTGATTCGTCACCGTGAGGACTCATGAGACGACTGACGCTTTACACCACCCTGGGCTGCCATTTGTGTGAGCAACTCGAAGCGGAGCTTTCCCGCATCGGAACGGACGACATCGCGCTCCAGCGGGTCGAGATCGCCGATAGCGACGCCTTGATCGCAGACTACGGCATCCGGATACCGGTGCTAGCGGACGAGCAGGGCGATGAGCTGGAGCGTGGCCTGGAGCCTGATCGACTGGCGGCCTGGCTGGATATTCGGGGTCTGCTGGCGTTCGTCGAGGAGTCGCCGCAAGTCCCTGAGAAACCAGTAGGCGCACGGCAGGTCAACGGCCGGCGCTTCTTGGGCTAGCCTTTCGTTTGATCAGAGATCGAGCAGCGACAGCTGCCGCACCGCATCGCGGCCTTCAGGGCTTTCGTCACTTGCCTCGAGCACCTTTTGAAAGCCTCGTGCCCCTTGGATATTGGCAACGTCTTCGAGCCACATCAGCGCCTGATCGTGGCTGCCCGCCACCTGGTGCTTGAGCCCGCCGAACTGGGTACCAATCTGGCCCCAGGCACGACTGAATATCCAGTCGCCGAACATATCCTGATGGACGTGCACGAGCACGTAGTCATGATGACTTTCCCAGCGGACGATCACGGGGTCTCCTTGGTGAGGGGCTCAATCCTTGTGGCGCTTGAAAGCACGTCCTAAGATGACGGCAATATTGTAACCGCCTTCAGGCTGCGAACAAGGAGCAAGACACCCCATGCGCCTACTAGTGGATCAGAACGTGCCCTTGGCGGAGGAATTTTTCGGCGAGCTGGGCGAGATCACCCGAATGCCGGGCCGCGAGATCGATAATGCTGCTGTACGCGATCAGGATATTCTGGTGGTCCGTTCCATCACCCCGGTCAATGCCGCACTGCTGGAAGGTTCCAAAGTACGCTTTGTGGGTACCTGCACCATTGGTACCGACCATGTGGACCTGGACTACCTTCAGGAGAAAAAGATTGGCTTTGCCAGCGCCCCGGGCAGCAATGCCGAATCCGTGGTCGATTACGTGCTTTCCAGCCTGTTGATGCTGGCGGAAGAGCAGGACTTCGTTTTGGCGAAGCGTACCGTGGGCATCGTTGGCGCCGGCAACGTGGGTGATCGTTTGCGTCAGCGTCTCGAAGAGCTCGACGTCACCTGCCTGATCTGTGATCCGCCCCGGGCCAAACAGGAAAACCGCGATGACTTTCTTGATATCGATACCCTGATCAAGCGCGCCGACATCATCAGTCTGCACACGCCCCTGACCACGGAAGGAGAGTATCCCACTCGGCATCTTCTGGATGCGGCACGTATCGCGGCGCTGAAACCGGGAACGCTTCTAATCAACACCGGGCGAGGTACCTGCATCGATACCATGGCATTGCGCCAGCGCCTCGAGGAGCGGGGGGATCTGAGTACCGTGCTCGACGTGTGGAAAAACGAGCCCGCCATCGATCAGGTGCTTTATGATCTGGTGGATATCGCCACGCCTCACATCGCCGGCTATAGCCTGGATGGCAAGATGCTCGGTACCGAACTGGTCTATCAGGCCGTGATGCGTCATTTCGGCTTGCCCGCCCGGCGCAAGCTTGGCCAGATCAAGCCGGACAACTGGTTGCGCAAGATCGTACTGTCAGGATCGGCGCCGCCCATGGAGGCGCTGTCTTTATGTGTGCGAGCCTGTTACGACGTGCGACGCGACATGCTTGGCTTCGATCGTTATCGCCGGCGGCTGGGCCTGACCCAGGCGTTTGACCGTTACCGCGCCGAATATCCGGTGCGCCGGGAATTCTCGACCCTGAGGGTGGAGTTGAAGAAGAACAGCGGCGATCTGCGCGATGCCATCGAAGGTTTTGGCTTCAAGCCCAAGCTCGCCGGCAAATAACGGCACGTTTAATATCGAAAGATGCATTCATTAGAGAGGCGGCCGATGTCCTCCGATACCTTGCACCTGTCAGCGCTCTACCGCTACCCGATCAAATCCACTGCCGGTGAGCCGCTGGAGCGTGCCGTTTTGGGCGAAGAGGGGATCATGGGGGATCGACGCTTCATGCTGGCACGACCGGACGGTATATTTCTCACTGCCCGTTCTCATCCGCAGCTGGTGACGATTCGCGCAGAACTGAATGACAAGGGGATCGTGCTGCATCATCCAAGCCTCGAGCCCCTGGCGCTCGAGTTCGACGCCTTCGAAAAAGAGCCCTTCGCGACCCAGATATGGAACGACAGTTTCGGGCATTGACCACCACGCCGGACGCCGATCGCTGGTGCGAGCAGGCCATCGGCGAACCGGCACGTTTTCTATGGTTGGGGGAGCGGTCACCGCGCTATCGCCAAGCCATCGGCAAACGGCTCAGTTTCGCCGATGGCTTTCCCTTGATGCTGATCGGTGAAGCCTCTCTTGAGGATCTCAACGAGCGTGCCCCAGGCGATCACATCATGGCCCAGTTTCGGCCAAATCTTGTGGTCTCTGGCGGCTTGCCCTTTGCCGAAGACAAATGGCATCTGCTGCGCATCGGTGACACGGAACTCGCGGTACGCAAGCCCTGTACCCGCTGCGCCATGATCACCGTCGACCCGCAGACCGGCAACTTCATCGACAAGCGCGAACCCCTGCGGACTCTAGCGGGATATCGGCGCGGGTTGACCGGACAAGTCGAATTTGGTCAAAACCTGGTCGTACTGACCGAGGGCGAGCTGGAGGTGGGCATGCCCGTCGAGGTGCTGGGCTAGGCACTTGCTCAAGAGGCGCCGCCGTCTTTGGAACTCGCTCGTCATGGCCGTGCTTCGAAAATCAGATTGAACGGCGTCTCGGCGACGCAATTGAAACTTGTGAAACCGCCTTCATCCACGACGATTTTACGCAACTTCTTCGGCCCGGCCTGAGCGCCTAAAGCTGAGCCGACTTCCTGATCCAAGGAAGTGGGTATGCAGATCATGGTGGAGGCGGCGTAATAAATACGTCCCACGGAATTGAGATTGTCTTCGAGTCGATCCTGAGCGAAGGGCTCGACGATCAGCCAGGTGCCGTCGTCTTTCAAACGACGGCGGATATGGCGCGCCGCGCCCGCCGGGTCACCCATGTCGTGCAGGCAGTCGAAGCAGGTAATCAGGTCATAATCGTCGCCGGGAAAGTCTTTTGCACTGCCGAGCTCAAAGCGTAAGTTGTCGCTTTTATGATGATCGACGTGCGCTCTTGCCTGATCGATCGAGGCGGCGTGAAAGTCGAAGCCGATGAACTGCGAATTGGGAAAGGCTTCGGCCATGAGAAGCGTTGAGTGGCCATGACCGCAGCCGATATCCGCAACTTTCGCGCCACGTTCGAGCTTTTCGACCACGCCATCTAACGCCGGCAACCAGTCGGCCACCAGATGGGCCCTGTAACCTGGCCGAAAGAGCCCCGCGACGGCACAGAACAGGCAGCCCGACTGATTACCCCAGCCCACTCCATCGCCGGTGTGAAAAGCAGCCTCGATCAAGGGCTGATTGTCCAGCATGGCGGCGGCGGTATCGAAGGCTGGCACCATGTATACAGGACTATCCTTTATTGCCAGTACCATCGCTTGTTCTTCGGGCAGAGTGAAATCCTGGGTTTGCGGTGAGTAAACAATATAGTTGGAGGCCACATTGTAGGACAGCCATTCACGTACGTAGCGTTCGGCCAGCCCTGTTGCTTTGGCCAATCCGCCAAAGGTCAAGGGACCTTGCGCATACAGGGTTCGATAAAGCCCCAAGGAGTTTCCCATGCGTACCAGGGAAATTCCGTAAGCACCGCCTAAATCGTGCAGCATCTGTCCAATGAAATCGTTGAGCTTGTCTTCTTTCATGGAATTGTTTCCTTGTAATGACTACGATCGTTGATACCTGACAGGGCCATGCCACCTTATAAAGAAACAACTAGAATGCATTGGAGAAGGATTGAAGGCTGGTTGAATAATTCATGGAGATAGTCTGAAGAATTCCTTATCGGCACTTACCCCAGGTAAACAATCACATGCTTTACTCTTTCAACCAGTGCTGGATCGATACGGATAAATTTGAGTTGACTCTGGCGAGTCATCGTGTGGCGGTGGAGCCACAAGTGTTGGACTTGCTGATATTGCTGATCGAAAACCGTGAGCGTGTAGTGAGCAAGAGCGAGATTCACGAATCGATCTGGAAGGGGCGGATAGTGTCCGATGCCGCATTGAGCAGCCGGATCAAGGCGGCGCGTCGAGCGGTCGGCGACGACGGCTCGACGCAGTGCTGCATCCGCACTATCCATAGACGCGGATTTCGTTTTGTCGCTGACGTCGATACCGGGGCAAATCCAGAATTGAAAGCCAGCCACGTGGTACCTGTGGCGACCACATCAAGGCCCGCTTCACGCCCTATCATGTGCTATGCCAGAAATGGCAGTTTCCAAGTCGCCTATTACTTGTTCGGCAATGGCCCTATCGACCTGATGCTGGCGTTTGGCCCTGTCGCTCATCTCGATGATTACTGGGACAACCCTCACTTCAATCGCTGGCTGACATGCCTTGGTCATTTGGCGCGAGTGGTCATTTTCGATAAACGTGGTGCCGGTCTACCCAATACCGTAAGTCCCATGTCGGGCATGGACGAACGAATGGACGACGTTCATGCGGTGATGGGTGCAGTAGGCTTCGAGCGCGCCGTAATCCTGAGCATTTCCGAGGGTGCTCGATATCTGGAGGAGCGAATCCCGGACGCCCAATGTTTGGAGCTCCCCAGCAAGGACTATTTACCTCTTGTTAGCGATACCGCGACAATCACCATTGAGACCATTGCCAACTTTCTGAAGAATCTGCCCACGGTCACTATAAAAAATAGAATTCTGACCACGGTTATAGTCGCTTATTTTGATAAACCCGTGATCGGTCCTGTCGAGTCCGATAACCAGCTCTTGGATGAGGATCGCGATATCGCTATCACCAACGCGCTACATCAGTTTCGCGGTCAGCGCATTCGTCGCGACAATCGAATATTGATAGCGACATTCGATGGTCCCACAAGAGCCTTACAATGCGCGCTGACGATTGTACGCGACCTAAAGCAAAAGGGTGTGCTGACCCAGGCCGGCGTTCATACCGGTGAGGTCGACGTGCTCAACGATGATATCAATGGAAGCGTCAAGGACATTGCCAGGTGGGCCGCGGATGTTGCTGATGCCGGCGAGGTCGTCGCTTCCGGTACGGTCAAGACCCTCGTTGACGGTTCACACCTTACGCTAGTGGCTCGTGGTGAGCCCACCAATATTGAAGGTAATGGTCGTCTGTATCGCGTATCGGGGTGACAGCGTGATCCAGACGCCGACGAAAAAAATCGTGCATCAGCGTAATCAGCTGGTTGGGACCACCTGAATCACACCGGTTTTTTGTAAAGACCATTTCATTTAAGTCAGGCCGCTATGACCTTCCTGCCTGACGCTACTCTTGATGAGTTTGCTTGGTTCAATGATTTCCAGCGGCGCACTAC
>NZ_JIBT01000026.1 GCF_001039575.1 Halomonas sp. PR-M31
TCGGCGACCAGACGTTCGATGACAGCACGCTGCTCTTCGGCACCGGCAGTCAGCGTACCCACGACCCGCTCCCGGAAGCGCTCGTCACGATGCGCACGAATTGCGGCTTCGTTGGGCAGTTCGGTATCGGTCAGTGTCTGACCCGTGGCCTGCTCCAGCCAACGCACCTTACGGGTCTCGCGAGCGCCGGCGAAGGTGATGGCAATGCCGGAACGTCCCGCGCGGCCGGTACGACCGATACGGTGCGTATAGGCCTCGCTGTCCTGAGGCAGGTCGTAATTGATGATGTGGGTGATACGCGGCACATCAAGGCCACGGGCGGCTACGTCGGTAGCGACCAGGATATCAATCTTGCCTCGCTTGAGGCGTGCCACGGTGCGTTCGCGCAAGCTCTGGTCCAGGTCACCAGACAGGGCGGCGGCATTGAAGCCTCTCGCGGTGAGCTGCTCGACCAGGGTGGTACAGGCGGCACGGGTACGCACGAAAACGATGGCGGCATCTACCGGCTCGACTTCGAGAATGCGCGACAGCGCCTCAATCTTGGCGCCGCCGTCAACGCGTACCAGACGCTGTTCGATGCTGGCTGCGGTGTCCGCCTTGGATTCGATGGCCACTTTGACCGGATCGACCAGGTAGCGATTCACGATGCGCTCGATTTCAGCGGGCAGCGTGGCGGAGAAGAACACGCGCTGAGCGTCGGTCGGCGTGTCGGAAACCACGCGCTTGACGTCGTCGATGAAGCCCATGCGCAGCATTTCGTCGGCTTCATCGAGTACCAGTGATGAAAGGCCATCAAGCTTCAAGCTGCCGCGATCAAGATGGTCTATCACGCGACCCGGTGTGCCCACGATGACCTGGGCGCCACGGCGCAGAGCGCCAAGCTGTTCACGATATTCCTGACCGCCACATAGGCTGGCCACTTCCAGACCCTTGAGGTTCTGGCCGTACTTGGTGAAGGACACCGCCACCTGTTGCGCCAGCTCACGAGTAGGTGCCAGCACCAGCACTTGAGGCTCGCGACGGTTAAGTTCGAGTTTTGACAGAATTGGTAGTGCAAAGGCTGCAGTCTTGCCGGTACCGGTCTGGGCCTGGCCCAGCATGTCCCGACCTTCCAACAGCGCTGGAATGGTTTGTGCCTGAATTGGCGACGGGGTTTCATAACCCAAGGTTTCTAGAGCAGAAAGCACGGCAGGCAGCAGTGCCAGGTCGCCGAAGCTCGGCGAGGCGACAGAAGTCGAGGTCATTATCACACCTTGAATAGCCGGTTGAAACCGGCGGAAAATGTCGTGGCGCCTTGTCGCTTGCAATTGCACAGTGTTAAAACACTGGCAACGTGACATGGCACCGGGTCGCACCTGCGTCCTGTTCGTTTCATGACTGCCATTGCAGAATGCGAAGACAGACGAACAGTGTGGCGACCGTACACGCCGCGCCGAATTGGCGACTTTGGCGACTTTGGCGTTCCATCTACGCACCTGGCGCTTGATCAGCGGCTCATCCTGAGCTTGGCTGCACGCCTTGCGAGAGAATCGTCCCTCAATGCCATCAGGCAATGTTAAAGAAGGGCCGAATCAACAGGGATGGTAGGGTCAACACATGCGAGGAGGGCGTATACTACCATCGTTGAAGGACATTGGCTAGCGTCTGTTATGATCACTCTACTTTGCCAGCCTGTTGAGTTAATGAATGCTTCTCTTGTTCAAGTATGAGTTCTCCAATCTTGATACGATTGTCCAAGATGTAACGAGAATGAATTGTGTAGTAAAAAAGCGCTTATTCTCAGTTAAAAAACAGATTTGAGAGTGCGAAGATAGTAGCAGTCTGATAACTAAGTAAGCTAAACATGAATGCTGTTCTTCTAAAACCTGGCATTAGCTTTCCAGCAAAAGCTTTTCGTGATTAGTAGCTTACGTCATCACCAGCAATCTTAAGCGACTTGATGTGATGACTCGGTTGTAAGACCTATTGACGTAACAAAACGTTATGTTGATTATGAGTTAAAACACTGTATTGGCGTACAGGGTAGGAACGCCAAGGTGCTTGGGTTAAGGTTCCCTCGCCATTTTCTATTCACTTGACATGTTACCGGGCCTATATGCTGCGAATCCTTCATTCTCTGCCTCGCACGCACAAGTTGATTCTTCTTCCTATTGCCACCATGGTTACCGTGCTGGGCGTGCACAAGATCATCGCGACTGTTGATAGCGCTGATAAAAACGACGTATCGCTTGTACAGATTACGTTGCCTACAGATTTCAAAGCCTCCGTGAGCGATGCACTGTCTTCTGGCTTGTCTATTGATAGGGCAGCGGTTAAGGATGCTACGCGAAGCGCGATCCCGCTTGCCAACCTTACGCCTCATGACGTAGTGGACATCAGCAATTTGCTGGGGATTCGCAGCGCAAAGGCAAGCTCACTCGACATCGATCCCAGTGTTCAAGGTATGCCGGTCAAACTCCAACTGAGTGCGACAGCAATTCATGCTGCCCTGCAGTTGCCCCAAACAGAGCTGGAACCCGGCGGTACGTCCTACGCAGATCTCTCGAACGATCCCATCTTTCTAGATGGGGAAGGCGTACAGCTTGAAAATGAACTGGCCGCTAAGGAAAACTTCGTCCCTTCCTGGGAAACCTATACCGTACAGAAGGGTGATACTTTTGCCGTCATGGCAGAGCGCACTCTGGGCATGGGATTCAGTGAAGTGATGGCACTGCTTGACAAGATGCCCGACAAGAACGTGCTTACTCGTTGGAGGGTGGGCAACAGCTTCGATTTCAAACTCGATGAATCCGGCGAGCTGATGGCGCTGCGCGTGATGAAAAACACACGTAGCGGCTATCTGATCGAACGCGATGGCGGGGCCAATAGTTTCGAGGTGGCGCCTTTCGATAAGACCTCCGAATCAACTCAGCGTCTATTCAGCGGTACGCTGAGCGGTAGCTTTGCCAAGTCCGCCAGCGCCACGGGGCTGTCCAACGCCGAGATTGCAGAGCTGTCGACATTGCTATCCAAGAAACTGGATTTTCGCAAGAAGGCACGGCGCGGTGACACCTTCCAGGTGCTGGTCGAAACCGACATGATCGAAGGACAGTCGGCGGGTTCGCGTATTCTGGCGGCCCAGTACGAAGGCAAGAAGATGAACCTGACCGTCGTGCGTAACTCCGCAGACGATCGTTTCTACACGCCGGAGGGTAATAGCCTAGACCCGGCCTTCAATCGTCATCCTTTCAGCGGCGATTATCGGATCAGCTCTTCGTTCAACTTGCGTCGCAAGCACCCGATCACCGGTCGCATCAGCCCGCACCGCGGCACGGATTTCGCCATGCGTAGCGGCACGTCCGTAAAAACACCCGCAAGCGGTCGTGTCATCAAGGCAGCCTATCAAAAAGGTGGCGCAGGCAATTATCTCGTGATTCGTCACGACAACGGCTACAAGACCCGCTACATGCATCTTTCCAAGCGTCTGGTACGAGAGGGTGAGCGTGTCAGCATGGGACAAAAAATTGCCCTTTCCGGCAATACCGGTCGCAGCACTGGTCCTCATCTTCATTACGAGGTCATGGTCAACAATCGCCAAGTAGACGCCATGCGAGTCAAACTACCGGAAAGCCAAAACCTTGCAGGCCAGGCCCTGGCAGCTTTCAAGCAGGATTCGAAGCAGTTGCTGGCCAAGCTAGAAAGCGACAGCAATGCGGCTGTTGTCGCAAGCCGCTCAACACAGCGCACACGCTCTGACGATGGAAGTTGATCTTTTCGAAATAAGCCGTTCCAACACCCTGCTTCGGCGGGGTGTCTTCGTTTGAGGCAGCCAAAAGCATCAGCGCTTGGTAATCAACGTCACGACTTCCGCCATTGTCTTGTGGCATTCGAGCGGATGACGTAGCGGTTTGTCCAGGAACAGCTGATACACATTGCGCCGCCCCACCCGCTCCCGTGCAATGATCTCGGCGTTTTCAAGATCGCTTACGATGCGCTGTACCGCCCGTTCGGTAATACCTACCTCATTGGCGACTTCCCGTAACGTGCGTGTAGGATCTTCCACCAGGCAAATCAACACATGCGCGTGATTGCTGAACATCGTCCAGCCACTGCCCCCCCTTATCTCCATGTCATTCTCCAGGCCGCCTATAAGATATGAATAATATTACCAGAAAAAAATTTCTTGTATGAAATACATGCTTGTTCTCGCTTGATCCTTGTTGCCCGTTTGAAGCGCTAGAAACAAGGCCCTAACGCTTGAATCTCACGAGAAGCATTTGACTCGGCGATCAAGGAAACGTAGTTTATACGATATATTTGTCGCTAATAAAGGTTCGTCTATGAACCGCCATATAGCAAGCTCCATTGTAAGTACTGCACTACTGTCAGGGTTTATCTGGTGGATACTCAGCGATGGCGTTTGGGCTTCCTGGATCATAGGCCTGCCGACCATCCTGCTTATCGTTGGATGGAACCTGAATCAGGGCACCCCTTCTCAATCATTGCCGCGATTTTTCGGGCTGCTCGAATTCTTGCCCTATTTCCTGTGGGAATCCTTGCGGGGTGGAATCGACGTCGCAAGACTTGCTCTTGCGCCTAACATGCCCATTGATCCTTGCTTTACCGTTTATGATCTGCGTCTGCCGAAGGGCCCGGCGCAACGTGTATTCATCAATACCGTGAGCCTTCTCCCCGGGACACTGAGTGCCGATTTATTGAGGGAGAAACTGATCGTTCATCGCCTGCGCGGGGCGCCCGACGACGATCAGGATCTACGGGAGTGTGAGCAGCGCGTGGCACGCCTATACGGGTTGACGTTGACCGACGCTGATCCCAGTCAATCCAACCCGGGAGCGTCCTGGTCATGAACACCTATTTGATCGGCCTGACCGTTCTCCTTCTATGCACCCTCTTGCTTGGCCTGGTACGCGTATTCAGTGGTCCCAACCGGGCGGATCGCATGCTTGCCGCCCAGCTCTTCGGCACCACTGGCGTTGCGATAATAGTGCTTCTGGCACTCATTACCGACATGACGGGGCTTTATGACGTGGCGTTGGTGATGGCGGTGCTCGCTCCGATTACCAGCGTCGCCTTCGTTCATTTGGCCGGAGACGAGCAGCGATGAGCCTCGAATTTCTGAGTGTGTTGCTGGCAACCGCAGGGGTACTGTTCTTTTTCGCCGGGGCTATGGGTCTGTTGCGCTTTCCGGACGTCTACAGCCGTCTACATGCGCTGACCAAGGCAGACAACCTGGGACTGGGCCTGATCGTCGCGGCGGGTATTTTACAACTACCCTCTCCCGCCCAGTGGCTGAAGCTGATACTCATCTGGCTGATGGTCATGCTTTCAGGCGCCGTCACCTGTCATCTCGTAGCGCGACGGGCACGACGAATCGATAGCCACCTCGACAAGACGTTTGAGTCAGACCTTCAACAAAAGGAGCCAGGCCCATGACGCATGTATTCGATCTCCTGCTGATCCTGGGTCTTTTGAGCTTTGCCACGCTATCACTGACTGTGCGGGATGTTTTCACCGGCATCGTGCTGTTCATCAGCACCGGTTTGATCATTGCCCTTACCTGGGCAAGGCTCGGCGCACCGGATATTGCCATCGCCGAAGCGGCGATCGGGGCAGGGCTGACCGGCGCTCTGCTGCTGGCCGCCTGGCGCCGTCTACAGCCCGCTGCAAGGGATCACCGAGCCCATGGTAGGAATGAATCCTCCTCATCACCGGGAGTAGACGATGAACGCACCTGATACCGATTCCGCTGTCCCTCTGCTAGGTCGTCTCTTACTCGCCATTGCCTTGATCGGCATCGCGCTGGTGCTCGGCTGGGCACTTTGGCATCAGGCGAACGCCCAGACGTCGCTGACCGCCATCGTCACGACAGAGCTGCCCAACAGCGGCGTCACCAATCCTGTGACTGCCGTGCTGCTCAACTTTCGCGCCTTCGATACCATGCTAGAACTGGCGGTGCTGCTGCTGGTGGCAGTAACGGCGGGCATGCTGCGTGAACACAAAACAGCACCATCTTCATTCAGCGATCGAGCCGTAGAGAGTGCCTTTCCCTCACCCTTGCTGCTTAGTCTCGCCCGAGACCTTACACCGGTGATGATACTGGTCAGTGCCTACCTGCTATGGGTGGGAGCCAAGGAACCCGGGGGCGCGTTCCAGGCCGGCGCCGTATTGGCCTCCGCGGGGGTACTGGCCCACTTCTCGGGACGCCCCTGGCTTTCGGATCATCAGGATGTACGGATTCGAGCGTTGTTGGTGCTTGGCACCGGCGCTTTTCTGATCTCGGCCCTGGCCATGCTGGGGGTAACCGGCACCTACTTCGACTATCCCTTTGCCTGGGCCGGCGCTTGGATTCTGGCCATTGAAACCGCTGCGACCTTCTCGATTGCCGCCATGCTGTATGTGGCCTTCTGTGCCGTAATGCCGTCTAGGGAACGCCCATGAACACGTCGCTGCTGTTCAGCCTGTGCGGCGTCGCGCTGTTCTTGTTGGGGCTCTATGTCGCCTTGACGACGACCGTCATGCTGCGCCGGATACTCGCCATCAACATCATGGGCAACGGGGTGTTCATGCTGTTCATCGCCAGCGCCTACCGTCGCGGCGAGGATGGCGTACTCGTCACGGATCCGGTGCCTCACGCGCTGGTGTTGACCGGGATCGTGGTCGCGGTCAGCGCTACTGCCTTGGCCCTGACTCTGGTCTGTCGTCTTCACGAGCTATCCCATGCGTCCCACGAGGGTCCTAAATGAGCGAGCTGATGACAGGACCGGCACTGCTTGCCTGGCTGATCAGCCTGCCCTTGCTGGGCGCACTTGCCAGTATCGCCCTGAAACATGGCGGACGCTGGCCGGCACTTACGGTCGTGATCGTCAATCTGGGGCTTGCCTGTCTACTGGTGGCGTCCACGCAATCCGCCCCCCTACGCTATGCCCTGGGGGGTTGGGAAGCGCCTCTGGGCATCGTGCTCTATGCGGATACCCTGAGTGCCATGATGATCGGTATTACCGCCCTGGTGGGGGCCGTCGTCAGTTGGTACAGCCTTGGCTATTTTGCGCCGGGCTCCTCCAGTGAACGAGCCTTCTGGCCGCTCTGGTGCCTGCTGCTGACGGCGCTCAATACCCTGTTTCTTTCCGGGGATGCCTTCAATCTCTATGTTGGTCTCGAAATACTAAGTCTCTCCGCGGTGGCGCTGGTCACGCTTTCCTCGGGACTTGAAGCAATTCAGGCGGCCCTGCGCTATCTGCTGGTCAGTCTGATGGGCTCATTGTGCTATCTGCTTGGGGTGGCGCTGCTGTATCAGGCCTATGCCACCCTGGATCTTGCGCTGCTTGCCGACGTCACCGGTGATGGGGTGCTGGAACGGGCAGCCCTGGCCTTGATGGTGGCGGGTTTGCTGCTCAAGACCGCCCTGTTCCCACTGCATTTCTGGCTGCCTCAAGCTCACGCTGGCGCCCCAGCGCCGGTCAGTGCCCTGCTATCGGCCCTGGTGCTCAAGGCCACGTTCTATCTGATACTGCGTCTATGGTTCGACACCCTGACTGAGGCCGCCACCTATTTGGGTGCCTTGCTGCTGGGGCTTTTGGGCTGCGCCGCCATTCTCTGGGGTTCCCTGCAGGCGCTGCGTGCCCAGCGGCTCAAGCAGCTGGTGGCCTACTCCACGGTAGCGCAGATCGGCTATCTGTTTGCCCTGTTCCCCTTGCTGAATGATCCTCGGGTCGCCGATGCCGCCTTCGATTCGGTCATTTATTTCGTCATCGCGCATGCCTGTGCCAAGGGCGCCATGTTCCTTGCCGCTGGCAACATCCTGACCGCCGCCGGCCATGGTCGGCTGGCGGATCTGCGCGCCGCCAATCTGCCCTCCGCCATTACCCTGTTCGCCCTGGCCATCGCCGGGGTGAGTCTGATCGGACTCCCCCCCACCGGGGGCTTCATCGCCAAGTGGCTGCTGCTGCAAAGTGCCCTACAGGTCGGCGCCTGGTGGCTTGCCGGCGTGGTACTGCTGGGCGGATTGCTTGCGGCGGCCTATGTGTTCCGCGTACTGGCGGTGTGTTTCGACGTCTCGCCTCCGCCAACCTCGATGGAAGCTTCTTCACAAAGGACGATCGTTTCCGCTGGGCGCCAATGGAGTGCGTTGATTCTGGCCCTGGTGGCCCTGGCACTCGGGTTTCTGGCTGCCCCGGTGCTGGATCTTTTCGATGCCAATCTCGTGACCGACTGACCCGGAGGATTCATCTTGGAGCCAATGTCCGTCTTGCTGCCGCTGATCCTGCTCAGCTCGTTGATTCCGGGCATTGCCACCTTCTTCGTGCCAGAGGAACGCGCAAGGTTACGCAACACCCTCAACTTGGGCGCGGCCCTGGTGAAGACCTCCCTGGTGGTTGCGCTGTTGGTGGGCGTCTCTCAAGGCGAGCTGTATGAGGTACGCGTCGCCCTGCTGCCGGGGGTAGAGTTCCTGCTGCACGCGGATGCCTGGTCATTGATGTTCATCAGCCTTTCTAGCCTCTTGTGGCTGGTCACGACTCTATACGCCATTGGCTATCTGGCCCACTCGCGCCAGCGCAGCCGCTTCTTCGGCTTTTTCAGCCTGTGCGTGTTCTCCACCGCAGGCATTGCGCTTTCCGGCAATCTCATCACCTTTCTCATCTTCTACGAGC
Source organism: Halomonas sp. PR-M31 (assembly GCF_001039575.1). Classification (GTDB taxonomy): domain Bacteria; phylum Pseudomonadota; class Gammaproteobacteria; order Pseudomonadales; family Halomonadaceae; genus Modicisalibacter. Next base: position 8,649 of record NZ_JIBT01000026.1, read on the forward strand.
TGCTGACCTTGGCCACCTATCCGCTGGTGGTACACAAGGGCACGCCGGAATCGATCAGCGCCGGACGAAAATACCTGGCCTATACCCTGTTCGGCGGTACCTTGTTTCTGGCGGGGGTGGTCTGGCTCACGGCGGTTGCCGGACCCATCGAATTCAGCGCCACCGGCGTACTTGCAGGGCGCAGCGACTTGTCACCGACGCTACTGCAGGGCATATTCTTGCTGCTGATCGCCGGTCTCGGCGTCAAGGCAGCGCTGGTGCCGCTGCACAGCTGGCTGCCGGCCTCCATGGTCGCCCCCGCCCCGGTCAGTGCCTTGTTGCACGCGGTGGCCGTGGTCAAGGCGGGTGCCTTCGGCATCTCCCGGGTCGTCTACGATGTGTACGGCGTTGAGTTTTCCGCTGCACTGGGCGTGACCACACCGCTTGCCATCGCCGCCGCCATCACCATCCTGTATGGCTCCACCATGGCGCTCTTCCAAGACGGGCTCAAGCGTCGCCTGGCCTACTCCACGGTCAGTCAGGTCTCCTACATTGCGCTCGGCACCGCCATTGCCGGCCCTATCGCCACCATCGGCGGTATCGTGCATCTGGTGCATCAAGGGCTGATGAAAATCACGCTGTTCTTCTGCGCCGGCAATCTGGACGAGACCCTGGGCATTACCAAGGTCAGTCAGATGAACGGCGTGGGGCGACGCATGCCCTGGACCATGGCGGCCTTTACCATTGCCGCCTTGGGAATGATCGGGGTTCCACCCTGGCGGGATTCGTGTCGAAATGGTACATCGGCTACGGCGCCCTGGAAGGCGGTTCCTACTGGGTAATCGCCGTGCTGATCGGCAGCAGCCTGCTCAACGCCGCCTATTTCCTGCCCATTCTTCATGCTGCCTGGTTCAAGGCCCCCGGGGCCGATCCTGCCACACCCAAGGTCGGGCGTCTCGAGACCCACTGGATGCTACTGTTGCCGCCGCTGATCACCGCGGCCCTATCCTTGGCCGCAGGATTGTTCTCGAAATCCTCGTTCAGCCCTCTGGAATGGAGCAAGCTGATCGCCGCCCGGGAATATGACATGACCGCCATCGCCGAGCTGCCCTTTACCCAGCCTCAGTGGTTGATCATCGTTTCTCTTGCAGTTCCAACCCTGTGCGCTTTATTGACCCTGATCCCAAGACTACACACGAGCGTGCTGCGACTGCTGCCCTGGGCGGCGCTGCCGGCCTTGATACTGGCGCTTTTCCCGGTGGATTCCGCCAACATCGTTTCCTGGCTGTTCCTGGGCAGCGTGCTGCGCCTCGATGAACTGGGTCAGATATTCTTGCTCTTCACAGCCTTGCTGTGGCTGACCTGTGGTATCTACGCACGCGGCTACCTGCGCAACGATGCCCATCAAGGGCGCTTTGCCGGCTGCTTCCTGCTGGCGATGATCGGTAATTTCGGCTTGATTCTGGCCGCGGATGTCTCGAGCTTCATTGTCTTCTTTACCTTGATGAGCTTTGCAAGCTACGGCCTCGTCATTCATCGAGGCGACGCCCGGGCCAACCAGGCAGGACGCCTCTACATTCGCCTGGTAGTCATCGGCGAGATGTGCCTGTTCGCCGCCATGATCACGATGGTCAACAACGCCAACAGCCTGATGATCGCGGATCTTGCCGAAAGCCTCGATAGCCACTGGCTGATGGCACTGCTCGTGGTTGGCTTCGGTATAAAAGCGGGTCTTTTGCCCCTGCACGTATGGCTGCCGCTGGCTCATCCCGTCGCCCCGGCCCCGGCGAGTGCGGTATTGAGCGGCGCCATGGTAGCGGCAGGGCTACTGGGCTGGCTGCGTTTTCTGCCTTTGGGGCTACCGGGGTGGGAGGTATGGGGAATTCTCTTGACCGTCATTGGTCTGCTGGGTGTCTTCTATGGCGCGGTGGTGGGCACAATGCAACAGGAAGCCAAGGTAGTGCTGGCCTATTCCACCATCAGTCAGATGGGGCTGATGACCACCGGCGTCGGCGTCGCTCTCTGGCAACCAGCCTTGGCCCCGCTTCTGATTCCCGCCCTGGCACTTTATGCCCTGCATCATGGTCTGGCCAAGGGCGCCCTGTTCCTGGCCACCGCCGTTTCTCCGTCGGCCCCGATCACCGGGCTCGTCAAATGGGCGACCTTGATCATGCTGTTCATTCCGGCCCTTGCCATCGTCGGAGCGCCGTTGACCAGTGGCGCCCTGGCCAAGGCAGCGCTAAAGCTACCCATCACCGGTAGCGAGATCGATGCGCTCTTGCCGATCGTCGCTCTGGGGGCAGCTGGCAGTACTTTACTGATGCTGCGATTTCTCTATCTGGTATGGCCCCGCGGCGACGCTCACCAGGAACCCAGCGATGCCATGTGGCTGGGTTGGCTGATCAGCGTGGCGCTGGTCGCAATTGCTGCCTGGTGGCTGCCGGGTTACGCCGAGGCGACCAGGAAAACCCTGGCCTTCGGTGCCCTCTGGTCACAGACCTGGCCGATTCTACTTGGAGCCACGCTGATGCTGGGGGCCTATTACTTGCACGATCACAAACGCGACTGGTCGATCCCAAGCGGCGACATTCTGATACCCCTGGGTCGTTCGACCCAGACCCTGCGCCAACACCTGGCTGGCCGTCGCAAGCACCTTTTCAATCAGCCTCCTATGGCACTTTATCGCGCCATGCCCGGATGGCTTTACGCCTTCGCGCTGCAATGCTCTCGACAAGCATTGAACCTTGCGGACCGGCGCGGTCAGCAGCTGGCCAATCTCGTGTTCGGCACGGTGCTGGTGGGGCTATTGTTGGCCATGTTCTGGTAAATATCCATGAGGGTTTGATATTGAAAACCCCGCCTGTCCGGCGCGTATACTGATGGCTTCAATTAGTCTCGGATACGCGCCTTGTCCTCGTCCCAAGCTCAATCCTACGCTTCTGCCGGCAACGGCTCTCTAACCGGTTTCTTCAGTGTCTTTCGCTATAGTCGCCGCGCCCTCGGGCTGGTATGGGAGACGTCTCGTGGCTTGACCCTTGGCCTTGCGATCTGCACCCTCGTTGCCGGTGTACTGCCCGCGGTAGCGGCCTGGGTCGGCAAGCTGATCGTCGATGCAGTAGTGGCGGCCATGGCGCTGCACAGCCAGACAGATAGCCCGCTGGAATTTGCCACGCTCTGGCCGGTGCTGCGTTACGTGGCCCTGGAAGCGTTGGTGATTGCCCTGATCGCCCTGGCCCAGCGCGGTCTTTCGGCGCAGCAATCCCTGTTGCGGGCGCTGCTGGGCCAGAAGGTCAACGTGATGATTCTCGAGAAGGCCGGCACCCTGACGCTTTCCCAGTTCGAGGACTCGGAGTTCTATGACAAGCTGACCCGGGCCCGCCGCGAGGCCTCGACCCGGCCGCTGGCGTTGGTTACCAAGACCTTCGGCCTGCTGCAGAACGCTATATCTCTTGCCAGCTTCGCGGTGCTGCTGGTGCAGTTCTCGCCCTGGGCGCTGCTGATTCTGTTGATCGGCGCCCTGCCGGTGTTCGTCTCCGAGGCCAAATTCTCCGGAGATGCCTTTCGTCTGTTTCGCTGGCGCTCACCGCAAACCCGCATGCAGATGTATCTGGAGACCGTGCTGGCCCGGGAAGACAGCATCAAGGAGGTCAAGCTGTTCGGCCTGGAACCGTTGTTCTTGAAGCGCTATCGAGATATTTTCGAGAGCCTCTACGCCGAGGATCGACGCCTGACGATCCGTCGTGACAGCTGGGGATTCCTGCTCGGCCTGCTGGGTACGCTGGCCTTCTACGGCGCCTATGGCTGGGTGGTGATTGAAACCATCGGGGGACGCCTGACCCTGGGGGACATGACCATGTACCTGATGGTTTTCAAGCAAGGCCAGTCGGCGCTCTCGGCAAGCCTGACCGCCATCAGCGGCATGTACGAGGACAATCTGTATCTGTCCAATCTGTATGAATATCTGGAACAGCCGGTGGCGCCCTCCACCGGCATGCTGACCCAAGGCGCTCTGCCCGGCGACGGCATCCGCTTCGAGAGCGTCGGCTTTACCTATCCTGGCACTCAGACGCCGGTGCTTGAGAATATCGATCTGCACCTGCGCCCAGGTGAAAGCCTGGCGCTGGTGGGCCAGAACGGCTCCGGCAAGACCACGCTGATCAAGCTGCTGACCCGGCTCTACGACCCAAGCGAGGGGCGAATTCTGCTCGACGGCAGCGACCTGAAAGAGTGGGATGACGCCACCCTGCGTCGGCGAATCGGCGTAATCTTTCAGGATTTCGAACGCTACCAGCTGCAGGTTGGCGAGAACCTCGGCGTCGGTGATGTTGGCGCCTTCACGGATACCGAGCGCTGGGAGCGTGCCGCCCGCCAAGGCATGGCCAACAACTTCATCGAGCGCATGGAACATGGCTACCATACCCAGCTCGGACGCTGGTTCAAAAACGGCCAGGAGCTTTCCGGGGGCCAATGGCAGAAGATCGCCCTGGCCCGGGCCTACATGCGCGAAGAAGCGGACATTCTGGTGCTGGATGAGCCCACCGCCGCCATGGACGCCGCCGCCGAGGCCCAGGTCTTCGAGCAGTTCCGCCGCCACGCCCGGGAGCGCATGACGCTTTTGATCTCGCATCGTTTTTCCACGGTGCGTGCAGCGGACCAGATCGTGGTCATCGACGGCGGCCGTATCATCGAGCACGGCTCCCATGAAACGCTGCTTGCCCGGGAAGGGCGTTATGCGCAGCTGTTTAGGTTGCAGGCGGCGGGGTATAAATAGTTCCAACTTGCTCTCGTTAAACTATAGCAACATGCTGTCTAATATCGATAAATACGCTCCGAGGTAGTTATCATGCTTCTGGATCAACTGCATCAGCAGCGCACGGCCATCATTGCAGCCGGACATGAATTTGGTGCCCGACGCATTCGAGTGTTTGGGTCGGTGGCACGAGGCGAAGAAAGTACCGAGAGTGATGTGGATTTTCTGGTCGACTTCGAGCCGGGCTACGATCTCTTTACTCAACGCCTACCTTTGGCAGAACGCCTGGAAGAGATTACCGGTCATCGAGTGGACCTGATTCCCGAACACGAGCTTAACCGACATTTGCGTGACCGAGTGCTGTCAGAAGCCAAGGATCTATGACTACACTAAAGTCCTCGAAATTCCTTCCGAGGACTTCAGTATGTCAACAACTCACGAATGCCGGGGCAGTTGTCTCTGCGGCGCGGTAGATCTGACCTTCACAATCGATAATCACCAGGTAGATGCCTGCCACTGCAACATGTGCCGTAAGTGGGGCGGTGGTCCAATGTTTGACGTCGAAGCACACCACGGGGTATGCATCCAGGGCGAGGAGGATGTCACGATCTACGCCTCTTCGGACTGGGCGGAGCGCGGTTTCTGTCGTCAGTGCGGCACCCACCTCTTCTATCGGCTCAAGCAAGATGGTCACTACGCCATCCCGACAGGTCTGATCGATGACAATCCGCCCTGGATTTTCGAGCAGCAGATATTCATCGACGAAAAACCCGACTTCTACGACTTCGCCAATTCAACTAAGAACATGACCGGTCAGGAAGTCTTAGAGGCCTTCGGCGCCGCGCCGGAGTAACGTCGGGCAAAGGTTTCAGTGCCAGGATTCTCCCGCTCACCCACTTGCTCTGCGCTGTCTGCGCGCTCATCATCTACGGGCAATTTTGCTCATTTCAGAAAGGACGCACAGATGACCATTTCCGTAGGCGACAAGATTCCTGATGTCACCCTCAAGACCAACGGCGCCAACGGCCCGGAAGATATTTCTACCGGCGAGCTGCTTGCCGGCAAGCGGGTGGTGCTGTTCGCGGTCCCCGGTGCCTTCACGCCGGGCTGTTCGAACACTCACATGCCCGGCTTCGTGATCAAGGCGGACGACATTCTCGCCAAGGGCATCGACACTATTGTCTGCATGGCGGTCAACGACGCTTTCGTGCTGGACGCCTGGCAGAAGGATCAGAACGCCCAGCAGATCAAGATGCTCGCCGATGGCAATGCGGAATTTACCCAGGCGCTGGGCCTGGAACTGGACGCCACCGGCGGCGGCATGGGCATTCGCAGCAAGCGCTTTGCGCTGATCGCCAACGACGGCGTAGTGGAATATCTCGGCGTAGACAGCAAAGGCGTGCAGGAAAGCAGCGCCGAAACGGTATTGGAACAACTCTAACCAGCATCATGAAAGAGAACCCAGCCGGATTGCTCGGTTGGGTTCCTGAATTAAGTAAATCACCATGACCACTACCGTGTTTTTCGCTGTTATCGGCGCAGCCATGCTTCACGCCGTATGGAATGCACTGGTCAAAGGTAGCGCCGATGTGCGAGTGAGCATGGGCGCCGTCATACTGGGCAACGTCCCTCTTGCTTTAGTGATCATGCCTTTCGTGCCGCTGCCCGCACCGGAAAGCATTCCTTTCCTGGTCGCAGCGCTTGTCCTGCATATGGGCTATCAGCTGTTCCTACTGCAATCCTACCGCCTGGGCGATCTCACCCAGGTTTACCCTATCGCGCGAGGCTCCGCGCCCCTGATCGTTACGCTGTTTTCCGTAATCGTTCTAGGAGTTTATCTGACCCCTATAGAACTCATAGCAATCGTCGTGATCGGTGTGGGAATTTTAAGCCTCTCGCTGGTTCGCCGTGCAGACGGTCTGCGCAATGGCCATGCGGCCTGGCTTGCCTTGATCACCGGTGGCTTCATCGCATCCTATTCGCTGGTGGACGGCATGGGGGCGCGTCACGCCGGCACATCGCTGGGTTATTATTGCTGGCTGGCGATTGGAAACGGCATCGTCATGGCACTCTACCTGATGACCACCTCACCCAATGCTCTGCGTGATATTGTGGGGAAGGGCCGAAAGACCTTCGTGATCGGTGGCAGTGCAGCATTCATCGCCTACGCGCTGGTGACCTGGGCGTTTACTCAGGCCCCCATCGCATTAGTCACGGCACTGCGCGAGACGAGCATCGTGTTTGCGCTATTGATCGGCGTGTTCTTTTTGAAAGAGCGCCTTGATCTGGGCAAGGTCTTCTCGACCATGACGACGCTCCTGGGTGTGGTGTTGCTGCGCTATTTCAAATAGCTCGATGTGAAGGTCAGAAAACATCGGCAATTTTTTATCTACTCGACTTCTTCTCCGAGACCAAACGTGCTGGGCAATTTTATTTCGAACATCAAAGCTCTTTATCTAACGTCAGGACAAGGCGCCCGTACATCGATTCAGGGCTCCACGCTAATCGCAACCCGGAAATACTGAGGCGTTACCGTTCGCTTTATCTGTTTCACCAGTATCTGGTAGGCATGCTGATCGGAAGGAACATGCGGGAACTTCTGGGGGTCCATCGGATCCTGGAGCAAAGCGCTGATATTGTCATCTTCAAGCACCTGCAATGAAACCTGCTGATCGGCCTCGGTAATCAGTTGATAACAAAGCGTTTGCTCCGGCAGGATCATATCGGCGATGACGGTGGAGTCCGCTTCAGGCTCGAAGTCGATTGGGGTGCAATCATCCTGGGCCAGCACTGGACCACCCAAGATGAGAAAAAATGCGGGCAGTATCAGCCCATGGAATCGACGCTTGCTCATGTGGGGTACCCATCCGATCTATGTGGTCATATTCTATATCGATTCTGGCAACGCCTGCTCCATCGACTACAGTGAAAAGCTTCCTGCAGTCTACGAAACCTGTAAAAAATAAAGGATAAGCACAAGGCCGTGCCGCACAATCGCTAGCGTCGCGCTAGCTTGAACTCGGTGTCAATCACCAATAGGAACTACTGCGCCATGCCAAACTCGGCAAAGTGCAGCAGCTCCTCAATATGATCATCAAAAATTCTACATTTAGAAACTCGCGTTCAGAACTTAAGGCCCCGCTTTTTCAATGATTTATTAATCTCTATTTTTACAGCATGAGGAGTCATTATTTTAATAATGTTAGCAACTTTGTTTTCAGGGTTGATCGGAATAGAAAGAAGTTTTGGATCAACCTGGCGGATGACATTGATCTGCGCAGTACCGGTTTTTCTGGATTCGGGGCTGTATTCAAGCAATAGTTTCATGACCCAAAAAGAGTTGGCGATATCAAGTCTTTTCAATCCTTGGTAATCGCTATAAAAATGGTGTGCGGCTCCAAAAGACCCGATCCTTTGATCGAGGTAAAATCTATCTCGCCAATCCATATCCAAGGCCAGTTTTTCGTCCAGGGATTCAATATAGCAATTAATCGCGTCGTACCAATCATCCGATCTTGCAGCGCTATTCAACGGACGAAGTATCTCATGAGCATCTTTGGGCTTTTCTGAAGATAACTTAGGCCAATAATAGCATCTACCCACCTCAAACCCGGCACCATGCAATACTACATCGCCCGAAGAAAAACAGTTTTCTCCCATCCCCAAAATATAACCGTTGTTCTCACCATTAATAATAAAGCTATCAGATGCTTCCAATAATTCGTATTTTCTTTTCTCTGCATCTACGTCTGTAGGCACCCAAAATTCATGACCAAACCCTGCTAGCTTGGCTATCCTAGGCGGAAATTTAAAATCCTTCTTTGGCAGCTTTTTGTATTTATTAGTATAGGTTTTAAAATTGCTTCCTGTATTTTTGGCGATAGCTAACAAGACGCGAGTGTCCAATCCTGCCGTCAGTGACAACCATGTATTTTCATGGTTGCTTTTGCATTGAGACATAGCGTTGGTCAAGGACTGTATCAAATCGGGGCCGGTTTCCAGGTCTGGCGCCTGAGCACTTATGACTCCTGTTATTGGCTCGATAGCTCTTTGAGGGAGCAGGCGGTATACCTCTTTTCGCGTCGTGTACGGTGCTGGAACCCAGTCAATGCCGCTTCTATGGACGACGTCCCATTCAATGCGCGTGGTTTCTTTGCCAATATATTTTCCCAGTATAGAAGGCGAGCTGGAGATCCATACACAGCCCTCCACCTCTCTATAGAAAAGACCCATCAGACCCGATGCATCGGAAATACACCGACCAGATGTAAAGGCTGCCCATCGCCCCGACAAGAATGCTGCCTCTCGGTCTATGGTTGCCATGCTGTTCCTGCTGAGAATACTGACAGGGTCTTCATTCAATACTGAAACAGCGAAACCAAACAGGGCGAAAGCATTGCCATCAGACAACTGACTAAAGATAACATTGGAGTCGTTAGAATAGGACAAAACAACGTCTCTACCTAAACTCGTGTTTCTCCAGCCCTCTTTTTCAAATACTGGCGCAGGTCCAATGACGAAATTATTTTTTGCGTTTAACATGCCTTACACCCTGATTAGCGCTTTTGCCGGATAGCATAATCAAGAACCCGTAACGCCAAATGCACAAAGACCCTCAAAAAAAGGGCCTATTCTTTACACTGAAGGCAATCGGCAAGTCGCATCAGATTGCTACGTCGCGCAGGATCAAAGTCACTTCTTATTGTTGGGTCTTGGTCAAGGGTTGCGGCAGAATGCGCTCGACGGTTGCGTTGCGATCCGGCGCCCCGCGTCCAGCGATCGTCTGACTATCCAATAGCGCTTGATCACGAGAACGCACTCGCTCGATGATTTCCTTGGCATCCGCATCGCAATAACCAAGCGCGGTCAGTGCGTGGGTGCCAACGCAAAAGGCGCCATCGATCGTTTCCCGCACCGCACTTTTTACGTCCATATTGATGAGCTTGATCGCATGAATGCGATCATAGGCGCGGGCCAATATGTCCAGGTGATCGAAATCCCGCTGCACTAGAGCCACAATTCGGTCGCACGCATCCGGATCGTCAACGCATACAATGACCAGCCGCGCCTCCATCGCGCCCGCCGCCTGGAGCACGTCACGACGTGTGCCGTCGCCGAAGTGCACGCGAGAACCAAAGCGTCCCGCCTCGTGTACCCGCTCCGCGTCGTTGTCGATGATGGTAACGGACAGGCGCTCCGCCAATAGCGGCTGCGCAACGATCTGACCAAAGCGGCCGAAACCGACGATCAGCACCGCACCCCCCGCATCGCTGAAATCTTCATCGATGGATTTGGACCTAGTGGCACTGAAAAGCCAGCCATCGACCCGATCAAGTACGGAAGACGCCGCCATGGACAGGGTGACGATAGCCACCAGAATGGAAGCGGTCTCGTTATCCAACAGCGCAGCGGATGCCGCCGACGAGAACAGCACGAAGCCGAATTCGCCGTGCTGCGCCAGAGCCAGAGCCGTACGTGCTGAGGTCTCGTGACTTGACCGAAACAGCCGTGAAACCAGATAGATCGCAAGCCCCTTTAGGGCCATGAAAAGCGGCACCGCGACAAGAATCAGCAGTGCGTTATCCATCACGCTGTTCAGATCGAGAGACAACCCCACGGCGATGAAGAACAGCCCCAGGAACAGGCCGCGAAACGGCTCGATATCGGCTTCGACTTCATGCCGATAAGACGACTCCGCCAGCATGACACCGGCAATGAACGCTCCCATCGCATAGGACATGCCGGCAAGATCCATAAGTAGTCCGGACGCAATAACCACCCCGAGGGCGCTTGCGGTCATGATCTCCGGCATCCGCGCGCGAGCCAATATACGAAACATGGGCTCGAGTGCAAAACGACCGACCGCAATCAGCAACCCGATGGCCAGAATGCCGACGCCAACGGCTAAAAGATTGTGGCCGAGACTCATTTCTTCGCCAGTGGGAGACAGCAGCTGAACCAGAAGCAGTAGAGGAACGATCGCTAGATCCTCGAACAGCAAGACCGAAAAGGACGCCTGGCCATACTCGCTGCCCCGCTCACCCTTTTCGTCCAGCACCTGAACTACCAGCGCCGTGGACGAAAGGGCTAGGCCAAGGCCGATGATCAGGCTGGCCTGCCAGTTCAAACCGAACAACAGCGGAGGAATGGCCAGCACTGCGCCACAAGCCAGCACCTTGACGAGGCCGCGGCCGAAGATCGTGCCGCGTAGCTCCCACAGTCGTGCCGGCCTGAACTCGAGGCCGATCACGAACAGAAACAGCACGATACCGAACTCTGCGAAATGCAGCAGCTCCTCCGGGTGCTCCGACATACTGAACGGCAACACTAGCGCTGCCGCAATACCCGCCACCAGATAACCGATGATCGAGCCAAGCCCGAGCCTACGAAACAACGGAACGAATAGACAGGCCATCACGATCAGCCCAAGGGCTTCCCAGAAACGCAGTTCCAGGGCGGTGGGATCAAAGCTCGGCACGGGTGGCTCCTATCTTTATGCGGTGTGATGTCAAAAACAATGACTGCAGCAATTGCAAGCATGTACGACAAAGGTTCGAACGAACTATCGGACACTACGCGAAAAAGGCATCACGGTCAGAAAGGCCGCTGCTGTGATCATTGTGACGTTTTGCATAGAGACACAGCGACCTCTACTGCTTCTAGATCGCCACTTTATCCCTTTTGTTGAACACCTTGGGCTCGAACCAGCGCTCAGAGAGCGACAACGCCTTGCTTGAGGGCAGCTGGAACAATGCGGCATTCCGGCAGAGGCGGCCATAAAAGTCGTACTGCTACGATTTGAATACCCAGATCATTTGCGTTCCGTTTGGCCTCGGTATAACTAATGCCCATACAGAGTAGCGCTCGCTGCAATACCACACCCGCTTACTTCTTCCTGAATTACTGGTTTCATATCTATATCAATTGACATTTAATTTAGGCGACATGCGCAAGCGCGTGCGGTTTAGGCCTGAAAATCCAATCGCTGAAAACCTGCAGAAGCCGCCGATGGTTCCCAATTTCAATAAAAGCAATACTGCAGATACTTAAGACGCCTCTTCCATGATCATCTTGAACGCTTCGGCATCTTTGTCACTGAAGAAGCACAGTGTCACGTCAAGTTCGTGACGCGGTAATTCCTCGGCCAGCACGTCGAGTACCACCTTTGCCGCTTCGTCGAAGGGATAGCCGTAAATACCGGTGGAAACCGCCGGAAAGGCGATGCTCCGACAGTCGTTTTCGGCGGCCAGCGTCAGAGCGTTGCGATAGCAGTTGGCGAGCAGGTGCGACTTGTCCTTGGTCTTGGCGTAGACTGGCCCCACGGTGTGAATCACGTAGCGCGCCGACAGCTTGAAGCCATCGGTCAGGGTGACCTCGCCGTCCGGCAAGCCGTCAGGCCAGTTGGTGTCGCGCAGGCGCTGGCAGGCCTTTTTGAGTTCAGGGCCAGCAGCGCGGTGAATGGCGCCGTCCACGCCACCACCGCCCATCAACGAATGGTTGGCGGCATTGACGATGGCGTCCACCTCGATCCGGGTGATGTCATCGACGACCACATTGATCCTTCGTGCGAGCAGTTCCTTGTCCATGGCTCCCCCTGATATTGCCTGAATCATGTTGACTCACTACTGAGCGTAGCAGCTACGACGCTGGTGAACCCGAACCGGCTGACCTATGATCGTCGGCTTCGATGAACCTCGAGCCCAGCCATGCAAGCCCATCTCGAACAGCGCGCCCTGAAAATTTCCATCGCCATGACCCTGGTCGTTGCCGGTCTTGGCATTACTCTCGGTTTATTGGCGGGCTCCCAATCAATCCTGTTCGACGGGGTGTTCTCCAGCATCGACGCCACCATGTCGATGCTGGCGCTTTGGGTTTCGCGACTTGCCCAGCGCGAAGTCAATCAGCGCTTCCAGCTTGGCTACTGGCATTTCGAACCCATGGCGGCGGCATTCAACGGCGCCATTTTGATGCTGCTGTGCTTTTATGCCTTTCTCAATGCGGTACAGGGGCTGATGGAAGGCGGACGCGAACTCGCCTTTGGCATGGCGATTGTCTATGCGGTGCTGGTCGCAACGGTCTGCTTCTCCATGTATGTGTTCGAGAGTCGCCTCAATCGAGAGGCGGATTCCGAGTTCCTGCGTATCGATATTCAGGGCTGGCTGATGGCCGCGTTGATCACGTCCGCCCTATTGGTGGCTTTCGCCCTCGCTTGGCTACTGGATGACACTGCCCTGTCGCATTGGACTCCCTATGTGGATTCGCTGCTATTGGCAGTGCTGACGCTGTGCTTTATGCCGGTCCCCATCGGCATCGTGCGCCGTGCCCTGAAAGAGGTGTTTCTGATTGCACCGAGCCATCTCGACCGGGAAGTCCATGATGCCATGCAGCAGGTGATGCAACGTGCCGGTCTACTCAACTACTACAGCCATGTGGCCAAGACCGGCCGGGGCTACTTCATCGAAATTCACATCATCACTCAACCAGACTTTGCCAGCGAGCGCGGCATGAGCATGCTCGACGAGATCCGTGAGGAAATCGCCGCGCAGTTGAGCGCCCCTCCAGAGCGGCGCTGGTTTACCGTGGCCTTCACTGCCGATCCACGCTGGACCTGAGCATGCTCTTTTATGCAAGCACTGGTAGTGTCCTTATTCAGTACGCTCTTTTCATTGCCCGAGAAACATAATGACAACCCGCCCCAACCCACGCATCCTGCTGCGCTTACTTTCGCTGCTCAGCCCCTATCGATGGAGGCTGATAGGCGCCGCTATCGCCCTGCTGGTGGCCTCCGGTAGTGTCCTGCTGCTGGGTCAGGGACTGCGCCTAGTCATCGATCAGGGCTTCATGGCGGAAGACGTCTCTAGCCTCAATCAAGCCTTGGCAGGGCTACTTGCGGTGGTTGCCGTGCTGGCGATCGCTTCGGCAGCTCGCTATTACCTGGTGACCTGGATCGGAGAGCGTCTGGCGGCGGATCTGCGCCGCCAGGTCTTCGATCACTTGCTGACTCTCGAGCCGGATTTTTTCGAAAACAGCTTGAAAGGAAGCGGCGGCGCCGGCGAGATTCAGTCGCGCCTGACTGCGGATACCAGCGTGCTGCAGAGCCTGTTCGGTTCTTCCTTGTCCGTTGCCCTGCGCAATCTGCTGATGCTGATTGGGGCGATCATCTTGATGCTGGTCACTCAGCCCTGGCTCAGTGCGCTGGTGCTGCTGGGCATTCCTGCCACGGTGCTGCCGATTTTGTGGTTTGGTCGTCGGGTGCGACGGCTGTCGCGCCATAGTCAGGATCGTATTGCCGAGCTGGGCCGCTATGCCGGTGAGGCGCTGACGGGCATTCGCACCCTGCAGGCCTTCGGCCATGAAGACGCGGATAGACGCCTCTACGGGCATCATGTGGAAGAAGCCTTCGCAGTAGCCGTCGATAGAACACGCCAGCGTGCCTGGTTGACGGGTATCGCCATGCTGGTGGTGTTCACCGCCGTCGCTTTCATGCTGTGGCAAGGCGGTCATGCGGTGCTTGCTGGCGAAATGAGTGCCGGTGAACTGTCGGCGTTCGTGTTCTACGCGGTACTTGCCGCCGGCGCCGTGGCGGCGCTGGCGGAAGTGGCCGGCGACGTTCAACGCGCCTCGGGTGCCGCGGAGCGTCTGCTCGAACTGCTGGACGCCAAGGCCGTCATCACTGCCCCACCTGCCCCGCGAACCCTCGATGATCCCTTGCGAGGTGAAATCGTTGCGCAAGATCTACGCTTTGCCTATCCCAGTCGACCGGACACCCCGGCGCTGACCGATCTCGATATTCACATTCATCCCGGTGAACGCGTTGCTCTGGTGGGCCCCTCCGGCGCGGGCAAGAGTACGCTTTTACAGCTGCTGCTGCGTTTCTACGATCCTGATGACGGCAAGCTGATGCTGGACGGCGTGGATCTTCGCGATCTCGATCCGGCGGAATTGCGCCAGGCCATCGGGCTAGTCGCCCAGGAGCCGGTATTGTTCAGCGGCAGCGCCGCGGACAATATCCGCTATGGGGCGCCCGAGGCCAGCGATGAAGAAGTCGTTCAGGCCGCCCGGGATGCCAACGCTTTGGAATTCATTCAGGCGTTACCCAAGGGTTTCGATAGCTATCTCGGCCCCGGCGGTGTTCAGCTCTCCGGAGGCCAGCGCCAGCGTCTGGCCATTGCCCGAGCGCTGCTACGTAACCCGACGGTACTGCTGCTGGATGAGGCGACCAGTGCCCTGGACGCAGAGAGCGAGCGGCTGGTGCAGGAAGCGCTGGATCGGCTCATGGTGGGTCGTACCAGCCTGGTGGTCGCCCATCGTCTGGCCACCGTGGTGGCCGCGGATCGACTGCTGGTTTTTGATCACGGCCGCCTGGTGGGCGCCGGCACTCACACCCAGCTGCTCGAAAGCAATCCGCTGTATCGTCATCTGGCCAGCCTGCAGTTCGATCTGGAGACGGGCCAGACCTCTTCTTTCACGAACGTGGAGACTCACTCATGACTTCACCGCGTCTTGGCTTCATCGGCATCGGTCTTATGGGCGAACCCATGACCCATCGTCTGCTGAAGGCAGGCTATAGTGTCACGGTGTTCAACCGCAGTTCGGACAAGACCCAGGGTGTCGAAGCCGCTGGCGCCCGAGTTGCTGCCTCGATTGCAGCACTCGTCAAGGAGGTGGACGTCATCCTGCTCTGTCTGGCCAATACCGCCGCTGTCGAGGAAGTGGTATTTGGAAACGAAGGCGTTGCCGCTCACGCCCGTTTTGACCAACGGCTGGTGGATTTCTCCAGCAGCGATCCGGCGGCGACTCGGGATTTTGCTTCACGCCTGCGCGCTGAGTGCCACATGCCCTGGATCGATGCCCCGGTGTCCGGCGGCGTGACCGGCGCCGAGTCGGGAAGTCTTGCCATCATGTGCGGTGGCGAGGCAAACGACATCGAGGCGCTGCGTCCGCTGTTCGAGCCCTTGGGGTCTCGCATCACCCACATGGGACCGGTGGGCAGCGGACAAGTCACCAAGGTATGCAACCAGATGATCGTTGGCTGTAATGCCCTGGTGATCGCCGAGATGATGGCTTTGGCGGAGGCCAGCGGTGTCGATGCCGCACGAATTCCCGAGGCACTGACCGGAGGATTCGCGGATTCCAGACCGTTTCAGCTTCTAGCGCCGCGCATGGCAGCGGGCGATTTCGACTCGCCGCCCTGGCATGTGCGTACCCTGCTCAAGGATCTTGATATGGCAGTCGCCCAAAGTCAGCGTAGCGCCAGTGCCGTGCCCATGAGTGCGCTGGCAGCACAGCTATTCCGGCAGCACGCGAGCTTGGCAATGCGGAGCGTGATCCGGCAACCTTGATCGAGCGATATCGTCACTCGCAGACAAAATCAGACGCATGACTGATAAAATTGGCGCAGTTTTCGTGAATTTTCACTTCACAAGTATTCAAGAACGTTGACTGCGCGCCGATAATAGACGAATGCGATAGTAACAATACCTGTTCATTTCGTTTGATAGCGATGGCTCATGCGGCTCATACCAACCAAGCTCCTCTTTCATCGATACGCGCTATCCGCTCTGGGGATTTTGCTGCTGATCGCAGGCGTCGTTCTGTGGCAGCAAACGAGTGTCTTTTTCAGTGAGCAGAACGCCCTGCAATCTCGGATGGAGCTGGTTTCCATCATTGTCTTGATCGCGACGATCTCTCTGCTCCTCTTGGTCATGCTGGTCGTCTCGTTGCAGCGCTACTGGCTCAATCGGGTGCATCTACTCGTCGATTATGTAAAAGGCCAGCAGGAGGGCAGTGTCAGCAAGCCTCCGGCCACACTTTTAAAAAATCGTGATGACATTGCCCTACTCACCGGCGAAATTCATTCGCTGTTGGAAACGCTTAGACAACATAACGAGACGTTGCGTGAGCAGTCTCTCATCGACCCTCTGACCGGGCTAGGTAATCGACGCTTGCTGGATCAGCGCCTGGAAATTGCGCTCCCCATGACCCGGCGACGTATCGCACCCTTGTCGATCCTGATGATCGATGTAGATCATTTCAAAGCCTACAACGATTACTATGGGCACCCTGCCGGCGATGCTTGTCTAGTAGAGATCGCCAACGTCCTGCGAGATACCTTTCGCCGCGAAACGGACATCCTCGTTCGTATCGGGGGAGAAGAGTTTTTGGTGGTGCTGCTGGACAGCGACGAGGAGTCTGCCCTGCGTTTGGCGGAAGCCATGCGCAGCATGCTGCAGGCGGTCGGCATTCCCCACGCTGCCTCGCCCACGCATTCGGTGGTGACCGTGAGCATCGGCGTGGCCACCGCCAAGTCTGGTACTCAACTCGATGCGGACAGTCTGATTGCCTGTGCCGATTCGGCGCTCTACCAATGCAAGGCTCAAGGGCGCAACCGCATTCTTGGTTACGCCGTGGACAGCGATACTTTCAAGACTCAGTTCACCAAGTTGAAGCAGCCGATCGGCACCAGAACCTGAATTAAATGCCATGAATTGAGATGCCACAGCCTCTCTCGTACACTCGACTGATGTCTTTCAACAGGGAAACATCATGGCTTTCGCAGGAACATCGAGCTACATCGCCACGGATGCGCTGCGTCTGGCCGTCGATGCCGCGGTGATGCTGGAGCGTCCGCTGCTGATCAAGGGCGAGCCCGGTACCGGCAAGACACTGCTGGCCGAGGAGCTGGCCCAGTCGCTGAATACCCCTCTCATTACCTGGCACATCAAATCCACCACTAAGGCTCATCAGGGACTCTACGAATACGACGCGGTCAGCCGTCTTCGAGATTCTCAGCTGGGTGTGGAGGGTGTGGAAAACGTGGCCAACTACATTCGACCCGGCAAGTTATGGGAAGCCTTCGAGGCGGATCAGCGCGTGGTCTTGCTGATCGACGAGATCGACAAGGCGGATATCGAATTCCCTAACGATCTGCTTCAAGAACTCGATCGCATGGAGTTCTATGTCTACGAGACGGATCAAACCATCCGTGCCCGGCATCGCCCGATCATCGTCATCACCTCGAACAATGAAAAGGAACTGCCGGATGCCTTTTTGCGGCGCTGCTTCTTTCATTACATCGAGTTCCCCGACCGCCAGACGCTGAAACAGATCGTCGACGTGCATTTTCCCGAGATCGAATCCCGTCTGGTCGCCCAGGCCCTGGAAGTATTCTTCGATCTGCGCGAGGCGCCGGGACTGAAGAAGAAGCCTTCCACCTCGGAGCTGATCGACTGGCTCAAGCTGCTGATGGCGGATGAGCTGTCCCGGGAAGCGCTGTATCACAGCGACCCGAGTCAGGCGTTACCGCCCTTGGCCGGCGCCCTGGTCAAGAACGAGCAAGACAGCACCCTGCTGCATCGGCTGGCGTTCATGATGCGCCGTCAGCGTGCCGGTCAAGGTCGCTGAGCCATGTTTCTCGGCCTGTTCGATACGCTAAAGCGCGCCGATGTGCCGGTGTCCCTGCGAGAGCTGCTCGATCTGCATGCCGCACTCGAACGGGGGGTGGTGTTTGCCGACATCAATGATTTCTATCGCCTGGCTCGTCTGATCCTGGTCAAGGATGAGCGTTATTTCGATCGCTTCGATCGTGCCTTTGCCGCCTGGTTCAAGGGCATCGAGGACCTGGATTCCGCCATCGAGGCCTTGATTCCGGATGACTGGCTGCGACGCGAGTTCGAGAAATCCTTGACCGAGGAAGAGAAGGCCAAGATTCAATCCCTGGGCGGCCTGGAGCAGCTGATCGAGACCTTCAAGCAGCGGCTCGAGGAACAGAAGGAGCGCCACGCCGGCGGCAATAAATGGATCGGCACCGGCGGCACCAGCCCCTTCGGCGCTTACGGCTACAACCCGGAAGGGATTCGCATTGGCCAAGACGGCTCACGCCATCGGCGGGCGGTAAAGGTCTGGGACGAACGCCATTTCCGCGACTACGACGACTCCCTCGAACTCGGCACCCGCAATCTGCAGATGGCGCTACGCCGCTTGCGGCGTTTTTGCCCGCACGGCGCCGGGGAAGAGTTCGATATCGACGCCACTATCGAGGCAACGGCTCGGGACAATGGCCTGCTCAATATTCGGCTGAAGCCCGAGCGTCACAATGCGATCAAGCTGCTGCTGTTGCTCGATGCAGGCGGCTCCATGGACGATTACATTCGTATCTGCGAAGAGCTGTTTTCCGCTTGCCGCAGCGAGTTCAAGCATCTCGAACACTTCTACTTCCACAACTGCGTCTATGAAAATCTATGGCGGGACAATCGACGCCGTGACAAGCGCATCAGCACTCAGGAAGTGCTGCGCACCTTCGGCGCCGACTACAAGGTGGTGATCGTCGGCGATGCGGCCATGTCTCCCTATGAAGTCACCCATCCTGGTGGCAGCGTCGAACACTTCAACGAAGAAGCCGGCGCCATCTGGCTAAAGCGCCTTACCACAAAATTCGACAAGCTGGTCTGGTTGAATCCAATGCCGCCCCGGGTTTGGGAATACACTCATTCCACCCAGCTGATTCGCCATCTGATCGACGATCGAATGTACCCCACCACGCTTCAAGGGCTGGAAGCCTCGGTCCGAGAACTGCTGCGCTGACTCTCTTTGTTACATGAGGATACAACAAAGTGCGTATGAGCAATTGCCAGTGCTTGTATACTGTATATAATTACAGCATTGATCCATCGAATGACTTAACTCAATAGCTAGATAACACTATTGTCTTTGGTTATAGTGATTTTCGGCTATAAGTTACAATTATAGCGTTTAGACACTATCGTGGATCGACAGGACATGGTGACCAATATTGGTGTACTGACCGGTGATGTGGTGGGATCTCAGCGAATCAAGGACAAGGATCGTTTCAACCGCACTTTGGATGCGGCGCTGGGCCTCGTCGAAGAGCGCTTCAAGGCCCGCTGCGATCGCTATCGAGGCGATGGCTTCCAGGTGGTCGTTCCCGATCCGGGCAATGCCATGACGGCAGCAATATTGATTCGCGCGGCATTGATTCAACAATCGCCTTCTCGTCACAACACCTGGGATGCCCGCATCGTCCTCGGTGTCGGAACAGGCGAGGTTCCCGAAGCCGAGCGTTTTGCCCAGGCCGATGGTGAGGCGTTCGTGCTGTCGGGCCAGGGGCTTGACGACTTGAGCGATACGCCAGATCGCCTGGCCATCGTTACCTCATCATCCGAATATGTAGAAACATTGACACTGATGACCCGTTTCGTGGACGACATCCTGAGCCACTGGTCGCGTTTTTCGGCGGAAGTTGTGTCATTGAGCCTGCTCCACCAGGAGTCTCAACAGGCCTTGGCTCAACGACTTGAACGTGCCCAGCCCACTATCAATCGTCGTCTGGCGGTAGCTCGCTGGCCGTTGATTCGAGATTACCTAGCCTACGTTTCCTCAAGGCTGGCACAGGGCGTTTAAAGGAATTGCCATGCACCCGACGGCCCTCTCGCTACTATTACTGCTGCTGCTTGCCCATCTTGCCGGCGATTTCCTGCTGCAGGGCAAGGCTTGGGTAATCAGCAAGCAGCAACGCGGCTATCGCTCCATACCGGTTTATCTGCATGCCGGCGTTCACGGGTTGCTGGCACTGAGCGTCCTGTTGATCAGCCAACTGGGGGCTGCGACTGCCCTGCTTACGGCGCTGATGATCGCTTCGAGTCACTTGATCATCGATATCCTCAAGAGCTATGCGCCAGAACAGGTACGTTATTTCCTGATCGATCAGGCGCTGCATCTACTGGTCATTCTTCTGGTCTGGAGCTTTCTGGTGTATCCCTGGCCGCTTCCGCTGCTAGGCAGTTGGCTGCTGGATCCCAAGCCTCTGGCGATACTGCTGGCCTATGTGCTGATTACACGGCCGCTGTCGATACTCATCGCCCTGGTGATGCAGCGCTGGAGCGATCAGATCGATAATCGTGGCACCCTGGCGGATGCGGGCGCCAGAATCGGTATTCTCGAGCGTTTTCTGGTGCTGACCTTTGTGTTGAGCGGCGAATTCACCCCCATCGGTTTTCTATTGGCGGCCAAGTCAGTCTTGCGTTTTGGCGATCTGCGTGAGGACCGGGATCGCAAGCTCACCGAGTACGTGCTGCTCGGCACCATGCTCAGTTTCGCCTTGACCCTGCTGCTGGGACTTGCCCTGCGCCACCTTCTCCAGACCCTATGACGTTGCTTGCCTATTTCTCTCGAAAGCGCCTCCCAAGATGCCGGGTATGCCCACCGCTGCTGCTGCTGATGGTGATCACTCTCGTCATGGCAAGCTGCAGCGGCCTGGAGCAACGGCCCGGCTATATCGTCGATCAACGACGGGTATCGCCATCCCATTCAAGCCGAATACATCATCTGGTGATCCACTACACCGACGGTAATGAATTCCGTTCCCTAAGAACCCTGACCGGCCCCCGAGTTAGCGCTCATTACGTGCTGCCGCTGCCGGCCCGACGTTCCCGAGGCCAGCCTCTGGTCTATCAATTAGTGGACGAGTCCCGTCGCGCCTGGCATGCAGGCGTTAGCGCTTGGAAAAACCGTAGCAATATCAACGATACCTCGATTGGCATCGAGATCGTCAACGAAGGGCCAGATAGGCCCTTTGGAGAAATCGAGCGAATCCTCGACGCTCAACCTTCTGACCTGAATATCATTCACTGGGCGCCTTATCCGGATGCGCAGATGGATACCCTGATACGTCTTGCCCGAGATATCGTCGCCCACCATGACATCGACCCCACCAATGTCGTCGGGCATGCGGACATTGCGCCTTCACGCAAGATTGATCCCGGGCCACTATTTCCCTGGTACCGACTACATCAGGCAGGTATTGGCGCCTGGCCCGAGGCCAAAACGGTGACGAATTATCTCACCCGGTTCAGCCGGCAACCGCCATCGTTGATCGAGCTGCAGACGGCGCTTGCAGAGTACGGTTACCCAATCGAGCTGACGGGTCAGCTCGATACCCAGACACGCCATGTGCTGCGAGCCTTTCAGATGCATTTTCGCCCGAATGACTACCGGGGCTTGCCGGATGCGGAAACTGCAGCAATCTTGTGGGCGTTGCTCGAACGTTATCGAGCCGAAGCGCCATCGTCGAACAGGCCGCCCCTGTGAGTGATCGTTTCAAAGAGCGATGAAGACTATCAACCATCGCCGGATAAATCGGGCTCTCCCGAAAACTGGCGTTCCCGTTCATTGAAATGATTTTCTCGTGCAATTACTGCGCCGTCTTTTATGGCACTTTTTGCCGCCATCCGGGCTTGCCCGTACAATGCGCCAGGTATGACCATCGCTGCCATGTCAGCCTCGCCGCCCAGATTTCAAGGAACCACCGGACCCATGCGCGCCAGTCAACTATTGATCGCCACCCTCAAGGAAACGCCGGCGGACGCCGAAGTCATTAGCCATCAGCTGATGCTACGCGCTGGCATGATTCGTCGTCTAACCTCAGGCCTTTACACCTGGCTTCCTACTGGCCTTCGCACCCTGCGTAAAGTCGAGCGCATCGTGCGGGAAGAAATGGACCGCGCCGGCGCTCAGGAGATGCTGATGCCTGCCGTACAACCGGCGGAGCTGTGGCAGGAATCCGGACGCTGGGAACAGTATGGCCCTGAGCTTTTGCGTGTCATCGATCGCCATCAGCGCGATTACTGCGTCGGCCCGACTCACGAGGAAGTAATCACCGATCTGATGCGCCGTGAGATCGGCAGCTACAAGCAACTACCGGCCAACTTCTATCAGATCCAGACCAAGTTTCGCGATGAGATTCGCCCGCGCTTCGGTGTAATGCGCTCCCGGGAATTCCTCATGAAGGACGCCTACTCTTTCCACATCTCGGAAGACTCCCTCAAGCAGACCTACCAGGTGATGTACGATACCTATGTGCGTATCTTCACCCGACTGGGGCTTGATTTTCGTCCGGTGCTTGCGGACAACGGCTCGATCGGGGGCACCGGCTCCCATGAGTTTCATGTGCTGGCGGATTCCGGCGAGGACGATATCGCCTTCTCCAGCGACTCTGACTATGCCGCCAACATCGAGATGGCAGAAGCCTTGCCCGCGCCCATGGGCGAGACCCCAGAACGTGTGGCGCCGCAAGAAGAACTGCGCCTGGTCGATACTCCAAACGCAAAAACCATCGCTGCGCTGGTCGAACAGCACGGCCTGCCTATCGAGAAGACCATCAAGACCCTGATGGTACAGGCAGCCGAGGGCGGCCTGATTGCGCTGCTGGTGCGGGGCGATCATGCGCTAAATGAGATCAAGGCAGAGCACCTTCCGGAAGTCGCCGTCCCCTTGACCATGGCCACGGAAGATGAAATTCGTGCGGTGGTGGGGGCCGGCCCGGGCTCCCTCGGGCCGGTCAATCTCGACATGCCGATCATCATCGACCGCAGCGTGGCGCTGATGAGTGATTTCGGCGCCGGGGCCAACATAGATGGCAAGCACTACTTCGGCATCAACTGGGAGCGGGACGTGGCACTGCCCAAGGTGACGGACATTCGCAGCGTGGTAGCCGGTGATCCGTCACCGGATGGCCAAGGCACGCTCTCGATCAAGCGCGGCATCGAAGTCGGGCATGTCTTTCAGCTGGGCACCAAGTACAGCGAGGCGATGAACGCAACCGCTCTCGATGAAAACGGCAAGGCCACTCAGCTCTGGATGGGCTGCTATGGCATTGGCATCACTCGCGTCGTGGCGGCCGCCATCGAGCAGAATCATGACGACAACGGCATCATCTGGCCCAACGCCATCGCGCCTTTTGAGGTGATGCTGGTGCCGATGAATGCTCATAAGTCCGAACGGGTGCGTGAGACAGCGGAACGTCTTTACAATGAGCTTAGTGCCCAGGGCATCGATGTGCTGCTTGACGATAGGGATACCCGGCCCGGCGTGAAGTTCGCGGATCAGGAATTGATTGGCATTCCTCATCGGGTAGTGATCGGTGATCGCGGGCTCGACAACGGCGAACTGGAGTACAAGGGTCGTCGTGACGATAACAATACTATGATCCCCGCAGACGAGCTGATCGACTACCTACGTGAGCGCTTACAAGTCTAGAATCCTGGCAAGCATCCTGGCAGCCCTGTTGTCCTCATCGGCAACCGGCGCTGCCGTGGTTCCCGATCGACTACCCAATACGCTGATCGATACGCTGGCGGCCAAGGCGTACAAATCACGGCAGATGACATCTGATGCTCAAAGCCAGCACTGGTTGAGCGTCATGCAATCCCGGTTAGCCCCTTTCATCTCTCAGAGTGAGCATCCAAATCTGCTCGAACGAATACGCCTGGAGGCCGCCCTGGCAGGTCTTTCGGCAGAACTCGTACTCGCGCTCATTCAAGTGGAAAGCGCCTTCGATACCAACGCCATCTCCTCTGCGGGCGCTCAAGGGTTGATGCAGATCATGCCCTTCTGGAAAGAGGTCATTGGGCGCCCGGAAGATGATCTTTTTGATTCCGGACTCAACCTGCGCTATGGCTGCACTATTCTGGCGCACTATTTAGAAATTGAAAAAGGCGATTTGACACGCGCGTTGGCGCGGTACAACGGCAGCCTCGGCCAGACCTGGTATTCCGAACGGGTGATGAAGGCCTGGGCAACACGCTGGCGCCCTCCGTCCGCTCTTGGCTCAAATAGCCTGACAAGAAACTCACAAGAGTAAGAGACACCGTTTACTGGGCTTACTGGCACCAACGCAGATAGCTGTTGTCTGATACAACATAGATATATTCACCACGGCACCGGTCAACAATACTCAGCCTTGCTGAGTAATCATCAATATCAACCATGTATTATTGAGAGCGATTTGAATGCGTTTGGTCATCTTCTCGCTTGGCATCCGAAACGATACGCTAGCGCGATTGTCACGGTGCTAAGTCGTTTTCTTGGGCTTTTACTTCTATTCCTGGCGTTGGGCGCCAGCCGCGGCGCTGAAAGACTTCTGCGTTCGGCGTGGCACCATCCGCGTCATGAAAAATATGCAGGCAGACTGCAAAGTCACTTTTTCAAGTTGCTTACTCATCTGCAGCGTCGACAAACCGATCCATTGACGGGTATCGGCACCCATAGCCTTGCTAACCATGAAATACACAAACTGATCGCTGCAGATCAGACCTTCCTCATAATTCGGCTGGGCATCGACAATATCAATCACATCAACAAAACACTTGGTGAGGATATTGGCGATCAGCTGCTAGTAGCGCTAACCCGTCGCCTCGTGCGTCTGCACTACCATCATGGGCGCCTCTATCGCCTAGGAGGCAACGAGTTCTTGCTCTTGGTCGCGCCACCCTTCGTGGACAATACCTTGCTAGAGCGCTTGAAGGAGCAATTGAGCCAGCCGCTGAAGCTCTCGGGCACTTCGCTGATTCCCACTATTTCCATGGCGGTGCTGCAAAGCCCCGAGGATGGCAAGGACGCCCAGCAGCTTTTACATCGCTCTTCCATTGCACTGATTCAGGCACGCCATTCCCGGGAGGGATTCCATGCCTATCAAAGCGGCCTTGATCATCGCCACGCCCGGGAAAAACGGCTACTCAGCGATCTGGTGAACGCGGTTCAGGATCAGCAGCTTAGAGTGGTGTACCAACCCAAGATTCGGTTAGATGATGGCGCTGTCACGGGTTTTGAAGCCTTGCTGCAATGGCAACATCCGTCCCTTGGGTTGTTATACCCGGACGAATTTCTGCCGCTTGCGGTGCATTCGGGCCATATGGCCCTGGTTGGTCAATGGCTGATCGGGCAAGTGATGGATCATATGGCCGCCTGGCAGGCAAGCGGACATGCCATGCAAATCGCCATCAATCTATCCGCCATTGATCTTGACGATCCGCAGCTCGCCCGACGACTACTCGCTGGCCTGCATCATAGACACATTGCCCCGACCCAACTGATGCTCGAGATTACCGAACAGACGATGATGCTCGACCCCGCTTCCGTAGCGGTGCTGCTGGAGGAGCTGCGCAAGGAGGGCGTCACGGTCGCCATCGACGATTTCGGCACCGGTTACTCATCGCTGACGCAGCTGCGTCGCTTGCCTCTTGATGTTCTCAAGATCGATAAATCCTTCGTGATGAATCTGACAAAGCAACGTGAAGATGCCACCATCGTGCATTCGAGTATTGCACTGGCACATGACTTCGGGCTCGAAGTGGTAGCCGAAGGGGTGGAAACCCCTCAACAACTTGCTCTGTTGACCAAGGCCGGCTGCGATCAGGCGCAAGGCTATCTGATTGCACGCCCCATGGATGAGGACCGCGTTCTCGATTGGCTGATGGAGTACCGGATCAGCACACCCTTGAATTTCATGCCCAGTTAATGACGATCCGACGTTGGCTAAATGACACGCATAAAAAAGCCGACCCGAAGGTCGGCTACAAGGGGGCATTGCCCCCTCCCCTGACGACAAACTTGCGCTATCGTGTAAGCTGCGTAAGCGCGATCACTGCTTACCCTTACGCTTTTGATCTTTGATGATGAAAGTGGCGAGACCACCCATGAAGACAAACATCATCCCCACTGTCACCAGCCCGAAAATGACCGCATCATCCCAGTACATGGTGTGTCTCCCCTTCCTCATAGTCGATGAATTCACTTTAAGGTAGCGACAGCTTATTGATCTTGACCTGAATCAAGGTTTTTACCGAGCTTGAACGGTTGCGTAACAATAATTGACCGAAGTCATGTTTCAGGGGATCTTGCGATCTTCCACTTGCGTATGCTCGATACCCTCATCCAAGGGGTGGCCCTTGGCCAGCTCAGCGCGGGTTGCCTGACGTATATCCAGGATCTCGACGCTATAGCTCAGGGTTTCCCCGGCCAGAGGATGATTGGTATCCACGGTCACCTCGTCGCCGCTTATGGCAATCACGGTGACGATTCGAGGTCCTTCAGGGCCTTGAGCCTGAAAACGCTTGCCCGGCACCAACTCATCGACTCCTTCGAAAGCGCTTCGAGAGACTTTCTGTACCAACGCCCCGTTTCGAACACCATAGGCCTGAGCAGGGGCCAGCGTGATTGTTGTGCGGGCACCAATGGCAAGCCCATTCAGAGACCGTTCGAGACCGGGGACGATGTTGTCGTGACCATGTAGATACTGCAGGGGTGCATTGCGCTGATATGAGTCGTCTAGTACGCTCCCGGCGGAGTCACGTAAGATATAGTGCAGGGTTACGATATGTTGGGGAGCAATGATCATAGGGGCTTCCTTGCGGGTTTACTCGGAACGGCGTAGATGGCGAACAGGCACTTCCAGGCGCTGCTGGCTATGCAGCATGTTGAGCAGCACGATCGCGCGCTCTTCGCCTTTCTGGCTTTCGAAAACGGCTTGCAGCGACCGAAAAGGCCCTTCGGTAATCTCGACGGCCTCACCCGCACGAAAGTAGACGTTGCCATTGAGCGGGGGCGTCTTTTGAGCATTGTTGCGCAAGGCTGCGACGAGTTCGTCATCGACAGGAATGGGTTCGTTGCCGAAGCCCACTAGCTTGAGCACGCCACGGGTTGAGCGAATGGGCCGCCAATTGCTGGCCAGGCGATCGAGGCGAATGAACAGATAATAGGGAAACAGCGGCTCATCGATCCATTGCAGTTTGCCGTTACGTTTCTTTTGTACCTGCAGCACTGGATGAAATACCTCGTAGTCCTGATTGTTCAGGTGCTCCGCGGCACGAAAGGATTCGCCACCCTTGCATTGAATCAAATACCAGCGCGGAATGGCATCGCTGTCTGGTTGATCGAGATCGGTAAGCTGATCGCTCATAGGACTCCATTATTCGAGATCGACTCCAGTGCAAGGCCGAAACATCAAGTGGGCCAGCATGGAAAGCATGAGTTGTGATCAGTCTATCATCGATGCCAGGCATATCGATTCAGGATATCTCCAAAGCTTCAAGGACTTTTCTCATGACAGGAAATCCACGATGACCCGACCAGCGCGCCGCTCCTGGCGGGATGCCCTGGCGGTTTATGCCCAGGCTCCGGTAATCACCATGCTGTTTCTGGGCTTCTCCGCAGGTCTTCCCTTTCTACTGGTATTTTCGACGCTGACCGCCTGGTTGAGGGATGTCGACGTCGAGGTCGCGGCAATCGGTTTCTTTTCCTGGATCGGCATTCTCTATTCGATCAAATTCTTCTGGGCACCGGTGGTGGACCGTTTGCCCTTGCCTCTACTGACTCGGCTGTTCGGTCAGCGGCGCGGCTGGATGCTGCTGGCTCAGGTAACGATTGCGCTGGGGTTGGTGGGCCTTGCTTATACGGATCCTCGCGCCAGTCTTGCTAGCGTTGCGGGTTTTGCCCTGCTGGTCGCGTTCGGTTCGGCGACTCAGGACATCGTCATCGATGCCTTTCGTATCGAATCCGCCATAGAAGAGGTACAGGCCGCCATGGCCTCAACCTACATCATTGGCTATCGCGGGGGGCTGCTGGCGGCCGGCGCCGGTGCGCTCTATGTCGCCGATCTTGCCTCCTGGCACTGGGCGTATTTGAGCATGGCCGGTCTGGTGGGTGTTGGCATACTCACGGTGCTTTTGCGTCCGGAACCACCTCGCTCACCCTTGGGTGTGCAGTTGATTCATGAGCCCAAGGTCCGCGCCTTCTTGAGAGCCACCCGAGGGCGTGCTCGGCCATGGCGTCGCTTGGGGGCCTGGTCCATCGGTGCAATCGTCTGCCCTTTCACGGATTTCTTTTCCCGCTATGGTCGCCGCGCTCTATGGCTATTGGTTTTCATCGGCGTCTATCGCATCAGCGATCTGTCCATGGCGGCCATGGCCAATCCGCTCTATATCGATCTGGGCTTCACCCTTTCCCAAATAGCCAACGTGACCAAGGTATTCGGCATAGCGATGAGCATCACCGGCGGCATCGTCGGTGGGCTGCTGGTGGTGCGCTATGGCATTGGCTCGATGCTGGTTGCCGGTGCCATCATCGTCGCCCTGACCAATCTTCTGTTCGCGATCCTGGCGCTGATCGGGGCGCAAATGCCCATGCTGGTCATCACCATCATGGGGGACAATCTGGCCAATGGGCTTGCCAGCACCGTCTTCATCGCGTTTCTGTCGAGCCTGACCTCACGAGCCTATACGGCAACCCAATACGCGCTGTTCTCGTCGTTGATGACATTACCAGGCAAGTTCATCGGGGGGTTTTCCGGCGTGGTGGTCGCAGGGCAAGGCTACACGACGTTTTTTGTCTTTGCGGCACTGCTCGGATTGCCTGCCATATGGCTTGCCTGGCGCATCAGCCGCGATCCTTCCTTGAGTGATGAGAATCGCGAACCTGGACTGAGCGCAAATCGATAGATCTATTTGCCAAGATGACGCTGCTGGGCGGTCAACCATTCCAATGCACCTTGGGACGCCGCCCATTGGTCCCGCATCAACGCCCGATACTGCCAGGCTTCGGCCTTGGTACCGGGTTCCGGCACCTCCAGCGCCAGCGGCACCGGTCGTGGATTTTGGGCGCACATCATGGCAATGGCGTGGGCATTGAGCGCCTTGACGGCACGTAAAGAGTGTACGGCTTCATCAAGACGATGCAGACGAAACAAGGCCAAGGCGCGTCCCATCAACACGCCTAGCAGAGGTCCCTCGTCGTCTGGCTCCTGTTGATCGCTGAGCTGCACTGCTTCTTCGTCGCGCCCTTCTCGCAGCAACTGATCCAACACCAGTTCCCGCAGACCCAAGCTGTCCTGATCATCGAGCACCAACAGACGCTCCGCCAGCCGCCGGGAGTTGCGCCGGGCTCCACGTTCCATTCCGACCACCAGGGCCAAGCCAGTGCGCAAAAGAAACGCATTGTCCGCATCGTCCCAAGTGAAACGACCCTTAGCGTTCTCGATCTGATCCAGCCAGTATTCGAAACGCCTGGCCAGGGGTACGAAGAACATGTTGGCCATCCAGGGCAGGCTACCGAAACGACTTGCTAAGGCCACCGACAGGGCCTGCACGACCTGTGGCGAATCGAGCCAGGCGGGGTTTTCATGCAGGGCATCGAGCCATTCCGCGGCATGAGGCCACGGATCATCCTCGAGTCCCAGCGCGGCTTCTTTATCGATCTCGATGAGAAAACGAGATTGCCAGGCGGCAAACAGCGTGTCTTCCCGAGCGCGGGTGTGATATTCGAGATGGCCGTCCGCTGCATGCTCGAGATGCAGATCCGGTGCGCCTTCAAGACTCTCGAGCAGGGTTTGCAGATTGGTCAATGGCACGGCCAATGCCTCTTCGGAATTGACCATCTGCTCCGCCAGGGTAGCCCCCGGGTTATCTGCCAGATCGGCGAGAAACTGAAGCTGCTCCACATCGAGATCGCCGTAGCGTGCCAGGCGTCTAAACCAGAACCGGGCGCGTTCACTGGCTTCCTCCGGATGGCCCTCATGTAACAGCAACATGGCCTCGATATAGGCAAGGGTCGGTGAGTCCGGCAGCGTTTGCTGGGCACGCACGAAGGCTTCCCTGGCACTGGCCAGATCGTCGCTGTCAAGATGCATCAAGCACAGGCGCTCCAGCGCTACACCGCGCAGGAACAGCGGACCATGTGCAAGCACGTTGTCGAGCAGCATGGCCTTCTTGCGATTGAAACCGCGATCCTGATAGATATCGATCAGCAACTCGAACGCCGGCTCTGCCTGCTCCGGCAGCTGGCTCCAGTCGCTTGCCTCGAAAAGCGCCTCGAGCATCTGCTGAGCGCGGCACTGCTGATTGCTTTCCGCCGCGATCAGACCTGCTTCGAGCAGGGCCTGAGCCGGCGCACGGCCGCTGGCAAGCGCTGCCTTGAAGGCAGGCCCGGTCCATTCCCGCAGCGACAGCATCCACATCAAATGCTCCGGCACTGCACCCGGAAAGGATACGGCACCGCAGCAATCTCGGCTCTTGCGCCCCGAGTCGCACCAGCAGGGTTCGTTGTCCTGAGGACGAGCCAAGGCTTCGGTAGCGAACCCTCGACGTTCAAGAGGCGTCTGGTTCCACAACTCCGGCGCCAGCGCTTGAGCAAGCGCCATGTCCCCCCCCAGAGTGCGCAGACCCTCTGTTCGGGCCCAGGCCATCAGCGTCGGATAATGCTCGTCCTGACGAATGGTATTCAGCGCGCCGCTGGCATACTCCAGTAACTGTTCTACCCACATCGCCAGCATCGCACCTCCTTGTCGTGATTGGCTCATTCTAGCATGGCGCCGTCTCGCGCTCACGGCATCACCTAACGCTAGCGGGCCAACTTCCGGGGTGCTAGGGTGGCGCCCACTGGCTTCCAAGGCCATATTTCGTCGTTGCTCTCATCTTGTCATATCAAGGATTCATGTCGTGCGATTGCCTTTCCACCGTTCGGCGAAAAATGCCAGCGATACCCCTCATATTCGCCTGGAACGCGAAGGCCGCGACGAGATCAAGCGCATCACTTCGGCGGTGGAAAAAGTTCCTTGGACGGTCAGTCTGCTGCAGATCCTGTGGACCGCCGGGCCGGTCACCCTGCTGGGTGCCTGGGGCGGCTTTCTGCTGGGCTATGGCAAGGCGCCCACCGCCGAAAATTACATTTTCTTCATCTCCTATACGGTCATTACCGGTGCTGCAGGCATCATTGCCAATTTCGTCTACAGCCTGACCGGTGGACGCAAGGCGGAAAGAACCGCCCATAAGATCGAACGAGTGATTCAGAGTCTGCCGGATCTATTGCTGGCGACCCGCAATCTGATCGTCGAAAGCCTAGAAGGCGATGCCCGACGACGCGAAGCGGCAGCCATGCTGCTGCGCAAGCAGGACCTGTCACCGGAAGGGGTCGAACTGGCCGCCATCGAGCTGCTCGATGATCGCGATAGCGCCCGTATCATTGCCCAGATCGATATTTATCGGCGTGTCGGCCAGCATGCACGCATTCGCGATCTGATTGCGCTTTATCGTGAGACCATCGACCCCCAGCTCCAGGAACTCGCGGAACTGGTACCGGAAGCCACGGCGCTACTGCGTCAACGCTTCGAGGGGCAGGCGCCAAATCTACGTCGCGGCGTGATCCGGGATGACAACTTCATCGAACGGGTACTGGCGGCCATTGAGCAGAACAACGAGCTCTTGATGACGCTGCAGGACGTGGAGGAGATGCTGATTCTGGCATTCGAGCTGATCAGCGGCCGCAGGATTCCCATGCTTTCCTTCGAATACCGGGGTCGCTGGCGTTTGGCCCAGGCCTTTGACAATCTCGAGAAAACTCGCGCCCAGCACCGTATTGCCCAGGCTACGGGCCTGTCGCGACTCAAGGCCTTGACCGCTTATCTGGCGGAGCAGTCCGGCACGCTGGTGGCGGATGCCGCTGGCGGACTACGCGCCGAGATCCTGGTGGAACGTTCCCAACAGGCAATGGATGCCCTGGCCGAACAGATCCAACATCTTGCCCAAGCCGTGGTCAGCGGACAGACGGAGCGTAAGGCGGCACTGCGAACCAAGTCCGATCTTCTGGCCAATGCGCTAGGTCTCTATCGCAGCGCTTTGGAGGCCTACTCCCAGGTAGGACGCAGCCATGCCCAGCTGCTCAAGGCAGTACAGCAGTGGGAAACCATCAGCACCGATCATGCGAATCGCGATACGCGACTGCGCCTGGGACCCGGTCGCCGAGGCCTGCGCATTCGCGAGCATGTGATTGCTTTAGATGACACCGCAAAGGCGCAGGTATGCAAGCATCTCGATCAGCATATCAAGGCGACGAAGGCGGATCGCGAACGACGGCGCAATCCTCATCTGATCGACAGGGATCAGCTGCTGGCGACCGGCATGGACGCGGGCAAGCGCCTGGCCATCGAAATCGCTTTGGCGCTGGAACCCCACATTCATCTTTCCCGCCCGCAGGTGCAACGAGCCATCAATGGCTCGAATGCGGCGGATTTCGGCCAGCTCGAGCCCAATCTTTCAGCCGCCGCGAAGGCAGCACTGGGCGCTGCCATGGTGCGAGAGATCGATGTGGATCTCTCTCGCACGGCGGAATCTCTGGCCTTGGCGCTGGTGCGTCATTACCGGGTCGAACTCGATCCAGAAGCCAAGACATTCTTGATCAAGCAGTATGGCGCTCGGGAAACGACACTGAACATGTTGTCCAACTATCTTTCCAATACGGCGGGTAGCGAAATACGCAACGTCAGCTATCTAAGCCAGCGGCCCGCGGCTGTGAGCGCCCCGAATCGCGATTGGTACAGGGCGCTTGTGCAGGCCCGCCGTGCCCTGAAATGACGCTCAGGCGACGCTGTTCGCCCAGGCGATCAGCGGCTGACTGCGGGCATGCATGTCGAGCCGCGCCTGCAGTCGCACCAGGTTCCAGTAATGGCCGTTGAGCGCTCGGGAGAGCAATAGCGTATCCGCCGGGGGCTGCAGGCGATCCATCGCCGCCCAGACCCGCGGGCTTAGGTCACGCAGACGCCGATGTACCCGCACGTCGCCAAAATTCTGCAGGCCAGGCGCAAACAGTGGTGCGATGGCCTCGGCAGATTCTTGATACAGCGCCAACGGTGCGCCCTCGCCCTGACGCCCGCCCATCTGACGCAGTGCTGCATCCATGGCCATGGCATCCTGTTCCAGCGTCGCTTGAAGCAGTTCGACCATCTGTTTCAAGCGCGCTTCCGGCACCGGAATGACGGCCCCAAGATCGTAAAGAATCAATCGTCCTTGATCGTCACAGGCGAAATTGCCCGCATGGGGATCGGCGTGCAGCTCGCGGTGGGTGAAGAGCTCTTCCGTCAGCCAATCCGCCAAGTGCGTGGCAACGCTCTGGCGCAGCTCATCGCTAGCGGCTTCAAGATCGCGAAGCGGGGTACCTGGCACATAGCGCATGGCAAGTACCTGTTCACCGCTCAGGGCCATCAAGGGTTCGGGAATGATCAACCAGTCATGGTCTGCGTAGCGCTCTCGATAGCGCGCAAGTGCCGCGGCTTCGGCCTGATAATCGAGCTCGCCGCGCAGGCTGTCCGCCAGCTCATCGAACAGTGCATCGAGTCTTGCCTGAGGCACCTTGAACCAGCGACCAAGGCGCATGATGCGCCGTACCTGGGTTAGATCGCTCTCTAGTACCGCTGCGAGACCGGGGTACTGCACCTTGAGCACGATGGTATCCCCCTCGTGCGTCCGAGCGCGATGCACCTGACCCATGGACGCACTGGCGAACGGGGTGGTTTCGATCTCCGCAAAAACGCGATCAGGGTCGCCATACTGAATCTCGAGGCTTTCGCGAATTCGCGACCAGGGCATCGGCTCCGCCTGACGCTGAAGCCGCGCTAGCTCGTTGGCCAGATCCGGGGGCAACAGATCGTCCCATTGAGAAACGATCTGAGCCAGCTTCATGGCCGGCCCCTTGAGTTCGGAAAGCCCTTCGAACAGCGCTTCACCAAGCGCCCGCCAGTCGCTTTGCCCGCCTAGGCGACTACGCAGTAAGGCACCTCCGGTTCTTGCGCCAAGCCCCAGCAGCCGGCGGGATCGTCCACGCTCACGCATAATGATACAAACCCTGTACGATATTTATATCAGCGTACACCCAATGATGAATGAAAGGCACGTCAAAGATTGGCCAGCATCAGGGTGGCGATGCTGAAATAGATCAACACTCCGCAAGAATCGATCAGAGTGGTCACCAATGGCCCGGAAGCGGTGGCCGGGTCCCAGCCCAATCGGTCGAGTATGAATGGTAGGCACAGCCCAACCAGGCTGCCTATCAACACGATGACCGTCATACTCATGGCGACCACCAGCATGAGCATTTCGCCCCCGCGCAAGAAACCGATCGGTGATACAGCCAGCGCCATGGTCAGTCCCAGGGCAATGGCGATCAACAATTCACGCCCCAGAAGCTTGCCCCAGTCCTTGAAGGCAATATCCCCGGTAGCCAAACCGCGTACGGTCAGCGTGGATGCCTGGGCGCCAGCGTTTCCACCGCTATCGATCAAAAGCGGCAGAAAGAACACCAGGGCCACCTGAGCGGCGATGATGTCCTCGAAGTAGGCAATGCCGGCACCGGAAAACAGATTGCCAAACACCAGCAGTACCAGCCAGACGATACGTTTGCGATATAGGCTCCACAGAGACGTGCGGCCAACACCCTTTTCAAGCGTACCTACCGAGGCTCCCTTATGAATATCCTCCGTGGCTTCCGCCTGCACCACGTCCAGCACGTCGTCGTGGGTCACAATGCCGACCATGCGTTCTTCTTCATCCACCACCGGCACCGCCAGCAGATCGTAGCGCGCCACCAGACGCGCCACCTCTTCTTGAGGTGTATCGACCTGGGTACGAATTACATCCTTGATCATCAGATCGTCGATATAGGCGCTGGGACGCGCGATCAATAGTTGCCGAAGAGACCAGGTGCCAGCGAGATGGCCATGCTCATCAAGGACATAAAGCTGATAGACGGTTTCCGCATCCGGTGCGGTTTGCCGCACCCGCATCAACGCCTGGGCGGCCGTTAGGCCGCTGGGAATGGCAACGTAGTCCGAGGTCATCAC
Organism: Halomonas sp. PR-M31; assembly: GCF_001039575.1. Lineage (GTDB taxonomy): Bacteria > Pseudomonadota > Gammaproteobacteria > Pseudomonadales > Halomonadaceae > Modicisalibacter. Next base: position 43,835 of record NZ_JIBT01000026.1, read on the forward strand.
TGCCCCGGCGGTCCCCTCTTCATAGCTTGCCAGACGTCTCAACTCTTCCCGTTTGCGGTGAGCCATGCGCCGCAACAGTGCCTCGCGCCGATCTATCTCCAACAGGTTGTAGAGATCTGCTCGATCGTCCGCGCTCATCTCCTCGAGAATCTCGAGCAATGCCCGATCGGAAAGTCGATCGACCAGAGATTCCTGCAGCCAACTGGGTAAATGACCATAGACGTGAGAACGACGTATCAGAGGTAGATTCTCAAGCAGCACCAAGGCCCCGGTCATGTCGTCCTGCTGATCGACGAGCTCTTCCAGCAGCTCGGCGATATCCGCAGCACGCACCTCTACCAGATGCTCTGCAAGCGCCTCAGAATCCTGCTCCAACGCAGTGAGCACGATGGCTTTATGATCCTGCGGGTTATCGCCCCTAGTCATGACATTCCTCAATTAGCGAGCAAATGATCATTGTAGCAATGAAAAACATGTCCGGAGTGGGGTTCTCGCCTGATCCTATGGCGAATCGGCACTTTACGTTTTGTGTACTAGGCAGCTGCTTACAATACTGGAAGAATATACACTCTTTATTTTTCATTCTTCACTCTTCCCAGGATGCTAGGCATGCGCTTGATCATCGCCGAAAAACCGAGCCTTGCCCGGGCCATTGCCGATGCGCTGCCCGGTTCAATGAAACGCAGTGAAGGAGCCATTCAGGTTGGCGATACCATTATCAGCTGGTGTCTGGGCCATTTGCTCGAACAGGCAGCCCCGGATGCCTACGATCCTCGCTACAAGCAGTGGCGACTCGAACACCTGCCCATCGTTCCCGAGCGTTGGAAGCTCATGCCGCGCAGCAAGGCTCGCGGCCAGCTCAAGGTACTGCGCAGCCTGATCAAGCAAGCTAGTGAAATCGTGCATGCGGGTGATCCGGATCGGGAGGGCCAGCTGCTGGTTCAGGAAGTCATCGAATATCTTGGCTGGAAAGGCCCGGTCAGCCGACTGCTGATCAACGATCTCAATCAGCCGGCGGTTAAGCAGGCCCTTGCCCGGCTCGAGGACAACCGAATCTACCTGCCCCTTTATCGGGCCGCGGAGGCGCGCGCTCGGGCCGACTGGCTGTACGGCATCAATCTGTCCCGGGCCTGGACGCTGACTGGGCGCCAGGCCGGTCACGACGGGGTGCTCTCGGTGGGTCGGGTACAGACACCGGTATTGGGGCTGGTGGTGCGTCGGGATCAGGAAATCGCCCGTTTCGAGCCGCGCCCTTTTCATGTGCTGTGGGCAGATTTCAAGGTCGAACAAGGCATCGTTCGCGGCTGGTGGCAGCCCGGCGAGCAACACCCCCTGGACGATCAGGGTCGACTGCTTCAGCGCGGCCCTGCGGAGTCACTGGCTGCACGCTTGCCAGGCACCGTGGGTGCGATCTCGAAGCTGGAAGCACGCACCAAGCGCCAAGCTCCGCCACTGCCCTACTCGCTGTCGGCGCTGCAGGTCGATGCGGCGCGGCGTTACAAGCTTTCCGCCAAGGCGGTACTTGATACCTGCCAGTCCCTTTACGAGCGCCATCGCCTGATCACCTATCCGCGATCGGATTGTCGCTATCTGCCCGAGGCCCATTTATTGGAGGCGCGCAAGACACTGCGGGGCGCCTGCGCCGATGACCCCACCTTGGCGGGCTGGCTCGCGAATGCGGACTTTACGCTGCGCTCCAAGGCCTGGAACGACAAGCAGGTTGGCGCTCACCACGCCCTGGCTCCCACTGGTCTGCGTCCGGATTTCGCACGGCTTTCCGCCAGCGAGGCAAACGTTTTCCGGCTCATCGCGCGTAACGTGCTGGCGCAGTTCTACCCGGCGCTTCAGACCCGGGAGATCAAGGTGGAATTCCGCGTGCTGGACGAACGGTTCCGCGCCCAGGGCCAGGAGGTTCTCGTGCCCGGCTGGAAGCCCTTGTTTACCACTCGGGACGAGGCGCCTCCCCTGCCATCGATGCGGGAAGGCGAACAAGCCACGGTGGTCGATCAGGCAGTGGAAGACCGGGAAACCCGTCCACCGGAACCCTTCACCGATGCCAGCCTGATCAAGGCGATGATGAATATCGCTCGTTACGTGGATGATCCGGAGGTCAAACGCACCCTGCGGGACACGGATGGCCTGGGCACCGAGGCCACCCGGGCCGGCATTCTCGAGACGCTGCTGGAGCGGCGCTATTTGGTGCGTCAGGGTAGCGCCCTGCGCGCCACCCGCACCGGCCAGGCATTGATCAACGCATTGCCGGACGCGGCGACCCGCCCGGAGCGCACGGCGCTATGGGAACAACGCCTGCGGGCCATCGCCGAAGGTGAGGATCAGCCGGCGCCATTCATGACGAACCTGGTCGCCGATCTGCATACGCTGCTGGCTGGCGCCGATGTAGCGCGCATGCGTCAGGCGCTGAGCAGCGCCGAAGGCTTCGAGGCTGCCGCGGTCAAACGTGGTCGGGGCAAGACCTCGCGTAGAAGCACCTCCAGCAAGCGCAACACGAACACGTCCGGAACAACCAAGCGCGCTCCACGCAGCAACCGCCGCGCCAGGACAACGAACTCATGACCGAGACAACGCTGGTTTTAGGCCCTGGTGCCCTGGGGCGTCTGTTGGTCGCCTATCTTGGGCAACCCTATCTTGAACAACAGAACAGGATTGAACTGGTAGGTCGCAAGGCGTCGTCTTGCCCTATCAGTCTGGTGACGCCGGAAGGCGAAACACTAAGCTGCCTCGTGCCTCGCATTATCGCCAATCAGGCACCATGGAAACCGGCATTGGTGCATCTCACTACCAAGGCCTATGCCGCCGAGCAAGCGCTTGCCGAGCTTGCCACGCATATCGACCCTGCCACGCCTCTAGTGCTATGGCAAAACGGCTTTCAGGTGCAGGAACCGCTGACCCGGCGCTGGCAAGGCCCGGTGCTGTGCGCCACCACCACTGAGGGTGCCTACACTCAAGGCGAGGACATCGTGGTACACGCTGGACTCGGGCATACCTTCATTGGTCATCTCGGCGGCGCTTATCCTGATCTTGCGGATAGCGTTGCCAAAATGCTCGGCAGAGCCGGCTTGTCCGCCGAGTCTTGCACCGATATCCGCCAGCGTCTGTGGCACAAGCTCGTCGTCAATGCCGCCATCAACCCACTGGTCGCTCGTTATCGCATTCGCAACGGCCAGCTGCGCGATCGTCCTTTTCGGCCCATGGTCACGGGTATCATCGACGAGCTGAGCTTGATCATGGAAGCGGAAAGCATTGCTCCGCCCAAGCAGGGTTGGGCAGCGATGGTGTGGAAGGTGATCGAGGGCACGGCCAACAACCGTGCCTCGATGCTGCAGGACGTGCTGGCTGGGCGCCCCACCGAAGCCGACGCCATTCTCGGCCCGCTGCGAGAAGCGGCTCGACGCCACGATATCGTCGCGCCGCGACTCGATGCCTTGTGGGACAACAGCCCATAGGATGGGCTTTCCCGTAGGTAAGCCTTCGCGAGGGCGCTGTAAACCCGCCCCTGGGCGCTACTTTTGCCATCCCTGGCAAAAGACCCTCGGTTCGCCTTACCCCCGGCGCTTATCGTTGTATATTGTCGGCGCAGCCAGCGTCAGCAAAACGAGACGAGCAATAGCCAGGCAAGGCGGAAACCAATGAGAAAGCGGAGTTTACTTTAGTAAATGAGCATTTCGAATTGGTTTCCAACACAGCATGGCTGAAGCGCAGCCCGTTTTAACCAGTATTGCGCAGACCGGCAGAAATCCCCGCCATAGTCACCATCAACGCCCGAGAAAGCTCCGGGCTGATCGCCCCATCCGCATCCCGGTTACGTTGCAGAAGCTCCGCCTGCAGGCTATGCAGCGGGTCGATGTAGGGATTGCGCACGTCGATGGCTTGGCGAATCAGAGGCGTATCCGCGAGCAGTTCATCCTGATCGAGAATGTCGAGCAGCATTTCCTGCAGGTGCTGCATACGTTCTCTCAGCTCCTTGCCAAGCGCCTGAAGGGAGGGCTCCACCACCAACCGGTGTTCGTAGTAGGCGGCGATGCCCACATCTGCCTTGCCCAACAGCATCTCGAGCATGTCGAGATAGGTGCCGAAGAACGGCCAGTGCTTGCGCATTTCGCGCAAATGCTCAAGCCCGCCCTCTTCTTTCAGCCGTGTCGCGAAGGCCTCGCCGCTACCCAGCCAAGCCGGCAGCATGAAACGAATCTGGGTCCAGGCAAAGATCCAGGGAATCGCGCGCAGGGATTCGACCCCGCCCTCCTGGCGTCGCTTGGCCGGGCGCGAACCCAAGGGCAGACGACCGAGCGCCCCTTCCGGGGTGACCGCACGAAAGTAGGGCACGAAATCCGGGTTCTCGCGCACCACGCCAACATAGGCTTTGTGAGCAATGTTCGCCAGACGATCCATCTCCTCTCGCCAAGCCGGTTTCGGCATCGGCGGCGGCAAGAGGGTGGCTTCGAGTACGGCGCAGGTGTAGATCTCCATGGAACGCAGGGCAATATCCGCCTGGCCGAACTTGAAGCGGATCATCTCGCCCTGTTCGGTCACCCGCAGGCTGCCGTTCACCGAGCCCGGCGGCTGGGACAGAATGGCCGCGTGAGCGGGTCCACCCCCGCGTCCCACGGCGCCGCCACGACCATGAAACAGGGTGAGTTTGACATCATGGCGTTCGCATACCTCAACCAGCGCTTCCTGAGCGCGATATTGGGCCCAGGCTGCCGCCAGTTGCCCGGCGTCCTTGGCAGAATCCGAGTAGCCGATCATCACTTCCTGGCGATCGTTGACCAGGCGGCGATAGCCGGGCAGCGACAGCAGCTGATCGATGGCATCCCCGGCGCGGTCAAGATCGTTCAAGGTCTCGAACAAGGGGGCAATGGGCAAGCGTACGTCCCCGCCCACCTCTTTCATCAGCAAAGCCACTGCCAGAACATCGGACGGCTGACCCGCCATGGAGATCACATAGGTACCCAAGGCCTCGCGATGCTCCTGGGCGATGGTGCGAAATGTATCGAGCACTTCCCGGGTTTCCGTGGAACACTCCCAGCGCCGAGGGATGAGCGGACGATGGGATGCAAGCTCCGCCAGCAGAAAATCCTGACGCTGCTGTTCATCCCACTCCCGATAACGCCCCAGCCCTAGATAGTCGCTGAGCTCATCGAACACCTGGCTGTGTCGGGTGGACTCCTGGCGTATGTCGAGTTTGGCCAGAGTGACCCCGAACACGGCAATACGGCGCAGGGTATCGAGCAATACGCCATTGGCGATACCGCTCAGGCCCACGTCACACAGGGAGCGATAGCAGGCAAGCAATGGCGTATAGAGCTGATCTCGGGTCTCGATGATGGGACCGCCGTCGTAATTGACCCCATCGAGACAGGCCTGGGCCCAATCTCGCGTAGCCTCGACCCGAGTGATCAGCCGCTTGATCATTGCCCGATAGGGTTCCGCTTCGTCGCCAACCTCCGAGCGCAGGGCGCTGTTGGCCTTCCACATGGACAGCTCGATCTTGAGCTGATCCAGATCGCGCAGATAGAGATCCGCCGCCATCCAGCGCCCCAGCAGCAGCACTTCCCGGGTCACTTTGGCAGTCACATTGGGATTGCCGTCGCGATCGCCGCCCATCCAGGACGCGAAACGCAGCGGCGCCGCATCCAGGGGCAGACGTTCACCGGCGGCTTCGAGCAAGAGATTATCCAGATCGCGATGAAAATCCGGTACCGCCTGCCATAGGGAGTTCTCGATCACGGCAAACCCCCACTTGGCCTCGTCCACCGGGGTCGGTCGCTCGTGACGTATCTCATCCGTATGCCAAGCCTGGCTAATCAGCTCTTTCAGACGCCCCTGGGCCCGGGCGGCTCGCTCCGGATAGTCGTGGCTGCTTTCCACCACGGTCAGGCAATCATCGATGGCATCGTACTTCTGAATCAGCGTACGCCGGATGACCTCGGTGGGATGAGCGGTGAGCACCAGCTCGACCCGCATTCCGGCCAGGGTCTCCACCAGTTGCCGCGGCCCATGCCCGGCCTGCTGGATGCGGTTGAACAGTTCATCGAGAGCCGGCTGGGTGCCCGGCTTGTAGTCCTCGACGCGACGAAACCGAGCACGATAGTGCTGTTCGGCAATATTGGTGAAATTGAGAAACTGGTTGAAGGCCCGGGTCACCGGCAACAGCTCGTTGTCCGGCAGGGTGCGCAGATACTCGATCAGTTCACGCTGGGATTCACCGCCCTCCTGGCGCCCTTGCTTGGCCAGGGCGCGGATGGTTTCGATCTTGTCGACGAACTCTTTGCCCAGATCTTCCGCAATGGTGTGCCCCAGGCTATCGCCCAGCACACGTACGTTGTCGCGCAGGGACTCATGCAAATGCTGGCCCATCACAAACTCTCCTTGATGCTGTTGCGTTCGCGGTATTTGGCATCGTTCCAATGACGATCCATTTCCGCCAGATCCGCCTCGTCCAGGGTCCGATTCGAACGGGCCAGGGCCTGTTCGATATAACCGAAGCGCCGCTCGAATTTGCCGTTGGTGGCGCGCAGTGCCTGCTCAGGGTCGATTTTTCGTTGCCTTGCCAGATTGACCACCGCAAACATCAGATCACCGATTTCTTCCTGAACATGAACCTCATCCCCGGCGTCCAGCGCTTCTTCGACTTCATCGAGTTCTTCGCGGATCTTGGCAATCACCCCTCGGGTGTCGGGCCAATCGAACCCGACCCGGGCGGCACGCTTTGCCAGCTTGGCTGCCCGGGTGAGCGCCGGCAATCCTTGGGGAATGTCTGCCAGTAGGGAGCTTCTTTTGTCTTCGCTGCGAGCGTCCCGCTCCTTCGCCTTGAGCTGTTCCCAACGTGAGCTGACATGAGCCGTTTCTACGTCGGCGGCGCTGATGCCCTGGCGTCGTGAAGCCAAAGTCCCCTCAGGAAACACATGGGGATGGCGCTTGAGCATCTTGTTCATCAACGCATCGACGATATCCTGAAAGTCGAAGCGCCCCTCTTCCCGGGCAAACTGGCTGTAATACACCACCTGAAACAGCAGATCCCCTAGTTCGCTTGGCAGCTCGTCAAAGGCGCGACGCTCGATGACATCGACCACTTCGTAGGCTTCCTCGAGAGTATGCGGCAGAATGCTGTCCCAGTTCTGCCTGACGTCCCAGGGGCAGCCCTGCTGCGGATCACGAAGCACCTTCATCAAGGTGAGCAGATCATCGAAGCTATGGTGCGGGGATTCATTCATGAGCGAGCTCTCTTGCGGGTACCGTCCCGCAGGCGTTTGACATCGACGATATTGGGCAATTGCTGGATACGCGAAAAGATACGGCCCAGGGATTCCAGACTATCGACTTCCAGGGTGATTTTCAGTCGGGCACGATTATCGTCTTTGTTGGTCAGCGTATTGATTGCCAGGACGTTGACGCGATCGTGACTGAACACCTGAATCACGTCCTTGAGTAACCCGGACCGGTCCCAGGCCTCGATCTCGATATTGACCGGATATCTGTTGTGAATGTTGCTGCCCCATTCGACGTCGACGATGCGGCCCGGCTCTTCGCTGCGCAGCTGCAAAATGTTCGGGCAATCCTGCCGGTGAATGGTAACCCCCCGGCCTTGGGTGATATAGCCAATGATCTGATCACCATGCACCGGATGGCAACAGTTGGCCATGACCGTCTTGAGGTTGCCGACACCGAGCACGGTGATGCCGTCATCCTTATGACTGGGCGGCTTGGGCTTGGGCTTGGACAGCAGGCGGTCGAGCTGCTCCTCGTCGTCGCTTTCGCCAAACAGCTGCTGAGCCTGGTGCAGCACCTGGCCAATGCGTAGATCACCGGCCCCCAGGGCGGCGTACATGTCCTCTGGATTCTGGTAGTTGACCGCTTTGGCCAGGGTCGTGAGATTCAACCCTTCAATATCCAGGCGCTTGAACTCCTTATCGAACAGCGCGCGGCCTTCTTCCAGGTTCTGATCCCGGGCCTGATGCTTGAACCAGGACTGAATCTTGGCCCGGGCCCGGGAGGTCTTGACGAAACCGAGATTGGGATTGAGCCAGTCGCGGCTTGGGCCCCCTCGAGTCGCGGTGAGAATTTCGATCTGATGCCCGGTCTTGAGCCTGTAGGTGAGCGGCACGATGCGCCCGTTGATCTTGGCCCCACGGCAGCGATGTCCGATTTCGGTATGTACCCGGTAGGCGAAGTCGATCGGGGTGGCACTGCGGGGAAGATCGATGACATGTCCTTCCGGGGTAAAGACATAAATGCGATCCGGCGCCACGTCGCTGGCAAGCCCTTCCCGCAGGTCGCCCATATCCCCCACTTCGTCCTGCCAAGCAAGCACCTGGCGCAACCAGGCAATCTTGTCTTCATAGCCTGGCTCTTGCGTCCCACTTCATGGCCCTTGTAACGCCAGTGGGCACACACGCCCAGTTCCGCGTCTTCGTGCATGGCGAAGGTGCGAATCTGAATTTCCAGCACCTTGTTCTCGGGCCCGATCAAGGCGGTATGCAAAGACTGATAGCCGTTCTTCTTGGGGTTGGCGATGTAATCGTCGAACTCGTTGGGCACGTGATGCCAGCGGGAATGCACGATCCCCAGCGCTGCGTAGCAGTCGGCAACGTCCGGCACCAGAATACGCACGGCGCGCACATCGTAGACCTGGGAAAAATCGATGCGCTTGCGCTGCATCTTGCGCCAGATCGAGTAGATATGCTTGACCCGGCCGTCCACCTGGTAGCCGGTAATGCCCTGTTGATCGAGCAAGCCTTCAAGCGTCGCGACCGCCTCTTTGATGTAACGCTCTCGATCCAGTCGCTTCTCCGCCAGCAGCTTGGCGATGTTCTTGTAGTCCTCTTCGTGCAAATAGCGAAACGACAGATCCTCCAGCTCCCACTTGAGCTGACCAATACCCAAGCGATGAGCCAGAGGCGCATAGATATCGGCGACTTCGTGGGCCACCTGCAGGCGCTTTTCCCGGGGCGCCTCGCGCACCTGTCGCAGTGCACAGGTGCGCTCCGCGATCTTGATCAAGGCGATGCGCACGTCGTCGATCATGGTGACCAGCATCTTGCGCAGGTTTTCCTGCTGATTGTGCTGGGACAACCCCTTGCTGGGCATCTGCTGCTGACTGATAGCCGCCATGGAGAGCACGCCGTCGACCAGGCAGGCCACTTCCTGACCAAAGCGTTTCTCGATACCCTCGACGCTGATCCTGCCCTCCCGCACGGCGCGATAGAGCACTGCCGCCTCAAGAGTTTCCTGATCGAGCTTGAGTTCGCTCAAGATATCCGCCATCTCAAGGCCGGTGCGGAAACTTGAACCATCCGCACTCCAGGCGTGATGGGGTTTGTCCATACTTTGCGCAAGATGATCTGCCAATTCGCAGGCGGCACGCATCTTGTCCAGGTCGTGCAGTTCCACGTCGTCCTGTAAACGCTCGAGCCAAAGAGGGATATTCACGTTTCCCTCTTCGGTCATTGGCTGGTCTTCGCGGACCTTGACCATGATGTTTCCTCCCTGAGGCTCTTCGCTCCGACTGAAGCCCTAAGCCGATGAACGCTCGAACAGCAGCATGGCCTCGAGATGAGCGGTCTGCGCAAACATGTCAGCCACTGCGGCCTGAGTGATTCGATAGCCGCCCCGCAAGAGATGACCTGCATCCCGGGCAAGGGTTGCCGGATCGCAGGAGACATAGAGAATTCGCTTTACCTTGCTCTCGGCCAAGGCTCGGCATACGGCATCGGCGCCGTTTCGTGGCGGGTCCAGCACCACGCTATCAGGGCATGAATCCAAGGCTGAAGGCTCGTTCAGATCCCCTACTCGGGCGTCAATGTTATCCAAGCCATTATGACGGGCGTTGTGCTGAATTCGCTCCACCATTGCCTGACTTCCCTCCACGCTAGTGACCTTGGCGACGTGGGGTGCCAGCGCCAGACTGAAATTACCGACACCGGCAAATAGATCCAGCACATGATCGTTCTTGTCGGGCTCGAGCCAATTCAAGGCGGTAGCCACCATTTCCCGATTGATCTTGGCATTGATCTGCAGAAAATCCCCCGGGCCAAAATAGAGTTCCACAGAACGCTGTGTAAGATTGCGGGCACCGCTCTTCAGGGTATAGCTCAACTGCAGTGTTTTGTCTGGCAAAGAAAATTTAGGATTTTCACGACCTTGCAGTAGGCCTAGCGTTATTTCGTGGGATTCGGCCCATTGGCGCCAACTCTGTGCATCTTCGGCATTCGCCCGTAGCTGACGGACGGCGACGACGATACCTTGGTCACCGGCCAGCAGTTCGATATGCCCAACCTGACGAGGCGCCTGAAGCGTAGCAAGATGCTGCCGCAGAGGGTTCAAGAGATCTGCCAGAGAAGGCACCAGAATCGGGCATTCGGTGATATCCACCAGATGACGACTACCCCGGGCGCGAAAGCCCAAATGTACCTGGCCTTGGGCATCGACCTTGACTCCGAGCCGGGCACGCCGACGATAGCCGAATCCTTCACCCGCAAGCAGCGTTGGCGACGCATCTAGTGCCACGCCCTGACGGGCCAGCTGATCGATCAACACATCGCATTTGTGACGGCGCTGGGCTTGCAGGGATAGATGCTGCAGATCACAACCGCCACACTGCCCATAGTGCGGGCAAGGCGGCAAGACGCGCTCAGATGAAGAGGTGATTAGCTCGCGAACATGCGCCTCGTCAAAACGCTTGCGACTGCGATGAACCGCCACCTTGACCATCTCACCAGGCAGCGCCTGATCCACGAACAGAGTCTTGCCCGCGTCATCCTTTGCAACGCCGCGTCCATCGTGAGCCAGGCGCAGAATATTCACCGCGTTTTCATCGACCTTGCCCGCACGCTCCTTGTCGATCGCCGCGTCGTTCGTCACTTGACCATGGCGCCTCGCATCAGCAGAAATACGCTGCTCGGACACTCGAGAAGGACGCCGCTTGCCCAGCATGCCCACGATCAAACCCCTGGGGCGAATAGACCCGTCGACAGGTAGCGGTCACCCCGATCGCAGACGATGAACACGATGACCGCATTTTCGACCTGCTCAGCGACCCGCAGCGCCCCGGCCAGACAGCCACCCGAAGAGACCCCCGCTAGAATGCCCTCTTCCCGGGCCAGCCGCCGCATGTGCTCTTCCGCTTCCTGCTGACCGATATCCAGCACGCTATCGACACGAGAGGCATCGAAGATGCTGGGCAGATAGGCCTCGGGCCAGCGTCGGATGCCGGCAATGCTGGCACCTTCTTCCGGCTGCAGACCCACGATCTGAATTTCCGGATTGCGCTCCTTGAGATAGCGCGATACGCCCATGATGGTCCCGGTGGTGCCCATGGAACTGACGAAGTGCGTCAAGGTGCCGTCGGTCTGCTGCCACAACTCCGGGCCTGTCGTGCGAAAATGCGACAGGGGATTGTCCGGATTGGCAAACTGATCCAGGGGCTTGCCTTCGCCGCGCTCGATCATGGCCTGGGCAAGATCCCGAGCGCCCTCCATGCCTTCCTGCTTGGAGACCCCTATGAGTTCTGCCCCATAGGCAGCCATGGCCTGCTTACGCTCGCTCGAGGCGTTGTCCGGCATGATCAATACCATGCGATAGCCCTTGATGGCCGCCGCCATGGCCAGCGCGATGCCGGTATTACCCGAGGTGGCCTCGATGAGGGTATCGCCTGGCTTGATATCGCCTCGAGCTTCGGCTTCGGCGATCATTGCCATGGCCGGGCGATCCTTGACCGAGCCCGCCGGGTTGTTGCCTTCCAGCTTGGCCAGGAGTGTATTGTTACGCCCGGCATTGATACGCTGCAAACGCACCAGGGGCGTATTACCTACCACACCTTCGAGGGTATGAAATTGCATGAACTTTTCCTTCTGACCACGGGGCGCAGAGTACCGCGGATGGGTAAAAGACTGCCCGATGAAAAACGTCGCCTGCATTATATCCCCGTGAATCAATGCTGGACAGGCAAGTTCCCCTATGTCGCTCTGGCGCCTTGTACAACGCTTTGCCGGATATCGTCATGTCTTTGAAGTATCGTCTATTGACCCTGGTACTGGGGGTTCCACTGTTGCTGCTGTTGATCCAAAGCAGCTATCTTTTCCTGCAAAATCAGCAGCAGCGCCACGAAACGCTGCGCAATCATCTCAACGAGAGCGTCGAGCTGCTGTCGCCCTCCTTGACGCAAGTGCTTAAAAGAGACGAACCCGCACGACTTCAGCCACTACTGCAGCGTTTGATGGATCTACAGGGTGTAAGTGCCGTCGTGCTGCATGCCAATGATGGCAGCGTGGTGACCCGCCTGGGAACGACTCAAACCTCCCTTGCCTTGCCTACGGGCAGACGCTTGCAGATCATCGAGGAAGACGGGCAGTGGCGATTGTTCAAGCCCTTGCCGACCTACTCACTACCCTGGGCCAATCGCGATGAGACCGGCCAGTATTACTGGCTGGAGGTGGTGGTCGGCAACAGTGATATCGCATTGGTGGATTATCGCCAGCTTGCGCATTACGCCCTCGCCTGGCTGATCGCGGCAACGCTTCTACTGCTGACCGCCTATGGAACGCTTCGCCGAGTACTGCCTACCCTGCGCGCTCAGCGCCAAACGCTGCAGCGCCTCGACGGGGGCAAATATGACTATCGCGCACGGGAAACCGGCCCTCGCGAGCTGGCGTTGCTTTCTCGCGCCATCAACCAGCTGGGCGATCATCTCTTGCGCACCAAGGAAGCGCAGCGCCTGCAGCTCGAGCAGACCACCAGTGAACTGCAGGAATCAATGGAAACCATCGAGGTTCAGAACATCGAACTCGACATGGCCAGACGCCGCGCGCAGCAGGCCAACCGGATCAAGTCGGAGTTCCTGGCCAACATGAGCCATGAGATTCGTACACCCTTGAACGGCATCATTGGCTTTTGCCGTTTGCTGGGGCGCGGACGCCTTGATAGCCGCGAGCGCGAGTGGCTGGAGCATATCGAGACCGCGTCGAACAACCTGCTGACACTGATCAACGGCATTTTGGATTTTTCCAAGATGGAGGCCGGCAAGCTCGAGCTAGACTCCGTCGCCTTCGACATGGTGACGCTGGTCGATGAAGTCCTGACGCTGCAGGCCCCGGCCGCCCAGGAAAAGGATCTACAGCTGCTGGGCCTGGTATTTGACGATGTGCCAAGCGAGCTGCTCGGCGACCCACAGCGCATCAAGCAGGTACTGATCAACCTGGTCAGCAATGCCATCAAGTTTACCCAACGGGGTGACGTCATCGTTCGCGTGCTGGTGGATGAAAGCGAGGGTAACGACGTTCGATTACGCGTTCGGGTCAGCGATACCGGCATTGGTCTTCCAGCCTCCATTCGCGAACAGCTGTTTCAGCCGTTCAGCCAAGGCTCGATCAGTCGTTCGCGACAGTATGGGGGGTCAGGCCTTGGTCTGATGATCTGCAAACAGCTGGTCGAACAGATGGGCGGCGAGATCACTGCAACCAATCAGCCTGAGGGAGGCAGCGAATTCAGCTTCACACTGTTCCTGCGCAGTCTGGTCACCGTTGCCGAGCGCCCTCCCGAACTGATGCTTCCCTCGCCTTTGATCGGGTTATGGGAACCTCACAAGATCACACAACAGGTGCTGAGCCACCAGCTGGAGCGCTGGGGCGCCCGGGTAGAGCTCCTGCATCAGAATTCTCTTGTCGAGGATTCCCTGGATCTATTGATCGTTGGTATCTCCCAGAGCGATCTACAGCCGAGACGCTTACAGGTTTGGCAACAACGCCTGGCCACCGCAAGTTGCCCGGCACTGGTGCTCATCAATAGTGATCCCTATGACCTGGCGGACATGACCCTTCCTCACGGAGGCGAAATCCTGTGCAAACCAATCCCGCGAGCGCGGCTATGCGAAGTAACCGAGCGTCTGTTGTTATCCGATGGCCACCCCCCCATGGCAACGCGGAAAAAGGATGCTCTTGAACACGGAAATGGACCTTCGCGAGCGTTGATCGTGGACGACATTGCCTCTAACCGTATTCTCGTCAGGGAACTGCTGCATCAGGCCGGCATCGCGACTTTGCTCGCTGAAAACGGTCATGAGGCCTTGGCACTTGCCCATGAGCAAGAGGTCGATCTGGTCCTCATGGACATTCGCATGCCGGGCATGAACGGTGTCGAGGTCATGCAGGCACTGCGCAAGACTGGCGGTCGCTGGGCTACTTGTCCTTACGTGGCTTTGACCGCCCATGCGGAAAGAGACGAAACCCGTTGGCTGTTCGATGCGGGCATGCAGGAAGTACTGACCAAGCCTCTCGATGAGCAGGCATTGGCACGCATACTGACGCTCTATCTAGGCGTGGTGGCACCATTTGACGAAATAGCAAAGGCGACTGCCGACGAGGAACAGGCTCCATTGGCGGTGGTGGACCTGCAGCTGGGTCAACGTCTGGCAGGGGGGCGGGCCGATCTGGCCCGGGAAACCTTGGAAATGCTGCTCGATAGCTTGGCCCAAAGCGAGACGGAGCTGCGTGCAAGCTTTGCCGCGGACGATGAGAACGCTTTTCTCGATGCAGTCCATCGACTCAATGGGGCGTGCCGCTATTGCGGCGTTCCAGAACTCGCGCTGCTGAGCGAAACCTTGGAAACACGCATAAGAACCCAGGGCCTTTCAGCAGCAGGCAGCATGCTGGAGGATGTGTTTGTCGCCATGCAGCGGCTGAAGGAGTGGCAGGCGCTGCAGGCGAGAGCGTGATTCAATGACGCCTATTCGTGGCTGTGGCCATGGGCCTGGTCGTGGTCGTGGTCGTGGTCGTGGTCGTGGTCATGATCTTCCAGGGCGGCCACGAACCCGGCTTCCTGGCCGTCGATGATCAAGCGCTTCATCTCGGCAACCGCTTCCTTCAAACCGGTGAACAGCGCCCGAGCGATGATGGCATGACCGATGTTGAGCTCCTGCAGCCCTGGAATCGCCGCGATCGCTTCCACGTTGTGATAATGCAAGCCGTGACCCGCATTGACAATCAGCCCCAGCTCCAAGGCAAGCTCCACCGCCGCGGCAATACGCGCATGCTCGATACCCGCGGCTTCGCCTTGGGCCTCGGCGTAGGCGCCGGTATGCAATTCGATTACCGGTGCACCGGCTTCAAACGCAGCACGAATCTGCTCCGGTTCCGGGTCGATGAACAGTGACACCTCGCAACCCGCGTCACCCAAGCGTTTGCAGGCCTGGGTGATACGGGACTGCGCCCCCACTACGTCGAGGCCACCCTCGGTGGTCAACTCCTCACGTTTCTCTGGCACCAGGCAGACATGGGCCGGACGTATCCGCTCTGCCAGCGCGATCATGTCATCGACCACCGCCATCTCCAGATTCATGCGGGTCGTGAGCACCTCCGCCAGGAGTTGCACGTCCCGCTCCTGAATGTGGCGACGGTCTTCGCGCAGATGAACGGTGATGCCATCCGCCCCCGCCTCCTCCGCCAGCAGCGCTGCTTGCACCGGGTCCGGATAGCGAGTGCCTCGCGCCTGACGCAGGGTCGCAACATGGTCGATATTGACGCCCAGTAGGATACGCGGCGAATTCATGGGTTTTCTCCAGGTTCAGTCCAGGTTTTAGAGTTAACGGCGACGCGCTGCCAACTGCACCATCAATTCTCGCGAACGCAGTGGTTTGGCCCCCAGCAAAGGCGCAAGTGCCGCTCGCGTCAAGGATTTGGCCACCCGAGAGAGCCCGGGCTGTGACCATTCACCTTGGGCCAGCAGGCGCAAGGTTCGGCCATCGACGCCTTGCTGGGTATCCCCCGAGATGGCAAAACGACGCTCCCCGGCACGATAGATATAGCGCTGCTGCAGATCCAGTTCGCGATCGTCGGTATCACGAAATACCGGCTCTGCATCCAGCGCTTCCAACAACGCAATCTCCAGGCGACGCAAGGCGGGTGCCCGCTCGCCAGGAATGGGCAGCGCATCGAACAAGGCGCCGTAAAAGGCGAACACCTCACGCACCGGCAATAGAGGCGGCAAGGTGCGGATCAACAGTTCATTGGCATACAGACCGCATAGCAGCCCTTCCCCAGCCAACAGTGCCGCCGTGCCGTTGGATTCCATCAGGCGCAAACGCTTGAGCTCCGAGTTTCCAACCCAGGTCACATGCAAGGGCGTGAAAGGCTGCAGCCGTCCTCGCGCTTTGCTGCCGCCCCGCTGAACGCCTTGGGCCACGGCACGCACCCGGCCATGCTCAAGGGTGATCAATTCGACCAGGGCGCTGGTTTCCCGATACGGGCGTTTGTGCAGTAAGTAAGCAGGTTGGGGTGTCATGGCAGTCGGGTCATGAACGTCATGTTGTCACAAAACGACGCATCAACGCCTATCGTGATCATAGCCCAGGCTCTTGAGTGCCCGCTCATCGTCGGACCAGCCGCGTTTGACCTTGACCCACAGATTGAGCATGACCTTGGCGCCAAGGGCCTTTTCCATCTCGAGCCGCGCTTCTCGTCCGATCTTCTTGATTCGATCGCCGCTTTCACCGATCAAGATCTTCTTTTGACCGGGGCGCTCCACCAGCATCAAGGCGCTTATGTGAATGATGCGTCCTTCGTCGCGAAATTCCTCGATCTCGACGGTCATCTGGTAAGGCAGCTCGTCCCCCAACTGACGCATGACCTTCTCCCGCACCAGTTCAGCGACCAGAAAGCGCTGACTACGATCGGTGATCTGGTCCTCGGGGAAGTGATGTTCCCCCTCCGGCAGATACTTGGCAATCTCAGCTTCCAGCTCTGGCACATTGGTGCCGTGTTTGGCAGAGATGGGAAGAATGGCGGCAAACTCGCGCTTTTTCTGCAGCTGTTCGAGCCAGGGCAACAGCTCCGTCTTGTCTTCGAGCCAGTCGACCTTGTTCAGCGCTAGAACTACCGGTGCCTTGACGTGGGTGAGCTTGTCGAGCACCACGTCGTCTTCCCCTGTCCAACGCATGCGATCGACGATGAACACCACGCAGTCCACGTCGCGCAGAGCCTGGGTCGCTGCCTGGTTCATGAAGCGGTTGATGGCCTTGTTGCGATCCTTGGTCTGACGGTGTATTCCCGGGGTGTCGACATAAACGAACTGCGTCTCCCCCTCGGTCTTGATACCCGTCACCTGATGGCGGGTGGTTTGCGGACGACGTGAGGTAATCGAGATCTTCTGGCCCAGGATACGATTCATCAACGTCGATTTACCGACGTTGGGCCGACCGACAATGGCTACGAAACCACAACGTTGGGTCATGCGCGGGCTCCTTTTGTCTCTATCTGCAGTAACGCCTTTCCGGCGGCTTCCTGCTCCGCATGGCGACGGCTGTTGCCAATGCCAACGGTATGATCCGCCAGCGCATCGATATGACACTCGATGGTGAAGGTTTGAGCATGGGCCTCGCCTTCCACCGAGATCACCTCATAACGTGGTAGCGCCATCTGACGCGACTGCAAGAACTCCTGCAACCGGGTCTTGGGATCTTTCTGAGTATCCTGCAGATTGATCGCTTCGAGCCGAGTGGCATACCAGGACAGCACCCGCACCTTGACCGTCTGCATGTCACTGTCAAGGTAGATGGCACCGATCAACGCCTCGAGGGTATCCGCCAGAATCGAATCCCGGCGATAGCCGCCGCTTTTCATTTCACCTGAACCCAGGCGAAGCTGCTCGCCCACGGAAAACTCCCGGGCCACTTCCGCCAGGGTCTTGCCCTTGACGAGTCGTGCTCGCAGTCGCGAAAGCTGACCTTCCCGAGCCTGGGGAAAGCGCTGAAACAAGGCCTCACCGATGACAAAATTGACGATGGAATCACCCAGAAATTCCAGCCGCTCGTTGTTATCACCGCCGTAGCTACGATGGGTCAAGGCCAGCTCCAATAGACTGGCGTCGCGAAATGAATAGCCTATTCGGTGGCCAAATGCTGTGAGGGAGTTACTCACGAGACTCCTGGTTCATGCTGTTGTTTAAAAGAAGCAGGGGGTGTCGGCAGGTTCATTTGATGGCACGCACCGAGGTAAAGCTGGGCAGTCCGCCATCCCAGTGCATCCATACGGCGAAGGCCTTGCCTACGATGTTTTCTTCCGGCACGAAGCCCCAGTAGCGGCTATCGTTGGAATGATCCCGATTGTCGCCCATCATGAAGTATTGCCCGTTCGGTACGATCACTTCTCGAAGCTGCGGTCCCGGGTCCAAGGGATTATTGTAGATATCGTGATGCCCCTCGCCGAGTTGCTCATCAAAAAGTTCCTCGCCAGGTGCTTTGGTCGGGTCGGCGTCAGTCAGCTCCTTGGGCACCGGCTCACCGTTGACATAAAGCTGCTTGTTTTCGTAGCGAATGCGATCGCCAGGCAAACCGACGACACGCTTGATGAAGTTGACCGAGGTATCCTGAGGGAACCGAAAGACCATGACATCGCCACGCTCGGGCTCGCCAAGATCGACGATTTCCGTATGGGTCACGGGTAGACGCAACCCATAGGTGAATTTGTTGACCAGAATGAAATCCCCAACTTCCAAGGTCGGGCGCATGGACCCTGAGGGAATCTGAAAGGGTTCCACCAGAAAACTGCGTAACAGCAGAACGACAAGCAGCACCGGGAAGAACGAACGGGCGTAATCTACCGGCCAGGGCTCCTTGGCAAGCTTGCGCCGAGTGTAGTCATCCAGCGCCGTGCCATCATCAGACGCTGCCTTGGCCAGCCTGGCGCGTCGCTTGGGCCGCCACCAAAGAACATCCAGCAGCCATACCAATCCAGTGACGGCGACGGCCACCACCAACAACAGCGAAAAATCCATGAGTCGTCTTGATCCTGATAGTTCTTAGAATTGATTGGGTTTTCTGCGAAGATCGGCAAACGCGGACATCGTCAGACGAACCTAATCGTTTACCTTGAGCACGGCCAGGAAAGCATCCTGAGGAATTTCAACGCGGCCGACCTGCTTCATGCGCTTCTTGCCCGCCTTCTGCTTTTCCAGAAGCTTCTTCTTGCGGCTTACATCGCCTCCGTAACACTTGGCGGTGACGTTCTTGCGCAGGGCCTTGACCGTGGAGCGCGCCACCACCTGCCCACCGATTGCAGCCTGAATAGCCACATCGAACATCTGACGAGGAATAAGTTCCTTCATTTTTTCGACCAGAGAACGACCGCGCCCATGGGCATGGTCACGGTGAATGATCGCTGCCAGGGCATCGACCTTTTCACCGTTGATCAGCACGTCCAGGCGCACCAGTTTGGCAGCCTCAAAGCGTTCGAAGCCGTAGTCTAGAGACGCATATCCCCGAGAAATCGATTTGAGCCGGTCGAAGAAATCCATGACCACCTCGCTCATCGGCAACTCGTAGGCCAGCTGGATCTGGTTGCCCAAAAACTGCATGTCGAGCTGGGTGCCGCGGCGCTGTTCGCACTCGGCGATGACGTTGCCAACAAACTCCTGGGGCACCAGGATATTGGCCCGCACGATGGGTTCGCGCATTTCGTCGACATTGGCCATGTCGGGGAGCTTCGATGGATTGGCCACATAGCGGATTTCGCCATCGTCCATCGCCAGTTCGTAAACCACCGTGGGGGCTGTGGTCAGAAGATCGAGATCGTATTCACGCTCGAGTCGCTCCTGAATGATCTCCATGTGCAGCGTGCCAAGAAAGCCGACGCGAAAGCCAAAACCCAGCGCATCGGAATTTTCCGGCTCGTACTGCAAGGAGGCATCGTTCAGAGCGAGTTTTTCCAGCGCGTCACGAAACGCCTCGTAATCGTCCGCGCTGATCGGGAACATGCCCGCATAGACCTGGGGCTTGATCTTCTGAAAACCCGGCAGGCGCTCGACCTTCGGTGTCTTGGCGTGGGTGATGGTATCCCCCACCGGAGCGCCCTGGATATCCTTGATACCTGCGACCACGAAACCCACTTCCCCGGCACGCAGCATGCCGGTCTGGT
>NZ_JIBT01000027.1 GCF_001039575.1 Halomonas sp. PR-M31
GACTTCCATCTCGTCGAAAGTTTCTGTTCTCGATGTAGTGCATGTTGACTCCCTTTTCTCGTCAGCAGTGACGTCGCCAGACCCAGTGAACGATTACGCCCACCGGGCTAGGTCTTTGGACCAGCCTAACAAAAAGAGATAACGTCTTGTGCGACACCCAAGCGTTTCAAAAAGCACGAATAGAAGGATCACGGCATGAAAACCCAACGACCCAGCGCTACTCCGACAGTGCAACTGGACAACGACCGCGTGATCGTGACGCGCTGGGACTTTCCGCCCGACGGGGAAACCGGCTGGCATCGCCATGAATACGACTATGTCGTGGTGCCCATGGCGGATGGGGTCCTGAACCTAGAAACCCCAGAAGGACTCAAGGAAGCGATCCTGTCCGAAGGTGTTTCCTACACCCGCTCGGCGGGCACCGAACACAACGTCATCAATGGCGGCGAAGAGTCATTTGCGTTTGTAGAGATCGAGCTTAAATAAGAAATCACCGCAGGCCGCGAAACGCCTCCACCACATGACCGGCCAGTACCTCACTGGCCGAGCCGGCGCTGGCAGCCTGAATCAACAACACCTGGTACTCGCCAAGGGACGGCAAGCCGGCCTCATTGTCCAATTGACGCAGCGGCGCACGCACCATACTCAACGGCAGCGGCGCGATCGCCAGATCTGCCAGCAGCGCCGCTTCTTGGCCGGCACAGTTTTCACTGGTATAGGCAATACGGTATGCCAAGCCGCTGCGATCCAGCGCGGAAAGCGCCATGGTGCGCCAGGCACAGCCTTGGTTGGCCAGTGCCAAAGGTAGCGGCGAACGCTGGCCTGCAACACCGCCGTCGAGGCAGGCCCAGACCAGCGGCTCGGTATGCACGACCTCACCGCGCTCAGCATCCACGCCTTGATTACCGGAGGTCACCAGCACCAGATCGAGCTCCCCTTCATTCAGTCGTCTGAGCATATCGATACTGCGCCCAACCACCACATCGACCTGTACCGCCGGATGGGAACGGGCAAATTTAGCCAGCACTCCAGGCAGGATGCGCGATCCCACATCATCGGGCGTGCCAAAACGCACCGTGCCTTCAAGGGATGGGGCAAGAAACTGGGTCACGGCTTCCTCGTTGAGCTTGAGCAAGCGTCGGCCATAGCTCAGCAGCACCTCCCCTTCCGGCGTCAGCCTCACCCGCCGCGCCTCGCGCAGGAACAGGCGTTGTCCCAGGATTTCTTCCAGTCTTTTTATCTGCATGCTCAGGGCGGAAGGCGTACGAAACACCTGCTCCGCAGCCCGAGTGAAGCTTCCGCTTTCGGCGATCAGGACGAAGGTGCGCAACACCTCCGTATCGAGTAACGGCAAGGCGGTGGTACGAGTCGGTTGGTTAAGAAGAGTCATACCGCTTACCTTTCAATTTTTCTTAAAGGTAAATGTAGTTCTTTTCGTTGGATTGAACAATCAGGTTGGTCCAAGCTGATTCTCGAGGTCGCGACCCTCATCGATTTCACAAGCTCATACAGGTGGCCAATGCCAATCAGTGGCCAACCTTCGGAGGTGTCGTCATGTCCAACCTCAAGCAGCTCGAAAATTTGCAACGCGAAGTAAAAACACCACTTGACGAGCCATCGATTCCCAGACCATCGATGCCGGATTTCTATATGCCCGCCATGCCGCCCATGGGCTTGATCAATGCCATCGAGAACTGGGTCAAAGCCCTCTTGAGTCGTCGGCGCTTTCGTCAGCGTTTCCTGCCGCTTCTCGGCTACGACGATCATATCCTCGAGGATATGGGCCACAATCGAGAAGACATCGAATGGGCATCGCGCCTACCGGTACGAAAGGATGCCTTTCGGGCGCTGCAACGTCGCCGAGCACAGCGAAATAATAAATCAACGCGCTGCGCTCGCTAGTCAACTCAGCAGCAGCATGCCTTGTTCGATATCCGCGCCGATCGCCTGGCAGAACGCTTCGCGGTCGCCGTTCGACAATGCTTGTGTGACCTCGCGGTGATGGTCGTCGGCGATGCTTGAAGCCCCCCAGCGAGTACAGATGTAGCGCATGCTTGGCCCGTATTGCAGCCAGAGAATCTCGATCAGTGGCAGAAGTACCTGGGATTGACTGCGCCGATAGATAAGAAAATGAAACTGGTAGTTGCCACGCATGTAGCGAACGATATCGCCCTGGGCGATGGCGCCGTTGATCTGCTCATCGATGCGTTTCAGCTCGTCGATATCGGTCGCGGTGATATGAACGAATGCCTGGCGCGAAACCTCGGTTTCCAGGTTCTTGCGCGCGTACAACACTTCTTCAAAACGTTCTCGGCTGAGCTTGGGCACGATGATCTTGCGACTATCGGAAAACACCAGCGCCCCCTCGGTGACCAGCCAGCGCAAGGCCTCCCGCGCCGGCATGGCGCTGGTGCCGTATTCCGCCGCAATACGCCGAATCGAAATCACCTCGCCCGGGGTAAAGTCCCCTTCGCACATCCGCGTGCGTAGCGCCTGATGCAGGCGTGTTGAAGCAGTATCCGGCGAGAAAGCGTCTCGTCTGCCAGTCGGTTGCGTGACCATATTGCGCTGTCGGCCTCTGTTATTCCTATTTGAGTTAAAGCATATCTTTGCGCGGCTCATGAACGACAATCCTAACTTGTCGCGTTTGTAAGCCTCTGCTAGTGTGATCACACATATGTGATCACAGCACCCAATCATACTATCTGAAACCACGCAGGGAGACCTCATGCCCCAGCCTCGCAGCGCCTCCTACTACACCGCCTCGATCGCAGAAGAATCCGATCATCCTCGTTTGGAGGGCGATCATCGTGTAGACGTTGCCATCGTCGGTGGCGGTTTCACCGGCGTGGCCACAGCGGTGGAACTTGCCGAACGCGGCTATCGGGTGGCCGTCATCGAGGCGCACAAAATTGGTTGGGGGGCCAGCGGGCGCAATGGTGGCCAGGTCACCGGTAGCCTGTCCGGTCAGGACGCCATGGCCAAGCAGATGCGCAATACCTTAGGCGAGCAGGCCCGGGAATTCGTCTGGAACCTGCGCTGGCGCGGTCACCGGATCATCAAGCAGCGGGTCGAGAAATACGCCATTGCCTGCGATCTCAAGCATGGCCATTTGCAGGCGGCTTATAAGCCAAGCCATGTGAAGGAGCTGAAACAGGACTTCGAGGAATCCCAGCAACACGCGATCGGCGAATACGTCCACTGGCTGGAAGCCGATGAGGTACGTCAGGTCGTCGGCACCGAGCTTTACCACGGCGCCATTCGCAACGACTACAACATGCACCTGCACCCGCTCAATCTGTGTTTGGGCGAGGCCCGCGCCGCGGCAGGGCTGGGTGCGCTGATCTTCGAAGACTCGCCGGTCATCGTCATTCAGCACGGCGACACCCCGGTTGTGGTCGGCGAGCAGGGTCGCGTCACCGCGAATAGCGTGATTCTCGCCGGTAACGCCTATCATCGGCTCGAACGCAAACGGCTCAGCGGCAAGCTGTTCCCGGCGGCCTTGGGTATCGTCACCACCGCGCCGCTTGATCGGGACACTGCCCTGGCGATCAATCCGGATGATCTGGCCGTCTACGATACCCGCTTCGTGCTGGACTACTACCGCCTCACCGCCGACCGACGTTTACTGTTCGGCGGCGGCGCCAACTACTCCGGCCGCGACTCCCAGGATATCGTCGGGGAGCTGCGCCCACGCCTAGAGCACACTTTTCCTCAGCTAAAGGGCGTGGACATCGACTTCCAGTGGCAAGGCATGGCGGGCATCGTTATCAACCGCATCCCCCAGCTGGGCAAGCTGTCCGACAACGTCTACTACGCCCAGGGCTACTCCGGCCACGGCATCGCCACCTCGCATATCATCGGCGAGATCATGGCCAATGCGGTCAGCGGCAGCCTGGAGGAATTCGATACCTTCGCCAAGGTGAAGCATATGCGCATCCCGCTCAACGACCGATTGGGTAACACGCTGCTGGCGGCCGGCATGTGGTATTACCAGCTACTCGAAAAACTGCGCTAACCGATCGCTGAACTCAACCCGAATGCACAACAACAAGATGCTCGAGGTGATACAGGATGGATATCAACGGCCCCCTGGTGCTACTTCCCACCGCAATCGTGCTGGTACTCGCCCTATGGACACGGCGCGCGCTTGAACCACTCGTCTTCGGTGCCTTCGTCGGCACTTTGATGATCGATCCCGGCAGTGCCTTGAGCAGCCTTTCCGAGAATCTGTTGGAGGTGATGACCGACGAAGACGTCGCCTGGGTCATTATCGTCTGCGGGCTGATGGGCAGTATCATCGCCCTTCTGCTCAAGTCCGGCTCCTCCAAGGCGTTCGCGGAGGGGCTGATGCGCTACACCACCAACAAGCCGCGTGCGCTGATGGGATGCTGGTTCATGGGCATCATTCTGTTCGTGGATGATTACCTGAATTCGTTGGCCGTCGGCACCTCGATGCGCAAGGTGACGGATCGCTTCAAGACCTCTCGCGAGATGCTGGCCTACGTGATCGACTCCACGGCAGCGCCGATCAGCGTGCTGATCCCGATCTCGACCTGGGCTGTGTTCTTTGGCGCCTTGATCGAAAAAAACGGCATCGCCGAGGACGGCCAGGGCATCTGGACTTACATCCAGGCCATTCCCTACATGTTCTATCCCTGGATCGCCGTGATTCTAGTGCCGCTTTTCATCTACCGCTGGATTCCCGCCTTCGGACCCATGAAGAAAGCAGAGCAGCGCGCCGAGGAAACCGGGCAGTGCGTTCCTTCAGGCGCGGAGCATATCGACGCCGAAATCGGCCATCTCGAGGCGGATAGCGATCAGACAAAAGGCACCATCTGGACGTTTCTGCTACCCATGGCGTCCCTGGCTTTCTTCACCTGGTGGTTCGATCTGGATTTCTTGATGGGGATCTTCGTTACCCTGGCGGGCATGATCGTGGCCTTCATCGCCCTGAAGAAGCTCTCTCCCCGTCAGACCTTCGATAATATTCTGGAAGGTTTCAAATCAATGATTGATGCCTTGGCGGTGCTGGTGGCGGCTTTCCTGTTCAACGAGGTCAACACCGATCTTGGCCTTGCCGACTACGTCATCAACACCGTTCAGCCGCTGATCAACGCCCAGATGCTGCCTTTTATCATCTTCACTATCATGGGCTTCGTGTCCTTTGCCACCGGTTCCAACTGGGGGGTGTTCGTCATCATTCTGCCCATCGTCAGCGTGCTGGGTCAGAACCTGGGAGCCGACATGGTCCTGGTGATCGGCGCCACCCTGTCCGCCAGCACCTTCGGCAGTCACGCCTGCTTTTACTCGGATGCCACGGTTCTGACTGCCCAGGCCAGCGGCTGCACGCCCTTTCAGCACGCCTTCACCCAATTGCCCTACGCGGCAATGGCGGGCTGTATCGCGGCGGTAGGATATTTGATACTGGGATACATGTGATTCTAAATAAAAGCCTGCGAGGGGAAATTGCTCGTCGATTTATTAAGCGCTTCCCCGGCTTGCTAAGGTGGCAGTATGCAATCGGACATGCAGCGTAATTTCTGGGCCTCTACCGTTGATGAACGGCCCGAGCCGCGGCCGCGTTTGGAGGCGAACACTCAGGCCGACGTGGCCATCATCGGCGCCGGCTTCACGGGATTGTGGACTGCCTACTACCTGAAAATGCACGCGCCGGATTTGGCTATCGTAGTGCTGGAAGCCGAGCGCGTCGGTCATGGCGCCTCCGGGCGTAACGGCGGCTGGGTGGTGGGCAATCTTGCCGGCCTGGAGCGCTATGTCGGCAAGCTGCCGATGGAACAGCGGCGCGAATGCTGCCAGGTGGTGGCGGACAACGTCGATGAAATCGGCAAGGTGCTGGAACGCGAGAATATCGCCGCCGACTTCAACAAAGGCGGTGCGATCTACGCGGCGGCACGCTACCCGGACCAGATCGCCATTCAGAAACACTACCTGGCGCATCTGCATGAGCTCGGTCACGATGAGACAAACTGCTGCTGGCTGAATGCGGATCAACTCGCCGAAAAGGTGCGTTTTCGCAATGGCTACGGCGGCATCCATCACCGTCAGGTCGCGACGGTAAATCCTGCCAAATTGGTTGCTGGCTTGGCCGAGACGGTCGAACGTCTAGGCGTGACGATTCACGAACACAGTCGAGCAACGACGATTGGGGATCACACGATCAATACCCATCATGGCAGTGTTGAAGCCCGCAATATCGTCTGCGCTACCGAGGGCTATGCCGATGGTTTTCACGACTTCAGAAACCATGTGATTCCGGTGCAAAGCCTGGTGATCGCCACGGAACCGCTGACGGACGATGTGTGGCAGGAGATCGGCATGGCCGAGCGCCCGGCCTTTGCCGATGCCAGCCGCCTGATCAACTATGGGCACCGCAGCGCCGATGGACGACTCGTGTTCGGCGCCCGGGGCAGCTACGCCTTTGGCGGCAAATCCAAGCACTCTTTGGCCATTTCCCCAGAGGATATTCATCTGCGCCGCGATCTGCTGGGGGATCTGTTCCCCGCACTCGAGGACGTGAGAATAAGCTACGGCTGGGGCGGCTCCCTGGGGCTATCGCGTAATTTCCGCCCTCATGGGATTCTTGATCGCGAAAGCGGCATCGCCACTGCCGGCGGCTATGCCGGTGAGGGTGTGGCTGCAGCGCACTTGTTCGGCAGAACCCTGACCGACCTGATTCTCGAACGTGACTCTCAATTGGCGAACATGCCCTGGGCTTTCGCTAACGCCAGTCACCGCCAACTGATCAAACGCTGGGAACCGGAACCGCTGCGCTGGCTCGCCGCACAAGCGGTTACCTATAGCTATGCGAGTGAGGAAGCGCTGATGAGGCGAAACAAGCCAGCCCCGCTGATCAAACCTGCCTTGACGAAAGTGAACGACTTTTTCGCATCGATTATTGAATAGATAGATGGCCTAATTGAGAGATTGCTGAACAAAAGGAAAGATAGTGCTGACATTTCACTCGGAAGACACTAAAAAGCGCCGTGCCAAGACCGAACTCGACGGCGGCAGGCTCGTGACACCCTACGAATGCCCGGAGCGGGTCGATATCGTCATTGATCGTGTGCGCAAGGTTGGCCTGGGCGAGGTGCGTGCGCCCCAGGCGTACGGGCTCGACCCGGTACTGGCGGTTCACGATCGTAGCTATATCGAATTTCTCGAGCATGCCTGGGACGAATGGGCGGCGGCGGGTCATCCCGGCGAGCCAATACCCTTGGCCTGGCCCACCCGGCGCATGAATAGCGGCAGGGTTCCGGACAACATCGAAGGCAAGATCGGTTACTACGCGCTAACCACAGATACCTCGCTCTGCCCCAACACCTTTGCCGCTGCCCAAGTCAGCAAGGACATTGCCCTCTCGGCGCTGGAACACGTCATCGACTCCGGCGAGCCCGCCTTTGGTCTGTGCCGCCCGCCGGGGCATCATGCTGCCATCGACCAATACGGCGGCTACTGTTTCTTCAACAACGCCGCCATTGCCGCGCAGCACGCCTTGAACGGCGGCATACGCAAGGTTGCGATCCTGGATGTCGATTTCCATCACGGCAACGGCACTCAAGACATCTTCTACGAACGCGACGATGTATTGTTCCTTTCCCTGCACGGCGACCCGCGCCAGGAATTCCCCTACTTCCTGGGCTTTGCGGACGAAACTGGCCACGGCAAGGGCGAAGGCTTCAATGCCAACTACCCTCTGCCCAGCGGCACCGACTACGCCACTTGGGCCAGCGCACTGGATGACGCCATTGCCCGCATCAATCAATACGCGCCGGAACTGCTGATTGTTTCACTCGGCGTCGATACCTTCGAGAACGATCCGATCAGCTCTTTCAAGCTGAAAAGCGATGACTATCTCGACTGCGGACGGCGGTTGAAAGCGCTTGGGCTTCCTACCCTCTTCCTGCTCGAAGGCGGTTACGCGGTTGAGGAGATCGGCATCAACGTGGTGAATGTCTTGACCGGTTTTGAAAACGCCCAAGCCAGCGGCAGCACGACTTCTGCACTTTGACTGGCTGAAAGTTGCTAACGGATTCAAAGCTTTTTACTGAGTATCCTGTGCTGTGCCGTTGGTCTCAAGGTGTTACATTGAAGTCGTCATAAAGACCCAACACGGAGGATGGGAAAACATGCAAATGCGTAGCACTCTTTTCATCGGTACATTAGGCGTGGCGCTGCTCGCGACAACTGCTTTTGCCCAGGATTCACAGGACCAAGGGCAGAAGCTGGTCGAACAGTGTCATCAGAAGACATTGGAAGCACGCGAGGGTGACGAAATACGCGGTAATCCCATGAGTGAGACCAACGCATCCGACTACGAGCCCGGCGAAGAATTCGAGTTGAAAATCAATTTCGTTGGCCACGGCAACAGCTTCTACAACGTGACCTGCCAGGTCGACAAGCAAGGCAATGTGACTCACGAAAAAACCGCGGAAACCGGTCAGCCCAAAAGCTGAGCCTTTCAGTCAAAGCCACCGTCATAGCCCCAGTAAAAACGGCCTCAATGAGGCCGTTTTCGTTGATTCTATCGGGTCATCACACCTTCTTCACAAACTCCGACTTGAGCTTCATCGCCCCTACTCCTTCGATCTTGCAGTCGATATCGTGATCGCCGTCGATGAGACGAATGTTCTTCACCTTGGTGCCGACCTTGATCACCGATGAAGAGCCCTTGATCTTGAGATCCTTGGTCACGCTGACGGTGTCGCCGTCCTGCAGCGGGTTGCCGTTGGCATCGGTAATGACACGGCCCTCGTCGATGCCTTCATCCACTGCATCCGCTGCCCACTCATGAGCACACTCAGGGCATACCAGCATGGTCATGTCTTCATAGGTGTACTGGGAACCGCACTGGGGGCAAGGGGGTAACTGCCTCATGCAATCTCTGCCATGTGATGAAAACGCAGAGTGTACCCACCCGGTACAGAACTGCCCAGCCGACGCCACAAGCAGCTCGACCAATCGCCGCTAATAATCCGCCGCCCAGCTTCCACGCCCCAGTTCGATGACCCGCGTCACATCCTCATCCGGCACGGCCTCATGATCGCCAAATTCCAGCGGATCGTAATGAAACACGAAGAGCCGCGAGGCAAATTCGTCAAACGCCAGTGAGGCTTCACCGTGGCGCTCCGCGTTGCCTTGAGTCTCACAGACAATGCCCTGGCCCCAGTCCTGACCGCTGTCGTTGTTGGGATTGAAGAAATAGACCCGCACTTCGTTACTGGCGTCCAGCGCCACTCGCAGCAGGGTAATGGCGTGCCGGCCTACCAGGCGTGCCGCGCTGTCCGTGACCACGATGCCGGCAGGCTGTGGATGAATCAGCGGCATGTTGCCGTTGTAGAACGGGTGATAGCAGGCATAGAAATGGCGGATGAAGCCCTCGTAGTCCTCGATCTCCCCGGTATGTATGTTCGCGATCACACGAAAACCTTGTCCTACCCACCAGCCGTAGAACTCCGGATTGATCCAGCGATGCAGATCGTCGTCACGCTCGCCGCACAAGCGACCCATCTCCATGTAGAGCCGATCAAGATGGGGTATCAGCACCACGGACACCGGGTCCACGTCCAGGGGTGGCTCCTTGGCAAGACCGACTTCAAGATCCCTGGAGGAAATGCGTTCACCCTCGAAACGACTCAATACCTCGTCGTCTCGCGCTGCCCAGGCGATGAGCTGCAAAAGATAATCCCCGGCATTGTCCGCCCACATGGAAAGGCCGATCACCGATTGGCAGGTTGGATTGTTGCCCTGCCCCACGCCCAAGGGCTGGCCCAGCAGACTCAGCGTGCCGGCGAGCAGAAATACCCGTGGCTCATGTGCTTCGCCAAACACGCGGCGCAGCGTTTGGTCGGTATCGTTCGAGAGTGTGAGCCGGATCTGGCGCCAAAGGCCAGAGGCGATGGGTGCGGAAAAAAGCGCCCCGCGCTCAAGTAGCAAGGACAACCCATAAACTGCCTGGCTGGTCTCGGGAAACAGGGCCTCATCGATCAACGCATACACCAGCTGCTGGTAACAAAGCAGGGTTTCACAGCCGGTACTGCTAAGCCCCAACGCTACCAGCAACAGATCGTCTCGGTATTCTCGCAGGTAGCGTAAAAGCACGGGGTGATAAGGTGATACCAGGCCCGTATCCCGCATCGCCCGGGCGAATCCGGTAGCTTCTTCCACAAGCGCACTCTCATCCATCTTCGATAGACGCTGCCTGTAGATATCGAGCCCTGGATCTTCCCGACAACCCGGCGTCGGGCCGAACAGCGCACGCACCAGACGCGCTGCCCCCACCGTTCCGATCGTGTCGATCTCGGGGTCATAAAGGCATTTGGCGATCTGGCTGATCATCTGCTTGATGCTGTCCGTCTGCAGCGGACGCTGGGCCAGAAGTCGCTGAATTTCATCGACAAGGCTCTCGAGAATGCTCTCGTAGCCCAAGTGTGCAAGCAGATATTGATACAGCGCCTGCACGATCTGCCCTAGATTCTCGGGCCGCTCCCGATCCGCCTCGCTCATGGGCCCCGCAAGAAGATCCAGGTTCAGCGCCATGACCTGGGTCAGGAAATTGCGCGCCTGCTCCGCGGAAATACCGGGATGAAAATAAACACCCGTGGCCACGGCCAGCAGGCGAATCTCGCTGAGCGCCTCGATGGTGGTGACATCCGCCTTCCCTTCTCGCAGGGAGCGCACTGCCAAGGCAGGCTGCAAAATGGCGGGGCGGCCCCAGTCCCTGCCGGTGAAGACACCCGCTGTCTCTATCGCCGCAACCCGTGCATACAGCGCATCGAGCCCATCCGGAAACGCCATCACGGTTCTGGCCGACGCCAGCACGTCATCGATGGGCGCTTTTGAGTCGGTTTGCCGACGCTGCGCCAACTGCGCCAGCGTGGCGTCAAAAGCAGCAATTGATGAATCCAGCGTTCCATTGGTAGCGTCGAAACTCATAGCGAACTCCCTCTCTGCCATGGCGAATATAAACTATGCTATGTGCGTTAGCGCACGGAAGCATGGTGCTGGCGCGTGTCATTTTGGCGCCCAGTTTGTACCTCGTTACTGCTTCAAGCCATGAAAACAATTTGCAAGGGTATTTCGTCTATGGCAATGCTTGCAGCGAACAGTAGCCCAATCCACACCGGTATCGCTCAGGTTTGGCAGGACATCAGCGACGCTTTGTCCCCGATAATCGGCTATGGCGGCGTCGAAGCGCTTTATCGGCAGAGTCTGGCGCAGGTTTGCACCAAACATGCCTGGCTTTCAGAAAGCATTGAAACGGCCTCTGGGCCCAAGAAGTTCGAGGCACTGCAGGAAGTGCTCGTCAACCGGGCGGGCGCCCATGCAATGTACTTCAACGAGACACTGGTGCGCACTTTTTACGAACTCACCTCCGATCTAATGGGCGACTCTTTTGTACAGCAACTGTCAAGATCGGCCCAAATGCTCCCTTTTGCAAAACATGAACTGAATGACGTCAGTCAGACGACCCACATGGCGCTTCTTTGCCAGGCCAACGAACGTCTGCTGCTTGCAGCCCTGCGGGCAGAGAAGATCGCCAAGGTAGCGATCGACAACTGCAACGATCTGGTGCGTATCAGCCAGTACGACGAGCTGACCGGCACGCCCAAGCGCACGCTTCTGCTCGATCGCCTGGAAAGATCCATTAGCCTGGCGTATCGTCAGAACACCAAGATGGCGGTGCTGTTCCTTGACCTTGATCACTTCAAGCAAATCAACGATACCCTAGGGCATAGCGTCGGTGATGAAGTACTGCGACTGACCGCTCGATGCCTCGGCTCGGCGACTCGGGATTTCGACAGCATCTGTCGCTATGGTGGGGATGAATTTGTGATACTGCTTTCTCAGATAACTGAGGTCTCGGACGCGACAAGTATGGCCGAGAAGATACTGGCGGCTCTTTGCACACCGCACTGGGTAGGCAATCAACGGATCGATCTATCCGCAAGCCTTGGCATCGCTATTTATCCCAGGGATGGTAAAGATATGACGACCCTGATCAATCACGCCGATGCGGCCATGTACCGTGCCAAACGCCTGGGTGGTGGCCGCGCCGAGATACATGAACAAATTCTCGACAGCGGGTTGTAAACTATTCCACATAACATTAGGAATATAGGACTACTATGCTCCCGTAAGTAGGCGCGCATTGTCCTTGATCGATGCGTCGTAGCATGAGCAGGCGGCCGCTTCGAGTCCAAACCGATCAAGAATTTTAATCTCGCCACGACTGTAATTGATCAACTGCTCTAACTGCAGTTCACTTGCGGCAACCGTGACACTGCTTCTTCGCACCCCAAGCATCCCCGCAAGATATTCCTGCGTGAGATTGAAATGGTTGGCATAAGCACGGTCATGGGTCATCAATAGCCAGCGTGCCAGGCGTGGTTTGACTTCATGAAAATGCGTGCAAGCGCCATTAAGCGCCAGGTGCGACAGCGATATGTATAGATAGCGGTTGAGTATCCGCTGCAATTGAGGGCTCTGATCCAATTCATGGCGTAGCAGCGAGGCGGTTATACGAGATGCAATACCAGTACCTTGAACGACAGCGCGCATAGGTGTGGCGGCAATTCCGAGCGCCACGGCCACACCGAACATACCTTCATTGCCAACCAGACCTGTTTCCAATGGCTTGTACCCTTCCAGGGTCGTCAGCAACGAGATGAAGCCGGTAATGGGAAAATACGCATGCTGCAGAGGCTGATGAGACTCGCAGAGGATATCGCCAAACACCAGTTCCACGGGCTCACAATGGTCTAAAATTCGGTCACGTTGCTTAAGAGGGAGCGCCTGAATCAAGCCATTGATTACAGGAATAGAATCTGCTGCTGACATGTCATTGTCCTGCGGCACCGAAAAGCCAAGAGTTGGCCGAGAGGAGGTACCAGGCAATCTCGATAATACGATCAAACGTCAGCTAGAGAGGCTTGAGCTCGCTGAGTCCAAAGTAAACGCCTCAATCAGCCGGTTGGATGGACTGACTGTAGAAAGGAAGCAGCCGGTCTGATTCTGCTTTGACTACACCGTAACACTCGCAACTAAGCCGCTCAAGCGCGGGCCGATCCAGCACCACAATATGTCCCCGGCGGTATTCAATTACGCCCTGCTTGTGTAATTTACCCGCCGCTTCGGTAACCCCCTCCCGACGCACACCCAGCATGTTGGCAATCAGTTCCTGAGTCATGACCAAATGATTGCTGGGCAGACGATCCAAGGACAGCAGCAGCCACCGGCATAGCTGCTGATTAATCGAGTGGTGGCGGTTGCATACCGCTGTCTGGGCCATTTGGGTGATTAGCGACTGTGTATAGCGCAGCATTACATTGAGCAGCATACCATGACGGTTGAACTCATCTTTTAGTCGCTGTTGCTGTAATCGATAAGCGTAACCGCTGCTTTGCACGATCGCCCGACTAGTGGTGCTCTCGCCGCCCATGAACACGGCAACGCCAACCAGCCCTTCATAGCCCACCACGGAGATTTCCGCGGAAGCGCCATTTTCCATTACATAGAGCAGTGAAACGATACAATCGACAGGGAAATAGACATGACTCAACTCGTCCCCGGATTCGTACAGGATTTTGCCAAGCGGCATGGGGGTAAGTTCGAGATGAGGGAACAAGCGCTCCCTAACGTCCACGGGCAAAGACGCAAGGATATGATTGCGTTGTGGAGTGGGATTGTCGTCCATGTACATCACCGCTTCAAAACGTTTGTCGATTTATCAATGGAGTATCAGTATAGAATAAATCTCCCAAATTTCTGTGCGCTACCGCACATAATCCTCGTGTCACGACTTAAAAAGCGCGACCTATGACGAGGCGCGGCTTTTTTAACTAACCCGATGCATTAACTAAATCAGCTAACGTAGGATTTATTTCTTAGAAGCGGACTTAGTATCTTTAGTACTCTTATCGGCTTCCTTTTCACCTTCTTTCATTGATTCTTGCACTTCTTGCTGACCGCGCTCCATGTTCTTCTCGGTGACCTTTTGCCCACGCTCCAGGTTCTTCTCGGCAGCCTCTTGCCCACGCTCCATGTTCTTCTCGGTGGCTTCCTGTCCGCGCTCCATGTTCTTCTCGGTAGCCTCTTGTCCGCGTTCCATATTTTTCTCGGTAGTCTCTTGCATGCGCTCCATGTTCTTCTGAGTGGCTTCCTGTCCGCGCTGCATAGCGTCCTGGGTCAGTTCTTGGCTCTGCTGCATGAACTTTTGATTGATAGAGCTAACCTTTTTCATATCAGATTTCATCTGTTCACCAATTTTCTTGGCAATTTCCTGCTGTTCTTCCATGTAACTGCGCAGCTCTTCAGAATTCTTTATTTCAAGAGCGGAGCGCATCTGCGTGAGCCCAAGGTCAGCGTAGGTATTGAGCGCTTCACGCTGAACGTCGGCCAACTTCTGAGTGTAGTCGAGCATCTTACTGGCGATAGAACGAGCCGGACCAGCAAAGGCAGAATCAAACTGCTGCTGGGCTTGATCGACATTCTCTTGGGCATTCTCTTTCTTGCTGCTATTAGCCATACAATTCTCCTTTTGAATGGACTGGCGGATACGCGGCCCCCAACCTCAATAAATAAAGCTGCATATATTGCAACAGCCTATTATTTGAATAGGCGCGTCCCGCCGGCTAGCACTTCTTAGGTACGTTTTTTGCCTTTCTTATCGGTATCAGATACATGCGATGAACGGGTCGCATCGTCTTCTGCGACATGCTCGACGTCCACATCGGTACGACGAAGATCTTCCTCGATGGTTTTCGTCCGGTTCGAGCCTTCCCTGCTTACAACAACCTCTTCGACGACCCGAGCTTCCTTGTTGACCACGACTTCTTCTCGGGTATCGCGCTCTTCCAGATTCACTTCGCCGAAGGCCAGATCTTCCTTTGTCGCCTTGCGATCGACAGGACGGCTGGAAACATCCGTATGTTCCTCATGCAGATTCACATCTTCTTTGACGGACTCTTCATAATTGCGCGAGGTCACGTTGACGCCACCCTGAGTCGTCTCACGCTTGCCGATCTCCAGCTCTTCCTCGACGACTGGAACGACCGTTTCATTATTTCGCTGATCAGAGGCATGCGAGCCCGTAGCACCTAGTGCACCAGCAGTGGAGCGATCACCAAGGGTACGTTCGGAATCATGCAAGCCGCTGGATTTACCGAGATCATCCGCGCTGCGTCTATCGACACCGGTTGGCTCAAAATGCTTGATGATATCCTGAGCGCGTTCGGCATCGGCCTCATCATCTACATCGACTCTGATGGCGTCCTTGTTCTGGCCGTGCTGGTCGTCGGATTTGGAAGAATCCTTGTCATCGTCCCCCATGCCGAACATCTCGCCTATTTTCTGGCCCAAGGATTTGTCTTCGTTGGACTTATCTTTTGACGACGAATCGGTGTGAGTATCCGCTAAAGACATCAAGCGTGTGTCGTTGCGGGAAAAACCAGCATCAAGCAACGCTTCAAGCGCTTCTTCTGCACGATTTTGTGTTTTAAATGCTGCGATAATTGATTGTTTCATCATAATTTCCTATGTGGTTTGAGCCTGCCAGCGGGATCGCTGCCAGGGATCAGTCTTGATTTCTCGTGTTTCCGGAGGTTTTTGCATCATCGAAGTGTTCAACCGTGACCTCCTCGTCACGCAAAACCACATGCTGCGGCTCACAGTGCACTTCGCGGCGTACACGCGTGACGTGAAGCTCCTCCTTGAGCATCGTTCGCTTTTGCATGATCAAAACCTCTTCCAGTACCGGAATGACCATCGTCTCGCCTTCGTAGCGCGGCGTGGGCAGCTCAGCTGTTTCTTCGATCAGAGCCTCTATTGGAATCCTTTCCACTGACACTTCTTCGGTGAAAAGCGGCTCGTCTATGACCTCTTCATGTTCCCGTACAGTCTTGCGGATGCGCACGCCCTTTCCGGTTTCGACAATGCGCTTTTGTACACTGAGATTCTCGCGCAGGACTGGGATAACCGTTTCTTCGTCGCTTGAATGGTCAGATGAGCTGACATCTGCACGCGAAGAACTGCCGTCTTCGTTGGTGATAGGCGTATTTCTTTTTTTGGCTTCAGAATCGGCGTTGTCGCCATTAGCGCTGTTGCACATAGGTAAGCCGCATGAAGTTAATTTTGATTCCGTGCATCCGGACGATCAGACATACCGGTTGACGGCTTGAGACAAAGAATGGTCGGTCGCGGTATAGGCGTCTGTGCGGCAGCACACGTTGCAGCCATTGTAATGAGCAGCTATCGCGACTTTCCGGTGACGGGTCAGCAATCGTTGCGCTATGTGCTCTTGCGTACAGACTGGAGGAGAAAACGGCACCCATGCTGGCACGAGGGTGGACTAAAAGGCGTGCCCCCTAATCGGCAAACAAGGCCAACCAATTTGTTTGTGGAGAAAAGATGATGAATCGCAAGGATGAAATGTCTCCTGACGTTCGGGAAAATCAAGGAGATCCGCCTAAGACTCGCCCAGACCGGTCTTGGCAAGGTACGACAAACTCAAAGCAGTCATACCGACGTCAGGCAGATAGCGTTAAGACGCGTCAAAGGCAGATTCATAAAGTTCCAAAATTTGGCTCTGAACTAATAGGAGCCAGCGATCTGATTGGAGACGATGTTTTCAACCAGTGGAATGAAAGACTTGGCTACATAAAAGAGATCATCGTGGACTCTAGCACTGGCAAAATAGAATACGCAGTGCTGTCATTTAGCGATGTTGTCAAAGTGCGAGAAAAGCTGTTTACCGTGCCTTGGAATGCCCTGGGAATGAATACCGAATACGAGCACTTCGTGCTCGACGCGGTGTTCATTCTCAACGCCAAAAAGGAAGATTTAAAGAAAGCACCTGGATTTGAGAAAAGTAGCTGGCCTTACATGACGAATGAAGACTGGGAAGAAATCAATTCTTTTTATAAAACTGGCAGAACCGACATATTTACCCAAAAGCATGGTTACGGAAATTAAAAATGCCACTTTGACAGTATCCTAAATTCCCTTAGCCCTCGCCATTACGAGGGTTTTTTTGTTGCTATTTCTTACAAATCTGCTTGGCAGTGTAATCGCCATGAGACGCCTTATAATTTAGCGTATTGCGATAGGCAGCCTCTGAGTGACTCGATTACACCGGTCCCGTCGCGATTGATCGCAATCGGCGTTATGCTGCCACTTATTGCAATGCACAATGATCGGGCGAGACAACGCCCACGGGAGAACGATGAGTCAGGCCAAGGCGATCAATCTGGCCCTGCAGGGCGGCGGCGCTCATGGCGCCTTTACTTGGGGCGTGCTTGATTATCTATTAGAGAGCCCACGGGTGCGGATCGAAGGCATCAGCGGCACCAGTGCCGGGGCCATGAACGCCGTCATTACTGCGGATGGTTTGTTGGAAGGCAACGAAGACCATGCGCGTCAGGCGCTTGAAAACTTCTGGTTCGCGGTCAGCAAGACCGCGGTACTCAGCCCCATTCGACGCACGCCGTTGGATATGTGGATGGGCAACTGGAGCCTGGACACCTCTCCGGGCTATCTCGCCTTCGATCTTTTCAGCCGCCTGGTTTCGCCCTATCAGTTCAATCCGCTGGGTCTCAATCCTCTACGAGACATCATTGCCGAGCGGGTGGATTTCGAGCGGGTGCGGGCATGTCGGTATCTCAAGCTGTTCGTCTGTGCCACCAATGTGCGCTCGGGCCAGCAGCAGGTCTTTCGCCGGGAGGAAATGACGCCGGACATGGTAATGGCTTCCGCCTGCCTGCCCTTCCTGTACAAGGCGGTAGAAATTGACGGCGACGCTTATTGGGACGGGGGCTACATGGGCAACCCTGCCCTGTTCCCGCTGATGGAAGAGTGCGATTCGAGGGATATTGCCATCGTGCAGATCAATCCGATCCAGCGCGACGAAGTTCCACGCAGCGCCGCGGCAATCCTCAATCGCATGAACGAGATCACCTTCAACGCTTCGTTGATCAAGGAAGTACGTGCCATCGCCATGCTCAAGCGTCAAATCGAGATCAGCGGCGCCGACATGACCTGCTACCGCGATACGCATTTTCATCGCATCGACGCGGACGACTCCCTGCAACGGCTATCCGTCTCGAGCAAGCTCAATGCGGAGTGGGCTTTTCTGACGCATTTGCGCAATCAGGGCCGCCGCACAGCCGCTCGTTGGCTCGAGGAGAATTTTGCAGCCCTTGGCGAGCGCTCGACCCTGGATATCGATTCGGTTTACAGGTAAATGTCGTAAACGTGGAATGACATTATTGGCATTCCCGCTGTCGAACGTCCATGTTAAAACCTATGTGAAAAGCCACTCATAAAGGAGCCCATCGATCTTGTAGTCAGGAAGACGACGCCGCAAAGACAGTGTCATCATGTTGATAGTCATTGCGATCGGCGTCGTTCATTGCCGCTTCTTCCGGGAGTACCTACACCGATGGTTCGAATCGACAAGAAAGTCACCCGCCTATACGTACTCGACACCAACGTTCTAATCCACGATCCTGCCGCGCTTTATCATTTCGAAGAGCACGATGTGGTCATTCCCATGACCGTGTTGGAAGAACTCGACAAACTCAAGAACGGCGTGCGCGACATCGCACGTACCGCCCGCCAGGTCAGCCGGACCCTGTCGGAACTCACCAATGCCGTCTGCTTCGATGAAATTCAGCAAGGCATTCCTCTGGTCAACGCGGTAAACCAAGGGGGACGACTGCGCTTTTTATGCTACAGCGATCTGCAACCTCTCGATCACCTGGAAGACAACCCCGACAACCGCATCCTGGCGGAGACCTGTCGCCTGCGAGATGAACGTCCGGACGCCTCGGTCATTCTGATCACCAAAGACATCAACCTACGGGTCAAGGCAGCGGCCCTGAACGTGCCGGTGGAGGATTATCGTAACGATCGGGTATTCAGTGACAGCGATGTGATGATCGAAGGGGTCAAGGTCTATACCGTGGCCGGCAAGGACGGCGTAAGCCTATGGGAGTCGCTCAATGTCGAGGTCAAGGTCGAGCGCGTCGATCACCATACGTTTTATCAGCTCAGCGGCGAAATGCCTGCCCAGTGGCACGTCGGCATGCTGGTGTCCGATAGCGACAACGGCGCGGACTTTGAAGC